>CANFTB010000007.1 GCA_947449735.1 Chthoniobacteraceae bacterium | reverse complement strand
CGAAGCGCCGAAGACACCCGCCGAAGCGCCGAAGACACCCGCCGAAGCGCCGAAGACACCCGCCGAAGCGCCGAAGACACCCGCCGAAGCGCCGAAGACACCCGCCGAAGCTCCGAAGACGCCCACCGAAGCTCCGAAGGCACCTGCCGAAGCTCCGAAGGCACCTGCCGAAGCTCCGAAGGCACCTGCCGAAGCTCCGAAGGCACCTGCCGAAGCTCCGAAGACGCCCGAACCGCAGGGCAATCTTCTCCGCTCCGAGGCGGAAGTTAAGCTTTCGCCACCACCTCCTGCATCTCAGCCGAATAATGCGCCAGTTCCGGCAAAGCCTGAGGGTGCATCCCGGTAGGGTTGCTCTGCCGGTGGCGGTGAGGCTCAGGGATTTCCGCGCGTACTGGACGTGGCGTTGTCCCAAGTTTTTTTCGGCGAAGTTCTCCGTTCTCGCGTTGGTTGCGGGACTGGCTGCGTGCCTGCTTTTGACCGGTTGTCAACGGCGTTTGGGTAGGGCTGAGTTGGTCTTCATCAACGGTTCCGAGCCAGAGCTTCTGGATCCTGCTTTGATTACCGCGCAGCCGAGCAGTCGAATCGCGTATGCCCTCTTTGAAGGGTTGACGATTTTCGGTCCCGATTCAATTCCTCGTCCGGGCGTGGCGTCTGCATGGGAGGTTTCTTCCGACGGCAGGCAGTACACGTTCCACCTCCGGCCCGAGGCGCGGTGGTCAAACGGGGATCCTGTGACCAGCTCTGATTTTTTATATGCATGGCGTAGGGTGCTTCTGCCTGAGACCGGTTCCGAATACGCATCCCAACTGTACCCCATTCACAACGCGGAGTTGTTCAACACGGGAGCCCTGAAGGATTTTTCTCAGGTGGGCATTGTGTGTGTCGACCCCCAGACTCTGGTCGTTCATCTGGACAATCCCACGCCTTACTTTCCGGATTTGTGCGCGTTTGCCACTTTTCTTCCCGTCCATCAGGCGACTGCCGAGGGGCATTCGGACTGGGCGTCAAAGCCCGAGCATTTTGTCGGAAACGGGCCTTACCTTCTGCAGGAGTGGCGTTTGTTTGACCGTGTCAGGTTGGTGAAAAACTTCCGTTACTGGAATGCGGCCTCCATAGAGATTTGCAGCATAGACGTCCTTCCTGCGGCCAAGCCCATGACGGCGTTCAATCTTTACGCCACCGGGGCGGCGGACTTGATGATGGACAAGGGATTGGCCCCGACCTCGCTGATGAAGGAGTTGCGCTTGCGCAAGGATTTCCACTCGGCTCCTTTTTTGGGCACGTATTTCATCCGCTTCAACACTCAGCGTGCGCCTTTCAATGACGCGAGGGTAAGGCGTGCCCTCAGTCTTGTGATCGACAAGCAGGCGATGGTCGAAAAAATCACTAGGGCAGGTGAGACTCCCGCCGGAAGCTTTGTGCCGCCCGGGACGGGGCATGGGTACGAGCCTCCGAAAGGTTTGGCAAGGAATGTAAAGGAGGCGGGACGACTTCTGGCCGAGGCGGGCTTTCCCGAAGGCAAGGGGTTTCCCGTGGTGCATTACCTCTACAAGGGGGATTCTGACCTCGACCGGGACATTGCGGTGGAGCTGCAGGAAACTTTTCGCAAGGAGCTCGGGGTGAAAATGCTGCTCAAGCCCCAGGAGTGGACTGTCTACTTGGCGGCACAAAGCGCCCTGGACTACGACCTTTGCCGCTCGAGTTGGGTCGCGGATTACAACGACCCGAACACGTTCCTGAACATGTTCGTGACAAACGACGGTAACAATCGCACCGGATGGAGCCATCCGGGCTATGACGCGCTGATTGCCGACGCCGCTCGTACAGCGGATACCGGAGAGAGGTTTGGAAAATTTCAGAAAGCAGAGCGCATTTTAGTGGAGCAGGAGGCGCCGGTGACCCCCCTCTACTTTTACGTGGGAATCATGTTCTACAACCCTGAAAGACTGGAGGGAATCGAGCCTAATCTTCTGGACGAGCATCCCTTGCGCTACATGCGGTGGAAGAAAAGGTAGGGCATGCATCTATTGACTTACTTTGCGGCGCGTCTGGTCTGGGCGTTTTTAGGAACCCTTCCCCTGCGCTTGGTGATCAGGCTGGCCCGCGGGCTGGGAATCATTGCCTGGTACCTGAGTGGGACGTACAGAAAGCTGGTCGGATCCAATCTGGAGATCGCCTTTGGCGGGGACCTGACTCCGGAGCGGAAGGCTGCCATTGGAAGGGAGCATTTTGCTCGTCTCGCCGGCAATCTTGCCGCGGGGGCTTGCCTGTCCCGTCAGCCTGCGGAGCGGTTGAGGGAATGGGTGGATATTGAGGGGCTTGAGCACCTGCGGAAGGCACAAGCCGAAGGGAAGGGGGTGATCGGCCTTCTGGGGCATATAGGCAACTGGGAAATGCTTGCCAGGCTGAGCCCCGGGGTTTTTGCACGCCCGTGCGGAAGCGTGTATCAGAGCCTGTCTAATCCATTTGTAGACAAATGGGTGCGTTCGCAACGGGCGGTTGAGGGGCTGGCGCTTTTCGAGCGTAAGGAGGGATTCAACGGCGCGCTGGAGATGCTGCGGGCCGGCGGTGTTGTGGGGGTGCTGGCGGACCAGCACGCCGGAGACCGCGGCCTCTGGTGTCCTTTTTTCAACAGGCTTGCTTCCACTTCCCCCCTCGTCGCCACCATGGCTTTAAGAACGGGCGCCGCGGTTCTCGGGATTGCTCTCTACACCCTGCCCGGCGGGCGCTGGCGGCTCGTAATCCGGCCGCCCCTCACCCCGGAATCGAGGGATTCGGCGGCTTTTACCTCGCTGGTCAACCTTGAGCTCGAGCATATGATCCGCATGGATCCAGCCGACTGGCTCTGGGCGCATAACAGGTGGAAAACGCCAAAGCCGAATTTTCTGGGGATCGGTGGGAAGCGCGGAATATTTGCCCCCCAAAAACTCCAGCCGTTTCGCCTCCTGGTGCGCTCTGTGAACTGGCTCGGAGATGCCGTGATGACCGTGCCCAGTATCCGCGCCCTCCGGCGGACCCGGCCCGATCTGGAGATTACCGTGGCGTGCCAGCAGAAGCTCGCCGGTTTTTGGAGGGCAGTCCCCGAAGTCGATCGGGTGCTTGAGATCCCACCGGGCGCCGGGATTCGTCAGACGGCGGGGCTTTACGCAAAAGGGCGGTTTGACGCTGTCATGGTGTACCCGAATTCGCTGCGGACAGGGCTCGAGGCATGGCTTGCGGGAATTCCCAGGCGGGTGGGGTACAGGGGGAGCTGGCGGGGAAAGCTTTTGAGCCAGTTGTGCAGTCCCGTTTCGAGGACAGAAAAAGACCCCGCAGGCCGGCATCAGGTGCATCACTATCTAAACCTGGCAGAGTCGGTTGGAGCACCCCGGTTGGAGCCTTCCGAATGGCTGGCGTGCCGTTCCCTCCTTTCTCAGGATGGCCAGGTGCGGCGGCGCAAAATTGCGGTGTGTCCGGGGGCTGAATTTGGCCCCGCCAAGCGCTGGCTGCCCGAACGCTATGCGGAAGTGATTCATCAGGTTTCCCAGGGGCGGGAGGTCGAGTGGTTTCTTGTGGGCGTCTCGAAGGATGCCCCGGCAGGGGAGGCGATCGAGGCGGCACTGGCTGGGCTGAAGTCTGGTGCAAAGCTGAGCAATCAAATCGGACGCACGGGGCTGGATGAATTGATGATCCTTCTCTCCCAGTGTGATTTGCTGCTCACAAACGACACGGGCACCATGCACCTTGCTGCGATGCTTGGCGTGCCGGTTGTGGCTGTTTTCGGTTCAACGGATCCTGTGCTGACGGGGCCGCTCGGCCCCGGGCACATTGTTTTGCACCACAGGGTTCCCTGCGGGCCGTGCTTCCAGCGGGAATGCCATTTAGACTTCGCCTGCATGCTGGGCGTGGAGTCCCTGGAAGCTGTCGCGGCTGTCGAAGAATTGCTTAATCACGGTTTCTTCAGAGAAAAAGGTTCTCGAGAGCCCAAAACTTGATCTATCCTCGACCCTCCCAGAACTCATTGATTTTTTATGGCAATAACCCTGCCCCCTCGCCCCAACACCGAACTTTTGGAAGCCAACTACGAACGCTGGAAGAAGGATCCAGCCTCCGTGGACACCGTTTGGGCGGCCTTCTTTGAAGGTTTTGAATTGGGAAATGCCTCCTCCAGAAACGGCACCGTTCCTGTCGCTTCCACCTCGCGCTCTGTTTCTTCCGGCGGTCCGGATGGAAGCTGGCAGACTCGGGTTGACCTGCTGGTTCTCGCATACCGCAACCTTGGACACCTGAAGGCCCATTTAAATCCGCTGGACGCGCAGGCGCCGAAAGTCCCGATGTTGGACCTGGAAACGCTGGGGTTCTCCGCAGCCGAACTCTCCAACCCGGTTTCCTCCAGCCTCTTCCGCAACGGGGAGAAACTCTCCCTCAAGGGCTTGGTTGACGCCTTGGAATCCATTTACTGCCGCCGGATCGGGGTGGAATTTTCCCACATCGAAAATCCCGAGGTTCGGAACTGGTTGAGCGAAAAATTCGAGGCCTCGGCCGCCGCGTTGTCGGTTCCTGCTGAGACGCAAAAGAGGATGCTCCACCAGATCTTGTCGGTGGAGAGTTTCGAGAAGTTTTTGCACACCCGGTTTGTGGGGCAGAAGCGGTTTTCCATCGAAGGTGGAGAGTCGCTGATGGTCGCCCTGTACGGAATTTTGGAAACCTGTCCGAAGGGCAAGGTGGAGGAGATTGTGATGGGCATGGCGCACAGGGGACGCTTGAGTGTTATCAATGACTTCCTCCAAAAGCCTGTCTCGGTGATGTTTGCGCAGTTTTCGGAGAACTACATACCCGACACCGTGGCAGGGGACGGCGACGTGAAGTATCATCTAGGCTACCGCACCAAGCGCCAGCTTGAGGGCGGATACGAGGTCTCTGTGCGGCTTGCATCCAACCCAAGTCATTTGGAAGCGGTGAATCCCGTTGTGGAGGGGATGACGCGTGCGCGCCAGCATGTCCGCGGAGACAGCGCGGAGCGTTCCCGAGTGGTGGCTGTCCTCATCCACGGTGACGCAGCCTTTGCCGGACAGGGAGTTGTCGCCGAGACGCTGAACATGTCCCAGTTGGAAGGCTACCGCACGGGCGGGTCCATCCACTTAGTGGTAAACAACCAGATCGGGTTCACGACTTTGCCTGCGGACGCCAGGTCTTCCCGGTACTGCACGGACGTTGCCAAGATGATCGGCGCGCCGGTTTTCCATGTGAATGGAGACGACCCCGTGTCCGTGCGAGTTTGTTCTGAACTGGCGTTGGAGTACCGCCAGAAGTTTAAGAGCGATGTGGTGATGGACATCGTCTGCTACCGTCGCCACGGGCATAACGAGGGCGATGAGCCGATTTTCACGCAGCCGATCATGTACCGTGAAATCAGCGCGCACGCGACGCTCGGGACGATCTACCGGCAGCAGCTTCTCAACAACGGGACATTGACCGAGGCTGAGGCGGTGGCTTTGGACCGAGAGTTTGAGGCCCGGTATGAGGCTGCATTCACCGAGGTGAAGGCTGCCGAGCAGAACAAGGAGCTCACCAAGTACTCCCATTCAAATGCTGTTTTTCAGCCGTCTTTCTCGCACGCTCCTGTAGACACGGCGATTTCCAAGAAGGATTTGGACGTGGTCTGCAAAGCGCTCACCTCGTTGCCAAAAGGCTTCAAGATGCTTCCCAGACTCAAGAAGTTCGTGCTGGAGAAACGCCAGCAGTTCTGGAAGGACGCCCAGGGTTACGATTGGGCCATGGGCGAGGCCTTGGCTTTCGGCTCGCTCTTGCTAGAAGGAACTCCCGTTCGTCTGTCTGGACAGGATTGCCGGCGCGGAACTTTCTCGCACCGTCACGCGGTGTTCTATGACGAGCAGACTCGCGCCCGGTATGCGCCTTTGCAGCACGTTTCGGAGAAACAGGGGCGTTTCAACGTCTACAACTCCCTGCTGAGCGAAGCCGCCGTACTGGGGTTTGACTACGGTTACACTCTGCATTTCCCGGAACTTTTGTGCCTCTGGGAAGCGCAGTTCGGCGACTTCTGCAACGGAGCCCAGATCATCATCGACCAGTTCATTGCCGCCGGCGAATCTAAGTGGCAGCGCCCCAGCGGCATTGTTCTCCTTCTGCCGCACGGTTACGAAGGGCAGGGGCCAGAGCACTCTTCCGGGCGTCTGGAGCGGTTCTTGCAACTCTCTGCTGAGGACAACATTCAGGTCTGCAACATCACCACGCCCGCGCAGTATTTCCATGTGCTGCGGCGCCAGATGAAGCGCTCTTTCCGGAAGCCTCTAGTCATCATGACGCCGAAGAGCTTGCTTCGCTCTCCCGACTGCGTTTCGGGCGAGGGGGACTTTACCTCCGGAAACTTCTCCGAGATTCTCCCGGGGCCGCTGGCCGGTCCGGCCGACAAGGTTTCCCGTGTCATTTTGTGCTCTGGCAAGGTCTACTACGACCTGCTCAAACACAGGGATGCAAACGGGTTGAAGGATGCTGCGTTGGTGAGGGTGGAACAGTTGTATCCGCTGCACTCGGAAATGCTCCAGGAGGTGGTTAAGAAATTTAAAAAGGCAAAGACGTTCGTCTGGTGCCAGGAGGAGCCTGCGAATATGGGCGCGTGGAGTTACATCCGCAATCAACTGTCCGACTTGTTCGGCAAGCCTGTGCTTTACGCGGGGCGCGATGCGGCTGCTAGTACCGCCGTCGGCGCGCTTGCACTCCATAAAATTGAGCAGCACGCTTTGGTTGAATCCGCGTTCAACATAGGCTGACAGCGGTCCGGCTGAAAACCACTTCTCCCTATTCCTTTTTAGAATCCTGTTTTTATGAGCCTCGAAGTCAAAATCCCGTCGGTCGGTGAGTCTATCACGAGCGGTTTAATCTCCGCCTGGCACAAAGCTGACGGGGAGTCCGTCGCAAAAGGCGATGCGATTCTGACGATCGACACGGACAAGGTTTCGACGGATCTCACTGCTGCTGAATCTGGCGTTCTGCACATTCTGGTCCCTGCTGGAGAGGAAGTTGCCATCGGCCAGATTGTCGCGACAATCGAGACCGGCGCAGCCTCCGCTGCGGCCGCACCGGCTGCAGCCCCCTCTGGACAAACGGAGGAGGCCCCCAAGGCGAAGTCCAAGTCTTCCTCGCCAGCCCCGGCCAAGGCGGAGCCTCCTGCAGTCGAGCCGGTGGCAGCGCCTGCTCCAGCGTCGGCGCCTTCGAAAGGACTGGCTGCCGCGGTGGCCGAGGCCAACCACTCCCTCGACGTTTTAAAAGGAAACGGTGATCCTTCCTCCCCGGCCGCCGAAGGACGTTTTTCTCGCAAGAAGATGACTCCGCTCCGCCGCAAGATCGCTGCGCAGTTGGTTTCTGCCCAGCATCAGGCGGCCATTCTGACGACCTTCAACGAGTGCGATATGAGCTCGGTGATGAAACTGCGCGCCGAAATGCAGGAAGCTTTTGTAGCGGAACATGGTGTGAAACTCGGTTTCATGAGTTTCTTCATCAAAGCCGTTGTGAGCGGCTTGCAGGCTTGTCCCCTTATCAACGCCCGTATTGACGGGGACGATCTCATCCAGAATCACTACTACGATGTCGGCGTTGCCGTCGGTACGGAGAAGGGTTTGATGGTTCCTGTGGTTCGCGATGCCGATCAAAAGTCTTTTGCTCAGCTTGAGAAAGACCTTGCCGGCTACGCCCTGAAGGCGCGCGAAGGAAAAATTGAGTTCCAAGACCTCCAGGGCGGAGTCTTCACCATATCAAACGGCGGGATTTACGGCTCGCTGCTCTCCACCCCCATTCTCAATCCCCCACAGAGCGGAATCCTGGGCATGCACAAGATTCAGGAGCGCCCGGTTGCAGTGAAGGGGCAGGTGGTGGTGCGTCCGATGATGTATCTGGCGCTGTCCTACGACCACCGCATTGTCGATGGCAAGGAGGCGGTTACCTTCCTCATCCGTGTGAAGGACTGCATCGAGAATCCGATGCGCCTGATGCTGGGGTTGTAGGGGTTTAAGCCGCGGCAAGTCCGTGAGTATAGGCGCCTGTTGGCTTGCGTGCATTTTGCGCTTTTGGATTGGGGGGTGTTTCTTTGGTTGTCGTTACGATCAAACGTGCTAACCTCTATCTTGGTCGCCCCTCTTTGGAGGGACTGGTTTCCCCGCCTCGATCTCAACCTCCCAGAACATGAATACAGGTTCCCAAAGCCTCCCGGGCGCCCCGCGCCCGTCCCCCGTGCTTCCCAACCTTTTCGCGATGGCCTCTGCTCTTGCAGTTGCAGGAGTCGCTGTAGCAGGAGGTTATCAATGGTCTAAGGCCAAGCAGGAGAAGCTTCTGCACAGCGCTGCCCCGGAGTTTTGCGACGCCAAATTACACGGTGTCGCATTGATTCGTGAGGCGCTCTCGCGTCCGGATACTCTCGTACTTTTCGGCAGTTCCGAGCTCATCCCCGACGTGCCGATGAAGGGGGTCGATTTTTTTGCGAATGCCCCCACGGGTTTCTCCGTTTTTCCCGTTGGCAAGGCGGGCACGACGGCCCTCTCCGTGCTTCAAAAATTGGGCGGTTCGGGCGAGGAGCTCGCAGGCAAGAAGGTGGTGCTCTCCCTTTCCCCCGGTTTTTTTCAAACCGAAGCGGTTGATGCCAAATATTTTGAGGGCAACTCTTCCAAACTCCAGTTGAAGGAGTTTCTGTGGAACGATCGGTACAGTGACGACCTCAAGAAGGACGTCGCAGTGGAGATGCTGAAGTTTCCCAAAATCGTCGATGGAGACTGGATATTAAAGTTTACCTTGCAGCACGTCGTGAGGGGGGACGCATGGAGCCGGGGCATGCTGTATCTCGTCCAGCCCTATGCGGCTCTGGACCGGGCGGTGGGCCGCTTGCAGGACAACTTTGAAGCGGCCTTCGCCCTGAACGCTGAGCCCGAAGTTTCTTCGCCGTCTCATTTTCGTCCGAAGCGGGGGCACGTTTTGAACTGGGACGACCTGTTTAGGACGGCAGAGCAACAGTCCTCTTCCCTGTCCCAGAAGGCGAAGCAGAGCCCGGTCAAGGTCACTCGCGCTAAGGGGACTTGGGACAATCAATTCGTCGCCAAAATGAGGAAAGCTCAGGAGTGGAGCGATTTTGAGCTCGTCCTTCGTCTGTTGAAGGAGGCGGGCGCCAAACCCTTGGTGATCTCGATGCCTCTTCACGCCGACATCCTCGAGGCGCAGGGCGTCTCAGAGGTGGCGCGCATGGAATACGGTACTCGGCTTCAGGCGCTCACAAAGCAGTACAACGCGCCGCTGGTTTATCTTAAGGATCACGAGAGCGACCCTGTGTTTTTTGTCGACCAGCACGACCATATCGGTTCCAAGGGCTGGTGGTATTACAACAGGCTGATCGACGATTTTTATCATGACCGGCTCAGCACTTCTGCTGTCGCCCAGCAGTCCCGCAGGCTACCCTAGGCTTTCATGAAAGAGAAAATTTTGGCCATCCTTGCGGAGGTGTCTGAGACGGACGAGGTTCTTCGGCAGCCAGATCTGGCGCTGTACGACCTTCAAATTCTCGACTCAATGAAGACCGTGGAGTTGATCGTTTCGCTCGGGAGGGAGCTGGGCGTGGAGATTTCTCCTGCAGAGTTCGAGCGCGAGGCGTGGGCGACTCCGGCTCTTCTTGTTGCTGACGTTGAAAAGCGCCTCGCCAGGTGAGGCGCAGTGAGGATTTCGAGTGATGGACATTGAGACTCTATTTGCAGACCAACCCGGAATGGCACGGATTGCGCGAGCCCTCTACTATCTCGCCATCGTTCTCGCCCTGATTCTCATGTACGGCCGCGGAGATTTCTCCACCCCGCCGTTTGTGTATCAGGAGTTTTAGAGGGAGCCGTTTCCTCCGGCATTCGTCCCATTTTTTAACCTGCGTGTGCTGCAGGCCTCAGTCTTGATTGGAGGCCTCTGCAGCCACGAGCACCCCATCCACTCCCCCGCATGGTTCCCTTCGGAGACTTCGAATATTTCGGGCTGCTGCTTTATATCCTGCTGCCGCTTCTCATTTTGGGGTTGCTGGAATATTCCTCCCGGGTCTGGAGCATGGTGGCCCTTGGGGTGTTATTGGTGCTCCAGTCCGCTGGAACTGTCGCGATCCGGCCAGGGTTCAAAGTGCCGGAGTTGTATCTGATTCTTGGCTATGCTGTGTTCCAAGGGTGCATAGCCCGGTTGCTCTTGCGCCCCCATTCCAAGCCTGTTTTTTACGGAGCGGTCCTCATGGCTCTCGCTCCTCTCTTGGCGGCAAAAATGCTTCCCGTTTTGTCACCGAGCACAGTTTTTGGTTTTCTCGGAATCTCCTATGTGACGTTCAGAGCCCTGGACGTGTTGTTCTCAATTCAGGATGGCTTGATCAAGTCCCTGTCTTGGAAACGTTACTTCGCCTTCCTTTTGTTCGTACCGGCTTTCTCCTCCGGGCCGATCGACCGTTACAGGCGCTTTGTACAGGACTGGGACAAACAGAGGACACGCGCTGAGTTTTTGGCGGACTTGGATTTCGCAGTGGCGCGGCTAGCCCGGGGCTTTCTCTACAAGTTCATCATCGCGGCTGTGATTAAAACATACTGGATGGATCCCTGGAGCAGCAGTCGGAGTACTGCGGCCATGCTGATGTACATGTATGCCTACACGTTTTACCTATTCTTTGATTTCGCCGGGTACAGCGCGTTCGCCATCGCTGTCGGGCGTTTTATGGGTGTCCAGATGCCGGAGAATTTCGACCGGCCTTTCCTTGCGCGGAACATCCGGGATTTTTGGAATCGCTGGCACATCTCCCTTTCGTTCTGGTTCAGAGACCATGTGTACATGCGCTTCTTGCTGGCCGCCTCCAAAGGCAAGTGGTTCAAGGGAAAATACACGGCTTCGTATGCCGGGCTGTTCGTCACGTTTGGGATCATGGGAATCTGGCACGGCCTGTCAGTCCACTACATCGTCTACGGCATTTATCACGCTGTTGCTTTGAGCTTTTACGACTGGTTTGCCCGCTGGAACAAGACGCAGAAACTTCTCGGGGAATCGAGTCTCCAGCTCTGGGTGAACAGGCTGGTGACCTTTCATGTGATCTCCTTCGGACTGCTTCTCTTCTCCGGTCGCCTCACGCCGCCGCCCCCTCCTCCCGTGGATCAGGTGATGGAAAAAGCGGATTGTCACGAAGTCTCGGGAGTCATGTGGGACCGCGCTTCTCAAAAATCTCCTCCCTTGGTTGATTTCTTCTTGGACGATGCCTTCATCGAGCGCTTGCCCGCGAATGAGTTCAGGCAGGATTTAAAGGAGCGTGGCTACGGTGATGGAAAGCACGGATTCAGGTTTGCCGTTCCTTGGTGGGTGCGTGATGGCCGTCCGCACATCATCGAGATCCGCGACGCGGTTCAGGGAAAAGCTTTGAAAGGGGCCCCACAGACCGTCGAGTGCGAGAGAAACGAAGAGGAAATTCAACGCGAGGAGCAGAAGCTCCGCAAAGCTAGGGAAGCTGCCGAGAAAGAGGCTGCCGGGGAGAGGGAGCAACAGAATGCGGTTCCCCAACCCGCTCCTGCGCAGCAGCCTCAATAGATCCGTTTTTTGCGAATGCGAAACCAGTTGTGAAACGTCTTTCGCAGGGCCTCAACCGGGCCCAAAGGAGCGCAGTGTAGGCTGGTTCCCGTGGGGAGTGAATCAAGGATGCCCCTCATGGTCAGCGTTTCCGATGGAAATTGGGTGAACGAGCGGCCGATGGCCGCGTGATGGTGCGCGTCGCTTCCCGCGGTCATGGGAAGGCCTCTGCGTGTCGCATAGGCGAGAGCGCTGTCATTGTGTCGCCTCAGGGCGGTCGCAGCGTTGAAGACCTCGAGACCGTCGATGTTCAGTTCGTCCAAATGCCCCTCCCTGATTCCCGCCCGCAGCCTGTCGTAAGGGTGCGCAGGGATCGCCAGTCCGTTTTGTGCATGAACCATGGAAATCACCTCGCGGGCGGGGACGCCTTTCAGCCCGTTTGGAAGCCACACACCGAGGCAAAGCAGGTGGCCTTCCTCGGTTGAAACCTCGACTCCGGGGATGATGAGAAAGCCATCCACGGCGACCCCGTCCTCTCGTAGCAGGCCCCTGTCCCTAAGATGCCTGCAGCCGTCGCAGGTGTTGTGGTCCGTGAGCGCGAACCCGTGCAGACCGGCCTTCTTCGCCGACTGAATAAGCGCCTCGGGGCTGCTCACTCCGTCACCCGAAAAAAAGGAGTGCACATGCGGGTCTATACGGAAAGCCATGGGGCAAGCATCGGTGAGAAGGAGCGAAAGTAAAAGCGCGGAACCCGGCAAGGTTTCAAATCACGGGTTTGCCTTTGACTAAGGCTGCAGGTCATGTTGATTTGGGTGCTTGCGCACAATCCCGTCTATTTTCGTGGCGTTCTTTGCGTTGGTGACCTCCCTGTGGGCAGGGCCGTTGGAGTCCATCTGGCAGGACGTTCCCCTTTGGGAGCTGACGCCGGAAGCCTTTGAGTCGAGGACGAGGGAGCTTGGGTTCCGTTGGACCTCCGATGCCAGGGACTCGTCTCGCAGTTCAGCGCGGGGGATGACATTTGCCGGTTGTCCGGTGGTGGAGTGCATCGCCCGTTTCGCAGGCGGCAAGATCACGTCATTAACCGCTTCATTTTACACGCGTGGAGATTCGGGGGAGATTTCAAAGCCGGACTACGAGGCGCTCATCAAACGCTGCTCGGATGCGCTCTCCGCGCTGACCCGAGTTCAACCACAGGCACGGGGCAAGGACAGTCAGAATGCCGTCAAAGCCGAAGGGTTAGTATGGCAGACGTCGCGGACAACGCTGCTTCTCGAGTACGCGATCAACAAGGAGGTGACACCGCAGGCCGTTCACTACCGGCCCGAATTTGTCCGCGTTGAATTGAGCGCCTCTTCCAAAAAGGCGCAGCAGTCTCGCGAGGATGCCTCTGCGAAGGTGGATCCCAAAAGCCGGGTGAAACGTTATCCCGGAGGAGACGTTCGGATTGAAGGGATTCCGATGGTCGATCAAGGTGAGAAGGGGTATTGCATTGTCGCCTCGGCGGAACGCGTCCTCCGTTACTACGGAATGCGAGTGGATCAGAACGAACTCGCCCAACTCGCCTCGAGCGACAGTCGCAGCGGGACAGACTTCCGCTCGGCGATGGAGGGATTGAAGAAGGCAGGCGTTCGGATGCATTTTCGAGTGCGGGTTGCAGACGAGTTGGAGGAACGCGAACTAGAGGCCTTTTTCAAAGAGTACAACAAGCGTGCGGCCAAATTGAGCCCTCAGGCTGTGATCCCGCCGCTGAGGGGAACGATCGATCTTTCCGAGCTTTTTGCAAAACTTCGCCCTGACTTGCTCAAGGAGGCGAAGTTGAGCCAGCACTCGGCCATAGGCAAGTTTCAGCGCGCCACCATAGCGGCCGTCGACGCCGGCCAACCCATGATATGGTGCGTCCAGCTCGGGCTTGTGAAAGTTCCAGGCGAATCGGCCAATCAGAGCGCCGGCGGCCATGCCCGGCTCATCGTTGGCTATAACTCAACCACGAACGAACTGCTTTATTCCGACTCTTGGGGTGCAGGGCACGAGCTAAAACGGATGAGCATGGACGATGCCTGGGTGATGCACCAACTTAGCGTTCTTCTCGCTCCCTGGTGATTGCAGGCAGAGCGTCCGGCGATCAGCCAATCTCCTTTTCCTCAGGCTCGCGTTTTGAAATAAAGTCCGGATGAGTATTGGATTCAAAGAGTGGGCGCTCGTTTGCGGTGCGATGGCTGAGGGCCGACAGAGTATCATTCTTAGGAAGGGTGGAATCGCGGAGGGCAGGGCAGGGTTTCGCTTCGAACATCCCGAGTTCTTTTTGTTCCCAACGCTTTTTCATGAA
The DNA here is from genome assembly GCA_947449735.1 of Chthoniobacteraceae bacterium. Taxonomy (GTDB): domain Bacteria; phylum Verrucomicrobiota; class Verrucomicrobiia; order Chthoniobacterales; family Chthoniobacteraceae; genus Chth-196. Next base: position 104,476 of record CANFTB010000007.1, on the reverse strand, counting down.
CAGGCAGCCAAACTCAAAGTCCCTGCCGACACTCCGTTGCCAGCTCTGGATCCCGAGATGCACCGCATCAATCTGCGCGCTGTGGTCGAATGGACCTGTGATCTGGCTGATTGGGATCAGGTGCTGCGCCTCGAGGCTTTTCACATCTGGAGCGAAAAAACTCTCAGAGAGCGATTTGAGTACGACACGAAGCAGGGACTCAGCCTGGCTTTCATCAGGGTTTATAAGCTTTCTGCACCCTTGGAGTTTGCTGATGAACCCAAGTACGGAGGATGTCGTTCGTGGGTAAAAATACCGGATTTTGGACGGGATACCGTTGGGATTCCGGTGATCGATGAAGCCGCCCACAGGGCGAGGGAGACCCAAATCCGATCCGCACTCGCGGGCGCTTGAAGAAGCTTTCCGCCCCGCCGGAACCTGAAGCTCCAAAAGCGGCGAGATCAGCGGTCGTGTTACGACAGTTCCTCGGCGGGATATGTCCAGATCTCGCTTAAGGTGGGATGGTAGTGCGGTATGGCTGCGAGGTCGGCTGCCCGCGCTTTGAAATGCATGGCCACTACAACCTCGTGAATCAACTCCGCCGCTGACGGGCCGACGACCGCCGCGCCTAAAATCATTCCATTCGCCGACTCCGTGATGAGTTTCACAAACCCGTGGCCGACACCCTCAACCATCGATTTTCCGTGGTCTGAAAACGGATAGCTGGCCGAGCGGATCGAAATTCCCGCGGCTTGGGCTTCCAATTCGCTTATTCCCGCCACAGCAACGCCGGGGTTGGAGAAAACTGCGAGCATCTTCAGCCTGTAATCTACAGACTCCAGGCTGGATGTTTCCCCGTTGAGGATGCGCAAGGCATTTCGCGCCGCAACCTCGCCCTGTTGGATGCCGATGTGAACGACTTCGTGTGGGCCGCACACATCGCCCGCAGCAAAAACATGGGGCAATGAAGTCTGCTGTGTCGCCGACACGGCGATGTGAGCGCCCCTCATCGCCAGTCCAAGCGCTTCCAGACGGAGGCCCTCCGTGCAGGGCCGCCGTCCCAAGGCGCACATCACCTCCGAAGAGGTGACGCTGCACGGCGTTCCCGCCTGGCTGTAGTGGATCGTTTTTCCAAGCGCTGTATTTTCGCAACTCAAAAGGGTTACGTTCGTCTCCACTCGCACTCCCAAGGCGCGAAGTCCGTCTGTCAGGGCTGAGGAGACATCTGCGTCGGTCTCTTTTAGGATGCTTCCAGAGCGCTGTAGAAGGGTCACCCGGGACCCCAACTCAGCGTAGTAAGTCGCCGCCTCCAGCGCTACCGCGCCTCCGCCCAAAACAGTGACCGAATCGGGAAGGTGTTCGCTTTCGAGAAAGGCGTCGCTGTCCAGATACCCCGCCTCCGCGAGGCCCGGAATTGGGGGCGTAAAGATCCGCGAGCCTGTCGCGATCAGGAAAGTGCGCGCCCTGACAGTTTCGTTGGTCCCGTCCGCGCCGCGGATCTCCAGCGTGTGCGGATCTGCAAAACGGGCGAAACCTCTTTTGAACGCGAAGCGGCCGGACTCAAGTTGCCCGGTTCGGTAGTCGGCGAAATCTTTGATCAGAAACCTTTTTCGCGCTTGGAGAGCTACGCCGTCCAGGCCGTGAAAGGATGCTTTGATTCCAAATTTATCGGCGTCGCGAACTGCTGCTGCGTGGGCGGAGGTTGCCAACAACGTTTTGCTCGGCATGCAGCCGCGAAGGATGCAGAGGCCTCCGACCTCCTTGCCACCCTCGACCACCGCAACATTCAACCCGCGGCCTGCCGCGAGAGATGCAGCGGCGTAACCCGCACTTCCCCCGCCGATTATAGCAAAGTCAAAAGTTTCCTGTGCGGGCATCGGAGGGAGAAGGTGTCGCTAACAAGAGGGAGCGGCTAGGATGTCTGAGAAAGCAGGTAGGCTGGAAGATCGGCAATCCGAACCCTCTCCTGCTTCATCGAGTCCCTGTGGCGCAGTGTGACAGTATCTTTTTTCTCAGGCCCGTTCTCTCCGATTGTGTCGAAGTCGATCGTGATGCAGAAGGGGGTTCCTGCTTCATCCTGGCGGCGGTAACGGCGGCCGATCGCTCCGCCGTCATCGTAGAACACGTTCATCAGGGGCCTGAGGAGATCCCGCACCTCCAACGCTTTGCTAACCAGTTCAGGCTTGTTTTTGAGCAGGGGAAAAATGCCCGCTTTGATGGGAGCCACGCGAGGGTGGAAGCGAAGGACGGTCCGGACTTCCTTCTGGCCTTTTTCGTCGACGACTTCCTCCTCCTCGAACGCCTCGGCAAGAAGCGCCAGAATCAGCCTGTCGACGCCCGCGGACGGTTCGATCACATGGGGGACATACCGAAGGTTCGCCTCCTGGTCAAAGTACTCCATCGACTTGCCGGAGTGTGTCTGGTGTTGGGTGAGGTCGAAATTGCTTCGCGCCGCGATGCCTTCAAGTTCCTGGGTGCCGAACGGAAATTTATAGAGGATGTCGACGGTGGCTCTGGCGTAGTGGGCCAGTTCGTCGGGCTTTTGCCAGTACTCCTCTAGGGAGGAGCGCTTTAAACCGATCGACTCGTACCACCTGAGGCGTTCCTCGACCCAGTACTTGTGCCACATCTCCCAGCCCCAGTTGGCTTCGGGTTGTCCGGGCAACTCACCTTCAGGAAGCTTTGCAATGCCCCCGGTCTGCGCTTGCACGACCTCGTCAGGCTTGATGAAAAACTCCAGCTCCATCTGCTCAAACTCCCTCGAGCGGAAGGTGAAATTCCGAGGGGTCACCTCGTTGCGGAAGGCTTTTCCGATCTGGCAGATGCCAAAAGGTACTTTGACCCGGCTTGAATCGACCACGTTCTTAAACTGAACGAAAATCGCCTGGGCCGTTTCAGGACGGAGATAGGCGATGTCGTCCTCGGTTGCCGCGGGTCCAACGTAAGTCTTGAACATCAGGTTGAACGGCCGCGGTTCTGTTAATTCGCCCGCGCAGTGCGGACAGGGCATTGACAGAGGACCGCTGGGGTCGGCCGTGCATAGAATTTGCAGCAGGTGCTGCTGACTGCCCGGGGCCTCGGCGGATCGCTCTGAAAGTCGGCCGAGCATTGTCTCCGGGTCCTTGACCAGCGCGAAGTTTGGAACCAACCGTTGTCCTTTGCCCTTGGCCCACTTCAAGAGGGCCTCTCGGTCTGCGACTCCACCGGGCGCACATGAGCGGACCGCTTCCGCCCAGGGAGTAGTTTCGAGCATGTCCCACACCTGGTCCGAACGGACCAGCTTCTTGCACGAGCGGCAGGTGCTCATGGGATCACTGAAAGTGTCCACATGCCCCGAGGCCTTCCACACGCTCGGATGCATGATTATCGTGGCCTCCAGGCCTACGATGTCGTCACGAAGGCGCGTCATGCTTTTCCACCAAAGCTCTTTGACGTTGCGCTTGAGTTCGGCTCCAAGGGGGCCGTAGTCCCAAAAACCGTTTAGTCCTCCGTAGATTTCGCTGGATTGGAAGATAAAGCCACGCCTCTTACAAAGGCTGACGATTTTTTCCATGCGGTTGACTTGCGATTCGGTAGACATAATTGACTGTGAAAAAGTACGGCCCGGATCCTGGGCGGCGTGCGGGGCGAGGGGTGTGGAACTAACTTAAGGAGCGCGTTTATTCGAAGTCGTATACGACTGCTTTTGCGCAGCAGGGTTTGAAGACCTTTTCAATAAACTCCAGGTGAAGCGGATGGACTTGGTATTCCTTTTCCGCCGCCTTGCTCGGGAAAACGAGGTTCAGCGCCACCTGGTAGCTTTGATCCACTACGGGCCTGTCGCTAGGGGACATGCGGCCGACGTGAAACGAAAGCACACCGGGAATCGGCCGGAGATACTTTTCCGCGCCTGCGAGCAACTGCTCGGTGGAGTCTGTGATCTCGGGACGGGTCCAGAAAATAACAACATGGGAAAACATAGGCGGAAATTCAACGGCAGGTTTGGTCGGACGGCAAGCAGGTAAGGACCACGCTTCACTTGGCGCGGCGCTTTCTCAGGCGTCGCTTTGCGATCCGTGAGTACGCTTGAACCTTTCTGAGCCACCGTCTGGCCCATGCAAACTCCACCGCAAGGATCGCCAGTCCCAAAGGAATCACCACAACCGCCGGTCCGGGGGTGACGATCATCACAATGCCCGCCAGAAGGACACTGGTTCCGACGAAGGCAACCAGCAGCTTCTTTGTCAGACGAAGCGCCGGGTTGGCCGGCTTCGAGGCGTATGTCTCAGGCTGGAGCCAGCGCCTCCATCCCGCAAACCGGGGGGATTTTGCACGCATGGATTTTGGCTCCTTACAGGCAGAGGAAGTTGTGCAGCAGCCTCTTGCCCTCCACTGTCAGGATCGACTCCGGGTGGAACTGCACCCCGTGGATTGGATGTTCCTTGTGGCATAGTCCCATGATCTCTCCCTCGGCGGTCTCCGCCGTGATGCGTAGACAGTCGGGAAACGACTCCCTTCGGACCAAGAGCGAATGGTAGCGCGTTGCTTCAAAAGGGCTTGGAAGTCCCGCAAAAACACCGGTTCCATCGTGCTGGATGGGCGAGGTCTTACCATGCATCAGACGCCCAGCACGAACCACCTCGCCTCCAAAAACGTCTCCGATGCACTGATGCCCGAGGCAAACTCCAAAGAGGGGAATACGGGGGCCAAAGGTGCTGATGACTGCATTCGAAATGCCCGCTTCTTTTGGGGAGCAGGGCCCCGGAGAGATGCAAATGCGGTCCGGCTTCAACGCTTCGATCTCCGATAGGGTGACTTCATCGTTTCGCTTTATGAGCATGCTCGCTCCTAGCTCCCCGAAGTACTGTACGAGGTTGTAAGTGAAGGAGTCGTAGTTGTCTATGACAAGCAGCATAATGTCCTGTCTTTAAGCGTTTAATGGGGCTGTGATCCGCGCTCTGGCAATGGCCGCCATCATACCCAATGCCTTGTTTACGCATTCCTGATGCTCGCCTTCCGGAGTTGAATCCGCCACGACACCCGCTCCCGTCTGAACATAGGCGCGGCCGGCTTTGAGAACCACGGTACGCAGTGCGATGCAGGAGTCTGTATTTCCGTCGAAACCGAAATATCCCACCGCCCCGGCATACACTCCGCGTTTGTGTTTTTCAAACTTACCAAGAAGCTGCATCGCCCGGATCTTCGGCGAACCGCTTACCGTCCCGGCGGGAAAAGTCGCCCTCATCACGTCAAAGGATGTCTTGTCTTCACTCAGCGTGCCGGTGACGTGCGAGACGATGTGCATCACATGACTGTAACGCTCGATCGTCATGAAATCGGTGACACGCACTGTTCCATACTTGGAGATGCGCCCCACATCGTTGCGCGCAAGGTCGACGAGCATCAGGTGTTCCGCCCGCTCCTTCGGGTCTGCGAGCAGCTCTGAGGCATTGGAGTCGTCTTCTGCAGCGGTGGCTCCCCTGCGCTTTGTTCCTGCGATGGGGCGGATCTCAACCAGTCCGTCGGTGGCCCTCACATGAACTTCCGGAGAAGAACCCACCAGCGTGAAACGGCCTGCCAGCTTCAGGCAGAACATGTACGGCGAGGGATTCACGTCGCGCAATGTCCTGTAGAGCGTCAGCGGGTCGCCTTCATACTCTGTTTCAAAGCGTTGTGAGGGAACAATTTGAAAAATGTCCCCCGAGTGTATATATTCCTGACACGCGCGGACCGTCGCCATGTACTCTTCCCGGGAGGTGGTGCTTCGGGCGTCCGCGGGCGGCACGGGTGTCTTGGGTACTGGAAGCTGCGGCAGGTTTGCAGGACGGTTGAGTTTGGCAATAACCCCGCGCGCCCGCTCCGCCGCAGAAGCATAGGCTGCATCCGCGTGCTCCGGCGTGGGTACCTCCGCATTCACCAGAACGCGCACTCGCCGCGTATGGTGGTCGAAGATCAAAACGGTGTCGGAGATGAAAAAAAGCGAGTCTGGGATCTCCAGCGGATCGGGCTGGGGTTCTCCCACAGAGGGTTCAAAAAAACGGACTGCGTTGTACGATAGAAATCCAACTGCTCCACCCGTAAATCGCGTGCCTGCAGCTGTATCCAATGCATCCGGCTTAACCCACCGGTAGGCGGACATCAAAGTCTCAAGTTCTTTGAGAGGGTCCTGCTCGCTGGTGTATTCCGAGGACACGCCTTCTCTCGTCACTTTCACCGTCTTCCCAAGCGTCTCGATAATCACTTTAGGATCTGATCCGACGAAAGAGTAGCGACCCGCTTTTGCACTGTTTTCAGCCGATTCAAACAGGAAGCTGTATCCTCCTCCATCCAACTTCTGAAACGCGGACACGGGGGTTTCCGTATCGGCCAGCATGTCTGTCCAGACTGGAATGAGATTTCCCTGAAGGGAAAGGCGGCGAAACTCTTCGAGCGTCGGACTTAGAGGCGGAGGCGCCATTTTCAGTTCTTGGATGCGTAGGTTTCCCCGGCGTTGAACACGGGCGTTTCGGAGATCTCCAGAAGTTTTCCGTCGCGGTCAACTTCTTGAAAGAAGCAGGACTGGTGGCCTGTGTGGCAGGCTCCTCCGGTTTGCTCGACTTCAAAGAGAAGCGTATCCGCATCACAATCTACATGAAAACGGATCACCCTTTGGGTATGCCCGCTGGTCTCCCCCTTGAGCCAGTACTTCTGCCGGGAGCGGCTCCAGTAGTGCATGAGTCCTTTTTCCAGAGTCGACCTCAAGGAGGTTTCGTTCATCCAGGCCATCATTAAAACCCTGCCGGAATCGGCGTCTTGCACGATCGCCGGAATGAGTCCGTCGGCGTTGTATTTGAGAGGAAGGTTCATGGGCGGCTGTGAAGAAAGGTGCTGTTCAGGCTTTTATCATGCGGATCGAGGGCGCGGCGGGCCATTACAAAAATGCGAGGGGCATTAGCCGACTATGGAGTCTTCTGTCATGTAACGCCTGTGGTCTTTGTGTTTCGTTCGGCTGGGCCGAATGTTACGCGTTATAATGCACGCTCAGGACGCGGAAGGAGTTGCTGGAATCGGTCGCAGCAAAATAGATCAGCTGCACGTTCGAAGAGCCGGACACCCATTTGTAACCGGTCACCGTCTGCGTGACTCCGTTGACCCCGACCTGCTCCTGTCTGCGGGCGATCTGCTGGCCCTCGCCGTAGTGTTCTGAGATGCGCTGGCGAAGGTCGCCCATCATTTTGTTGTATTTTGACTCAGGCCATTCGTCGGACTGGTATTGCAGCTCGACCGCTATCAGAACGCCCTGTTTGAAGTAAAAGATGGTTTTCTTGAGGCCCTCCTGAGGGAGGCCGGCGACCTCGATCGCCTCGCGGTCGCCTCGGACCCGTTTACGGCTGGTGACCTTGCCTCCGGCGCCCACGACAAGACGTTCGAGCCGGTCCGCGGTCTCTCCCCAGGTTAGGTTAAACGGCGGTTTGATCTCCGACTCACCCGCTGCCGACGCATGCATCGCCAGGCCCCCAGGAGAAAATAAGATCCCGGCAACAGCAGCGGATTGGAGCAGGAGACGTCCGCCGTGCGTCATGCTTTTTTAACGGTGCTCGCGATCGACAAATCGCGCAAAAGCTTGTGCTCGACCTCTACGGGAGAGTGGGTCATCAAATCGACTCCCCTGTTGTTCTTGGGAAATGCGATCACCTCGCGGATGCTATCCGCTCCGCACAGCAACATCACGAGCCTGTCCAGTCCGAGGGCGATCCCTCCGTGGGGTGGGGCGCCAAAGCTGAAGGCCTTCAACAAGTGGCCAAATTTGTGCTGTTGCTCCTCCGGACCTATTCCCAGAGCGGCAAAGAGCTTCGACTGAAGTTCCTTCTCGTGGATCCGGATGGAACCTCCCCCGAGTTCCACGCCGTTCAACACGACGTCGTAAGCTTCCGCCCGTACTTCCGCGAATTCGCCTTTTTCCATCAGCTCCAGATCTTCGGCTTTTGGTCTGGTGAAAGGGTGGTGAACCGCGACCCAGGAGTTGTCCTCCGGGCTGAACTGAAGAAGGGGGAAGTCGACAACCCAGAGGAATTTAAGCTCTTTGGAACCTTCGGTTAGTTTCAAGAGCTCCGAAACCTTCAGCCGCACCCTGCCGAGCACCTCACAGGCGGGCGCAGGTTTGTCGGCTCCGAAAAAGAGCACGTCCCCCTCCTCAAATCCCATCTTTGAAGCGAGGGCTTTCTTCTCCTCTTCGCTGAAAAACTTTACGATCGGCGACTCCCACTCGCCTTCTTTGAGGCGGATGTATGCAAGGCCTTTTGCTCCAAGTTCCGTCTTCGCCCATTCCTCCCATTTTTTAAGCTGTTCCTTTGACAGGGCTGACGCCGCGCCTTTTGCATTGATTGCGCGGATGACGCCTCCGTTGTCCAGAACGCTGCGGAAAACCTTAAACTGGGAATGGGCGAAGACATCGCTCAGCTCCACGATTTCAACTCCGAAACGCAGGTCGGGCTTGTCTGAACCGAACCGGTTCATTGCCTCCGCATAGGTCATCCTCTGGAAGGGGACGGGAATGTCGACACCAAGCGACTCTTTGAAAATACGGCTTAAAAGGCCCTCGATAAGGGTTTGAATCTCGCGGGCAGTGATGAAGGAGGCCTCCAGATCCACCTGGGTGAATTCGGGTTGGCGGTCCGCTCGCAAATCTTCGTCGCGGAAGCAGCGTGCGATTTGAAAGTATTTTTCCAAGCCTGCAACCTGCAGCAGCTGCTTGTACTGCTGTGGCGCTTGTGGAAGCGCGTAAAAGCTTCCCGGATTCAATCTCGATGGAACCAGAAAGTCCCGCGCACCTTCCGGCGTCGGGTTCGAGAGTATCGGCGTTTCAATTTCCAAGAAGCCCTGTTCGTCTAGGAAGTCCCTCGTGGACTTCGCGACACGGTGGCGCAGCTTGAGGTTCTGCTTCATCTCGCTGCGCCGCAGATCCAAGTAGCGGTAGGTAAGGCGCAGATCTTCGTTTGCCACCTTGGAATCGATCTGAAAGGGGGGCACGTCGGACTTGTTGAGCACAGTGAGCTCGCTGGCGATGACTTCGATTTGGCCTGTGGCAAGTTTCGCATTCTCAGTTCCCTGCAGGCGGGGGGACACAAGCCCGGTGATTTGGATGACATCCTCGCCGCGGAGTCCGTGCGAAGCCTCAGCCACCTGGGGGTGTTCCTCCGGCCTGAAAACGACCTGTGTAAGGCCCTCTCTGTCACGTAAATCAATGAAAATGACGCCGCCGTGGTCGCGGCGCGAGTTTACCCAGCCGGCGAGGGTCACTGACTGGCCAGCGTTTTCCTTGCGCAGAGTGTTGCAGGAGGTGGAGCGGTACATAAAGGGGAAGCAGGATAGGCCGTGCGAGCTGCATTTCCAGCTTCTAGTCGCACATGGCGGGAGATCACTTTGACTCGGCGAGGGGAGGGTTTCATCCTTTTTTTGTAAGGATTTGAAAATCAGGACGCCGCGCTCGTCTCTGTGGCAATGCTCGGCGGTTCGTATCCAACGGTCTTTGCCTTGTTGGGGATTCTTTTTGTGCTTTCAGAATTCACCAGAATCGAATGCATGAGCGGTCCAAAAAAAGTTCCGGGCGCGACCGCGCTGCAAGTGTGTGACTGATGGCGATGTGATTCTCCGGATAAACCGGGGCGGTTGTCCCATGCTGATTAAAATTTTTAAACATCGCGGCTTGGCTGTACTGTCGGCTAACCCTGAAACGACCACCTCCCCCGATGAGACACGCTCCGATCGATTCCTCCCTTTTTGTTCGCAACCGAAAACGTCTTTGCGAGCTTCTGAGCCCCCGCTCTTTGGCGGTTCTGAATGCGAACGACTTGCTGCCCGTCAATGCCGACGCCACGCTTCAGATGCTACCGAACTCGGATCTGTTTTACCTGAGCGGCATCGAGCAGGAGGAAACTATTCTACTGCTCGCCCCGGATGCGTTTAACCCCTTGCAGCGCGAAATTCTGTTCATCAGAGAGCCGAACGCGCTTCTGAAAACCTGGGAGGGACACAAGCTTTCCAAAGAAGAAGCCGCCAAGATTTCCGGGATCAAGACCGTGAAATGGCTGTCGGAGTTTCCGGCCGTGTTCCACCAAGCGATGTGCGAAATGGAGCACGTCTATCTTAACAGCAATGAACACGGCCGGGCGGGGGTGGTGGTGGAGACGAGAGACGCCAGGTTTGTTGACGAGTGCCGCAGACGCTTTCCTCTTCACGATTACAGGCGTCTTGCCCGATTGATGCACCGCCTCAGGGTCGTGAAGTCCAGCGAGGAGATCGACCTCATGAAGAAGGCTGTCGCGATTACGAAGACAGCCTTCCAGAGGGTCTGCAGGTTTGTGCAACCCGGTGTCAATGAAGTCGAAATCGAGGCTGAATTTGCGCATGAGTTTATTCGCAAGCGCGCCTGCTTCGCGTACTCGCCGATCATCGCCTCCGGCGCGAATTCTTGCATACTCCACTACAACGCCAACGATCAGCTTTGCCGGAAGGGAGACCTATTGCTGCTCGATGTGGGGGCCAGTTATGCAAACTACTCGTCTGATTTGACCCGGACGATTCCCGTTGGCGGACGGTTTTCGAAGCGGCAAAGGGCCGTTTACAATTCCGTCCTGCGAGTGATGCGGGCCGGCATCAAGGGGGCGGTTGCCGGAAAACTGGCGAAGGAGTGGCAGGCGGAGGCCCAGTCGGTGATGACTGAGGAGCTGATAAAGCTGGGGCTGTTGAAGCCCAAAGCCGTTCGGAATCAGGATCCCGAAAAACCCGAGTTTCGCAGGTTTTTCATGCATGGATTGGGGCACCCCTTGGGTCTGGACGTGCACGACTTGGGCTATTTGTCGGATCCTTTCGCCCCGGGTTGGGTCATGACGGTCGAGCCGGGAATTTACCTGCCGGAGGAGGGGTTTGGCATCCGCTTGGAAAATAACGTGCTCATTACCAAAAACGGGCCTGTGGACCTCACGGCAGACATCCCGGTCGAGGCGGACGAAATCGAGGAACTGGTCTCCATGTCCCGCCGGGCGGTTCGGTCGGCTAGACCGCGCCACGCCTCCGAGTGATCCCATGCGCGGTGGCCCCGCTTCCGAGCGGTGGTTTGATTTGGGACCTTTGAGGCTGTGGATGGGGGATTTGATCGCCCCAAGGCGCAAAAATTATCGCAAAGTTAGTTTTTGGATTTTGGTTGTCTAACTTCCTCGTTCCGATCATATCCTTCGGCATGGCATGGAGATAAGGCTTTTTAATGGCCGGATTTGGCCGGCTTTTCAAGATTTGTCAGGATTTGGAGGGAAAAGTTGCCTTTGACAGGGGGGATTGATTGGCCACTAAATTCGGTGTTCTACGTCCGCTTTCAAGGGGCGCTGGATCATTTGAGAAGAACCGACCGAATCCGCCACGCTATACTAGAATGAATAATTCCGGCTTACCCGAGAAACAGGGCCTCTACGACCCCCAGTTTGAGCACGACGCCTGCGGCGTCGGCTTCGTTTGCCAAATGAAGGGTAAACGCTCGCACGACATTATTCAGCAAGCGCTCACGATTCTCGTCAACCTCGACCACCGCGGAGCCTGCGGTTGCGAGGCAAATACCGGCGACGGTGCGGGGATTCTGCTTCAGCTTCCGCACGGATTTTTTGCGAAAGTTGCTCCGAAGGCGGGGATTCAGAATCTTCCCGAACCCGGGCATTACGGTGTTGGAATGCTTTACTTCTCGCCGGACGCCGCCGTCCGTTCGGAGAGCGAAAAGATTTTCACCGAGCTCGCCCAGGCCGAGGGACTTTCGTTGCTGGGATGGCGCACCGTTCCGACGGATCATTCCTCCTTGGGACAGACCGCGGTGAGCAGCGAGCCCTGCGTGCGTCAGGCTTTTATTGCTCGGCCCACGGGTTGTGCGACAGACCAAGACTTTGAACGGCGTTTGTTCATCCTGAGCAAGCAGGCCCATTACAAGCTGCGTCTGACTGGGAAGGATCCCTTTTACTACGCCTGCAGTCTCTCCTGCCGCACCGCCATTTACAAAGGGATGCTGATGCCCGAACAGGTCGGAAAGTACTTCCTCGACCTGACTGATCCGGCAATGGACACCGCGCTTGCCTTGGTGCATTCCCGCTTCTCAACGAACACATTCCCCAGTTGGGAGCGCGCCCATCCGTACCATTATATCGCGCACAACGGCGAGATTAACACCCTGCGCGGCAACGTGAACTGGATGAAGGCCCGGGAGCCGATGCTGGCTAGTCCGCTTTTCGGCAAGGATATCTCCAAGATCGTGCCCGTTGTGAATCCCAACGGCTCTGACTCTGCGATGTTCGACAATGTGTTCGAGCTTCTTGTGATGGGGGGGCGTTCGCTGCCTGAGGCGATGATGATGATGATCCCCGAGCCGTGGAACGGGCACGAGTCCATGAGCGCGGAGAAGAAGGCCTTCTACGAGTACCAGTCTTGTCTGATGGAGCCTTGGGATGGACCCGCGTCTGTTGTGTTCACTGACGGAACGATGATCGGCGCGACGCTTGACCGTAACGGCCTGCGTCCGTCCAGGTATTATGTGACCAAGGACGACCTTGTGATCATGGCTTCCGAAGCCGGAGTGCTTCCTGTAGATCCTGCAAATGTCGCCAGCAAGGGGCGATTGCAGCCCGGACGCATGTTTTTGGTGGACATGGAGCAGGGTAGGATTGTCGCCGACGAGGAGATCAAGGCGCGGGTTGCAAAGGAGAAACCCTATCGCGAGTGGCTGGATAACAGCCTCATCAAGCTGGCTGATATTAACGATGCAACCGAGGTTCCAGGGCCTGACCACAGCACCGTTGTGCAGCGCCAGCTGGCCTTCGGCTACACGTTTGAAGATCAGCGTAAGCTGCTTGTGCCGATGGCCAAGGACGGTGTCGAAGCGACCGGATCGATGGGAACCGACATCCCTCTCGCCGTGCTCTCGAACAAGTCCAAGCTGATGTACGACTACTTCAAGCAGTTGTTCGCACAGGTGACCAACCCGCCGATCGACTGTATTCGTGAAGAAATCGTGACGTCCTCGGTGACCACGATCGGACCAGAGCGCAACTTGCTGGAGCCGAATTCGATGAGTTGTCATCTCATCGAGCTGCCCTCGCCCATCCTCACAAACGAGGAATTGGCCAAGTTGCGCCATGTGGCGCACGGACAGTTCCGCTCGGTGACCATACCCACTCTGTTCGATGCCAAGCTCGGCGCTGAAGGTTTGGAAGCTGCGATGGATGAAGTTTGCCGTCAGGCGGGCCTCCACATTGATGCGGGCATCAACTTGATTATTTTGAGCGACCGCGGGGTCGACAGGCACAACGCCGCCATCCCGCCATTGCTTGCGGTGGGAGGCTTGCACCACTACCTGATCCGTGAAGGAAAACGCACCAAGATCGGACTGATCTTGGAGTCTGGTGAACCTCGCGAAGTGCATCACTTCTGCACTTTGATCGGATACGGATGTGCCGCCATCAACCCGTACCTGGCGTTCGAATCCCTCGATGACATGATCCGGCAGGGGCTTCTGGTTGACGTGGACCACTACACGGCTTGCAAAAACTACGTGAAGGCCGCCACGAAGGGCATCGTCAAAGTGGCGTCGAAGATCGGAATTTCCACGATTCAGAGTTATCTTGGAGCTCAGATTTTTGAATGCGTTGGTTTGCAGAAAAAGGTGGTCGACAAGTACTTCACCGGGACTGCCACCAGGATCGAAGGCTCTGATCTCATCGCCATTGCGCAGGAAACGTTGGAGCGTCACCACCGGGCCTTTCCCGCCCAGGTCGAGGCGCCCGCAACGCTCGAGGTCGGCGGTGATTACCAGTGGCGCAACGAGGGAGAGGCGCACTTGTTCAGCCCTCAGGTGATCCATTCACTACAGAAAGCTGTGAGGACGGGCAGTTACGACACCTTCAAGGTTTACTCCGGGCTGGTCGACACCCAGATGCAGCAGGTCTTCACGTTGCGCGGTCTGCTCCAGTTTAAGAGCCGCCAGGCTGTTCCGATCGACGAAGTTGAGTCTGTCGACGCGATCGTCAAGCGGTTCAAAACGGGAGCGATGAGCTACGGTTCGATTTCGCAGGAAGCGCATGAAAGCCTGGCGATCGCGATGAACCGCATTGGCGGCAAGTCCAATACGGGAGAGGGCGGCGAGGATCCCGAGCGTTACACTTGGACAAACGCCCAGGGCGATTCCAAGAACAGCGCGATCAAGCAGGTCGCCTCCGGACGGTTCGGAGTCACAAGTTTGTATCTCACACAGGCCAAGGAGCTTCAGATCAAAATGGCCCAGGGCGCCAAGCCTGGCGAGGGCGGGCAGCTGCCGGGCGGCAAGGTTTATCCTTGGATTGCCAAGGTGCGCCATTCCACCACCGGAGTCGGCTTGATTTCACCACCTCCCCACCATGACATTTACTCGATTGAGGATTTGTCCGAATTGATTCACGACCTCAAGAACGCCAACCGCGCGGCTCGGGTCAGCGTGAAGCTTGTTTCTGAAGTGGGGGTAGGAACCATCGCCGCGGGCGTTGCAAAAGCGCATGCGGACGTTGTTCTGATCTCTGGCTTCGACGGGGGCACGGGAGCTTCTCCCCAGACCTCAATCAAGCATGCCGGACTCCCTTGGGAACTCGGGCTTGCCGAGACTCACCAGACTCTGGTGCTTAACAAACTGCGCTCGCGTATTGTTGTGGAAACGGACGGGCAGCTGAAGACCGGGCGCGACGTGGTGATCGCTGCGCTTTTGGGAGCAGAGGAGTTTGGATTTGCCACGGCACCGCTGGTGTCCTTGGGCTGTATCATGATGAGGGTCTGTCACTTGAACACCTGTCCTGTAGGGGTGGCGACACAGGATCCCGAGCTCCGCAAGAACTTCACCGGAGATCCCGAGCACGCCGTCAATTTCATGCGTTTCATCGCTACGGAAGTGCGCGAAATCATGGCGTCCCTCGGCTTCCGTTCGATCACCGAGATGGTCGGCCGCACGGATGTATTGGAGGCCCGTCACGCAGTAGAGCACTGGAAGGCAAAGGGGATTGATCTCTCCAATCTTTTGTATTCCCCGGATGTCGGCCCGAATGTGGGGCGTTTCTGCACGGAGATTCAAGATCACGGCTTGGAGAAGAGCCTGGATCTCTCGGTGCTGCTAGACGCTTGCAGGCCGGCGTACGAAGGCGGAGAGAAGGTGCATCTCGAACTTCCCATTCGCAACACGCAGCGTGTGGTCGGCACGATCCTCGGAAACGAGATCACGAAGCGTCATTGGAGCGGTCTCCCTGACGGGACAATTCATCTGAAGTTCAAGGGTAGCGCAGGGCAGAGTCTCGGCGCATTTGTCCCGCCCGGTGTTACCATCGAACTGGAAGGTGACGCCAACGACTATGTTGGCAAGGGACTCTCCGGCGGACGGATCATTGTATATCCCGACAAGTCTTCCACGTTCGCAGCTGAGGAGAACATCATCCTTGGGAACGTGGCCCTCTATGGAGCGACATCCGGCGAGGCTTATTTCTCGGGCGTCGCCGGCGAGCGGTTCTGTGTCAGGAACTCGGGCGTGAGTGCGGTTGTCGAGGGCGTGGGGGATCACGGTTGTGAGTACATGACCGGAGGCAAGGTGGTTGTGCTCGGTTTGACTGGACGCAATTTTGCGGCCGGGATGAGCGGGGGCATCGCCTACATTCTCGATGAAGCCGGAGACTTTGCGGTCCGCTGCAACAAGCAGATGGTTGGGCTAGAGAAGCCGGACGGCTCGGATGTTGTGGAGTTGAGGCACCTGATCCAGCGCCACGCGGACCTGACTGGGAGCAAGAAGGCCCAGGCGATTCTAGCGAACTGGGATGCTGTGCTGCCAAAATTTGTCAAGGTGATGCCCAGAGACTACAAGCGTGTTCTCCAGGCAATCGCCACAGCCCAAGCCAAGGGATTGAGCGGCGAGGCCGCCTTGAACGAGGCGTTTGAAATCAATGCCCGCGACGCCGCCCGCGTGGGAGGCGGCTAATCGGCGGACGCCTTTCTGAAACGACTACTTCTGCAGAACAATGGGAAAACCTACTGGATTCTTTGAATTTGAGCGCGAACTGCCCGCAGATCGCGATCCGCTGTCTCGTATTGGTGACTGGAAGGAGATCCATCACCATCACTCCGATGAAAAGTTGAGGACTCAGGGCGCTCGCTGCATGGACTGTGGCGTGCCCTTTTGCCATACCGGCAAACTCATCGGCGGGATGGCCAGCGGTTGCCCTGTCAATAATCTCGTTCCTGAATGGAATGACCTCGTTTACAGAGGCTTGTGGCGCGAGGCCTTGGAGCGCCTCCACAAGACCAACAACTTCCCGGAGTTCACTGGAAGAGTATGCCCCGCCCCTTGCGAAGGATCCTGTGTTCTTGGCATCAACAAGCCGCCCGTCACGATCAAGAACATAGAGGTCTCGATCATCGACAAGGGTTGGGAGAACGGGTGGGTTGTGCCGCGTCCGCCCTCCAAGCGCACCGGCAAAAAGGTCGCCGTGATCGGCTCCGGTCCGGCCGGAATGAGCGCCGCAGCACAGCTCAATTATGCCGGGCACAACGTGACCGTCTTTGAGCGGGCTGATCGTCCCGGTGGGTTGCTCATGTACGGGATTCCGAACATGAAACTCGACAAGGAAGAGGTGGTGCTTCGCCGCATCAAGTTGCTCGAGGACGAGGGTGTCACTTTCCGCTGCGGGGTGAGTGTAGGGGTTGATGTGACAGTGGAGGGGTTGCGAAAGGATTTTGATGCAATCGTTCTCTGCACTGGCGCAACCAAGCCGAGGGATTTGGGGGTGGCAGGCCGCGATGCCAAGGGCGTGCACTTTGCGATGGAATTCTTGACTGCTAACACCAAGTCGCTGCTCGACGGATCGGCGACTTCGGACTTTATCGATGCCAAGGGTAAGGATGTGGTGATCATCGGCGGTGGCGACACCGGCACCGACTGCGTTGGAACGTCGCTGCGGCACGGGTGCAGTACGGTCACGCAGGTGGAGATCATGCCGAAGGCCCCGCTTGAACGCGCTAAGGACAATCCTTGGCCCGAATGGCCGAAGACCTACAAGGTGGACTACGGTCAGGAGGAGGCGGCGGCCAAGTTCGGCCACGATCCTCGGGTTTATTTGACAACAGCCACGAAAATCGAGGCGGATTCCCAAGGGCACGTGAAAGCTGTGCACACCGTCGAGGTGGAATGGAAGCGGAACGACAGGGGCCAGTTCATCCCCGAGAACGTGCCGGGCTCTGAGAAGACGCTGCCTGCGCAGCTTGTGCTTCTGGCGATGGGCTTCGTCGGTCCAGAACAGCCGTTGCTTGATGCGCTGGGGGTTGAACGGGACGCTCGCACCAACGTGAAAGCCGATCACGAAAAGTACACGACCAGCTTGCCCGGTGTTTTCGCCGCCGGCGACTGCCGTCGCGGTCAGAGCCTTGTGGTGTGGGCCTTCAACGAAGGTCGTGGCGTCGCGAGAGAATGCGACAGGTTTCTGATGGGTAAGACTGAATTGCCGTGAGCCGTTTGGGATAGCCTCGGCTTCTGGAGCGGCGCGTGCTTTTACAGGCGCCCATCCTTGAAGCCGTCTGGCTGGCCGGTCGCGTTTGTCCCTCGCCTGCTTGGCTCGGTGGAGGGCGTGATTCGTTGCGGTGAAGGATGGTGTATTGTAAACGTGTTGGGGGGGACCCTTCCAAAAAACGTGTTATGAATCCATCGTCTGACGGAGAGGAAAAGAAGCCCACGCCGAGAGAGGTGCCTCTCGAGGTGGTTAATGACCTGCCCAAGAGTGAACGGGCAGGGAGGGCGTCCGCCGGCAGTTCCACAGAATCCCGCCAAGGCTCTTCGTCTCCATTTCGGTTCGTGGTGTCTCTTTTGGTCGGGGCGTTGGCGGACTGGCTGGAGGTCATGTTCCCGTTCGCCTGGCTGCCGATTGATTGTGTGACTGCGGCTGTGTTTTTCATGCTCTGGGGCTTGCGCTGGGAAACCGCATTGGTCCTCGTGCCGGAGTTGATTCCAGGCCTGAACATGTTTCCAAGCTGGGTGCTTTTGGCCTTTTACCTTGGCCAAAAAAATCGAGGCACTCAGGACGGGCCGAGGCAGTAATCGGGTGCGGTGCGTGGGCTTTGTCAGGCGCTTTAGGCTTTGGTTTTTGTCGGAGCAACGGTGAGAGCGCTTGGCTGAGCCGGCGGTGAGTTTCGCGGTCTGGATTTCCTCTTGGTGCCGTTCTATGAATGATTTGGCTCCCTCGTCCCATGTCTCTCGTCAGCACTCCTTTCAACCCCGATACGGATGGTGTCACGACTCTTAAACGCAAATCGGCTCCGACTTATTGGATCACCCGGTTTGTTCTTCTGAGACTTACCGGATTTGTCTACCTGGTGGCCTTTCTTGTTGCGGCACACCAGATTGTGCCCCTCATAGGCCATGAGGGTTTGCTTCCGGCGGACCGTTTTTTGCAGCGGGTGGGGCAGCATTTTGGTTCCAAGGCTGCGGGGTTCAGTAATTTGCCAAGCCTGTTCTGGTGGAATGTGTCTGACGCTTGGCTGTTGGGGGCTGCGTGGGTCGGTGTTGGACTTTCCGCATTCGTGATGTGCGGGTTTGCCAACTCCGTGATCATGCTGCTGCTCTGGGCTCTTTACATGTCTTTCGTGCACGTCGGCCAGTTGTGGTATTCCTACGGCTGGGAGACCCAGTTGCTGGAGACCGGTTTTATAGCGGTGTTTCTGTGCCCGTTGTGGGATCCCCGCCCGTTTGCCCGCACCCCACCGACGGGGGTGGCGCTCTGGCTCTACCGTTGGTTGATTTTCAGAATCATGCTGGGAGCGGGATTGATTAAAATTCGAGGAGATGAGTGCTGGCGTGATTTGAGTGCCTTGTTTTACCACTACGAAACTCAGCCGGTGCCCAACCCTTTCAGCCGGTACCTCCATTTTGCTCCGGCCTGGTTTCACAAGTCAGGTGTGGTTGTGAATCATCTAGTGGAGCTTGTCGTGCCATGGTTTGTGTTTCTGCCGGGCGTGTTCCGCAATGTTTCCGGGGTGTTGATGGCCGGCTTTATGGGGGGTCTCATCATCAGCGGTAACCTGTCTTTTTTAAACTGGTTAACGATCATCCCCTGCCTGGCGTGCATTGATGATTCTGTGTGGCGGCGCCTACTGCCGGGCTGTTTTTCGGACTGGGCGGATCGCGCCGGGGCGGAACAAACACCTTCCCGCGCCCCGTGGATTGCTGGCGGAGTGTTTGCTGTGGTGGTTGCCTGGCTCAGTGTCGAGCCGGTGAAAAATCTTGTGTCTCCAAGACAGGCGATGAACGCCTCTTTTGACAGGCTGCACTTGGTGAACACCTATGGGGCGTTTGGCACGGTGGGCAGGGAACGCTACGAGATTGTCTTCGAGGGGACTGATGCCCCGATGGCCGTCGAGTCAGCAAGCTGGAGGGAATACGAATTTAAGGCGAAGCCGGGAGATCCAATGCGAAGGCCTCCCTTGATCACCCCCTACCATTACAGACTCGACTGGCAGATCTGGTTCGCTGCGATTCCGGGTGTGCACTACGACCTCCGCACGCTGCCCACTCCCCAGCATTATCCTTGGACGGTGCACTTTGTTTGGAAGCTGCTTCACAACGATGCGGGTACGCTGAGTTTGCTTGCCGGCAATCCGTTTCCCTCTGCGCCGCCTCGTTACGTGCGTGCCTTAGTCTACAGATACAAATATGCCCCTCTGGCGAGCGAAGATGGCCGCTGGTGGACTCGTGAACGCGTTGGCAGCTGGATGCCGCCAATGTCCCTCTATACTCCCGAATTGAGGCGTTTTCTCGAATCTGCGGGGATGATTGAAAAGGATGCTCTGTGAGGGGAACGCCCTGTGGATGGACGGAAGCGTGCCTTTTGGGACGTAAGCCGGCGAAACCGCAACGAGCTTTCCTCAGCCCGGGATCGGACGTCCCGTGGGGTTCCGATTGGCATCTCTTGCGAACGGCTTCACCGTCACACCATTTCCGGCAAGGACCTGTCTGAAGTGCAGCGTGAACTCAAGAGCTCCCGGAGAGTCACCGTGTATGCAAACCGTCTCTGCGCGAAGCTTTAATTCATTGCCGTCATTGGTCTTAAGACAACCAGTCTTCATGAGGTGAAGAATCCTGTCCGCCGCAATTTGCGGGTCATCGATCACTGCTCCCGGGGAGCTTCTTGGAATCAGTGAACCGTCCTGTTTGTATCCCCGGTCGGCAAAGACCTCCGCTGCCGTTGCAATTTGAAACTCACTGCGAGCAGTCGATTCCAAGGCGCTTTTAGGGGGGCAAACGAGCAACGGAACGGGGGTCATGTGCCGCAGCACTCTGACAATGCCCCTCGCCAGACGGGTGTCGCGGGCCGCCATGTTGTAAAGCGCTCCGTGCAGCTTGATGTGGCGGACTTCTCCGCCTTCCTCACGGGTGATCCTCTGCAGATTGTAGAACTGTTCTTCAACCAGTTTTCCCGCTTCGAGAGGACTCATGCTTATCTCCCGTCTTCCAAATCCTTCGCGGTCGCAAAACCCCGGATGCGCTCCGATCGCCACACCGCATGACAGAGCCATACGCACTGTGTCCCTCATTGTGGTTTCATCGCCGGCGTGCCCGCCGCAGGCGATGTTTGCGGAGCTCACATGCTTTAGAAGTTCTGCATCGTTTGCGCAGCCCTCTCCCAGGTCACAGTTGAGGTCAATGTGCATGCCGCTTCTCCTCCAGTCCGAAGCGCAATAGGCCAAGCTCGCGTTCTCTTTCGTGCAACAGCTGACGGGCCTTTTCAACGGTAACCAGTTCGAACCTAATGCAATCTCCGGGCTTGAGCTGTGCGACCAATGGAATGTCCACGGTGATGACTGTGCCAATCTGCGGGTAGCCGCCAATCGTCTGTGCGTCCGCGAGGAGAATGATGGGATTGCCGTCCGGGGGGACTTGGACGGTGCCGGGGACCACGGGCGAGGACGGAATGGAGCCGAGATTTTCGGCGTTCCTCGTCTCGATGGCTCCCTTCAGACGGACGCCCATCCGGTTTGATTGCGCGCTGACTTCAAAAGACTTCTGAAGCCACTCGTTTGTGAAGGCGTCGTGCTGTGCCGCGGCTACCAGGCGGACTGACGGCGAACTGGAATAGGCGGGAAGAATGCTGCGGGAAATCCGCTCGCTCCCCATCCGGGTTGAAGAGCTCGTTTGAATCGGCACTACGTCTCCTGCGCGCAATGGCCTTCCGTCGAGGCCTCCCAGTCCCGCGTCAACGTACGTGCTGCGGCTCCCCAGCACAGACGGAACTTGAACACCCCCTGAAATCGCCAAGTAACCTCGGCAGCCTGATACGAGTGAATTTAACTGGAGTGTCTGGCCCCGTCTCACCCGGAAGGGTTGCATGTAGGGCAGTCCCTTCACGGAAGCTCCCGCGAGCACCACCACGGCGTCGTACTCAAATTCGAGATCTGGTCCCAGTAGCGTAAATTCTATTCCAGCAGCGGATTCTGGGTTGCCAGCGAGAAGATTCGCCACCCGGAGCGCAAACAGGTCGGCCGCTCCGCTCAGCGGGATGCCGTCAGCGCGGTATCCCGGACGGCCAAGGTCCTGCACCGTGGTCCACATGCCAGGGCGGAGGACCCTGATGCCCTGCACACCGAGTTTATCCGTGGTGTGATGCGGAGAGTCAGCGTGATCTGGAGGGTTGGGAGAATCGCGTTCGGAAATGGAGGCATCACGAAATTGAACTCGATCGCCAACACGGAGCAGTGCCGGCGGGGAACGCCGGGGGTCAAACAACTGCGTACGTGTGTGCCCGATGAGGTTCCATCCGCCGGGAGTGGGTAGGGTGTAGACGCCTGTTTGGGAACCGCCTATGCCTACACTGCCGGTTGCAATGCGAGGCCGGGGCGAACTGCGACGCGGCATGCAGAGCGCGGTGGGAAGGCCTTTTAAATACGCAAAGCCCGGCGAGAAGCCGATCGCCTGGACGGTATATTCCCCGCCGGTGTGCAGGGAGATCACATCCTCAGTGCTGAGTCCTGCAAAGCGTGCGACCTCCTCCAAATCACAACCGCTTTCCCCGCCGTAGAAAACAGGGATCTCGACTTTGCGTGCCAGTGCGTCGCCGGGGGCCTCATTGAAAAGCCGCGTGATGTTTGCGAGTTCGCTCAAAAGCCTGTCGATGGGCTTCGCAGAATGGGCCAGATAAACGGCCACGTCCTGAAAGGCGGGAACGACATCGACGACACCGTCCAAACGCCGGTTCTTGATGGTCTCGGCGACCGTGGCGACGCGCAGGATTTCTCCGCGGTCCGTGCTGGTCCCCACCCGGATCACAAAAGCGGAATCGCCAAGCGGAAGGATTTGTGGGTTCAGGCATTCATGCCCGCGGTTCATTCAACAAAGTTAAACTGAATTGCGGCGGGAGGCGAGTTCTTCAAATGGACGAGGCGCGCGTCGTCGAATGGCCCTGCTTCAATGTGGTTTGCATTTGCCGGCGAGTGGGGGCCGGGGGGATCATCGGCAGGCCTCGAAGCCGCAATGCTTGGGCTGTTTTAAAACTGGCAATTTGAACCGGCGTGCAATGCAGGCAAGTAATTGCTCCATAGATGCCTATCCCGTCCTGATGGCTTTTCCTCCGGGTTTGGAGGACGGAGTCATTTATCATTGCAGAAATCCTTCCAATTTAACCTGCATCTGTAGGTTAATCATAACTGATGAAGCCCCTCATTTTAATCAGCGCGTCGCTTTTGACGGGCCTGTGTGCAGGCGCACTGATGAATCGGGAGGATCAGTCGCCCGAGATTCAGCCTCGGGGTGGGCCTTCGTCCGCTGAACCGTCGGATGTCAGCCCGGTGGGAGGAGGCGCCGGGGGGGCTGGCCTTGACGACGCAGAGGAACCTGTGTTGCTAGGCGTTTCTGGAGATGCGGGTTTTGCTGAACAGCCTGCCGAAAAGCAGAGGGATTTGCTCCTAAAGCTGGGTGGCCGGTTGGCCAGAGGGGGGAGTTGTTCCGACCAACTGCTGATGGCGCGGCTCGTGGACGGGCTTAAATTCGATGAGGTATCCGCGCTTTTGAGCGGCATGTCTCAGGCTCAGGGAGGGAGTCAGGATTCTGTCCGAGCTGCCAAAGCGGCTCTTGCTGAGAAATTGGCTGCGCTGGATCCCGCAAGGGCTCTTGAGATTGGACGAAATGCCGGCGATCCCAAGGTCACTCAGTCGGCGTTGCTGGCACTAGCGCAGAAGAACGGCGCCGACGCGCTGAGGTCGCTGGTGCAGTTGCCCGAAAAGTTGCGTAATGGAGTCGCGGGGGAGATGCGGAATGGACTTTTGGAGGGGATTGGAAAGGCCGGCGGTTCGCTCTCTGATCTGGGCGCCGTGTTGAAGGAAAATCCGCAGTTGTTGGATCCAAAATCCAGCATGGATAGCGCTGTGCGTCGGATTGTCGGACAGGTCGCCTCGCAAGCAGCTGTGGCTGATCCCTCCGCCGCGATGAGTCAGCTCAGGCAGATGGCTGCCGGCCTGGTTCAGGTCAAGCCGGGGGAGGACTCGAAGGCTGCGGAGAATGCTCTGGTTGCTAGATTTGCTTCGCAGATGACGCGGGCTCTGAGGGCGGACGCCCCGGCCGCTGCACGCGTGGTTTTCAATTCCCTCAACGACTCGGAGCGCAACAACACCATGGTTGCGCTTGAGGCGGCCGCGCGTTTCAGGGAGAGCGGTTCGGAGGCCGCGATTCAATTTGCCGAGAAACAGACCAGCGCTCAGTTTTCACAGGACGCTGCCAGAGGCGTTTGGTGGTCTCTTGCTCAGCAAGACCGCGGGACAGCTTTGAAGTGGATCGAATCGCTGCCGCCGGGTCCATTCCGAGATGGTGCTTTGAATTCAGTGATGCAGGAGTCCGCTTTTCGCAACCGGACATGGGGTGACGTTCAAGACGCAGTGAAAGCGGGAACTGAGTTGGTTTCTCCCCGGTCGAGGCTCGATTATTTTGCCATTCTGGCCGAACAAAGGCGCAAGGGCGGGGGAGGGCAGGGAGAGTTTATCTCCGGGCTGCCAATCTCTGACGCTGAAAAGATGGAGCTCCGTCGCAGGATGGCCCCCATCAAGAATCAGTAGGTCGCATTCCAAAAATTTTCCAGCATGTCGCCACGGGTTCTTTATTTGGTTTGTGCCGCCTGCGCCGTCGCGGGCTTCCAGCTTGCTGGTGTGGTTGCGCGGGGAAGGCGTCCTGCTGCCGAGCAGACGCCAAATGTAATTGCGCCGGTTACTTCCGCGGGAAGTAGTGACGGTGGTTCGGTCTCCGAGGGCCTCTCACTGGTGAAAGCCTCTGGCGAAGCGATGGCATCGTACAAAGTGGATTCGCTGTTGTCCCTTTCCGCTGCTTGTGAAAAAGCTGGGTCTCCAGCTCAGGCTAGGCTGGAGCTGATGGAGGCAGTAAACCGGCTGAAGCCGGATGAGTTGGAGGCCCTGCTTGCAGCT
Source organism: Chthoniobacteraceae bacterium (assembly GCA_947449735.1). GTDB lineage: Bacteria > Verrucomicrobiota > Verrucomicrobiia > Chthoniobacterales > Chthoniobacteraceae > Chth-196. The sequence goes on along the minus strand of CANFTB010000007.1, from coordinate 80,050 downwards.
GAGGCTGCCAGCACCGACTTTTACCGCTCGCAGCGGTTTGACTTTCAGTTCGCTGCCCGGCGCCTCGCGGAAATTGCGCCTGAAAAAGCGGCCTCGCTCTGGCTCAATGCCCGGACTTCACATTTCGCGGTCGATGCGCTGATTGCTCCCTGGGCAAAGAAGAATCCCCAAGCTTTTGCCTCTTGGACTTTGGGGCTTCCCCAGGACGCGCAGAAGGCCGTGTCCTCAACCTTGGCCCAGATTTCCGCTGAAAATCCGAGTCAGTTTGCCATCTTCGCCCCACAGCTTGCGCAGAGTCCCGCCGGAGCTTCCGGTGCCCGGGGGGCCATCTCGGGGTTGATTTCGAAGGCCGGAAAAAACGACGATCCGTCGGAGGCCATCGCTTTTGCCCAGTCGCTCCCTCAAGGGGCGATGCGCGACGCAGCTCTCGCTGAGCTTGCCCGATGGCCGGGGATGAAGCTTGGAGAGCATCCTGAAATTGCGGCGGCTTTGGGTGGGTTGAACCCGAGCGACGCCAGACGCTACATCGGGTACGCCGCAGGTGCCGCCGAGCTGCTTCCGGCCGGAGGCGTGCGCGATACGGCCTTTTCGGCGCAGGTTTCCTCGGCTGCGAGAAAAGACCCGCAGAAGGCGGCCCAGCGGGTTGAGGCGCTGTCCGGGTCTGCAGATTATCCGGCTGCGGTTCGGGGGTTTGTCGATGCAACCGCGGCGAAAGATCCGGCAGCAGCGATTGAGTGGGCACTCACGATCTCACAGCCCGGAGCTCAGCGCAGCGCCGCGCTCGAAAAAGCGGTGGCCGAGTATTTTCGTCAAAAACCTGCCGACGCCCGTAAGTGGGTGGAAAGCGCGCCATTGAGCCGCGAGGAATACCTGATGCTGACGGGGCGCTCGAAGTGACTGCCTGAAAAAGACCTGCTGCCTCTTTCGTCAATGGGCGGAGCGTCTTGCCCTGTGGCGGTAAGGGTGGCAGTGTCAACAGTTCTAAACGTTTGGCATTGCAGGCCATTGCAAAGAAGTGTGGGGTTGCGGGATGCGCCCCTCGATTGTTTTCCTGCTGTTGTCGGCCGTTTACGCTCATGCGGTGGATCCCGTCGATATTGGCGGGCGCCGGGAGTTGTTCCTTGACGGAAAACTCATCGAAACGATGAACGGTTTGGACCTGCGCATGCACGCTCCGAAGCCTGAGGAGACGGCCATACAGTTTGACCAGTCGTGGGAAGGACGTTTTAGCGCGTACATCACGGTGCTGCATGATCCCGAGTTGAAGAAATACAGGATGTACTACCGGGGAAATCAAGGTGCCGCCGACGGCAGCAGTGCCGAAGTGACCTGTTACGCGGAATCTTCCGACGGAGTTCACTGGATGAAGCCCAAGCTCGGACTTTACGAGATAAACGGGAGTTGGGAGAACAATGTCGTTCTCGCCCAGAATCCTCCATATACGCACAATTTCGCACCGTTTCTGGACGGACGCGCGGGAATCTCAAAGTCCGAGCGCTACAAGACGCTTGCGGGTCTTGGTGGAAAGCACGGGGGGCTGTGCGCTTTTGTCTCCGAGGACGGCATTCACTGGCGGAAACTGCGGGACGCGCCCGTGATCACCAAGGGTGCGTTTGATTCCCAAAACGTCTCGTTCTGGTCTGAAGTCGAACAATGTTATATTGCTTATTTCAGGATTTTTACGGGCGGAGGCGTGGATGAGAAAGGATGGAACCCCAAGGGCGTTCGCTGGGTGAGCCGCGCCACGAGCAAGGACTTTGTAACGTGGAGTGAGGCCGTGCCGATGTCCTGCGACCAGCCTATTGTAGATCAAATTTACATCAACCAGACCGCGCCGTACTTCAATGCGCCGCATTTTTTCATCGCCACCGCTGCGCGGTTTATGCCGCAGAAGAACCCTTTGGAATCGGCCGAGAAGGCAGCCCTGACTCCTGACACAAAAGCCTATCCAGCGCTCATTCAGGACACCTCGGAGGCCGTTTTGATGAGCAGTCGCGCCGGCACCTTGGAGTATAACCGGACATTCATGGAGGGCTTCGTGCGCCCCGGGTTGGACTTTCGGAACTGGACCAGTCGCAGCAACTATCCGGCGTGCGGGATTCTCCGAACCGGCGGCGCTGAAATGTCCGTTTATGTGGAGCACCATTACGGTCAGTCGTCGGCGTTTGTGCGTCGCTACTCTATGCGCCTGGACGGGTTCGCCTCTCTGCACGCCGGATACGCGGGCGGCGAGATGACTACGAAGCCGATCAAGTTCGCCGGTACGGAACTGCATGCAAACCTATCCACGGGCGCCGCCGGCCGCGTGGCCGTGGAAATTCAAGACGAGAAGGGGCAGGCGATTTCCGGCTTTTCGGCGGCCGACTGCACTCCGCTCAGCTTTGATTCGATCGACCGGCCTTTCCGCTGGAAAAGCGGCCGGGATCTGTCGGACCTTCAGGGAAAGACGGTCAAGTTAAAGTGGCTTCTCGCCGATGCGGATGTGTATGCGTTTTGGTTTCAGTAAGCCGCGAATGGGGACGACCCGGCAGGTGCCTGCGATGCGTTAGGTAGGACAACGCTCGCTGCCTCACAGCGCCTATCTCTATTCTGCGGACTGCTGGGGGGGCTGTGTGGGCTTCCCGTAGGGTGTGTCGCGGAGTGGGGGGATTGAGGTCAGGCTGCTCGGTTTTATTTCGAACAAATCGCCTTTCACATTCGCGACGTCGATCAGGATGGCTGGCGTTGGGATGCCTCCAGAATCAGGTCTCTGAAGTACTACTGATCGGGAAATCCCCACCCGAAACCCCACCTTTTGGAAATGTGGGGTTTCGGGGCGGAGGCGGGAATGGGCGAGCTTTTGCCGGATAAGTGTCTCTTATAAAGGGACGGAGTGCGGTCTGTTGAATGGAAATCGGCATTGAATCTGCCCCGAGGCGATGCTAATGAGCCACGAGGCTAAGTTTGAAAATTCATGAACGTTCGTGTTCCAAGCCCGTCTCTGAGTCCCCGCAAGGCGGGACCCACCCGGTGCTCGGAGTTCGCGGGTTGGTTCTGGCTGCTGGCGGCGTGCCTCTGGCTCGCGGGTGTCGTGAACGCCGGTGGGCAGACGTACACTTGGTCGACCTTTGCCGGGCCGGCGGGAGGCGCAGGCAGTACGGATGGCGTTCTAACGAATGCCAGGTTTTATAACCCAAAAGGTGTTGCTGTAGATTCCAGCGGAAATGTCTATGTGGCGGACACCGAAAATCATATCATTCGAAAGGTCGCCCCCGGTGGAGTAGTGAGTACTCTTGCTGGAAAGCCTGAGTCTATTGGGAGCGTCGATGGAACCGCTTCGGAAGCGAGATTCAATAGACCTTCTTCAGTGGTAGTTGACGGTAGTGGGAATGTCTATGTGGCGGACACGGAGAATCACACGATTCGGAAGATTACACCTGCCGGAATGGTGACCACCTTTGCAGGGACGGCTGCTTCATTTGGAAGCACCGATGGCACAGGTGCAACGGCGAGGTTTTTCTCTCCCAGTGGATTAGCCTTAGACGGGAGTGGAAATATATACGTGGCTGACTCTGGCAATCACACGATTCGTAAGGTCACTGCGGCGGGGGCAGTAACTACCTTGGCTGGTGCGGTTGGACAAAACGGTAGCATAGACGGAACTGGCTCTTTAGCGCGTTTCTGCAACCCAAAGGGCGTGGCTGTTGATTCGAGTGGGAACCTGTACGTGGCTGATAGTGGCAATCATACGATCCGCAAGATCACTTCGGCAGGCACCGTAAGTACGTTCGCGGGTTCAGCAGGATTGAGCGGTAGTACTAATGGGACTGGTTCGGCTGCCAGATTTAATGCTCCCTGCGGAGTGGTTGTGGCGGGAAACGGGACTGTCTATGTGGCGGATGACGCGAATCACGCAATCCGAAAGATCACCTCCGCGCGTGTAGTGAGCTCTTTTGCGGGAGGAGCTTCGTCTCCCGGAAGTCAGAATGGAACCGGCATAGTTGCAAGATTCAACGGGCCCAGTGGCGTTACCATGGATGCCAGCGGTAATATTTATGTGGCTGACAGGGGAAACCATGATATCCGGAAAGTTACATCTGCAGCAGTTGTGAGCACCATTGCAGGTTCAGCCGCTGCAGCTGGTCCAAACGACGGCACCGGCTATGCTGCGACGTTTAACAGCCCCAGCGGAGTAGCCGCTGATTGGAGTGGAAACGTATATGTCGCGAGTTATGGAACTCCAACGGTCCGCAAGATCACGCCCGCTAGTGAGGTGAGTACATTTGCTGGGCGGTTCAATGTTTCGGGCGATACCGATGGTTTAGGCGATGGCGCAACTTTTTCTCGACCTGCAGGGGTTGCTATCGATGGCGATGGAAATGTTTATTTGGCAGATTGTTACGCTCATACGATTCGGAAGATTACCCCGTTGGCAGAAGTGAGTACCATTGCTGGACTATCGGGCACGCGTGGCAGTACAGACGGACCGTGCTTGGAGGCACGGTTTAATTCCCCCTTCGGATTAGCAGTGGATGGCAGCGGAAATATATATGTGGCGGATACGGAGAATCATATAGTTCGGAAGATCACTTCAGCCGGACAAGTCAGCACATTAGCCGGGGCGGTTGGCACAAGTGGAAGTGCCGATGGAATCGGTTCGGATGCAAGGTTTAATTATCCGAGCGGGGTAGCCGTTGATGGAGGTGGAAATGTTTATGTTGCGGACAGGGGAAACCACACTATCCGGAAGATCAACGCTATGGGGGAGGTCAGTACTTGTGCCGGATTAGCTGGCACAAGCGGCATCTCCAATGGGACGGGGGCGGTCGCAAGGTTTAACGCTCCTTTCGGATTGGCTGTCGATGCAAGCGAAGATATTTTCGTAGCCGATAGCGGTAATCACGCGATTCGTAAAATATCTCCGGCGGGGGAAGTTAGTACGCTAGCGGGATTGGGAGGATTGGTGGGGAGTGTTGATGGAACTGGCACGTCTGTTGGCTTCTATCATCCTGAGAGTGTGGCCGTCGATGTCGCTGGGAACATTTACGTAGCAGATAGTTATAATAACAAGATTCGGGTGGGTGCTCCGGCTAAGGCCTTTCCCTTGGTTACCAAGGAGCCTGTTTCTCTGACGGTCCGAAATGGTTCCAGGGCTGTTTTGAGCGTCACCGCCACAGGTGGAGGTCTGAGTTATCAATGGAGAAAGAACGGCGTTAATATCGCGGGCGCTACCTTCGCCTCGCATACAATCCCTAATGCTCTTTTTGCCGATTCAGACTTCTACGATGTTCTCGTTTCTAATGAAGTGTACAGAATAAGTAGCTTGCCTGCACAGCTTGTTGTGGCTTGCGCGTCGACTAGCAATGTGACGTTCTCTCAGCGTTCTGATGGCTCCCAAATGGTCGATGTGTACTACACACTGGAGGGTTCTGCTCCGCGTGTCTTGGTAATGGCTTCCATAGATGGTGGGACTACGTTTTCTTATATCGGCGCAATGTCGGGAGAAGAGGTTAATACGATCTCCGCGGGGACGTCGGTGAAGCATTTCGTTTGGAGCGCAGGTAGCCAATATGCCAATTCCGGTTCAGCTAAAATGCAGATGCGTGTAGTGGCACCGGATGGTGTAGGCGGGATGTTTAACCCGATATTCGCTGGGACGTATTCCATTGGGAATCTGGTCGGCGATAGCGATATCCAGAACGCAAATCCCGTCTCTGTAAGACTTGGCGGGTATTACATTGCCACGAATGACACAACCAAGGCGCAGTGGGATACGGTTCGAATGTGGGCAGAGGGTAATGGGTACGCCGACCTTGCTGTCGGTCAAGGCAAGGAGCGCAACCATCCGGTCCAGACCGTCAGTTGGTACGATGCTGTGAAGTGGGCGAATGCTGCCAGCGAGAGGGACTCTTTGACGCCCTGCTACAGAGTAGGCGGTTCGGTACTGAGAACAGGAACGAGCGATGCAGTCACTTGCGACTGGACTGCGAACGGGTACCGGTTGCCGACGGAAGCCGAGTGGGAGGTGGCTGCGCGCGGCGGATTGAATGGGAAACGTTTTCCGTGGGGGGACACAATTTCCCAAAGTCAGGCTAACTATCTCTCGGATCCAAGTTATGCCTATGATTTGAGCGGCGCGATCAATGATTTCCATCCAACATACAAAATCTATCCGTGGCCCTACACTAGTCCCGTGGGGAGCTTTGCCTCCAACTTCTACGGCTTGTATGATATGGCTGGGAATGTGTCCCAATGGTGCTGGGATAGGTATGCAACCCAGTATTCTGGGGGCTCCGATCCACGTGGGGCCATCACCGGCGTAAATCGGACCGTTCGAGGGGGGAGTTGGGTTAATTTCTGGGGGTTGCGGACCGCGCATCGCCTTAGTTCGCCCCCAACAGATGTAAGTTTTGCTATAGGGTTTCGTCTCGTTCGAGGCTCCGGAACTGGGACGCTTTCGAGTCTGGGCACACTGGACACAATGCCGCCAGTCCTCACTGTGACAGGAACAGGCGCGATTGCCACTTCGGGGATGGGAGCTGTTGTGGAACTGACTACCGCCAGAGCGACCGACAATTTGGGGCCGGTGAGCATCGCTTATTCGCCGTTGAGCGGAAGCCTCTTTCCCATTGGCTCAACCACTGTCACAGCCACCGCTACCGACAGTATGGGTAATGTTGCTATCGGAACTTTTACCGTCACCGTAAACCTGCCACCGTCCATCACCTCGCAGCCCCTGAGCCAGAGTACCCTTAGCGGTTCTCCAGTGACATTGAGCGTCACCGCTGAGGGAACTTCTCCACTGCTTTATCAGTGGCGTAAGGACGGAGTGAATATCGGCGCGGGCACGGCTTCCAGCTACAGTATCCCGTCCGCGCTGCCCGCCAATGCAGGCGTTTACAGCGTTCTGGTGACAAACGGTTATGGCAGCGTCACCAGCGGAACAGCGACGCTCACCGTAAACTCGCCTGTGAACATTGCCAGCCAGCCTGCAAGCGTCTCCATCACCACTGGCTCCTCCGCGACTTTGAGCGTGAATGCTACGGGCACAGCGCCGATTACGTATCAATGGCGCAAAGACGGGGTGTATATTGCTGGTCAAACGGGATCGAGTCTCGCAATCGCCAATGCCCAGCCTGCCGATGCCGGTTCCTACAGCGTTGTGGTGAGCAATGTCGTCGGCAGCCTCTCCAGCGCCGATGCCGCTGTGATGGTGAATACGCCGGTGATCCTTTCGGCGCATCCGGCCAGTCTCACGGTGACAACGGGCTCCTCCGCCACCTTGAGCGTGATTGCCAGCGGCACGACGCCCCTCAACTACCAGTGGCAAAAGGGCGGGGTGAACATTCCGGGAGCAACCTCCGCGGTCTACACCGTTGCGGCAGCACAGTTGGCGGACGCGGGTGTCTATTCCGTCGTGGTGACCAATCCCGCGGGAAGCGTGACCAGCAACTCGGCGGTGTTGAACGTGAATGTCCTCGGCGCTCCAACTTACACCTGGTCCACGTTCGCAGGGCCGCTGGGCGGGTTCGGCAGCAGCGACGGGGTTGGCATCGCTGCGCGGTTTTACAATCCCTCAGGGGTTGTGATGGACGGGAGCGGAACCCTGTACGTCGCCGACAAGGATAACCACGTGATCCGGAAGATCACTAGCAACGGTGAGGTGACCACGTTTGCAGGGGCACCCGGCGTTCCCGGATCGACGGACGGACTGGGCTCTGCGGCGCGCTTTTCGCAGCCCGTTGGGATTGCGCTGGATGGTGCTGGAAACTTGTACGTCTCCGACAGCAGCAGCAATCTCATCCGCAAGATTACAAGTGCCGGGAGTGTCAGCACGATTGCCGGTCTGGCCAACTACAGCGGGAGCGCAGACGGGACGGGATCAGCGGCGCGTTTCAAGGGGCCTGCCGGTCTGGCGGTGGATTCCGGCGGCAACGTGTATGTCGCTGACGGTAACAACCACACCATTCGGAAGATCACGAGCGGCGGGGTCGTGTCTACGTTTGCTGGAACGGCGCTTTCCAGTGGAAGCCTCGACGCGACGGGGAGCGCCGCCCGTTTCAACGGGCCGAATGGGTTGGCGGTGGACGCCTCGGGCAACGTCTATGTTGGCGACTCGGTGAATCATGTGATTCGAAAAATCACGAGCGGCGGGGTCGTGTCGACCCTCGCAGGCACAGCCGGTGCCGGTGGAAGCGCTGACGGCACGGGGGCAGCCGCCCAGTTTTACAATCCGCTTGGGTTGGCGGTTGACTCCCTTGGCAATGTGTACGTTTGCGATTCTAATAATAAAATTCGCAAGGTAACGGCTGCGGGTGTTGTGACGACTTTGTCAGGCAGTGGTCTGCTGGGAAGTGTGGATGGCGCCGCTGGAGTGGCTAGGTTTAACAGTCCCTACGGGGTCACGCTGGATCCGGCGGGCAATCTGTTTATTGCGGAGACGGGCAACGACATCATCCGAAAGGTGACCAGTGCCGGAGATGTCAGCACCTTTGCGGGTGCGACCGCGCCCTCGGGCAATACGGTTGGAACCCGGTATCTCGCACGCTTCAACGAACCGACTGGCGTCGCCGTGGATGGTTTCGGAAACGTCTATGTTGCCGACCGGATAAACAACAAAGTGCGCAAGATTCTGCCCGGCGGAGTGGCGACCAACTTCGCCGGCAGCGGAACCACAGGCAGCCTGGACGGCGCGGGTACGGGTGCGCAGTTCACGTATCCGTGCGATCTGGCTCTTGACGCTTCTGGAAACATCTACGTGGCGGATACCAGCAACCAGTTGATTCGCAAGATCACGAGCGCAGGCGTGGTCACCACGCTGGCGGGGAGCGCCGGATTGAGCGGCAGCACGGACGGGACGGGTAGCGGCGCCAGGTTCAACGGCCCGCAGGGTGTGGCTGTTGATGGCGCGGGAAACGTGTACGTGGGAGACACGGGCAATCATGTGATTCGCAAGATCACCAGCGCCGGTGTGGTGACCACCCTTGCGGGAAGCGCTGGCGTGACCGGCAGCACGGATGCCACGGGGAGTGCTGCCCTGTTTAACCACCCGACAGGGGTTGCTGTGGACAGTTCCGGAAATGTCTACGTAGCGGACACGACCAATGCTGTGATTCGGAAGATCACCAGCGGCGGTGTGGTCAGCACGTTCGCGGGAAGTGCCGGAATGGCCGGCGTGGTTGACGGAACCGGCAGTGCGGCCCGGTTTCGGTGTCCGACGGGAGTGGCGGTGGATGCCTCGGGCACGGTGTATGTCAGTGAGTCGTTCGGTGGGTACGTGATTAGAAAAATCTCGAGCGGCGGAGTTGTTTCGACCATTGGAGGGGCGGACTACATGATCGGTTGTGATGACGGAGTCGGGACGAACGCGCGCTTCATGGGGCCTGCCCGCATCGCGGTGGATGGCGCTGGAAACCTTTATGTTGGGGATTCGATGAACAACAAGCTGCGCTTCGGCGCCTCCTCCGCGGCCCCGCCGGTTTTGTATGCCCCGCCGGACAGTCTGACCGTGATGCAGGGAGGCTCTGCATCGCTTTCCGTGACGGCGGCGGGTTCGCTTCCCATTTCCTACCAGTGGAGGTTGAACGGTTATCCCGTTGCCGGCGGGACTTTGTCGACTCTAACAATCGGCTCGGTCCAGGCGAGCGATGGGGGCGTCTATGATGTGCTCATGTTTAATTCCGGGGGGATGACGACGAGTCTCTCGGGAACTCTGACGGTGAACTCGCCTCCATCGATTCTCAGTCAGCCTGCGAACCTTTCCGTGATCACGGGCTCTTCCGCGACGTTGAGCGTCACGGCCGCGGGGACGGCACCGCTGGCCTACCAGTGGACAAAGTCAGGCGTCAGCATCGTCGGAGGCACGGCTTCGAGTTATGCAATCCCGTCTGCTCAGATTTCGGATGCGGACAACTATAATGTCTTTGTCACGAATGCGTTTGGCAGCGTTACCAGTGGCACGGCAACGCTGACAGTGACCACGCCCGTCACTATTACGAGCCAGCCTGCCAGCGTCTCGGTGATTCCCGGCGCCTCCCCGGTTTTGAGCGTGGGTGCGGCGGGAACTGCGCCGATTTCCTACCAGTGGTTGAAGAACGGCGTGCCCATTTCGGGAGCGACAGCTTCGACCTACACTCTGTCCAACGTGCAGCTTTTGGATTCGGGGGCGGCTTACAGCGTGGTCGTTGGCAATCCCGTCGGAAGCGCGACGAGCGCGACTGCCACTTTAAGCGTCAGCCTGCCCGTGGTGATCATGTCGCAGCCGTCGGGACGCACCGTGAGTGTCGGTGCTTCCACAATGTTCAGCGTTAGTGCAACCGGTTCGGTCCCGTTTACCTACCAGTGGCAGAAGGGAGGCGTCGATATTGCCGGCGCCACGGGCGCGACTTATACGATCGCGTCCGCCCAGTTGGGGGACGGTGGCGCCTACAGTGTTCGTGTGACGAATCCCGCCGGGAGCGTTTTCAGCAACACTGCGCCACTGGGGGTGAACATTCCCGGTGCGCCGACCTACACCTGGTTCACGCTGGCGGGCCCGGAGGGCGGATACGGTGCCAACGACGGGCCCGCAGGAGAGGCGCGGTTTTACAATCCGGTCGGAGTTGCCATGGATGGGGGTGGGAATGTGTACGTCGCCGACACTTCCAATCACGTGATTCGCAAAATCACAATGGACGGCGTCGTGAGTACCCTGGCAGGTCTGGCGGGGGCGTCCGGTACCGTCGACGGCACCGGAAGCGTGGCCCGTTTCAAAACGCCAAGCGGGATTGTCCTCGACGGAGCCGGAAACGTGTATGTCGCGGACACGGGCAATCACACGATCCGCAGGATCACGGCCGGCGGTGTGGTGAGCACCCTTGCTGGAGCGGCGGGTTCCTCCGGGGCTGCCGATGGGACGGGCGGCTCGGCCTTCTTTAACACGCCGTACGGGCTGGCGTTGGACGTCGGCGGAGACCTGGTTGTTGCGGACTCGGGCAATCACGCTGTCCGCAGGGTCACAAGCGGCGGCGTGGTGAGTACGCTGGCGGGTACCTTGGGTGTTTCGGGCAGCGTCAACGGGACGGGAACGGCTGCGAGTTTTAATGGTTTGTACGGCGTTGCGATCGACGGCAGTGGAAACGTGTATGTCGCGGACCGGGGCAATCACTTGATCCGCAAAATCACGAGCGGCGGTGTGGTCAGCACGCTCGCGGGAGCAGCGGGAGTCTCCGGCAGTATTAACGGAACGGGGATGTCTGCGCGTTTCAAGTTTCCTGCTGGAGTGGCGGTGGATGCGGGCGGGAACGTGTACGTTGTGGAGGGGAACCACGTGATCCGGAAGATCACGGGGGGCGGTGCGGTGAGCACACTTGCAGGCGGGGTGGGAGAGTCGGGCACTGTGGACGGGCCAGGAGGCGCGGCGCGGTTTTACAACCCGGGTGGGATTGCTGCGGACGGCGCCGGCAACCTGATAGTGACGGACTCGGGCAATCACACGATCCGCAAGCTCACCGGCGTGGGTGTGGTGAGTACTCTGGCGGGCTTGGCCGGGGGATCTGGCTCGGCCAACGGGGTGAGGTCGGCCGCTCGGTTTACTTATCCGGCGGGAGTCGCTGTGGACGGGGCGGGCGTCGTGTACGTGGCCGATACTAACAACCATGCGATACGCGCGGTGAGCGCGTCGGGTGTGGTGAGCACTTCTGCCGGATCATTGGGAACGGTGGGAAGCACGGACGGAGCGGGCGGCCTGGCGCGGTTTAAAAACCCCTCGGGTGTGGCCTTGGACGCCGCTGGAAACCTGTACGTGGCGGATGCAGGCAACCATCTGATTCGCAAGATGACCGTTGCCGGCAGTGTGAGTACTCTCGCGGGAACCGCTCTGGTTTCCGGCAGCGTGGACGGCACCGGAGCGGCGGCGTTGTTCAACAGTCCGAACGGAGTGACTGTGGATTTAAGCGGCAATGTGTACGTGGCGGACACGACCAGTCAATTGATCCGCAAAGTCACTAGTGTGGGAGTGGTGAGCACCTTGGCCGGGATGGGTGGCGTCGCCGCATCCATGAACGGAACGGGCAGCGCAGCGCGTTTTAACAATCCCTATGGCGTTGCGGTGGACGCCTCTGGAAATGTGTTTGTAGGGGACATGTGGAGCCGGGTCATCCGCAAGGTGACGGGCGGCGGCCTGGTGACGACCCTAGCCGGGGCAAACGGCGTGGGAGGAGCTGTGGATGGTGTCGGGACGGTCGCCAGATTCTACAACCCAGGCGGGGTGGCCGTGGATTCGCTGGGAAACATCTATGTCGCGGACCCCGGGAACCACGCGATCCGGAAACTCTCCAGCAGCGGTACGGTGAGCACGATCGGCGGTTTGGCGGGGTATTACGGATGCATCGAAGGGACCGGGATCGAGGCTCGGTTCAACAGTCCGAAATCCGTGGCAGTGGACGCGACGGGCAACCTGTATGTGGCCGACGTGAACAACCACAAGATCCGCTTTGGTGCCTCGTCGACCGCGCCGCCGGTTCTCTTCGCGCCGCCTGAGAGCCTGACCGTTCTCCAAGGCGGTTCGGCATCGCTTTCCGTTTCGGCCGTGGGATCTCCGCCCATCTCCTATCAGTGGCGCCTCAACGGGGAATTGATTCCGGGCGCGACGTCCTCAACTCTGACGATCGGTTCCGTTCAGGCGGCCGATGCGGGGACTTACGACGTGCTTGTGTCGAGTTCCGGCGGAATGACCACGAGTCCGGCGGGGACGCTGACGGTGAATTCGCCGCCTTCGATCCTCACTGACCCGGGGAGTCTTGCCGTGACCGCCGGATCTTCCGCGACTTTGAGTGTCACAGCCGCGGGGACGGCACCGCTGTCGTACCAGTGGCAAAAGGACGGAGCGCTTATCGCGGGGGGGACGGCTTCGACCTACGCGATACCGGTTGTTTCGGCGGCGGATGTGGGAGCCTACAACGTCACTGTGATGAACGCATTTGGAAGTGTGACGAGCGGGAGTGCGATGTTGACGCTTAACATCCCGGTGACAATCACGTCGCAGCCCGGGAGTTTGAAATTGAACACCGGTTCTTCGGGGACGTTGAGCGTGAGCGCAACGGGAACGCCGCCGATCACCTATCAGTGGCGCAAAGATGGCACGGCCATTCCTGGTGCCAACGAGGCCTCGCTTGCGTTGGTCAACGCAGGGGCCTTGGACAGTGGAATCTACGATGTCGTGGTGGGTAATGCTGCAGGGAGCGTGACCAGTTTTTATGCCACAGTGGGGGTGTTTTCCGCGGTGTCGATCGTGAATCAGCCAACGGATGGAAACGCAGTTTTGGGAGGCAGCTGGACTTTTGGAGTGGCCGCCTCAGGCACAGCGCCAATCGGATACCAATGGAGAAAGGATGGGGTGCCGATCCTTGCCGGGAGCGAGTCGGCGAGCGTTTCGACTGTCAGCGGGGGCACCTGGGGCTACGCAAATGGACCGAGTAGCGGGGCGCGCTTCGACTGGCCTGCGCAACTTGCGTCCGACTCGGCGGGAAACATCTATGTGGCGGACTCCCGGAATCACAACGTCCGGATATTGTCCGCCGGTTCGGTGAGTACACTGGCCGGTTTGGGCTCCGGATATCAGAACGGCGCTTTGGGCTCCGCAAAGTTCAATGACCCTGAGGGGATTGCGGTCGATAGGCAGAACAATGTCTACGTGTCTGATTCGGGCAACCATGTGATCCGGAAGATTTCAGGAGGCATGGTAACCACGCTGGCCGGTAGTCCTGGTGTGACCGGAACCGCGGACGGGCAGGGGAATGCGGCGCGTTTTAACGGTCCCCAGGCCATTGCGATTGATTCAACCGGCAACCTTTTTGTCGCCGACCGCTACAATGCCACGATACGGAGGGTGACGCCGTCGGGTAATGTGACGACCTTTGCCGGATTGGGCGGGGTTGCCGGTAGTGCGAATGGGGTGGGCTCGGCGGCGCGGTTCAACGGTCCGATAGGGATTGCGATCGACGGAGCTGAAAATTTGTATGTGGTTGAGTTGGGAAATCACTCTGTGAGGAAGATCACTCCTGACGGAACGGTGACGACTTTTGCCGGGGTGGCAGGCAGTACGGGGACTTCAGACGGTGTCGGAACTGTCGCAAGGTTCCAGAATCCGCAGGCGATTACCGTGGATCCGTACGGATATTTGTATGTAACCGATACGGACGCTCATACGATTCGCCGGATTTCGCCCTCCGGTGTGGTGAAAACGATCGCGGGGTCTCCTATGGTGTCGGGCATGGTCGACGGGCACGGCGGTGCGGCGAGGTTCAATGGGCCCCGCGGGTTGGTGTTCGGTCCGGGGGGAAACCTCTACGTATCGGAACTGATCAACTGCGCGATCCGTTCGATCGAGTTGGATCCTCTGACCTCCGGGGCGGGTCCTTCATTAGCCATCGCAAACGCGCAACCGGTGAGCGCAGGAAATTACGATGTCGTTGTGTGGAATCCCGTGAGCAGCGTGGTGAGCGGTACAGCTGCGCTCGGCGTGTACTCGCCCGTGAGCATCACGTCATCGCCTGTGGGTGGACGGTTTGCTTCTGGGGCGACGGTGACGCTTGTGGCGGCTGCGTCCGGAGGAGGGCCCCTGTCCTACCAGTGGCGCAAGGACGGGGAGCCGATTTCAGGGGGTACAAGCGACAGCCTTGTGCTGCCCTCGCTGACGCACCGGAGTGCCGGCGTGTACGACGTCGTGGTTTCGAACCCTGCCAGTAGTGCAATCAGCGCACCGGCGTTGGTGACCGCAAACCTGTCCAGTATTCGCGGAGCCACAACGAATCTGACCTTTGACTTGCCTCCGTCTCTTTCGGCCGGGTTGGTGACGACGGTGCAGGTGTTTTCGCATCCTGCAGGCGCGTCGTCCTTGCCGTTGCTCAGTCACTCCGTGGTGTCGAACGGAACGGTGACTGTGAACTTGAGAAACCTCACGGCTTCGGGGGACTATTTTGTGCGGTTCACGCAGATTGGTTTGGACGGTCAGAGTGTTTCTGCGGAAACGGTTCCGTTCGGGCTGGCGGTTCACAGCTGGGCTGAGGGGGCGGGGAGCTACGAGGCTCTTTTGGAGAGCGGCTATGGCCAGTCGCCGGACGGGGCAGCGTATCGCGGGGTAGTGCTTGCCACAGTGACATCGACGGGTGCCGTCAGCGGTCGTGTGCAATATGTAGAGGCTGCTCCGTTGCTGGATGAGGCGGGGCAGAGTACCGGGCTTCGTGCCTACAGTCCAGTGACGCGGTCGTTCTCCGGTGCCTTGGCGCCCAAGGACGGGGAGCCTCTGACGGCGGTGTTTTCCACCCAGTTGGGCAGCGGATCCGACTCCGGACGGCAGGCGATCAGTCTGCAGGTGGACTATTCTTCAACGCCGGCGCGGTTGGCCGCGGAGGTGAGGGACTCGGTTTCGGCGAATCCAAGTGTCTGGACGAGTGCGACGGCTCCGACGCTCGCGACGCCGATGCGTTTGGGAGCCGCGGTGACGGCGTCGGGGACGCTCGATTTTTCAGATCTCACGGGACTTTTCAACCTCGCCTCGGATCGCGACTCCGTGGACGTGAAAAACACCGGCTATGTACTGGCGCAGGTTGGAAAGTCCGGGAGAGTGGTGTGGCGGACTCGGTTTTTGGGGCGCAACGGCAGCGGGAGCGGGATGTTGAATGTGGATGATCCGGAGTCGCCGGCGGTGACGCTGTATCAATGGAGCGCGGTGCAGCCTGCGGGGTTGTTTCACTCCAGCGCTTTCATGGGACGTTTGAACTTTGAGCGCGTTGGGGAGGGCGTCTGGAAGATGAACGCGGGCAGCAGTCTTATCGGCGCGAATTTGGAGCGGCAGGGGACTTATGCCAGGCGTGTTGCTGCGGGCGGGGGGACTCAGACTGTTTATTCCGAGGGACTGGGTGCGGCGGGTTGGAACGGGACGGGACTTGTGGGTTTTGAAACGCTGGAGGGTGTGCGGTGGGGGTCCGGGGCGAGCAATCCGCCGCCCTATGAGATTACGAGGGATTCGAACGGGCAGGTTTTCCGCTCGTTTAACATGCTCAGTGTGATGCCGGACTTTTTCAAGGGGAGCGGCACGTCGCGTGCGATGCGTTTGACGCTCGAGGACCCGGAGGCGGACGGACTTGGGATCAGGCCGTTGTTTGCCTGGAACGTGACAGTTTCGATGGGCGGGCAGCTCAGGGCGGAGCCAGTCCAGAGTAGCGGCGCCCCGGCGTTGTCGCTCAAGCTGGATTTGTGGTACGGCGAAATCAGCGGGGTGTACGTGCGCAATGGAGTGCGGCGTTCGCTATACGGTACGGCGGTTCCGTCGCAGACAGACGCCTTGCAGACGGGGCGAGGCTGGATTGAGAAGGGGATCGTTCCGTCTGTGCAGAGGGGCGATTGGATTTTAAAGGGAAATCCTTAGTGCGTCATTAAGTCACCAACCGTAAGAATCTATGATAAACAATAAAAACACCGCTGTGTGGCTTGGCGTGACGTTGTTTGCAGCGGGAGGGACGCTTTCGCGTGGAGCGGTAAACGCGCTCAGCGAGCTGAAGATTACCGAGGTGGTCAATGAGGTGAAAGTCATGGACACCGGGACGAGAAAAACAAAGCGGGTGCAGGCGCAGGAGACTTTCCACGCGGCCGAGGTGCTTTCGACCGGGGCTGCGTCCCGGGCCGAGTTGCTGGCGGCGGACGGAACGGTGGCGAGAGTGGGGGCGAACTCGATATTTTCCGTGGCGTTGGAGAAGCGCGAGGTGAGTCTTGAAAAGGGGAGTGTGATGTTTCAGTCGCCCAAGGGGCGGGGCGGCGGGGTGATCCGGTCGGCAAGCGCGACGGCGTCCGTGATTGGGACTTCTCTGATTGTGACGGCCACCCAGAACGGGGGGTTTAAGATGCTGGTTTTGGAGGGCAAGGCGCAGGCGACGCTTCCGGGAGGCAGTTCGTCGATTTTGACGGCGGGACAGATGACGTTTGTCATGCCTGGAAGCAAGGCGTTTGGTCCGGTGATCAACTTTCGCCTGAGGGATCAGGTGGGCGGGTCTTCGCTGGTGAAAGGGTTCAACTCTGAACTGCCCGCGGTTGAAAAGATCACAGCTTCGGTCGTAGCACAGGAGCAGAAGATCAGCGCGGGCAAGGTCGAGGTGACAAACCTTGTGATCGCAGACACGAAGGTATTCGCTGCGGCGCAGGTTGACTCGACGCTTGTGCAGACCCGGACCGTTGTGGTGGCGGAGGCCAAAAAGCAAGCCGAGGTCGCGAAGCCGGCGGAGCTCGAGAAATTGAAGGCGTCGATTCCCAAGGTGGTGGTGGTTGAACCGGTGAAACCGGTCGTGGTTGAACCGGTAAAGCCCGTGGTGGTCGAACCGGTGAAACCGGTGGTGGTGGAGCCGACGACTCCTGCGGCATTGACGCTGGATCAGGCCTTGGCCACCGATGTTTCCATTGTCGGGGGCGTGGCGGATCCCCGTCACATCTTCAAGTTTGCCAACAGCAGTACGCCTGCCAGTTTGCTCTCCTTGCACGGAACCGAGGCGGCGGCGGCGATTCCGGGCTATAGCGGGAGCCGGTATTATTTCGTTGGAAAGAACATCAACGTGACGGGAGGCATGGGGGACGACTTCCTGGGGGCGCTGGGGACAGCCGGGCCGGTTGTGTTCGCAGCGCAAGATTCCTTCACAATGAATGAGGGACTCCCCGCCTCGCATCCGGACATCGTCACCTCCTGGGACGCGATGGAGTCGCTGTTGGCTACCTCGGACACGGCGCAGACCATGTTCTGGGTCGTGGCTGGAAAGTCAGTGAGTGTGAGCAACACCTTGTTGAAGAGTACTGCTCCGGTGCTGGCTCTTGGGAACGCGTTTTACGAGGCGTATCCGGATGTGAACGTTACGGTCAAGGACAGCGCGATTCTGGGGGGGCTGGACAAGAGTTACGGCGACGCGAGCTCGCAAACGACCGTGTATGCCGGAGGGTCGCGTGTTTCAGTGACGAATACAAATGTCGTGACCACCGGGGATATCATGGTCCGTGCGGGTCAGATAGACATCACGAGTGATTCTCCGGCCGCCCGGGATTTCATCGCAGGGTACAGTGCGGCCTATGACTCCATGGGGCCGCGAAACTCCTCCTCAATCGACATGAAAGCTGCGGGTGACATGAACGTCACCAATACCAATATGGATGGCAGCCGGGTGAATCTGGACGCGAGGACCATCAACTTGACCAAGGTTGACTTTAGAAGCGGTGCGGATGTGACGTTGGTATCCGGACTCGGGAGGCTGGCGGACAACCCGAACACAAACGCCCCTTCGGTGCCGCGGAAGGTGAATTTCATCCGGGACGTGACCTATGGGGGCGTGCCGGCGCAGCAGTTCGTGAGCACCTCGGTGGGCGGTTCAGCGACCGGTCCGTCCCAGGTAAAAATTAAAATACAGGCGAACGGCCGCTGATCCTGCGCCCCCGGTTCGGCTGGCGGCGGCAGGGGGGTGAGGGGCTGCAGTTGTGTTTTTTGCTGCCGAAATCCCCTTCGGAGGTAAGGTGGAAGGACGCCTCATGGATGCCTTCGGCCGTGTCATAGACTATCTGCGTATCTCGGTAACCGACCGTTGCAATGAACGGTGCCAGTACTGCATGCCCGAGGGCTACAAGGGATGGGCGCAAAAGGCCGATCATCTGAGTGGAGCCGAGATTGTTAAAATTGCGGAGGCTGCCTGTGGGATTGGATTCCGGAAGTTTCGCCTGACTGGGGGCGAGCCGTTGCTGCGGCACGACATCGTGGAGATCGCGGAGGGGATCTGGAATTTGCCCGGGGTGCAGACGCTCGGAGTTTCCACAAATGGCACGCTGCTGGCGCGTCACGCCGCGGGGCTCAAACGCGCCGGTGTGCGGGCGTTGAACGTTTCCCTGGATGCGTTGAGTCCGGGGCTTTACCGGCAGATTACGGGGGGGGATGTTGCGCAGGTGTTGGCGGGAATAGAGGAGGCGTTGGCCGAGGATTTTGAGGTGATCAAGCTCAACACGGTCCTGATGCGGGGGGTGAACGAGAGCGAGCTTTGGCCCATTGTGCAGTTCGCTTCGGGCCTGGGAATGCCCGTGCGGTTTATCGAATTGATGCCGGTTTCAAGTGCCGCCGTGTTGGAGCGGGACCGGTTTTTGTCCGTCGAGGACGCCATGGGGATTCTCGGCGGGTTTGGGTCGCTTGAGGCGCTGCCCGATTACCGGCCGGGGAACGGACCGGCGCGGTACTACCGGCATTCGGGGGCAACGGCTAAGCTGGGGTTCATTGGCGCGGTCACGACCCCCGATTTTTGCGGAACTTGCAACAAGCTGCGGTTGACGGCGGACGGCAAGCTGCGGCCGTGTCTGGGGCAGCATGGCGAACTGGACCTGCGCGGGGCGCTCAGGCGGGAGGAGGGGGGCGGGGTGGCGCTTCAGGAGGCGCTCTTGGAAGCGATTCGCAACAAGCCGGAGACGCACGAGTTCAACGCCTGCTACGAGCCGGGCCGGCCGATGACGGCCATCGGGGGGTGATTCTGTTTATGGTGCGCGTGCTTTTGTTTGCCCAGATGGCTTCCGCTGCGGGAGCGCGTTTTCTCGAGTGGGAAGTTTCGGCACCGCAGGATTCGGAAGCGTTTTGGGAATGGCTGCTGGCGCGAAGTCCCGGGCTTGGAGAGTGGCGTGGGGTGTGCCGTCTGGCGCGCAACGGGGAGTACATGGCGGCTGGCGACGCGATACTGGCGGGGGACGAACTGGCGGTGATTCCGCCTGTGTCGGGTGGCTAGAGGGAGCGAGGCTATGGAAGTGTTGATCGAGTTTTGCGAGGGCGTGATTTCCCGGCGGGATTTTTTTGAAGGGAAACATCCCGAGGGGGGAGCGGTGGTGGAGTTTTACGGGAGGGTGCGCGGCAGCGAGCGGGGCGCGGTGATCCGGGGGCTGAGGTACGAGATTTACGAGCGCATGGCGGATTTGCAGGTGCGGCGCGTGCTGTCGGAGCTGGCGGTGGATTTCCCCTGTTTGAAGGTGGTCTTGGTGCACCGGCACGGGGTGGTGGAGGTGGGCGAGGCCGCCGTGTATTTCGGGGTTCTGGCCTCGCACCGGCAGCAGGCCTTCGGCATGCTTTCTGCCTTTATGGACCGTTTGAAACAGGAGGTGCCGATCTGGAAAGCCGAGGTGCTCGCGTGCTGAGCGTTGAGCAGTTGTTGGCCCTGCTTGAGAGCAGGGTGCCTGCGCTCGCAGACAAAGCGGTGGGACTGGACTCGGCGCGGGGGCTCGTACTTGCGGAGGACTTGGTGGCGGGGGCGGACGAACCGGCTTTTGACCGCTCGGCGATGGATGGATTTGCCATCCGATTGGATGCGGCTCCGGGTGTTTTCCAAGTGGTCGGGGAGTGTGCGCCCGGGGCGCCTGTTCCTGAGTCTATTGGAGAAAGTGAAGCGCTCAGGGTGTTCACCGGTTCGGCGCTTCCCCCCGGGGTGCGGGTGGTCATGCAGGAGGACCTTGTGTTTTCCGGAGCCGCAGTCGAGATCCCCGCGGTCGGCGGGGCGACGCATGTGCGATTGCGCGGGAGCGCGTCGAGGGCGGGGGATGTTTTGGTTG
Organism: Chthoniobacteraceae bacterium; assembly: GCA_947449735.1. Taxonomy (GTDB): domain Bacteria; phylum Verrucomicrobiota; class Verrucomicrobiia; order Chthoniobacterales; family Chthoniobacteraceae; genus Chth-196. The sequence goes on along the minus strand of CANFTB010000007.1, from coordinate 59,488 downwards.
AAAAAGGGGCAGTGTTGACGCCGGCGGTGCTGGCGATTCTGGCGTCGGAGGGGCGGGTGCGGCTGCGCGTGTTTGCGCGCCCCCGTGTGGCCCACCTGACGACGGGAAGCGAAGTCGTGGATCCTTGCGAGACTCCGGCGCAAGGGCAGGTTCGCAACACCAACAGTGTTTTGGTGCGGGCCATGTTGGAGGAATGCGGTGCGGTCCCCGCCGGGCACTGGCATTCGGGCGAGGCGCTTGAGGAGTCTCTGGATGTTTGCCGGCGGCCGGAGATCGAGGGGGCGGATCTGCTTTTGGTGTCGGGCGGCGCGAGTGGCGGGGCGCACGATCACACCGCCCGCCTTTTGGAGACCCTGGGTTTTGAGATTTTCTGCCGAAGGTTGGACTGCCGTCCGGGCAAGCCGCTGATTGTGGGAGTGCGAGGTAATCAAATGGCGATGGGGTTGCCGGGAAATCCGGTGTCGCATTTTGTGACCTTTCAAGTGTTTGTGCGGCGGGTGCTGGCGCGGATGTCGGGGGCGTCTGCGCCCGCCTTTGCAAGGGTCGTTTTGACCGGGCCGGAGATTGTGCGGCAGGACGTTCGGGAGACGTTCTGGCCCGCTCGGTTGTCCGGAAGCGGGGTGGAACCTTTGCCCTGGCTGGACTCCGGGCATTTGGGAGCTCTGGCTCGCGTGAATGCGCTGATTCGCGTTCCGGGGAGGGCGCAGCCCGTTGCGGGGGATCTCGTGGAGGTGGTGGTTTGCGGGGACGCACGCTAGGCTGGCGCTTATGGATTCCCCATTTTCACATCTGGAGGGCGGCGAGGCGCGGATGGTGTCCGTCGGCCACAAGCCGGTTCAGGAGCGTGTTGCGGAGGCGGCCTGCGAATTGCATTGCCTGCCCGGGACGCTGGCGGCGCTGCGCGAGCACGCCCTGCCGAAGGGGGACGTTCTGGCCGTTGCGAGGGTGGCTGGAATTCAGGCAGCCAAGGGCACTGCCAGTTTGATCCCGCTGTGTCATCCGCTGCCCTTGGACCAGGTTTTGGTGGAGTTTGATTTGGGTGAGAACTGCGTGGGCGTCCGTTGTACAGTGCGTACGAGCGGCAAGACCGGGGTGGAGATGGAGGCCCTGACCGGGGCTGGAATCGCAGCCCTTACCTTATATGACATGATGAAGTCGGCGGACAAAACGATGGTGGTGCGTGAACTGCGGGTCGTGCGGAAGGAGAAGGGCTAGAGGATGCGGGTGGCGCGAATCACTCTGAGCGACCGTGCAACGGCGGGCGTGTATGCGGACAAGAGCGGTCCTGAGATCGAGCGCGTTTTTGCGCAGGCATGGGGGGAGGCGGTGGAGTTTGAGGCGTTTTTGCTTCCGGACGAGCGGGAGCGGATCGCGGACACGCTGCGTTCGGTTTGTGACGGCGGCGGGTGTCCGCTGGTGATCACGACCGGCGGCACCGGGCCTTCGGCGAGGGACGTCACACCGGAAGCCACGCACGACGTTTTGGAAAAGGAACTGCCGGGGTTTGGGGAAGCGATGCGGATGCTTTCCTTTGCAAAAGTGCCGACGGCGATTTTGTCGCGAGCGACGGCCGGGGTGCGCGGAAGGACGTTGATCGTCAATCTGCCCGGCAATCCGCGGGCGATCGGGGAGTGTCTGCCTCCGCTGGTCCCTGCGATTCGCGAGGCCCTGCGGCACCTGGCCGGGGAATAGTTCTGGGGGGGCTGTACTTTGGGGCCACGCCGAAAGGGACGCCGCCCGAGGAGGAGCAGGCGGCCTATTTTGCGTAATCGTTTACCCGGTTGAGCCAGCCGGGCAGCCAGCGCTGCTCGCCCCGTTCGGGTGGGGAGTTTTGCACGCGCTTTTTGAGGATGGCCGCGGCGCTGCGGGAGAAATCGGCGGGCGTGGCTTTCGGGGGCAGGGCCTCGAGCACCTGCAACAGGCCCCAGCCCTCGCCGTGGTAGCGCTCCGTGGCCTTCGTGCCTTCCCCCTTGAAGTTGACGTAGTCGATCAGGACGAAGCGTCCCTTTGCGGAGGCGGCAAGGTGCTCGAAGTTTTGGCGAAAGGCGTCCCGTTTGCCTGCGGGCACCGAGCTAAGCAGCGTGGGCAGCGCCCGGTCCAGACGCTCGGCTAGAAAGAGACTCTGCTGGGCGATGGACCCGGCGAGAAAGTCGCGCAATTCGCGCATTTTAGGCGAATCCACGTCCTTCATGAACGAGGCGCGGTCGTTCCAGGGGCAGGGCATGTCGGGTTTGATCCAGGACGGCACGGCGACGCCCTTTTGTCTTAAAAAAGCGATCAGGGTGGGAAAGCTTTCGTCAAAGGGGCCTTTGGGGCCTGCGGGGTACCAGATGAAGTGGCCGATCCCGAGCGAGGCAAAGTCCTCTCCCGTGTTCCATGAGGTGAGACCGGAAATCTGGCCCGCGGCTTCGCTTTGCCAGACCCGGCGTCCGATCGTTTCAAGATCGGAGGCGGGCAGGGGGGGGAGCACTGCGAGGGGCAGGAGGGCGGCGGCTAGGGTGAACATGGGAGATTTTGAAGTTCGGAAAAATGGAGGGGCTTTAGGAGGAGTGAAGCGGAATCGATTTAAAGAGTTTCAGCAAGAAGTCAGGCGCTTTTCCAACGAAAGACGGGCGTCATGGCGCAGGCTTTGCTAAACAGGCGTTTTAGAAAGTGGAGGCGAACATGAGCACCCCTGATCCAGTCTACAATGCAGTCACCGTTGGAGCCTTCTTCGCCCGGCACGCCGAGGCGTTGCACATGGAGCAGTTGAACCATTCCGCCGCAGGGATGGAGCGGGAGATCCGGGAGCCCACGCTGAACCGCCCTGGACTGGCGCTGGCCGGCTTCTACTCTTATTTTGCGGAAAAGCGCGTGCAGGTTTTCGGTTCGGCCGAATTGTCGTATTTGAACAGCCTGAGCACGGTGGAGGCCCAGAGTCGTTGCCGCGCGCTGTGCGAGAGGCCGATTCCCTGTGTGGTGATGGCCCGGGGGGCGGAGCCTCCGGCGTATTTGATTGGCGAGGCGGCGGCGGCGGGGGTGGCGGTGTTCATCAGCTCCATGGTGACGATGAACTTTTTAAACGCGGCAACCCTGGCCCTGTCCCAGGACTTCGCCCCGACCAAGAGTGAATACGGGTCGATGGTGGACATTTTGGGGGTCGGGACCCTGATCCGGGGGTCGAGCGGGATCGGGAAGAGCGAGTGCGTTCTGGGGCTTTTGGAGCGGGGGCACAGTTTGGTGAGCGATGACATCACGCGTTACCGTGCGATCGAGGGGCGGGAGTTGATCGGGACGTCGCCGGATTTGACCCGGCACCATATGGAGGTGCGGGGTCTCGGGGTGATCAACGTGATGTCGATCTTCGGGGTGGGAAGTGTGCGCTTGGAGAAGCGGCTGGATTTGGTGGTGACGTTGCGGGACTGGGAGGAAATGGAGGAGGTGGACCGGACGGGGTTGGATCAGGATTATTACGACGTGCTCGGGGTGTCTGTCCCGCATGTGACGATTCCTGTGCGGATGGGGCGGGATCTGGCGCGGTTGGTGGAGGTGGCGGCCTTGGATCAGAAGCTCAAGAGCATGGGGCATCACAGCGCGTTGGAGTTTAACGAGAGGCTGGTGCAGATAATGAGGGGAAATCAGAAGTAGTAATTTTTTCCAAACCCTCGTATATAGCCCTGCTTTCTACTGAAAGTGACGAAAGAACTGACCATCCAGAACCGCCTCGGACTTCACGCAAGGCCCTCAGCCATGTTTGTGAAGACCTGTAACCGTTTTAAGTGTGAGATTTGGGTAGAGAAGGACGGGGAGAAGGTTAATGGAAAAAGCATTATGGGACTCATGATGCTGGCCGCCGGATTGGGGTCGCGGCTGAAAGTTTCCTGCGACGGCGCGGATGAAGAGGCTGCGATGCTGGAAATCGAGCAACTCTTGGAACGCAAGTTTGAGGAGGACTGAGGGGGGGCATCCCCCGGCCCGTCATGAGTGAGCCTAAAAAGACAGTCGAGCGTCGCTTTCACGGAGTGCCAGTGTCACCCGGGATAGCGATGGGCACGGTCTGGGTGCACCGGCATGAGGATGAGGCGCCTCCGCGTTACGCTGTAAAGGAGTCCGAATGTGACCAGGAAATCGCGCGTCTGGAGGCCGCCCTGGGCCGGACCCGCGAGCAGATCGAGGAGCTGCAGCAGCGCATTGCCGGTTCGATCGGGAGCGAGGATGCCAGTATTTTCGACGCCCACTTGCTCGTAGTAGAGGATCGCACGCTGATCGACGAGGTGGTGCGGACGATCAAGACGGAGCGGCTGAATGCGGAGAGTGTTTTTGCCAGCGTGGCGGGACGCTACGCCAAGACGCTCGGCGAGATTGACGATCCGTATCTGAAGGAGCGGGCGGTGGACATCTATGACGTCAGCCGGCGGGTGGTCCGTAATTTGACGGGTTGTTCGGGGCGGGAACTGCCGGTGTCGGGGACGCCGTGGATTTTGGTGGCGCACAATCTGGCGCCGAGCGACACGGCGCAGCTGGATCCGGCGACGGTGCTGGGTTTTGTTACGGACACGGGAAGCAAGACGTCGCACACGGCGATCATGGCGCGTTCGCTGAACATTCCGGCGGTGGTCGCGGTGCACGATGTGAGCCAGCAGGTTTCGAGTGGAGACAGCGTCCTGTTGGATGGGTACAGCGGCTGGTTCATCGTGAATCCCTCTGAGGCGACGCTGTCTGAGTACGCGAAGATCCAGCAGCAGAAGGGGCTGGTGGAGCGGGAGCTGGGCAGCCTCCGTGAGACGGAGTGCAGGACGCTGGACGGAAAGCACATGGTGCTTTCGGCAAACATCGAGATGCCCCGGGACGTGTCCGCTGTGAAGCAGTCCGGCGCGGAGGGCGTGGGATTGTTCCGGACGGAGTTTTTGTATCTGAACTCGGCGAAGTTGCCCTGCGAGGAGACCCAGTACGAAGCTTACCGGAGTGTGGTTTCGCAGCTGGCTCCGGACCCGGTGATTATCCGGACGCTGGATTTGGGCGGGGACAAGATCATGTCCGCGCTGAACCTGCCGGAGGAGCTGAACCCGTTTCTGGGATGGCGCGCGATCCGGTTCTGCCTGGAGCGGGTGGATGTTTTCAAAACGCAGATCCGGGCGATTTTGCGCGCCAGCGCCCACGGGTGCGTGCGGATGATGTACCCGATGATTTCCGGCGTGGAGGAGGTGCGCCGCGCGCGGGTGATTTTAGACGAATGCCGGGAGGAATTGCGCAGGGAAGGGGTGGCTTTTGACGAAGCGATGGAGGTTGGTGCGATGATCGAGATTCCCAGCGCGGCAGTGTCTGCGGATTTGATTGCGAGGGAGGTGGACTTCCTGTCCATCGGCACAAACGACCTCATTCAGTACACGATCGCGGTCGACCGGTTAAACGAGCGCATCGCGCATTTGTACGAGCCGACCCATCCGGCGGTGTTACGGCTGATCCGTATGGTGGTGGAGGCGGGGCATGCCAACGGCATTTGGGTCGGGGTGTGCGGCGAGATGGCGGGCGAGGTGGTGCTGACGCCCCTGCTTCTGGGCCTGGGGGTGGACGAGCTGAGCACGGGCGCGGCCTTGGTTCCCAGAGTGAAGGGGGCGGTGCAGCGGCTCTCGCTGGCGGATTGCGAAAAGCTCGTTGAGGAGATCCGCGGGCTGGATTCCGCCGCGGCGATTCACTCGGTGGCGGAGGCTTTCGCCGCGCGTTATTACAGCGACCTCCTATAGAGGGATAGGAACGCCGGGTTGGGGCGGCGGATTGGGCCGCTAGTGCGGACGATGGTTTTCGTCCAAATCGTCTTCCTCGTCTTCCTCAATGTCGCGCTTCATCTCGCGTGAGAGGAAGGGGCGCAGGAACCCGTACAGCAGGTAGCTGAGAAACAGGACGAAGGGCATCCATTCAAAGTTGAGGGCGGTGGCGACGACTGCGATCAGGATGCCGATGAATTTCGGCAGCGAGCGGGTGGACCGCCAGGAAATGCTCTTGAAGCTGGGATACTTGAACTTGCTGAACATCATCCAGGCCAGGAACAGCATGAGCGGCGGGAGGACCCAGCGGCTGGGGCCCAGCGGGCGTTCGTGGGAGTCCAGGTACAGCATGAACAGGGTGAGCGAGGCGATCAGGCCTGCCGCCGCGGGGATCGGAAAGCCGGTGAACTCGCGGTTGGCCGCGGAGGAGTTCATGGCGGCGAGGCAGTTGAAGCGTGCCAGTCGCAGGGCTCCGCAGACGAGGTAGACGGCTGCGATGATCCAGCCCCAGCGCGGGAACTGGTAGAGCACGATCTTGTACACCATCAGGGCGGGAGCCACACCGAAGGAGACGATGTCAGCAAGGGAGTCGAATTCCCGGCCGAAGGGACTCTCGTGGCCGCCCAGACGGGCTAGCCGTCCGTCGAGCAGGTCAAAGATGCAGGAGGCGAGGATCAGCCAGATGGCGTAGTGGATCTGCTGGCTGGCGTCCGCAAGTGCGATGGGCGTCTCGCCCGCGACAGCGAACACCATCGCGCTTTCGACAATCTTCAGTGATGCGGCGAACCCGCAGAACAGGTTCCCCGCCGTCATTAAATTCGGCAGGAGGTAGATTTTAACGCCTTGATCTTCGCCCATGAGGGGTCCTTGAAGGGGTTCTGGGGGGGGCTGAGGAATGCTAGCGAGCGACGTCTAGGTTCTAAGAGGTTGCCGGGAAGCGCGCAATCACGGTTTCGCCTCCTTTGACTTTCTGTCCGGGCTTCACTGTGACTTCGCAGTCCAGCGGCACGAACACCTCCGTGCGGGAGCCGAACCGGATCATGCCGAAGCGCTCGCCCTTGCGGACGCTGTCGCCGACTTTGCGCCAGGGAACGATACGCCGGGCGATGGCGCCCGTGATCTGGCGTACCACCAGAGTGGCGCGCTCGCACTCGAAGCCCCAGGTCTGCGCCTCGTTCTTGGAGGAACACTCCTTGTTGCGGGCGTCCAGGTAGGGTCCCGGATAAGTTCCCGGAAAGTGGTTGAGATAGGTGACCTTCCCATCCACGGGCATGCGGTTGGTGTGCACGTCCAAGACCGAAAGAAAGACTCCGATGCGGCGCATCGGCTTTTTGAGGAATTCGTCCTCCTCCATGTCCACGATTTCGGTCACGACGCCGTCAGCAGCCGAAAGAATATCTCGGGGGTCGGCGGAGCCTTTGCGGTCGGGGTCTCTGAAGAAGTTGAGGCAGAAAATAATGCCCATTCCCCCGAGGACCGAGAGCCAGTACCAGTGCAACCCCCAGCCTGCTACGCCGAGAACCAGAAGTATCGCAAAAATGGCCCTGCCTTCCCAAAGTGTCTGAAATCGCATTTCGGGTTATACTCGGGCGTGCGCTTGCGGGGTCAAGCGGGTTTGGACGGGACGGGGCGAAAACGGCCCTTTTTGATCCGAAACGTGCGGCAAAGGACGGATGTGGGTCGGGGATCGGGGGAGCCGACGCTGTTTAAACTTTTTCCATGCGTTGTCAGCGGTCTTCGGAGAGAATAGATTACTTTTATGTCCGAAAATTCACCCACGATTACTTCCGCGATGACCATGCAGGAGCTGGTTTCCCTCTTCCCCGGGGTGCAGCGTGCTCTTTTTCGAGGCTACCATATTGGAGGCTGTTCGAGCTGCGGGTTTCACGGAGAAGAGACCCTGGAGCAGGTTTGCGAACGCAACGGCGGGCTGGATGTTTCCGAGGTGATCGGTTTTCTGGGGCAGGCGCGCGACGCCGATGCAAAGATGGAGGTGACCCCGGCCCAGGCCAAGGAGCGCCTGGATTCCGGTTCCGCAGTCCTAGTGGACATCCGCTCGGGGGAGGAGTTTAACGCCGTCCATATTCCGGGTGCCGTGCTTTTCAACGAGGAGTTGATGCATCAAATCTCGGGCTGGGACCGTTCCAAGGAGATTATTTTTGTCTGCCACCACGGGGTGCGGAGCATGGACGCGGCTGCGTATTTTGCGGGCCATGGAATGGACAATGTGCGCAGTTTGCGCGGCGGCATCGACGCCTGGAGCTGCGATATCGACACTTCGCTCCCCCGCTACGAACTCGCCTGAGTCACCCGCCGCGTAGGGCTTGCCGTATCGCGATTTCTGAAAACCAATGAGTGATTTGCAAAAGAGGATAGAGGACGCCGTTGCGCATCCCAGAAATCTGGGGGAGATGACTGACGCCGACTCAGTGGGCACCGCGGGTTCGGCGGGGTGCGGGGACATGCTGCGGATGTGGGTGAAGTTCAAGGAGGACTCGAGTGGGCGCAAGGTGATCGACCGCGCGACGTTCCAGACTTTTGGCTGCGAGACCGCGATTGCGGTGGCGAGCGTCGCCACCGAGCTGCTGTCCGGGAAGACGGTGGAGGAGGCGCTCTCGATGTCGGGGGGAGACCTTTCCGCCCCCCTCGGGGCTTTGCCGCCGATGAAGATTCACTGCGCCCAGTTGGTGGAAAGCGCCCTGCGCTCCGCGTTGGAGCCACAGCCTGCGATGCCGGAGGCGGTTGCCGCACTGGTAAAGCCTGCGGACGCCGCCCATTCCGCGCCCAGTCCGACTCTGCGCGACAGTTTTCAGCCACGCGACAGCTCGGGCGGCAAGCCCCAGATTATTTTCAAGAAGCCGTCCGCCTAGTTTCGCAGCGCAGCCACTCCTTTTATATCCATGCACGAAAACACCGAAAAAGTCCTTTCCCGCGACTGCGAGGCCATACGCATCCCCAGCGGGGAGGCGATCGTCCTGCCGAAGGGGTCCACCGTTCTTTTGACGCAGGCGTTGGGAGGGAGCTACACCGTGGCCACCGCCGACGGACTGGCCCGCATCACGGACGAGAACGCGGACGCCCTGGGGCTGGAGTCTCTGCTTGCCAAGCGTGGCGAGGAGGCCGAGGGGGAGGTGGCAAACGTGGCGGTGGATACGGAGTCTGTTTGGGGGGCGTTGAAGACCTGCTACGATCCGGAGATCCCCGTTAATATTGTGGATCTTGGGCTGGTGTACGACTGCGTTGTGGAACAGCCGGAGGGAACCCCCGCCAAGGTGCAGATCAAGATGACGCTCACGGCGCCGGGCTGTGGAATGGGCCCTGTGATTGCGCGCGAAGCGGAGCAGAAGATTCTCGCGATCCCGGGGGTGGGCGAGGCGCAGGTGGAGGTGGTCTGGGATCCCGCGTGGAACCAGTCGATGATCAGCGAGGTGGGCAAGATGAAGCTTGGTTTAATCTAGGGCTGAGGGTTCGTTTCCACGCTTCAAACCACCCCTTTTTTCACCGGAACCGCAGGACGGTTCGCTGAGTTTTACTCATTTCAGTCGAGTCCCCAGAACCCGCCATGTTCGCAATTTACCGCAGAGTTTTTGGATATTATCTGCCCTACTGGTGGCCGACCCTGGTGGCGACGATTTGCACGGTGCTTCAGACTCCGTTCAACCTGTTAAAGCCGCTGCCGATTTCGTTTTTGCTGGCTGAGGTCCTTCCCTCGATGACGAAGCCTGAGCACGGGCTTGTCTTGCGGTTTGGCGACTTCTTTTCTTACTCGCTTGCGCAGTGGACGCTCCCTCAGATCGTCGTGGGCTGCAGTCTTTCCATCGTCGTGCTGCATCTGTTGTCTGCTTGGATCAACGTGGTGACCCAGATGATGTTTTACAAGGTGGGCCTGCAGGGCTTGCTGTCGCTGCGCACGGATCTCTACAGCCACCTGCACGTGCTGCCCTTGAAGTATCACGACGCACGGCGGAGTTCGGACTCCACGTTCCGGGTGGCCTACGACTCGCAGTCGCTGGAGACCTTTTATTCCAAGTTCATCTTCCTCTTCCAGAGCGCCAAGGATCTCGTCAGTTACGTTGCGGCCATGTGGCTGCTGGACCAGAAGCTGACGCTTCTGGCCCTCTGTGTCGTCCCTCTGATGGTGATCACTTTCCGGGTCTTTGCGCAGCGCATCCGGGACAATTCGACGAGGATCTCGGAAAAGGAAAGCGCCGTGCTCAGCCAGGCGCAGGAGGGTATCAGCTCGGTGAAGATGGTGCAGGCTTTCGGCAGGGAATCGCATGAGGTGGAGCAGTTTAACGTGGCGGCTAGGGAGAGTCTGGCGGCCAAGGTGCACATGCAGTACACCGCGATGTACAGTTCGATGATCACGGCCACGCTGCTCATGGCCAGCATGGCGGCCGTCTGCTGGATGGGCGGCAACCACGTCCTGGGCGGGGCGCTCTCGATCATGAGCCTCATGAACATCACGCAGTACATGAACTGCCTCTACCAGCCCATCGATTCCATCACCGCGGTGGGTTGGGATTTAGAGCGGGCCGCCGGCGCCGCGCGCCGCTGTTTTGAGGTTCTGGACCACGGGAATGATGTTCCCGACCGTTCGGATGCCGTCGCCATCAGCGGCGCCAGGGGGGAGATCGATTGTGAGAATGTCGCGTTCGGCTACACGCCCGAGCGGCGCATCATATCGGGGGTCAACCTGCACATCGCCCCCGGACAGACCGTGGCGTTCGTCGGGGCGACGGGCGCCGGGAAGAGCACCCTGCTCTCGCTGGTACCGCGCTTCTACGACCCGGACGAGGGCTGCGTAAAGCTCGACGGTCGCGACCTTCGGAACATCAAGAAAGCCTCGCTTCGGGACCAGATCTCGATCGTGCTGCAGGACACGCTTTTGTTTTCCACCACGGTCCGCGAGAACATCGCATACGGTCGGGCCAACGCGACCGAGGCTGAGATCATCGAGGCCGCCAAGCGCGCGCAGGCGCACGACTTTATCATGGCAATGCCCGGCGGGTACTCCGCCCAGGTCGGCGAGCGGGGCGGCCACCTGTCCGTCGGCCAGAGACAGCGCATCGGCATTGCCCGGGCCTTTTTGAAAAACGCGCCCATCCTGCTTTTGGACGAGCCGACCTCGGCTCTGGATCCGACCACGGAATCTGCAATCATGCAGACGATCGAAGAGCTGATGCGCGGGCGCACGACGCTGATCGTCACCCACCGGATCGCGACGGTCCACAACGTCGACAAGATTGTCGTGCTCGGCCCCGGGGGCGTGGTGGAGGAGGGGCGCGGGCCGGAACTCGTCCAGCGGGGAGGTTTTTACGCCGCGCTTTATCATTCCGCGAATTTGGGGGAACATGGGGTGGCGGCCCCCCAAGCCGCAGCGGTTTCCTAGCGTGCCAATATCCACCGCCGTTCAACCCCAGCGATCCGCCCAGAGCAGGTTTTCATCCATCTACTTTTCCCGAATCCATGAGCAACATCCTTCCCGACAGGCATGTGGAATACGACTGGTGGCCGAAACCGATTCCGGAGAACGTCACCTTCGGCACCGGTTGCTACATCGAAAGCGCCCAGATTTTTAAGAACTTCAAAGGAACCAAGCAGCCCGCCGTGGAGTTGGGGGATTATGTGTCCTGCTATTGCGGGTGCTCTTTTTCGGTCGGAGAGAACGGGCACGTGCGCGTGGGCGACTATTCGCTCTTAAACGGCGCGTTGATCATGGCGGATGAATCCGTGGAGATCGGCTCGTACTGCCTGATCTCCTGGAACGTGGCCATTGCGGACGGCGATTATCACCCCATTGATGCAGCCCAGCGCAGGCAGGACGCCCTCGCTCTGTCGCCGTATCTACCGAACCGGCCCGCGCGGCCTAAGATCAAAACGGCCCCCGTGAAAATTGGGGACAACGTTTGGATCGGGTTGAACGCCGTCATTTTAAAAGGAGTCACCATAGGAGACAACGCGGTCATTGCGGCGGGAGCCGTGGTGACGCGTTCCGTGCCGGCGAACACAATCATGGCCGGGAATCCGGCCGTGGTGGTTAAGGAGCTCACCTAGAGAATCTTGTTTTTCGGTGTTCCGCTCCTTGCGCGGCGCCGTTCCCCGTAGTAATCACCCCTCAGAAAGAGAAACCGCATGCAGAAGAAAAAAATCATCGTGATGGGCTTCATGGCCGGGTGCCCGATCGCCGGCGTGGTGTGGCAGCATGTGCATTACATCGTCGGACTGCAGCGGCTCGGGCACGAGGTGTATTACATCGAGGACTCTGCGCGACTGCCCTACGATCCGGTGGCGTACGAGGTGAACGAGAGCTACCGCTATGCCGCGAAGATTCTCGACCAACTTGCCCGTGAATTTGGATTTGAGGGGCGTTGGGCCTACTGCGCCCGGTATCTCAAGACCCCGGAGTGCGCCGGTTTGCCACTTTCGAAGGTCCGGGAGCTGTATCTGGAGGCCGACGCCATTCTGAATGTGTGCGGGGCTCAGGAGATGAACGAGGATTTGCTCAAGAGCGACCGTATGATCTACGTCGAGAGCGATCCCGGGGTGGAGCAGATGAAGATCGACAATGACGGCGGCCGGGTGCCGGAGTATTTGAAACAGCACCACGCCTTGTTTACCTTCGGTGAACTCGTGGGCACTCCAGATTTCGCAGTGCCGACCCACGGCGTGCGCTGGCTGCCGACGCGCCAGCCGGTGGTGACCGACTTTTGGCGCACGGACGGAGCGCCCCGGCCGGGTGCCAGGTTCACCTCGGTGGCGAACTGGAACACGAGCGGACGCAAGGACGTGGTCTGGCGGGGCAGCAACTACCTGTGGAGCAAGTCGCTGGAGTTTCTGAAGTTTGTGGAGGCGCCCGTGCGCTCGGGCGAGCCCTTTGAACTGGCCACGGAGATCAAGGACGAGCACGCCCTGAAGCGCTTCCAGGCTAACCAGTGGGAGTTCACGGATCCGAATCCGATCTCGATCCACATGCACCAGTACTGCGACTATCTCCGCGGATCCAAGGGCGAGTTCACCGTGGCCAAGGACCAGTACGTCCGTTTGAACACCGGATGGTTCAGCGACCGCACGGCCTGCTACCTGGCCTGCGGGCGGCCGGCGATCACGCAGGAGACGCTCTTCACGAAAATGTACGGCGGAGAGAAGGGGCTGCTTGCCTTCAAGACGCTGGATGACATTGCGGAGGCGGTGCGTTCGATCAATTTGGACTACGCGGCGCATTGCAAGGCGGCGTACGAGATCGCAGCGGAGGTTTTCGAGGCGACCAAGGTTCTTGATTCGTTGTTAAAGCGCGCAGGCATCTAGTTTTTATGAAACCCAAAAAGATTGTTCTCGCAGTGCTCCTCGTGGTTATGGCGACCGCGCTATGGTATCTCGGGCGCAACGACCACCCCTCAGGCGTGAGTGCGGGCGTGGAGAAGCATGACGCGGCGCCGGAAACTCCTGCGCTGGTCGTGGGCGCCGAGTCCCAGACGCCGGCGTCTGCGGGAAAGCCGGCGGACATGCCGAAACCTGAGGAGGTGCCGCTTTGGGAGATCAAGATCGACGAGGCCTTGCGCTCGAATGCCGAGCCAGCGGCGATCGCGAAGCTGCTGCTCCAGCAGGTGCCTTCGATGCCGGGGCCCGGGCAGCTCGAGAGCGCACGGCACATCGCCAACCTGATCGCGGACAAGGACTATCTTTCGGTCATGCCCTACGTTCGGAATGTGCAGCTCGACCCCGGATTCCAGGAGGTCATTGTTGCCGAAAGCCTGAACCGGCCTGACGCGGTGAAGCTTCCCGTGCTGCTGGCCGCCGCCCAGACGCCAAAGCATCCGATGGCCGAGACGGCCAAGACCACGCTCGCGTTTCTGCTCGACGCAAATTTCGGGGAGGACTGGGGAAGATGGGAAGCCGCGGTCAAGGATGCCTTGCGCAAAAGTGAGAACGGAGGTTAGTCGGGTTCCATGCGAATGGAGACGGCCAGGGCCCTTTTGGAGAAGGGCAAGTATCGGGAGGCTGTGGCGGTTTACTCCCAGCTTTTGGCAAAATTCCCCGAGGACGGTGCGCTTCTAAGCGAAATAGGGCTGCTGGCGTGTCTTTTGGGGGATCTGGATGGCGGGGCGGATCTGTTCCGGCAGGCGGTTCAAAAGGCTCCCGATTGTTTTGAGGCCCATCGGAGGCTTGCGGCCTCCTGCCTGCGTAGGAAGGATTTCGCCGCCGCAGCCCCCCATGCCGCGCGGGCGCTTGAAGGCATCGGAGACGAGCCTGCTCTTTTGGCGATGCTTGCGCGGATCATGGATGGCTTCAACGATCCCGGCGCAGGCGCTGAGTTCAGGCGGAGAAGCAACGCGCTGGAACCCGCGGGGTTGCCGGAGGCCGGACAGTTGCTCCAAGATAAACGGCCGGGCGACGCCCTGGCGTTGTTGGAGAAAAATCTTCGAGCGGGCAGGGGCTCCCTGCGCTTCTTCAACCTCTACGGAACAGCGCTAAGGCAGCTGGGAAGAATGGAACGGGCGTGTTCCGCATTTCGGGACGCAGTCTCGCTGGCGCCCCACGATGAAGACGCCTTTTATCAACTGGGGCTGACGCTTTCGCTCATGGCGCGCTCGGCGGAGGCAGCCTCCTGCCTCAAAAGCGCGTTGCAAATCAATCCGAGGCACTTCGACGCCCGGATGCAGCTGGGGGTGGAATTGCTAGGGCTCGACCTGACAGACGCCGCGGTGGAGGCCTTTCACAAGGCCGCGGACGTCCGGCCGGAAAGCGCCGCCCCGTTCAAGTTTCTTGCCGCCGCGCAGCTTCAATCTGGGAGGCAGCCGGAGGCCATCGCCACGCTGCGTGCTGCCGTGGAGAAGCATCCCTCGGACGCTGCTCTGCACAGTCAACTGCTCGCGGCTCTCAATTATGTTGAGGCGCCGGACCTGGCCGCGCGATTTGCGGAGTACAAGGCTTACGCTGCCAAGTTTGAGCAGCCTGTGATGCCGCTGGATCCGGTGGCTTCTTCCAACTGGCAGACCGGGCGGCGCCGGTTGCGGATCGGATATGTTTCCGGCGATTTCCGGAATCATTCGGTCGCCTTCTTTGTCGAACCCCTCCTGCGGATGCATGACAGGAAGCGCTTCGAGGTTTTTTGCTACATGACACGCCCTCAGGAGGATGCTGTGGCAAAAAAGCTCAGGTCGCTCGCCTCGCACTGGCGGTCCGTCGGGCACCTGTCTGCGCGCGACCTTGCAAAAGCCATCCGGGAGGACGGCATAGATGTCCTCGTGGACCTGTCCAGCCACACCGCCGAGAACCGTCTGCCTGCGTTTGCCCTGCGGCCTGCGCCAGTGCAGGTGACGATGGTCGGCCTCCAGCAGACCACCGGCCTTGCCTCGGTGGACTACCGCATCACCGACTCGTTTTTGGACCCGGTGGGTTGTTCCGAGTCTTTTAATTCAGAGAAGCTTGTGCGGCTCGAAAGCGGCCCCCTCGTTTTTCAACCACCGTCTCAGGCTCCTGCCGTCAATCCGCTTCCGGCGCTCTCGGGTTCTCCTTTGGTTCTTGGTTGCACCAACGACCTTGAAAAGGTCACCGAGGGTGTGCGGGCGCTTTGGGCGCGCGTGCTCACGGCTTTGCCCGATTCCCGGTTTTTGTTTTTCGGACGCCAGGGAAACCACTTCATCGAGCGAATGGGGGAACTCGGAGTGGGCGCCGGTCGTTTTATTGAGGTGCGGCGCAAGGCGCTGCCGGAGTTTTTGGCCGAGCATCACCGGATTGATTTGGCTCTGGATCCTTTTCCCTACAACGGGCTGACCGTGACGATGCTTTCATCCTGGATGGGTGTGCCGTGTGTGACTCTGGAGGGGAACACGCCGCCGGCGCGGGCCGCCGGGTCCATCCTGAGGCGCATGGAGTTGCCCGAGTTCGTCGCGGACACGGAAGACGCATATGTTGAGACCGTCCGCAGGCTGGCCGGCAACCTGCCCAGGCTCGCGGAGGTGAGGCGCGGTTTGCGCGAGAAGGTGCGTACGCACTGGTGCGACGCGCGAAGGCATGTCGCGGAACTCGAAGCAGCGTTCGTCGCCATGACGGAACGTTTGTAAGCGACCTGCGCGTCTGGAGCTTCGGTTGCCGGTTTCGATGCCGCTTTGCTCGGCCTACATCAAGTCGACATTGTCGATGAGCCGGGTGCTTCCAAAGAACGCCGCGATCGCCGCGACCGAATTCTTTGTGACTGTATCGACTGCTTCAAGACTGTCGCGGTTCACGATCGTGGCGTAGTCGAGGCGGGCCCCCTCGATTGCCGAGATGCGTTTCTTGAGCCCGGCCAGAATCACGCCCGCGCGCCGTTCGCCGGAACGGACGGCTGCCCTCGCTGACTGCAGGGCGGCGTACAGCCCCGGGGCGAGACTCCGTTCCACGGGCGAAAGATAGGCGTTGCGTGAGGAAAGCGCCAAGCCGTCGGCCTCGCGGACCGTCGCTCCCAAAACGAGGCGCACCGGCACGTTCAAATCGCGGACCATGCGGCCGATCACCGCGCATTGTTGTAGGTCTTTCCTTCCGAACACGGCGTGGGTCGGCTGGCAGATGTTGAACAGTTTGAGGACGATCGTGCAGACCCCCTGAAAGTGTCCGGGCCGGGAACCGCCGCAAAGTCCGCGGCTCACGCTTGTCTCATTGGCCCATGACGAAAATCCCTCGGGATACATTTCGCCGTCTTGAGGGGCGAAGAGAAAGTCCACTCCGTGCGTTTTGCAAAGATGGCGGTCCCTTTCGAAAGGACGGGGATAGCGTGAAAGATCCTCCTTTGGACCGAACTGTGTGGGGTTCACGAAAAGCGTGGCGACAACTGTGCCGTCCGGGCCCGCGAGTTTCCGCGCGTGATCAAAAAGGGACGTGTGTCCCGCGTGGAGTGCGCCCATGGTTGGGACGAGAACGAGCGGTCGGCCGGCGCTCAGGCAGGCCTTCCGTGCAGAGGAGATGGTGCGGAACGTTTTCAAGCTGTCCGCAGGGATACACGCGAAGGCCCGCGGAATCAACCTGACGCCCCGCGAAAGCCTTTCTGCGGATCCCGGCTAGGACGCAGTCTGCCTGAGAACCTCCAACGGCGGCCGGGAACAGACGCCCCGTCCGATCAGGATGCCGGCAATCATCGAGAGCAGGCAGCAGCCGACGAAGGCAAAGAGGAGCGGCAGGGGCTCGAACTGAGCTGGCGCTTTGAAAATCCACTTGGCTGCGGCCAGATGGGCGATCCATGAAAGGCCTCCGCCCGCTGTTGCCGAAAGGGCTCCAAGGGTCGTGTATTCAATCAGAAGGATCGTCCGCACTTGCTGCTCGGAGGCACCGAGGGTTCGGAGGAGCACACTTTCCCTGACACGTTGTTCCCGGCCTCCAAGCACAGCGGCGATGAGAATTGGGACGCCTGCAAAGAGTGTGAACGCCGACAGAAGTTCGATGACGTTGGACGCCTTTTTTAGAAGCTTGGAGATGGTCTGCAAAAGGGAGGTCAGGTCTACCGCGCTTACGTTTGGGATCTCTTTGAAAAGAGTGCGCTGGAGTTGTCCTGAACTTGCGGCATCGGGCACCCGGGTGGTCATGAGGTGGAATTGCGGAGCCGTCTCCAGAACTCCGGGCGGGAACACCATGAAGAAGTTGAGGTTGAATCGGCTCCAATCCACTTTTCGCAGGCAGGCGACCCTGGTGCGCATCGGCACGCCCTGGACGTCCATCACGATCTCATCGCCGATTTCGACGCGCAGATCTTTTGCAAGTTTCTGCTCCACGGAGATGGGAATCGCTTCATTTGGATCGACCTTCTGCGGCGGCCATTCGCCGGCCACTATGGTTTCGGTGCTGTTGAGGTGGTCGCGATAGGTGGAGCGGTATTCGCGTTCCATGACCCACCGAGGCACTTCCTGGCGCTGGGTGTCCGGTTGCGCGTCGGGTGCGGGCTGTTTTGCTTCGAGCGGAGACAATCTCATGCCTTTCACGGTCTCGATTCGCATGGTGACCATTGGAGTGTCCTCGATTGTCGGAAGTCCGAGGCGTCCGAGCATCGACTTGATCGTGTCAGCTTGGTCAGGTTGGACATCGATGAGGTAGACGTTGGGTGTGTGGAGGGAGGTGTCGAGTTTGAGTTGGTTTAAAACCTGGCCGCGGATGAACCAGGTGCTGAGGAGAAGAAACACTCCCAATCCGAGGGACAATGTCACCAGCAGGGTCTGGTTGTGGGGGCGGAAGAGGTTCGAGATACCCTGCCGGGGGAGGTAAGGCCATGTGGGCCTGACGAGGGCTCTGGTGAGGCGGATGAGTCCTGCCGCCGTCGCGGCGAGGCACGCAAAAGCGACCACCATGAAGCCGGTGATGGCTGCCGCCCTGAGGGGACCCGCTCCGTTGAGGAGAGTCACGCCCCAGACCATGGCGGCCAACAACGCGCAGACCGCAGACCGCAAGACATTGGCCCTCGGGTTGGGGGCCGGCCTTTGAAAGAGCGTTGCCGCCGGTGAAACGTTTTGAATGCCTAAAAGGGGCATCAACGCGAATGCGCAGCAGATTGCAAAGCCCGCCGCCGCCGTCAGCAGAAGAATCCCAGGCGAGGGGATCAGATTGACGGCAATTGGAAGGCTTCCGGCCGCGAGATGAACCACAAGGCTGTGGGCGAGGCCGCCCGCAAGGGCCCCGAGAACCGCGCCCAAAAGGCCCATTGCGGCCGCTTGGATGAAGTAGATCGCAAAGGCGAAGTGGGAAGGGCAGCCGAGGCAGAGAAGAACCGCAACCGAAGGAAGCCTCTTTTGGATGTGCGTATGGATGGCGCCTGCGACGCCGATTCCCCCAAGTAAAAGAGCCGCAAGGGCGCTGATTCCCAAAAACTCCTTTGAGCGGTCGAGGCCTTCTCCGATGGATTCTTTGCGGTCTTCAGGAGTTTGGACCTGCACGCTTTTTCCAGCGAGCGCTTCACGGGCCTTCGAACTGAGCGAGGCGCGTTCGGGCTCAGTGGATGCCTCCCAGTCGACGGCGAGGTGGTGGTAGGCCAGACTCTGCTCACCAGCGAGTCCCGTGGCCGGAAGATCTGCGAGTCTGATAAAGACTTCCGGAGCGAAGCCGCTGAAGCGGTTGCTTCTAGGCACTCCATTGGACACGACACCGAGGATGGGAAGCTCCAGCGTTCCGACCTTCAGCGTTTGTCCGACGCTGGTGCCGAACTCTTCGAGGAGCGAGGGTTCCACAACGATTCCGCTGGTATTGCGGAGGCGCTCCCAACTGCCCTGAGGCTCGCATTCCACGGTGTTTCCGAATGGGTATCCTCCTTCAAGCGCGCGAACCTGGACGAGTTTGGTGCGGTCGCCGGAGGGCGGTCCGATCATCGAAGAGAAGGAGGTCTCGCGGGACCCGGCGCGGACACGTCCGGCCAGGTCTCCTAGCAGGCCGTCAGGAATGGGTCTTCTGGAAGAGATGCGAAGGTCGGCCCCGAGAAGGGACTTGCCTTGAAGATTGATGGCCTCTTGAACGGTGGACTTAAGCGAATAGATGGCGGTGAGCGCGCAGATTCCGATGGCGATCGAGAGCGCGTAAAGCGCCAGCCGCGAGCGCTGACTGCGGGTGTCTCTCCACGCCATGCGCCACGTCCACGGGTGGAGGAGCGCTCGCAGAAAGGATTGCGGCAGCGCCTCTGGTTCGACTCTGTTCACTGTTGCAGACATGAAAAAGTTTTGGTGGAGCAAGTTTTCAAGGCCGTGCAGGGGAAGCCTGCGGCCCGCGATGCTCGGGGAGGATCCGGCCGGACTGCATGCGCACGATACGATCGGCACGAGCGGCGAGCGACGGGTCGTGTGTGACGAGGATCAGCGCGGTGCCGTTCTCGCGGTTCAGTTCAAAGAGGATGTCGACCAAGATCGCGCTGGTCTCGGAATCCAGGTTGCCCGTGGGTTCGTCTGCAAAAAGAATCTTCGGGGGCCTAACGAAGGCACGTGCGAGCGCCACGCGCTGTTGTTCGCCCCCTGATAGTTGATGCGGATAGTGGGTGAGCCTCTTGCCAAGCCCGACCCGCTCAAGAAGCGCTTGTGCGGTCGAACGCCCAAGCGTTTGCCCCTGAAGTTCGAGGGGGATCAAAACGTTTTCGAGCGCGGTGAGCGTTGGAATGAGCTGAAAGTTTTGAAATACGAATCCGATGCTCTTTCCCCGGAGCGCCGCCCGGGCGTTCTGGGTCAGATTTTCAAGGGACTGCCCGTCGAGGCACACGGTTCCGGAAGTGGCGTCGTCCAGGCCTGCGCAAAGCCCCAGCAGTGTGGTCTTGCCGCTTCCCGAGGGGCCGATGATCGCGCACGTTTCGGCCGGCATCACTTGGAGGTCGACATGATCCAGGACGGTGAGGGTGTTTTCCCCGTCCTGATAGGTCTTGGTGAGGCCGCGCACCTCCAGGACGGGACGGTCTGGATTCGCTGGAATTGTTTCAACCATGCCCCAATCTGGGCTAACATGACCCAACACGCAAAACGCTAATGGTATCCCGCCGCAATCTCCTGTCCTTGATGTTTCTCTATGCCGGTTTGCTGGGGCTGCCGGCTGTGTCTCGAGCCCAGACGGGCCCAGTGACAGGACGGAAGCGGAGGCTTGTGATCCTGGGGGACTCGATCACGGCCGGTTTTGGACTGGAGCGTTCGCAGGCATATCCGGCTGTTTTACAGCGCAGGCTGGATGCTGCCGGATGGAACTTCGAAGTGGTCGGGGCCGGGGTGAGTGGCGATACGAGCGCAGGGGGGCTGCGTCGCGTGGCGTGGGCGCTCGGGGCCGGTGCGGAAGTTTTCATGGTGGCGCTCGGCGGCAACGACGGGCTGCGGGGACTGCCCCCGGCGGAGACGGAGGCTAACTTGAAGGGAATCCTAGACGCGGTGAAGACGAAGTGCCCCATGGCGGTGTGCATCGTAGCGGGTATGCAGATGCCGCCCAACCTTGGTGCAGACTATGTCCGGGCCTTCAACGCGGTATTTCCGAGGGTGGCAGCCGAGCGGCAGGCGTTGCTCGTTCCCTTCCTGTTAGAAGGCGTTGGCGGTATTGAGAAATTGAACCAGCCCGACTTGATCCATCCAACGGCCGAGGGGCAGATGCTGGTGGCTGAGAACGTGTGGAAGGTGCTCGAGCCTGCGCTCGCGAAGCTGGGCACGTAGCGGCGCTGGCTGATGGCGGCAGCGTGAGGGAGGGGGGTGGACCTTGGATGCGTCGGGAGTAATGTGGGTTTGGTATTGCCGCGGAAAGAGGCGTGCATTCTCGGCGGGTGGATTTGATCATGCTTGGTACCGCCCCTATGAAACACGCGTTACTGAAAGTGCTCCCGGCCTTGTGCCTAACCTTTGAACCGGCTTTGTTCGCGCAGGAAAAAAGCGCGCCTGAATGGCCCGGCAGGAAGGCCGACGGCTCTGTCCTCCTGCCCAACCGGTGGTCGCTTATGCCGGCGGGCGCGCAGGTGGATGTGGCTGATTTCCCAGTCAATATTGCAGTGCATCCGGACGGTCGTTTCGCAGCCGTGCTCCACTGCGGATACTCTGCCCACGAGGTCCATGTCATCGACATTTCGAAAGCAGCGGTCGTCCAGCGGGTCAAGGTGGACGAGGCTTTTTATGGAATCGAGTTTTCGGATTCTGGAAAGCGCTTGTACGTGAGCGGCGCGGGCAACGAGGTCGTGCGCGTTTTTGCCTTCGACCGCTCCGCCGGTACTTTGGGGGCGGAGGAGCGGATTGCTTTGCGCGACGTCAAGGAGCGCGGGATCCCGGCCGGGCTGGCGCTTTCCGCGAACGCAGAGTCGCTTTACGTAGCCAACGTTCTTGGGCAGAACGTCGCCCGCGTGGATCTCACAAATCCGGCGGCGCCAGTAGTGGACATCGGTTTCGGCGCGAAAGCCTCCGCGGCCAGGACCGCGGCCGCCGCGGATGACAGCAAGCCCGCCGCCAGTCTCGACGAGCGCTCGATCGTCAAACGGGCCGAGGCCGCGCAGGATCCCGCCGATCCCGCCGCGCCTTATCCGTACGCCTGCCGTTTGGACGAGCGCCGCGGGCGTTTGTACGTCAGCCTCTGGGCGCAGGGAGAGGTTGCTGTCATTGATTTAAAAACCAACCAGGTGACCGCGCGTTGGAAAACAGAAGAGCATCCCAACGAGATGTTGCTCACCAAGAATGGAAAGCTGCTCTACGTCGCTAACGCCCATCGGAACACCGTGACCGTAATTGATACGGAGCAGGGGGTTGCCGTGGAAACGATCTGGGCGGCGCTGCATCCCAAGTCTCCCCCCGGATCCACTCCCAACAGTCTGGCCCTGTCGCCGGACGAAAAGACGCTGTTTGTGGCCAACGCCAACATCAACACGCTGGCCGTGTGTGATGTGAGCGTCCGGGGCAAGAGCCGTTCGCTCGGGTTCATCCCCACGGGTTGGTATCCCACTTCGGTGCGGGTCAGCCCGGACGGAAAGAAGCTTTTGGTGGCCAACGGGAAGGGGATCTCGTCAAAGGCGAATCCGAACGGCCCCCAACCCGGAAAGAAGCGTCCGCCGGGGACGACCGATGAGTATATCGGGGGGCTGTTCAAGGGAACGGTGAGCATCATCGACCTTCCGGGCCGCGAGGCTTTTGCGGGCCAGCTTGAAGCCTACACCGCGCAGGCCTACCGTTGCTCACCTCTGGGGAAGGGGGACGCACCGACTTCACTCCGCCCCAAGGACAGCCCCATCCCGGGAGCGCTGGGCGAGGGCAGCCCGATCAAGCACTGCATTTACGTGGTGAAGGAGAACCGCACTTACGACCAGGTGTTCGGAGATGTGAAGGAGGGCAACGGCGACCCGAGCCTCTGCCTGTTTCCGCGAAACGTAACCCCCAACCACCACAAGCTTGCGAAGGAGTTTGTGCTGCTGGACAGCTTTTACGTGGAGGGCGAGGTGAGCGCCGACGGGCATGAATGGAGCATGGCCGCTTACGCAAGCGACTACGTGGAAAAGTTTTGGCCGCTGAGCTACGGACATAGCAAGTCGAAGAAGTACACCTATCCAAGCGAAGGCCATGTGCCGATCGCGACGCCGGCAGGCGGCTACCTTTGGGACTCTGCAGCCGAGGCGAAGGTGAGCTTCCGCACCTACGGAGAGTTTGTGCAGAACGGCAAAAAGATCGGAGATCCCTGCACCGCGCGGCTGAAGTCTCTCGAGGGCCGTTTTGATCCCGGATTCAGGGGCTTCGACATGGATTACCAGGACGGCAAGCGGGCCGATCGCTTTATCAGCGAGCTGAAGCGGTTCGAGAAGGAGGGCGAGATGCCGCGTCTGCAGGTGGTGCGTCTGTGCCAGGACCACACGGCGGGAACCTCCCCCGGAAAGTGGACTCCGACGGCCTGCGTGGCGGAAAATGACCTTGCGCTGGGCCGCCTGGTGGAGGCCGTTTCGCAGTCCAAGTTCTGGGCGTCGACCGCCATCTTCGTGGTCGAGGACGACGCGCAAAACGGGCCCGACCATGTTGACGCGCACAGGACGGTGGCCCTCGCCATCAGCCCTTACATCCGACGGGGAACGGTTGATTCAACGATGTATTCCACCAGTTCAATGTTGCGGACCATGGAGCTGATCCTCGGGATGCGGCCCATGTCGCAGTTTGATGCGGCGGCGATGCCGATGTACCGGAGCTTTCAGGCGAAGGCCGATATGCGTCCCTACGCGGCGGCAGCGGCCGAGGTGGATGTGGAGGAGGTGAACTCCAAGCTCGCCTGGGGGGCGTCGAAATCCAAGAAGATGAACTTTTTACGGGAGGACGCTGCGGACGATCTGGCGCTGAACGAGATCATCTGGAGGAGCGTACGCGGTGCTGGAAGCAAGATGCCCGCCCCGGTGCGTGCGGCGTTTGTGTTTGCGCGCAACGAGGACCGGGACGACGACTAGCGGGTGTGTTTCACTCGTCGAGTGAACGCCTCCCGCTAGCGGGAGGGGTCCCGCCCTTGTTACGGGTGGGGAAGCAGTGGGAATTGCTTTTGAAGCAGTGACTCTGCCTCCTTTTGCTTTCCGGCAATCTCCGGCGCGCCCGCCTTGTTTGCTGTTTCGGCGGAATCGTTCTCGGAATCGTAGATCTCCCTGGCGAGGACCTCTCCGGATTTCCAATCCCGCCATTCGGTGTAACGGACCGATGCGGTGCGAGCGCTTACCCCCATTACTTGAGGGGCTTTTGACGGTTCGCGGTCGAAGTAGTTTGGTCTGGGATGTTGTGTGAACGCGGCCGGCTTGAAATTGCCAGCCGGGTTGTCGAGCAAAGGCGTGAGCGTGGCGCCCTCGAGTCCCGGCGCCTGCGGCAGGCCGCAGAGTGCATTCAGGGTTGGAAACAGGTCGATCAGTTCGGTGAGGGCTTTGGTTTTGGAACCTGCTCCGGTTTTGCCCGGAACGGAGAGCAGGCAGGGAACCCGAGCATCGAGCTCGAAGTTGGATGTCTTGCCCCAGAGGGTATGCTCGCCGATGTGGTAGCCGTGGTCGCTTACAAAGACGATGACGGTGCGGTCGGCAACTCCGGAGTGCTCGAGAGAGTCGAGGACTTTTCCAATCTGCGCGTCGAGGTAGGAGATGTTTGCGAAGTAGCCGTGGCGCATCTCGGCAGACTGGTCCGCTGGAAGGTTTGCGGCGGTCATTGTCTTCCCGAGGATTTCGCTGGATGGATGAAAGGCGATGTCCGGAGCGCCGGTTGGGCGTTTGCCGTCAAAGGACTCGAAAGCGCTTCTTTGATAAAGATCCCAGTATTTTTTCGGAGCCCGGAACGGGGCGTGCGGCTTCCAGAATCCAACGGCGAGGAAAAATGGTTTGTCTTTGACCTCGGTCAGTACGCGCACGGCTTCCGCCGCGACGCGGCCGTCGTAGTAAGCTTCATCAGGGACGTCGAGCGCCTCGCACATTGGGCCTGCGCCGTAGCGCAGCTGGGTGAGGATGGGCGCGCCTTTCGGTGCGGGCGAATTGCCTGTATTCGGGAGTTCCGGGGCGTCGTCCCCGTGGTTTGCGTAGTGCAGGAATTCGGGTGCGCTCCAGGAGCGCGGGTCGCCTTTGATGTCGGTGTGCCAGTTATGGAAGATCTTGCCCACGCAGCGGCTGCTGTAGCCGTGTTCCTTGAACCAAAGGGGAAGCGTCGGCACGTCCGGGTTGGTTTCACGGAAGTGGCGGCTGTTGCTCCACACCTTGAGCGTATCGGGCCGCCGGCCCGTGAGCATCGAGCTTCGGGAGGGGTTGCACACGGCCTGCTGGGCGTACATCCGGTCCAGTTGGAGGCTTTTTTTCGCAAGACGCTCCATGTTCGGGGTGACTGCGTTGGAGCCGTACGTTGAAAGTTCGGCCCGGTAGTCGTCGGCCATGATGAACAGCACGTTGGTCTTTGGGGAGGCGCCTTTCGCGCTGGCGAGCAGCAGAAGCGAGACAAACAGATGGGGGAGGAGGGTGCGCATTCTCCGAGCCTGCGATGGAACTCCGCCGGTTTGCAACACAGCACACCGGACGGGGTTCAGGCCTTCGCCTGCGGGTGAACCTCCCTTTGGCATTCGACTTAGATGCTGGAAAATCCTGCGGCACTCTGTTTGCGTATCAAGTCGTGAACGCCTCCCAGCAAAATTCCAAGAGCCCGCCCGCTGACATTTCAAAACCGAAGGGGAACCTTCGGTGGATGATGGTGTTCATGGCGTTCAGCGCGACCGCCATCAATTACATCGACCGCGCGAACCTCGGGGTCGCGGCGCCATACATCGCCAAGGACTTGAACCTTTCCCCGGAGGCCACCGGGGCATTGCTGGGGGCTTTTTTCTGGACCTATGCCGCCTTTCAGCTGCCGTCGGGGTGGTTCATCGACAAGGTGGGCGCGCGGTTGGCCTATGCGGTGGCCGTCGTGTGGTGGTCCCTGTTCACCGCGGCAGCGGCCTTGGCGAAGGGCTTCGGCGCTCTTTTCGGCGTGCGGTTGCTCCTCGGGGTTGGCGAAGCCCCGGCCTATCCGGCGAACGCAAAGATCGTCTCCGAATGGTTCCCGAGGCGCGAGAGGGCCTTCGCGACGAGCATCTTTGACAGCGGCAACCGTGTCGGCACAGCGCTTTCACTGCCGATCGTCTCCGCCATCATCGCCCAGTTTGGATGGCGGATGTCCTTCGTCATCACCGGCCTGCTGGGTTTTGTGTGGACCTTTTTCTGGCTCAGGATGTATCGGCCGCCGTCGGAACATCCTACGGTGACTCCGGAGGAACGGGCCTACATCGAGTCGGATGCCTTGCCTCAGCAGACTTTGGCCGAGGGAGAGAAGGTCCGCTGGAGGGATCTTTTCCGTTACCGGACGATATGGGGGATGATGCTCGGTTTTTTCTGCCTGAACTTTGTTATCTACTTTTTCAGCACCTGGTTCCCGACGTATCTGGTGAAGGCCCGCGGCTTTGATTTAAAGAAAATGGGGCTCATCGGGATGATTCCCGCTCTGGTCGCGGTGTTCGGCGGGTACCTTGGCGGGTACGTGTCCGACCGGTTGGTGCGCAGCGGAATGCGGCTGAGCCTCGCCCGGAAAATCCCGCTCGTCGGAGGGATGTTTCTGTCTTCCAGTATCGGCCTGGCCGTGCTGGTGGAAAGCACCGCGGCCGCGATTGCGTTGATGTCCTTGTCCTACGCAAGCCTTGCATTTGCCGCTGCGAGTATCTGGTCGCTGCCAGCCGACGTTGCGCCAACGCGTGACCATGTCGGATCCATCGGTGGCATTCAGAATTTCGCGTCGAATCTGGCGGGGGTGTGCATCACGACTTTTGTCGGGGTGATGCTCGCAAAGACCGGGGGGTTTGTGGTTCCCCTGGTCGTGGCGGGGTGCTTTTCACTTCTGGGCGCCTTTTCGTACCTTGTGATTGTGCCCGAAATCAAGCCGCTGGAGGTGAGGAGGAAGAGCGCGGCCGACGCATCCCGGCCGTAGTCGGTTTCCTTCAGCCGTTGCCGCCGGCGGACGGGTGCGGCCTAAGGCTTCAGGGAACGAGTTCGCCGACGAGGAAAATCGCGCCGGCATACCAATTGGTCGGCTCGTATTTTTCAGGCGATTTTGCGAAATCGGCGCGGTTTTTTTCAAAGAGGATCTGGTTCTTGTCGAGTTTGTCGGCGAGCACGCGGACTTTCACTTCGTGGACCTTCGTCGCATCCAAACCGGAGGTGAGAGGCGTGGTCGCCAGTCGGGAGTAGGTGCAATACGAGTCGAATCTCTGCCGCGGGGAAACGGCCCCGTCCACGGTGACTTCGAGTTTGCCGCAGTCCGGCCCCACGAGGTCGTATATTTTCGCCGCGCCGCCCTTGAACTTGAACTTCAACTCTGCGCCGGGCTCACCCTTCCAGACGGCTCCCAGTCGTTTTGCGAAGGACTTGGTCAGGGGCGAATCTGCGGGGAGCAGGGTCCACGGGCCGGTTCGCGCGGCGCGTTCCAGCGGAAGCATCGCGGTGTTCTGGTAGTTTTCGGTGTCCAGGGGTTCCGGGAGGCTGTGGGCCTGCTTTGCAGCAGCGGCACTCTGGATGAGTGGAAGCGAGCGCACGATCGCGTCCGTGTAGAGACGGTGGCCGGTGTTCGGGTAGGGATGCACTCCGTCCTTGGAGAAGGGGATTTTGCCGTCCGGTCCGACTGCGATCGGGGATGCCCGGTCGAGTTCCTCGCCGGAGACGCGGTCCATTTTCGCTTCGTCCGCTTTCATCAACAGTTTGCCCTCCGTCTCCATCTTGACGGCTTCCAGTCCCATGTGGACCGAAGGGATTCCGTATCGGTCTGCGACGATCTCCATGGTGGCCGCGGACCTGTTGAAGTTGCCCGCCTTAAGGTCTCCCAAGAGGGTTTCCGTGAAGGTGTAAACGAAGCAGATGTCGCAGTTTGGAAGGGCCTTCCAAGTCTTGCGGACAATCCCTTCCATCGCGCGTATGATTTCCACGGGCTGCGCTCCCCCATCGTTGACGGCGAATTCGACAAACATGAGGTCGGGCTTTTCGCTCAGAACATCGTGTTCGAGGCGGAAAACTCCAAGATCACTGCCTGTCCCGCCGATCGCGGCATTAATCTCCTGAAACTTCGCCTTGGGATAAAGCTTTGTGAAGTGTGCCAGGGTTTGTACGCGGTAGCCGGGCTGCGCTGTGATGCTGCCTCCGAGGTAGGCGACTTTGATGTCCGCGTTTGCCGAGGCTTTGGCAAAAAAGTTTGGAAGCCCAGTTCTGGGGGAGCACTCGAGCGCCTTGCGCTCCGGCGGAACGACGGGCGTGTCGAGGGCCGAAACGCAGAGAGTGGAAGCAGCAAAAGCCAAGACGGCCGTCCAGATTTTGAGGGGGTGGGAAGCGGACATTTGGGTATTAAAGGGCCTGAAAGCTGCGACCGAAATACGAAAAATCCCCCGTTTGGTCCTCAGGCAGGTTTTCCCAGGGTGAGAATTGTCTCCTCGGGTTCGTCCGCCAAGCGTTGAGCGCCCACCTGTCGCGCTGGTGCCACAAGCCAAAGCAGCCGCCCGGTGCCTTCAGTAAAAACAAGCGGCCCCTGTCGCCTGGCTCTTTCCGAATGCCTGAGGCAACGCCCGTTGAACCGACGAAGGATAAATCACGCCAGAATGCCGCTGATCACCTTACCGTGGACGTCGCTCAACCGAAAATCGCGGCCGCCAAAACGGTAGGTCAGCTTCTCGTGATCCAGTCCGATCAGGTGCAGGACCGTCGCCCACAGATCGTACACGGTCGATTCGTTCTCCACCGCGTAGTAGCCAAGGTCGTCCGTCGCTCCGTACGCGAAGCCCTTCTTCAAACCGCCGCCCGCCAGAGCCACGCTGAATCCCATGGGATTGTGGTCGCGGCCGTCGCTGCCCTGCGAGAAGGGGGTGCGGCCGAATTCTCCCGCAAACACAATCAGCGTGCGGTCCAGCAAGCCCCTCTGTCTGAGGTCGCGGATGAGCGCCGCCACCGGCTGGTCGACCTGCTGCGCCATGCCTCCGTGGCCTTCCTTGATTTTCCCGTGCTGATCCCACGGGTTGGCTCCCCCGCCGGCTCCAATGCCGACAGAAAGGCAGCTCAGTTCCACAAAACGCACGCCTCGCTCGACCAGGCGCCTAGCGATCAAGGCCTGGCGCCCGTACGCGGCCGTGTACTGGTTGGAGGAATTCAGTCCGTACATCTCCCGGGTGGATTCCGTCTCGCCCTTGATGTCGCAGAGCTCGGGAACCGCCGTCTGCATGCGGTAGGCCGTTTCATAGTTTTGAATCGCGGCGGCGACCTTTGCGTCCGGCGCCTCCTTCAAAAACGCGTCGTCTAGCGAGTGGATGAAGCTGAGTCCGGAGCGCTGCCCCGGGTCGGCTTGCGCCGGTTTGATAAAGGGAAGGGCCGCCTCGGCGTCCGCCTTCAAAATGGAAGCCTGATGCTGGCCCGGCAGATAGCCGGAACTGAACACGCCCACGCCTCCGTGCGGCACCACGGCGCCGCCGCTCTGAAGCACCACGAAGGAGGGAAGGTCTTTGTTGCCAGAACCCATGCCGTAGCTGATCCAGGCGCCGGCGCTGGGGTGTCCCATGAAGGCAAAACCGGTGTGGAACATGTAGTTCCCTTGCGCGTGTTCGTTGACCTTGGTGGTCATGGACCGCACAAGGGTCAGCTCGTCCGCGCATTCGGCAATTTTTGGGAACAGGTCGGTCATCAGCAGGCCGGACTTGCCCCAGGACTTGGACTCCCAAGGGCTCCCCATGATGTTGCCGTTGTTGTTGAACATCGTGGGCTGCACCGGCACCGGCATCGGCTGCCCCTGGCGTTTGACAAGCTCCGGCTTGGGATCAAAGGAGTCGACGTGCGAAAAGCCCCCGCTCATGTAGCAGAAGATGACGGAGTCGATCTTTGGATTGCGGCGCGGCATCGGCGGCCCCCCGGGCAGGACGGGGGCCGGAACGGCGGAAGCTCCCGCCATGAGGTCGCCCAATGCCAGGGAGCCGAAACCCAGGGAACAGCGCTTGAGCATGGCCCTGCGAGAGAGTGTGGATGGATGCATGGATGCGGTGGTTTTTTGAGTGTTTTGGGGTGAGGCGGCCGCCGGGTGGCCCCCCCGGCCTGCGCGGCCGCTTATTTCAGATAAATGAACTCCTTCAGGTTGAAGATCGCATGGGCGAGGGCGGCGAGGTTCTCAGGCGCCGCTGATCCGGCAAGAAAGTCCCGGGCTCGTGCGGTTTCCTCGGGTGTCGCGGCCCGCCCAAGTGCGGTTGAGAACATGCGGCCGATCTTTGCGTCCAGCGTTCCTCCCTCTCTGGTTGTTTTTTGGGCCCATGTATCGGCCAGTTTCACGATGCCCGGATCGTTCAAAAGGGTGAGCGACTGGGCGGGCACCGTGGTGACGTCCCTGCGTCCCAGCGTTGTGAAGGGCTTGGGTGCGTCAAAGGTGGTTAAAAGCGCGGGGAGGTTGTTGCGGCGCTGCTGCACGTAGATGCTGCGGCGCGGCGCTTCCACTCCGACAGGCGGACCGAAGGACTTTGCTTCCAGAACCCCGGCCACGCTTAGAAGCGAGTCGCGGATCGGTTCGGCCTCCAACCGGCGCACGTGCGCATGCGAGAGCAGCGCGTTTGCCGGATCCTTCTGGATTGCCTCCTCGGACGGTGTGGACGCGCGCTGGAAGGCGTCGGTCGTGACCAGAAACAAGAGCGTCTTTTTGAGGGACCACCCGTCCTGCCGCAGTCTGACCGCGAGGAAGTCCAGCAACTCCGGATGGGACGGCTTTTCTCCCATCCTGCCGAAGTTGTCCACCGTCGGCACGATGCCGGTTCCAAAGGTCCAGTGCCACAACCTGTTCGCCATGACTCTGGCCGTGAGCGGGTTTTCGTTCGCCACCATGCGTTCCGCAAGTTCCAGCCGTCCGCTTTGGGCGCCCTGGATGGGCCGCGGATCCAGCACCTCAAGAAAGGCGCGCTGCACCGCTTCGCCTGGTTTTTTGTGGTCGCCGCGCGTCAGAAACGGCGCGTTGCTTCCTTCGTGTTCGAGTACTCCGGGAACCATGTCCGGCTTTGGCAGCCGGGAGACGATGCCGCGGTATTCTTCCACCAACTTTGCAATCGCGGGGGAGGAGGACGTTTCGACGCCAAGGATCCGGACCCGGATGCAGGCGTCCAGCAACTGGCGCTGCGCCTCCGTGAGCGACCCCTCCTGCCAGGCCTGCACAGCGCCGCGCACGAGCACACCAAATTCGCCGAGGAACGCCTTCGGGTCACCCGCGCGGCAGTTCGCAAGCACCAGCGCGAGGGCCGGGTGCTCTTCCTTCGGGGGAACGTTGCCCTCGTGGACGACGACCTTTTCGACCACAAAAAAGGAGTCCTCGGGATCCTGCTGAGGCCCGTCCTTGGGCTTCTCGGCGCGGCGGGTCTGGTGGAGGGGCGTGGTCAGTTCGACGTAGCTGTTGCACCCCGCGCGGTAGCTGCAGTCCAGGCGGGTCCACGCCGGCTCGTTCCGGTGGACGATTGCCTTGGGAAAAATTGAGTTGGTCCCCAAAGGGTAGTTGTCCGGGATCACCCGGAGCATGGCCCCGTTAGTGGCGGCAAAACGGATGCTCATGCTGGGTTTCTCCAGCCGGAAGTCTGGAGAGGCCGCGACACCGCCGAAATGCGGGATGAGCGTGGATGCCGCGACTCCGGCGGGCAGCAAGCCGCTGAATGCGTGCGGCCCGTCTTTGGAGATGCGGAAGTCGCCCCGGGCGGTCCTTCCGACGTCCGGGCCGTTGAAAAACCAGACTTTTCCGCTGGGATCCGAGAGGTCCCACGCGGTTTCAAAGCCTGAGGCGTTGAAGGCCTTCGCCTCCGCGATTTGCGTCTCCATTTTCGCCCGGTAGCCCGACTGCATCCGGAGGAATTCCTGCGGGGGAAGGACGGCTGCCTTCAGAGCCAGGTGCAGGGGATGGTCCTGAGGCGATGCTGTTTTCACAAGGGGTCTGGCCTCCCCAGCGGAGGCTTTGAGTGCGATCTGGTCCCTCAGTTTCTTCGCCTCCTCGCCGAGGGCGGCGATCTCGCCGGCTTTGTCCTCCGAGGCCGCTTCCGGGGCCGCTTTGCCGGAAGCCGGGGACGCGTCGTTCCGTGGGGCGCTGCGGTTTGTTTGGTTCGCCTCAGGGGCGAGCATTGAAAGCCCTGAAACCGGGCCGCGCTCGTGGGAGATCGCGATCTCCGCGGGACTGAGCGCCCGGCTGTACAGGCGCACTTCCTCGATGCTGCCTTTGAAAAAACCATTCCCCGCCCCGGTGTGGCGGAGGCCGATGAGCACCCGGGTGTCCCCGGCGGGATATTCGTGCAGGGCGTCCTTCCGGTAGGGGGCTCCGTAGGGAGCGCCGTTGCGGAACATCGCGATGGTTCCATCGGAGGAGAAGGTTAGCGCCAGGTGCACACGCTCCTTGGGGGAGGCCTTCTCCTCGGGCCCGTCCGGCTGTTCGGTGCGTTTGAAATTGTTGCTTCCGGGGAGCCATTTGCGGCTTTGTTTTTCGCCCAAAACAATGCTGTCAAAGGCGCGGTTGCTGATCTGTTCGATGCCCGCGATGCCGCCGCCCCGCTGTTCGAGATCCTCGGCCTTCACCCAGGCCTCCAGCGTGCGTTCTTTAAAAGTTTCGGTCAGTTTTCCGGTCTCCAGAAAGGCACCCTTGCCGTCCAGATGCAGGGCGCCGTTTTTAATTTCCGCACCGCCCTTGAGTTCCGAGGTGAGCCGGCCCAGCAGGTCGCCGGGACCGTGTGCAAAGGACCAGAGGGCGTACGGTACGACTGCCATGGTCACGGGACCGGAGCTGATCCTCGCCCAGCTCAGTTCGGCGATTTTTGCGTCCAACGACGCGAGCCGTTTTTTGAGCGCGTCCAGCTCCGGTTCCTCCCTGGGGAGGGCTTCCCGAACGAGGGCCTCCGGCAGCCCGGTCGCTTGGGAGAGCCAGAGGCGTGTGAACTCCGTCTTGAGCCCCGACTTGAGGGCTGCGAGGGCGGCTTTTTTCTCAAGCCCGAGCGCGGCGTCGGAATTGAAACAGACCTGGCCCGATCTCACGCTGGAAAAAATGCCGTAGAGGGCGGTGTAGTCGCGCTGGCTGATGGCGTCGAACTTGTGGTCGTGGCAGCGCGCGCAGGAGACGGTGAGCCCCTGAAAGGCTTTGGTGACGACATCGATCTGGTTGTCCACCGCCTTGACCCGGTCGTCCAGGGAGTCTACAGGCTGATAGCCGTGTTCCGCCATGCGGAAGTGCGCGGGCCCGATGCGTGATTCGTTGAACCCCTCGGGGGAAAGGCGCTGCGAGGGGAGCAGGTCCCCGGCGAGGTGTTCCCGGACAAGCGTGTCCAGCGGGACGTCGGCGTTGAACGCCCGGATGAGATAATCGCGGTACTGGTAGGCGGAGGGGATCTCGGGATCGCCTTCGCTTCCGTGGGATTCCGCGTAGCGGACCAGGTCCATCCAGTGCCTCGCCCAGTGCTCCCCGAAGGCCTTTGTGCCCATCAGGTTCTGAGAAAGGCTTTCCACCGCTTGACGGGGGGCTTTGGCCCAAGCGTCTTCGAAGGCTTTGAGGGCTTCGGGCGCCGGGGGCAGTCCGGTGAGAACGAAGTGCAGGCGCCTGGCGATGGTGGCCGGGGCTGCGGCCGGGGCGGAGGTGAGGCCTGCTTCGGCGATGGACTTGTTTAGAAAGAGGTCGACGGGGTGGGTTGTCTCGCCGCCGGAAGCGGAGCCTGCGGCGGCGGAGGGAGTGCGGGACGGCGGAGGGGTGTGAGGGGGGGGTGAGATTTGAGGGGGTGGGAAGGGGGCCTTCGGGAGCGGTTGGAGGGACCACCAGGAGCGCCGAGCGGCAAGCATGTCCGGCCAGGCAGGCTTGGCCGCGCCCGCTAGGGGAGGCGTGTCGCGCGGGTCCGGGGCGCCCATGGCGATCCAGCGGGTGAACTTTTCGAGTATGGCGTCGTCCAGCTTGGGGGCCTTGTCCGGCATTTTCATGTCCGCCTCGAGGTGCCGGATGGTCCGCAGCAAAAGGCTCTTCTCCGGGTCCCCGGGCAGGATGCTGGCGCCGCTGTCCCCGCCTTTCTGCCAGCCCTCCCGGGAGTCCAGGCGCAGGCCTCCCTTTTGTTTTTCAGTGCCGTGACATTCCACACACTCCGCTACGAGAACCGGGCGGATGTGGGTTTCAAAAAAAGTGGTTTCCTCGTCAGAAAGTTTTTTGACGGGGACTTCGGCGCCGCCGCTCTCTGAGCCGCCGGCTAAAAGGAAGGCCGCGAGGGCGAGGATCTGGTGAGTGGAGCGGGCGCGCATGGGAAAGAGGGGGTTTGGGTCGCTTTCAGAGTTGGAACTGCAGCGCGGCGTCGGCGGCGGTTTCTGCAATGGCGCGCCCCCACCGCTCGAAGGCGGACTTCGGAATGCGCGAGGAGGGGCCGGCGATGGTGATGGCGGCGAAGGGCCTTCCATGGGCGTCCAGGAGAGGGGCGGCGATGCAGTGAATGCCTTCGAAGTGTTCGGCCAGGTCGAGGGCGTAACCCGCTTTCCGGATGCGCTCGAGTTCGGGTAGGAGCGCTTCAGCGGAGAGAATGGAGTTCGGCGTGAACGCTTGGAAGGTGAGTTGATCCAGAGCGGCGTTCAGCTCGGGTTCCGGCAGGAAGGCGAGCATCGCTTTGCCTGGAGCGCAGCACTGGGTGGGGGCCCGCGAGCCGAGGTCCACCACGTACTTGAAGGGGTGCCGGGAGGGGAGTTGCTCCAGAATCACGCACTGGGCCTCTGCCAGGACGCAGAGCTGGGTGGTCTCGTTGGTGAGTTCAAGAATCTCCCTCATGGAGGGCATGCAGGCCTCGATCAGGCTGCGGCCTCCGGAATGGGGCTGGCCAAGGAGCAGCAGTTTGTGGGTGACGCGCAGCGTGCGGGTGGCTGGATGTTTCTGAATGTAACCGAGGTGCTCGAGGGCCAGGGCAATCCTGTGGACTGCGGTTTGGGGGAGCTTTAGCTGGATGGCGAGATCCGACTGGGTGGCTCCGTTTGGGCGGGTCGCAAGGGCCTGGAGGAGTGCGAGACCGCGCTGGAGCGCTGGGGCGTGAGAGGTGCCGGTGGATTCCATTGGTGAAAATGATTTCTTTAGTGGAACGATCCGCGTAGGGGAGTCTCCTTAGTTGCAATCCGTTCGGAGGCGTTTTTTTCCAAAATGGAGCCTCTCCTCTCTAGGGCGTGTCCCGGCGCACCGGACTTGCGCCGGGTTTGCCCGCTTCGGGTGATTGCGCCCCGGGGGCCCAGGGGCGGAAGCGGTAGGCAGTGGGCCGGAGGGAATTCGCAGGGGTGTCGTTTGACGTGGGTGAATCCGGGCCTAAGTTGCGGGACGATGAACTTGAAGTCGAAAGAAGCTCCCGAGTCGAAGGCGAGGTCCCAGAAGCCTGAGGATGGGGGCGGGTGCGTGCAGTTGGTGTATATCAGCAGGGCCGTTGGCAGGGAACCGGAGGTGGAGCTGCCTCAGATTTTAAGATTGGCGCGCGGCCACAATTCGGAGCAAGGGATCACGGGCCTTCTTTGCTTTGCTTACGGCCGTTACATGCAGGTTTTGGAGGGGGGCGCCAAGGAGGTGAACGCGCTGTACTTAAGGATTGGAGCAGACAAGAGGCATGAAGCGGTGCGGCTTTTGAAGTTCAGCCAGTCGCCGTCGCGGATGTTCGCGCTCTGGTCGATGCGAGTGATTTGCCTGGATGAAAACAGCGCAGCAGAGGCCAGGGCCCTTGTGCGCTTCAACAATTTTGGCGCTTTTGAGCCGGAAAACTGGACTGGCGATGAGTGTCTGGGCTTCCTGCGGACCCTGGCGCGAGTGACGCCCGATGCGGAGTAGGGCAGAAGGCTCGGTTCGATGAAAGCCGGTTTCGGCGGAAGCCTTCTCGAAAGCGGTCTCGACTGGCAGCGAGGGAAACCACGGGGCCTGCCCCTGCACGCCGTCTAGGCTCGGATGCTCTTATTTCGGATGAAACGGCGATGGTAGCCGGGGCTTCCCTCCCCAAGGTTGGCCCCGGCTACTACACACACCAAAGTGTTGGACTAGAACTTCACCGTCACATCCGCCTGGATGATCTGCACGTTGTTGCGGTCGGCTAGACCGGAGGCAGCAGGGATTGTGAATAGACTGCTGTTCAGCTGGCTGCGCAGGTTGAAGGCGTTCTGGTAGGCGAGGTTGAGCACCACGCTGTTTGAGAGGTTGTAGCCTGCTCCCAGTTTGAAGCCCTTCGTGTTGAGTTTGCTCTGGCCGAAATCGGAGTCGTTCAGGTTCGGATCCACCGAGGTCAGGCCCGTCTGGCGGTAATTGGCCAGGAACGAGTAGTCGCCCTTCTTCTTGTTTTCACCGACCACCACTCCCAGCAGCCAGGCGAGGTCGTCCTGGCTGTTGCGCGTGGTTGCTGCGGTAGCACCCGCCAGTCCG
Source organism: Chthoniobacteraceae bacterium (assembly GCA_947449735.1). Lineage (GTDB taxonomy): Bacteria > Verrucomicrobiota > Verrucomicrobiia > Chthoniobacterales > Chthoniobacteraceae > Chth-196. The sequence goes on along the minus strand of CANFTB010000007.1, from coordinate 23,403 downwards.
TATCCGTACACATCGTGCGCCCGCGTCTTCCCGTCCAGATTGTAGGAAAGGTCCCAGACGAACTTGGTTTTAAGGCCCGCAAGCTTGGTGGTGAAGTCGCCGGGCAGCAGGAGAAGCGACAGTCCGCGCGTGCCGTTCGCCGCTACAAACGGGCTGCCGTTCACTGTGGCGGTGGTTGGTGTAAACGTGCTGGTCGCCTTTAGCGCGGGAACCGTTGCCCCGCTCAGAGTCGTGCCGACCTTTCCCCCCGCGGACGCGGGGCCGGTCGCGTTTGACGTCGAAGCCGCGTTGTAGGTGAGGAAGCCCGGGGCGATCGTGTACTTGTTATTGTCGTCGAATTTGAACGAAATGACTGCCTGCGCCTGAAGCAGGAAGGCGTCATTCGCCTTGTCGGTACCGTTGGCTCCAGAAACGTAACCCTCGTTGTTGTCGGCATAGGTAAACTGGCCGGCATTGAGCGTGATCTCCCAAGGCCCCACCCAGCCGAGTAGCTTGTGCAGCTCCGCTTTTTCAGAGAGACCCACGGGGTTGATGTCGGCGTCCCACACCAGACCCTGGTCGTTGGTGTAAAATGGATTGGCCTGCTTCCCGATAACCCCGCCCAGCCCCTTTCGTGGCTCCCAGCCGAGGAAGGCTTTGCTGATGTAGATGGGGAACTTTCCAAATCCGGCCCCGCTCTCGGACTGGCCTACGGTCTGGTTGTCCGAGTCCGCAGTTTGCGCGGTGGAAAGCTGGAATCCGGCGGTGAACTCGTCTCCGAGTTTCACGTCCGACCCGATGCGGAGCCGGATGCGCTCCCGCTGCTGGTTGCGTTTGTCATCGTTGGCGCCGGTCTGGGCGCGCACCTCGTCCCACTGGTAGCGGAAACGAGCGTCGCCGGAGAGTTTGATCTCCTTTACGGAGCTGTCGAACTTCAGTTTGCCGGCCGGGGTCTTGGCGAAATCTCCGGCGAGCTTCGCGCGGATCGCTTCCGCCTTCGATTCCTTGATGACGCCTTCCTGCACGAGGGCGTCCAGAAGGGCTCCGCTGTCTTGCGCGAGCGCTCCGACGGGAGCGGCTCCGGCGGCGAGGGCGAGGGCGGCGGAGTAGTGGATGGGTTTGAGTCTCATTGGTGTGGTTGTGTTTGCGAGTAATCTAGATCTGTTGAGCTTGAGAATTAATTTCAACAAACTGTTAACTACTCTGTTTTTGTATAGTTTAAGTCGTAAAGGATCCCCGGGTTCTTGTGCCGGGGAAAATCCCTTCGTCTTTTTGCTGGGATTGCCTCCGGTCCGCACCCGCGACGGAGGCAAAGGGGGCGGCCTAGAGGCCGGCGCTGTAGGCGCTGAAATGGTTGTACTCGGCGAGGACGGCCTTCAACGCCAGGGTGAAGGCCCGGCGCTGGTCTGCAAGCGGGGCGCCTGCGGGGCTTTCCAGGATGAGTTCAAAGGGCTGGGGGTGCTGCTCGGGCGGCGCGCAGAGAATGCCCTCGTAGCTTTCGTGGATCATTCCGTTCACCGCTTGGAAGCCGTCGATGAAGGGGCGCGTGTCCCGCGCCAGAGCCTTTTCCGCCTCGGCTAGGGCGGGGGAAAGCAGCTGCCGGGCGAGCACGTCGCCGCGGGCAAAGCCGTAAAAGCCGGGGGAGGAATCATCGGAATGCAGCGAGATGATCCCGTCAAAACGCCGCTTCACGATCTCCTGCTCGAGCAACCGCACCTCGCGCTCGGCTGAGCCGCGCCAGAACTCGCGGTTCAGGTCCTTGCCCGAAAGGGATTCCCGGGTGCCGGCCAGAACCCCGCCGGGATTGCAGACCGGATAGATCCAGAGCTCGAAGTGGCGCCCGATTTCCGGCGTCTCGTCCAGTTCCCGCAGAAAGTCCATCAACCCCAGAATTCCGGCGGGTTCGTCGCCATGGATGCCTGCAAAGATGCCAAACTTGTGCCGCTCCTTCACAGCGTTGGTGCGCTGGAAGCGGAACCGCGGCAGCCAGTGTGTTTCCCCCCGGCTTTCCCAAACCGAGAGGGCGTCGGCCCTCAGGCAGCGTGAATGCCGGGCCTGGTGGAGCAGCGGCGCCATCAGTTCGGCAAGCGCCACCGGGCGGCGCTGTTCGAGGCCGTCCTCGAGCAGCGCGGCCGCGCGCCGCACGCTTGCGCTGACGCGCGGATCCAGGGGCCGTTCCGCGGGGGCGGCGGTTGGTTTGCTCGGCGGCGGGAGCGTCTGATTTGGGAAAGCCATGGCTGGGAGTCGGTGCGGGGCCTGTTTTGCAGACGCTGACTAGGGCTTGTAGATCTGGTCGAAGGTGCCGCCGTCGTTGAAGTGGACGCGCTGCGCCTTGGTCCAGCCGCCGAAGGCGCCGTCGATGGTCACGAGGTCGATCTTTGGAAACTGTGCGCCGTACTTGGCGAGGGCCTTCTCGCTGCGCGGACGGTAGAAGTTTTTGCCGACGATGTCCTGCCCTTCGTCCGTGTAGAGGTACTTCAAGTACGCCTCGGCCAGATCCCGGGTCTTCTTGGCGTCCACGTTCTTGTCCACAACCGAAACCGAGGCCTCGGCGAGGATGCTCTGCGGGGGAGCGACGATCTGGAACTTGTCCGCTCCGAATTCCTTCAGGGCCAGAAAGGCCTCGTTTTCCCAGGTCAGGAGCACGTCGCCGATTTCCCGCTGGATGAAGGTGGTCGTGGAGCCGCGGGCCCCGCTGTCGAGGACTGGCACGTTCTTGTAAAGCTTGGTGATGAAGTCCAGAACCTTGGCCTCGTCCTTGCCGAAGGCCTTCTCCGCATAAGCCCAGGCGGCAAGATAGTTCCAGCGCGCCCCCCCGGAGGTTTTGGGGTTGGGGGTGATCACGTTCAGCCCGGGCGTGACCAGATCGCCCCAGTCCTTAACCCCCTTGGGATTCCCCTTCCGCACGAGGAAGACGATGGTGGAGGTGTAGGGGGCGCTGTTGTCCGGCAGACGGCTGGCCCAGGTTTCAGGAATCAACCCGCCGTTGGTGTGCAGGGCGTGCACGTCGCCGGCCAGCGCAAAGGTGACCACGTCCGCCTTGAGCCCGTCGATGACGGCGCGCGCCTGTTTTCCCGAGCCGCCGTGCGATTGCTTAATAGAGACGCTCTCTCCGGTCTTGGCCTTCCAGTATTTGACGAAGGCGGGGTTGAACTCGGTGTAGAGCTCCCGGGTGGGGTCGTAGGAGACGTTGAGGAGGTCGCGCGCGGCGCCTGCGAAGGAGGTGCCGAGGGCGAGGATGGCGAGGGCGAGGATGGCGAGGGCTAGAGCGGAGAGCTTCATGGTCTGGATTAGTGGATTTGGTTGGAGAGCGGGATGCGGATTCCCGGCAGGCTTAAGGGCCACCGGAATAACCGGGATTTTGACTGGCTGTGTTTAATCTATACTATTTTGGTTTTGTAACGGGCAAGTAGATTTCGTGAACTTTTTTGGAGGGGGTGACGCGATGCGAGCGAGGTTCTCGCGCGGAGGGTTTTAGCGCTGGAAAAACTCTTTCAGCCCGGGCCTTCCACGGACTTCCCAAAAGGCCCTCACGGACCCCTTGTGGCCAGGTTTCCCTTTGCTCCGCCTTGCACCGAAGCGTTCCTGCGTGCTCCGACCTGCCAGGACGTGTGCTAAGGCCGGGACTTGCAACCTTGCTGCCTAACGGGAGGGCGCTGCGTTGGGCGCGCCGCTTCCCGTTCCGCCCACGCCCCAGACTTTCAGCTTTCCGGGCGAACCGGAAGCCGCGCCATTCCTCTGTGTTTCGATGCGGATCCGGTGCAGGCCGGGGGGCAAGTTGGTGGCAATCGGCCGGCGGTGGGCGTCTTCCTTGAGCGGTTGAGGCTTGCCGCCGTCGATCGTGAACACTGCCTGGGGCGGCTGCTCCTTCTCAAAGTCGTATCCGAGAAACAGGGACTGGCCGGTGAATTCAAATTCGATGGAATCTCCCGCCGCGGAGCCTTCCCAGAATTTCTGGTCGGCCGAACGCGTCCACCCGTTGTTTGCCGCGGGTGTCAGGCTTGCGTAGGAAGCGAACCGGCAGTTCTCGTACAAATCCGAAATGAGCGGCGCCGGGAGGTCCGTTGCCGTGGCGGGTGGCGTTTGCCCGTGGAGGGTGGTCTCAAGGAGATTGCCCAGCAGCCTGCCGGCAAGGCGATGGCCGGTGTCTTTCGGGTGGACGACGTCGGCGTACAGGTCCTCCCATAGGGTGCGGCCGCTGGTGAGCTCCGGCCACCACGCGTCGCGGAAGCTGACCATGGGCAGGTGGTAGTGCCGCCCGAGAACTTCCTGCCACATCTGCGCGTTCTCGCCGTCCTTGTGCATGAAAAAGAGTTCGATGACGGCGATGTTCCCCGGGGCGCGAAGGAGCTGGCGCAGCACGCCTTCGTAGCTCTCGGCAAAATCTTTGCCCGCCTGGTTGTTGACGGCCCATTCCACGATGACGAGGTCTGGCTTTTCAGCCAGCACGTCGCGTTGCAGGCGCATGGCTCCGTAAAAGGAGTTTGTGCCGCCGATACCCGCGTTGACGAACCGGATTTTGGAGCTGGGGAAAGTTCCTTCAAACCATTTTGCCACCTGCTGGATGTAACGGTTGGCCGGATCCTTCGTCTGCTGGCCGCCCGCCGTGATGGAACCGCCAATGGCAGCCACTGTCACCGGTTCGCCCCTGCGCGCCTTCTCAAAGACCGCTTTCAGGCGGGCCGTGTCGCCCTGGCTGACCAGGCCCCGGCGCGCGATGGCGTCCGTGGTGGTGGGATCCGCGGTCTGCGCGGGCTCCGCGGCAAGGGGGAGGGCTTGGAGGAAACAGGCCGCCAAGGCCAGCGCTTGAAGGGTTCTTTTCATGGTGACGGAGGGTGCGGGTGGGGCTCAAAAAAGGGGTGGGCAGGCTGACGGGAGGTTGTCTTTTTTCCGGCGCCGAGCCTGAAACGAAGCGGAGACACTGGGTTTTGACACCGGGGTTAGTCGATGTTTTCCGGCTGTGTTTTGCGCAAACGGGCTGGTTCTAAGCCGCCCCGGCGGGCGCGCGTCATCGGCTACGGGGAGGGCTTGAACCAGATGTTGCGGAAGCGGACTGGATTGAGGTGGTCCTGGAACTTCAGGTTTCCCACCTGCACCGGATTTGGAAATTCAACGCGGTCCTGCACCAGGACGTTGTTGTGTTTCACGGTGATCATCGCGGGCGTGGTGACCTTGCCGTTTTCAATCTTTGCCCGCTGGATGACGATGTCGTAGCTCTGCCAGAGTCCCGGCCCGCGGGAGGCATTCACCATCGGCGGTTGGCGTTTGTAAAAGGCGGCTGCCTGACCGTCGGGATAGGTCTTGTTGTTGTAGGAGTCGAGCACCTGAAGCTCCGGAAATCCGTCTATAAAGACCCCGCTGTTTCCTCGACCTTGTCCGTTGCCTTTGACCTCAGCCGGAGTCGCCCACTCGATGTGGAGGTGTCCGCTCGTGATGACGGGCGTCTTTGTGGAAATCATACCCGAGCGGGGAACGACTTCCATGGCTCCATTTTCGACCGTCCAGCGAAAGGTATCCGACTTGTCGGGGTCCGTAGACCCGGGAATCTGTTTCCACATCGAGATATCGGCTCCGTCAAACAGAACGACGGCCCCTGCGGGCGAGGGGACCGGCTCCCCGTCGTACTTGGGGTCGACCACTTCCGGTTCTGGCCAGACCTTTTCGGTGGCCTCGGTTGCGGGTTTGGGCGCCGGTTTGGGTTCCTCAGCGAAAGCGTGGGATGCGCTTGCGGCGGCAAGTAGTAGGGTTAGCGTTTGTTTCATTCCAAGGGAGTGGGACACGTTGAAAGCGGTTATGGGGGTCGAAAGGCGTTGCAGGGTCAGACTTCGAGGCCCGGGATCGAGGTGTTCTTGCTGGTGCCGAAGCGGGCGGTTTCCACTCCGAGTTCCTGGAGGATCTGGACCCAGAGGTTGCACAAGGGCGGGGAATCTTGCGGGTTGAGGGCGAGGTGCTGCCCGTGCTTGAAGCGGCCTCCTCCCACGAGAATGGGCAGGTTGGTGGAGTCATGGCTCGAGGCATTGCCCATGGCGGAGCCCAAAACGGAGATCGTTCGGTCCAGGAGGCGTCCGCCCTGAGTGTCGGGGGTTTCGCGGAGGTGCCTGAGGAAGCCTCCCCATTCGGTTATAACGTCCTTTTCAATCAGGGCGAGCTGCTCGATCTTGCCGGCGTCCTGTCCGTGGTGGCTGAGGTCGTGGTGGGCGAACTTCGCTTCCGGTTTGGAGGGGGTTTTGGCGGTGCCGCCGTGGCCGATGGTGATGATGCGCGTCAGGTCCGCCTGGAAGGCGAGGCGCGCGATGTCCAGCAGCAATCCGAAGCGGCGGGTGTCGTCGCCCGGTTCGGGATCTTTGGGGGCGGAGACGCCGGGCTTGGGTTTGGGCTGGCGGGTGTAGTTTTTCGAACGCTCCATGCGTTTCTCCAAGTCGCGCACGCTGGTCATGTACTGGTCGAGCTTCTCGCTGTCCCGGGCGCCGACGGAGCGCTGGAGTTCCTTCGCCTGGCCGGCGACGCGGTCGAGGATGGACTGGCCTTCCTCCACGCGGGCGATTTCTCGGGAGACTTCTGCAGGCGAGCCGTCGATGAACAATCGCGCAAAGGCGCGCGCGGGGCTGGTCTCCGGAGGGATCGCCACCCCAGTGCTGGTGTAGCTGAAAGTGACCCGGCCCGTGGAGAGCGCGAGAGAGGGATAGCGCGTCTGGTCCCCGATTTGTTCGGCTGCCAGCTGGTCGAGGGAAATGGTGTTGCGGAAGGAGGGGGAGCCGGGATGCGGGGCGCCGGTCAGGAAGGATTTGTCGGAATTGTGGCCGTCGCGGACCTCGGGATGGTTGAGGCCGGAGAGTACCGAGAAATGTTCGCGGACGGATTGAATGGCTTCGAGGTAGGGGGTGGGGGCGTAGTCGCGGCCGGCTTCCTTTGGGAAGAGAAAGGGGGTGTGGAAGCTCAGGGTGTTGAGGATTCCCAGGAAGCGCATCGGCGCGGCGGGAGCGGCGGCAAAGGCGGGGAGCATGGCGTCCAGCCAGGGGAGGGCGAGGGTGACGCCTGCTCCGCGCAAGAAGGCGCGGCGGGAGAGGGCGGTCCGTGTGGTGAAGGAGGCGGAGTTCATGAGGGTCGGGCTATTTCCGGGTGAAGAGGTCGCTTTGAATGACGGCGTGCAGAAGGGAGCGCAGTCCGTATTGTTCGGACTTGGACTGGTGGAGGATGGATTCGACGGTTTGACGGTCGGCGAATTGCAGGGGGGCGCCGGTGAGGTAGGTGGCCAGTTTTTCGACGACGCAATGGGCGATTTGTTCCTGGTTCTCGAGGGCCAGTTTTTTGAATTCAAGGATGTCCTTGAAGGGGCGTCCGTCCTGAAGGGCGTAGGCGGGGTCCACAGGGAGGCCGCGGACGTAGTGCCGCACGTCGGAGCCGGGGATGGTGACGACCTTGTCCTTCGCGGCTTCGGGGATCGCGCGGTAATGGGAGCGCCAGCGGCCGGTGACGTCGAAGTTTTCCAGGGCGAATCCGGGCGGATCCAGTATGGCATGGCAGCCTGCGCAGGCGGGTTGGTCGCGGTGCTGGGCGAGCTGTTCGCGGATGGTGGTGGCGCCGCGGATGTCCGGTTCGATCGCCTTGACGTTCTTGGGGGGCGGATCTGGCGGAGTGCCCAAAATCCGGTCCAGCAGGTAGGCGCCGCGGACCACGGGTGAGGTGGTGGTTCCGTTGGCGGAAACCTTGAGGACGGCGCCCTGCGTGATGAAGCCGCCCCTGGGGGAGTCCGGTGTCAGGGAGACGCGGCGTAGCTCGTCCCCGGGAACGCCCGGGATGCCGTAGTGTTCGGCGAGGCGTTCATTGAGAATGGCGAAATCACTGTGGACGATGCGCGCGGCGGGAAGGTTGTGGCGGAGGAGCTCTTCGAAGAACCGCCGGGTCTCGGCGACCATGGATTGCTGGAGGTATTCCTCAAACTCGGGATAGAGCTTGGTATCGGGCTGGGTGAAATCGATGTCGCGCAGGTTGAGCCAGCTTTCGAGGAGGTGTTGGGTGAACCGCGCGGCCTTCGGCGAGGCCAGTAGCCGCTCGGTTTGGGCGCGTAGGACATCGGGTCGGTGCAGCGTGCCGGCTGCCGCTGCGGTGAGCAGGGCCTCGTCCGGGGCGGAGCTCCAGAGGCCGTAACTGAGGCGGGAGGCGAGGGCGTAGGCGTCGAGGGTGCCGGTCTTTTCCTGAAGGAACAGGAATTTGGGCGAGCAAAGGGCCATTTTGTAGGCGGCCCTGAGGGCCTCGTCGAAGGCGCGTCCCTTCTGGCGTTGCTCTTTGAAGAGTTCGAGGTGTTCGAGCACTTCCGCCTCGGTGACGGGGCGGCGGAACACCTTGGGGAGAAAGGCGTCGAGAAGCCTCCGGGCATCGGACTCGGGCTCCTTGGAAACGACGCGCCACTCTTTGGCGGAGGCTTTGGGGTTGGCGGGTTCCAGCGGCAGATCGCCGTAGAGCAGCCGGTGGCCGGGGGTGGGCCAGGATTCCAGGATCGGGCCCTCAATGTCGACCCACTCGACGACGGCGCAGATGCCTCCCACCATGGCGCGTTCGTCGGTAGTTTCGGGGACGGTCCGGTACGGGGAGAGCCAGAGCGTTTTGCCGCGTGGGACTCGGGCCTCGAATTCAAACTCGCGAAACTCGCTGGGGCTCATTTCGAAGTAGCGGTTTTCGTAGGTGAGTCCGGTCCGAGGCCAGTCGGCGAGGCCCGCTTTGAGAATGATGCGGCGGTCGGGCCGCTTGGCGTCGGCGGGTTTGGCGTTGGGGCTTTCCCGGTCGAGCATGGCTTTGACCCGGAAGCGGAAGCGGTACACGGCGTCGGGAACGGAAGGGCTCCATGCGCCCAGTTCGCCGTGGGGGCCGTTGGTGCCGTTCCAGCGGATCCCAAGAAATCCTTCGGGAGAATGGACCCAGGTGCCCATTTGAAAAGGGGGATGGTTCCAGTCGTGCCAGGTTTCGTTGTAATCGGTGCGGATGCGGGTGGTCTCGGGCCGGGCGGTGGAAAGCGTTGCTTCGCGGAGTGCGAGGTCCGCGGCCTGCAGGTAGCGTTCGAGGTGAACCGGAGAAAGGTCGAGCGCGGCTCCCACATTGTCGAAACCGCCGGCGGTGCCGTCCTCGGGGAGGAGTTCGTGCAGGGCGCTTTGGGTGCCGAGCAAATCTTGGACGGTGTGAACCCATTCGTTCCGGTTCAGGCGCCGGTAGACCACGCGCCCTTCCTTGGCCTGCCGGCGCGCATCCACGGTGTGCAGTTCTTTGCGCAGGCTTTCGATAAAAAGAGTTTTGCTTTCGGGGCTGGGCTGGGTGCGTTTTCTGGGTGGCATCTCCGCGCTGTGCACCTTGTCGAAGACCTTGGTCCAGGTTCGGAAATGCTCGGGGTCCTCGGGGTTCCAGGGGAGGGATTCCAAATCGAGGCCGCCCTTGTTTTCGCCGGCGTCATGGCAGTGGGTGCAGTGCTCGCTCAGGAAAGCCTGCCTCGCAGCCGGGGAGGCGTGTGCGGCCTCAGCGGCGGAACCGGGTTTGGTTGCTTTAGCAGCCTGGGCGGGCTTGGAAAGCGCGGGAGAGCTGAGGAGGCCTGCGGCGGCGAGCCCCAAGGCGAGGAGGAGGACCGGGCGGTTCATGGCTTCAGAGGGCTGGCGGGCTGCGGAGCCGGCGCAGGGGTGGGTGTGGCCGACGGAGCCGTAGCGCGCGCAGATGGCGCAGGTCCAGGGGCGGGCAGCGCCCGGGCGAGGCGGAAGCCTGTGTCGGGGTACCGGCGTTCCGGACTGGCGCTGGAGCGGACGCTGGAGCGCAGTTTGTCGATGGTGTGCGGGGTGCTGCCGCCGCGCATGCCGCGTTGTTTCTGAAAAATAACGGCCTCGTTCCACTCCCAGACATTCCCGCCCTGGTCAAAGGTGCCGTAGTAACTGCCGGCATTCGGGAGGCTGGCGACGGGTAGGAAGTCGTAGCTGGTGTGCCCTTTTTCGCCGGCATATCCGCCGAAGCTTGCGGCATTGGGTTCGGGATCGCCTGCGCTTTTGACGGCCGGGGGGACATTGCTCCTGGTGGGGAATTGCCAGTATCCGCCGACGGGGCCGCCCTGGGACTCGGGATGGTAGTAGGCGGCCTTGTACCATTCGTCCTCCGTCGGAATCCACACCCGTGCATCCGGGGAGTGGACGGCAAGACCCTGGTTTTTGGAGATGGCGTAGGCTCCGGATTCAGTGTCCGCCGCGCCCTGGCCGTTGTGGACCCAATTGGCGAAACGCATGGCTTCAAAAAAGCCGATGAAGCTGGCGGGTTGCTGCGCGGCTTCGGGGGGGACGCTGTACCGGTAGGCGCCGGGTTCCCCCGTGCGGTCTATAAGGATGCGCTCCCGCATCATGCTGGCAACGGGCGCATTTTTGAAGGAGGGCGACCACAGGTTGCGGGTGTCGCTGGCGGCAACCGCATTGAGAAATTCCGCGTACTGGGCAAGCGTGACCTCCGTCTTGGCAATTTGAAACGCGTACGGGACGGCTCCGTAGCCTGTGTGGTCCGGCGGATTGCCGGGATCCGAAACGATGACCCACTCCAGTTCGAGGGCATGGGCCGTCGGTGCGCAACTGCCAAAGCTCAAAAGGAGGCTCGTCATCCGGGCCAGGCAATAGAGCCTGCCGCTGGCCTGAGGCTGGGATCTCTGGGGGTGGTGGAATTTCATAGCCGCTGCAAACTAAGCAAAGCAGCGAGGGGGGGCTAAACTTAGGAGGGAATGAGGTCGCCAGCTGTGGTCTTGCGGGGGGCTTGGGGATGTTGGGGGCGTTGAGTTGGGGGGCAGTGGGTTCCGCGCGGGCAGTGGCAAACCGCGACACCGCTTTTTTGAAGTTTGAACACAGCGCGGCCCGACGCGCCTCAAAACGTAAACAATTGTTTACGTTTTGAGGGGTGAGTGGGGGGGAAGCGCTCCGCTTTTGGAAGCCCGGTCGGGGCCGTCTTTTTAGAGGTCGTCCAGCAGGGCCTCGAGCTCGTTTACAAGACGCAGCGCATGTTCGGCTTTTGGATTTGGGACTCGTTCCATGGCTCTGCGCAGACTTTTGACGCTGCGCCGGATTTTCATCACCGGCTTGGCGTGGGAGGCATCCAGGGTTTGCACTGTTTCAGGGAGGAATTTGCGCACGATCTCCCGGACCAGGCTGGCGGTGACGGGGGCGCTTCCAGTCTTCTCCAGCACGGCTTGCCAGGTTTGAACCAGTTGCTCGCGCTCCATGCCTTTGAGCGGTCGTGCCTGTGCTTCGTTCTCAGGGAGCCGCCCGGCAAACTCAGGATGCTCACCCAGGACGTTGACCACCCCCGAACACGCCATCACGCTGTTTGTGTATTGTTGGCTCATTCTAAAAGACTGGCGGCAAAAGATTTCGAAACTTGGAGCTGATACTCTGAAAAGCCGAAGGTCCCGGATGCAAATCAGCGCCTCGCCCACGGCAATGAACGTTGCCATCCCCTTTCGTATGACCGACTCGCAGTCCTTCAAAATGCCGTCCTCCGCCGGACTCAGGGCGTTGCCATCGGCGGGATGATTTTCGGTTTCAATTTCCATGGTATCTCGGGGCATCGACGGCGGGGCAGGTCGCGGTTGCTCCCTGAGTCTCTGTCGGGGGATTGGGATTGGCGTCATTAGCCGCGGCACCTGCGGGTCGTTTTGCGGGGTTGCACGGCAACAAAACCTTGGAAAGGATGCGTATGCGCTTCCTTACGCTCCCCCCCTATGAAAAGACTACTGGCCTGCCTCTGGGTTCTGTGCTTTGCCTGCGTCATGTCGGCGCACGGCGCCGAACCGAAATCCACACCCGCTTCCTTCATGGCGGGAGCCGCAACGAGCAATATCACGCCCGGGCTGGGTGGAGACATCGTTGGCGGCTTCCTTCCCATTCCCGCAACCGAGGTGCACGACGAGCTGCATGCGCGCTGCCTGGTCCTGGACGACGGCCGCTCGAAGCTGGCCCTGGTGGTTTGCGACCTTCTCGGGCTGCACCGGAGTCTTTGTGAGGAAGCCAAGCGGTTGATCGCGGACGCGACGGGCATTCCGGCGAGCCACGTGTTGATTTCCGCCACCCACACGCATTCCGCGGTGAATGCGCTTGGGGAAAAAGTGAGGGGCTACCAGTCCGACCAGCCGCTGACGGAGTATCAGGTTTTTGTGGCCCGCCGTATCTCCGACGGTGTGCGCCGGGCGGTGTCGGCCCTGCGTCCCGCCGAGGTGGGATTTGGAAGCGTGGACGCGCCCGAGCACGTTTTCAACCGGCGCTGGTTTATGAAGGAGGGGGCCGTTCCGGTGAATCCCTTTGGAAAAGTCGACAAGGTGAAGATGAATCCGCCTGCTGGCAGTCCCGACCTGTTGGAGCCGGCTGGTCCGGTGGATCCCGCCGTTTCGTTTTTGGCTTTGAGGGAACCGGGCGGGCGGCTGATCTCGGTGTTTTCGGCCTATTCCCTGCACTATGTCGGCGGGGTGGGGCCGGGGCATGTGTCGGCGGATTACTACGGGATATATTGCGAGGCTCTGAAGCGCCTGCAGCAGGGGGGCGAAATGGATCCGCCTTTTGTGGCGCTCATGGCGAACGGCACGAGCGGCGACATCAATAACATTAATTTCCCCAATCCGCGAAAGGGCAAACCGGCTTACGAACAGATGCGTTTCGTGGCGGAGGACGTCGCCCGCAAGGTGCATTCGGCCCTGGGTTCGGTGGAGTGGAGGGACGGAGCGGTCTTGGACGCGCGCACGGTGGAACTTCCGGTGCAGTGGCGCAAGGTGGAGCCCGAGTTGCTGGGGTGGGCGCGCGAGACGGAGGCGAGGCTGCAGGACCCAGTGGGCCGCAACACGCTCCCGGCGATTTATGCCGGACGGATTCAGAGGCTGGCGCAGGCGAGTCCGGCCACGAAGGCGCCCGCCCAAGTGTTGCGGATTGGAGAAATCGCCATCGGAACCTCGCCGTGCGAGACGTTTGCCGAGACGGGACTGGAGTTCAAAAAGCGGAGCCCGTGGAAGCACAGTTTCATGGTGGAGCTCGCCAATGGGTATTACGGGTACCTTCCCACTCCGCGGCACTTCGAGCTTGGAGGATACGAGACCTGGCCGGGGACGAACTATCTGGAGCGGGAGGCGTCGGTGAAGCTGATGGAGGCGCTGACCGGGATGGCCGCTGACATGGCCCTGGGGGGCCGCTGAGGGGCGGGATTTGGGGAGGATAAGAACGCTGGAGCGGGGCGTTGCGGACGCTGGGCGTTGGGGAGGGGGCCGGGATTGACACCAAGGGGTGTACGGTATACGAAGCGAGTATGGACACCCCCCCCACACGTCGAGAGTTTCTCAAGTCTTCCTCCGCCCTGCTGGCGACCAGCGCGATCAGCTTCCCCTCGATCCTCCGGGGACAGGCGCCGGACGCCAAAATCAAGATCGGATTGGTCGGGTGCGGGGGCCGCGGTTCGGGGGCTGCCAGCCAGGCGCTGAAGGCCAATCCCAACAACATTCTGTGGGCGGTCGGCGATGCCTTCGAGGACAAGCTCACGGCGAGTCTGGAGGGTCTTAAAAACAGCCTGCCGAACCAGGTGGACGCTCCGGAGGGCCGCCAGTTTGTCGGACTCGACGCCTACCAGAAGGTCATCGATAGCGGCGTGGACGTGGTGCTCTTGACGAGTCCCCCGGCTTTCCGGCCCCAGCACTTCAAAGCGGCTGTCGCGGCGGGCAAGCACTCCTTTCTTGAAAAGCCGATGGCCACCGACGCCCCCGGGGTGCGTTCGGTCATCGAGACAGTGGCCGAGGCCAAGAAGAAGAACTTGGGCGTGTGCGCCGGTTTCTGCTGGCGCTACCATCCCGGGATGCGCGAGACCTTCGCCCGCATGGCGGACGGTGCCATCGGGCAGATTCTCGTCAATTACAACACCTACAATGGCGGCGCCGTGGACCGGTACCCGAAGTGGAACCGCAAAAACACGCCGCGCGATTTGGAGTGGCAGATGCGCCGCTGGTACTATTTCACGTGGTTGGGCGGCGACAGCATCGTCGAGCAGGCCTGCCACAGCGTGGACAAGATGGCATGGGGCTTTGGTGACAAGCCTCCGATCCGCGCGATTGGACACGGCGGCCGCCAGGTCCGCACCGGCGAAGACTACGGAAACGTGTTCGACCATTTCTCGGTCGTGTATGATTACGAGGGTGGCGCTCGCGGGATGCATGCAAGCCGGCAGATCAACCTCGCCGCGGCCGCCAACACGGACTCCTTCTACGGAAGCGAGGGGATCTGCGAGATCAACGGATCCAGCAAGCAGTTCGTGATTAAGGACCTCAAGGGCAACGTGAAGTGGCGCGGGACTCCTGCCCGCACGGACATGTACCAGGTGGAGCACGATGAGTTTTTCGCCTCGATCCGCGCAGGCAAGCCGATCAACGACGGCGACCGTATGGTCACAAGTACGCTGATTGCGATCATGGGGCGCATGGCGACCTACACCGGACAGGACATCTCCTGGGAGATGGCGCTCAATTCAAAGGAGCGTCTCGTGCCGGAGAAGCTCGACTGGGACATGACGCTGCCGGTGGCCCCCGTGGCCTTGCCCGGAATCACACCGTTCCTATAGCCGCGATCCTGCCGGTGTCTGGGCCCGTCCGTCTCTCGACGGACGGTTCTAAGGGGGCATGTTTTTGGCGTGCCTGTTTTCTCGACGCGTATTGGAGCATCGCCCGGGAGGCCATTTTACGCATTTTCGCGTTTGTGGAGCCGCCCGGGTCTGGTACAAGCCTCACCATGACAGTCGCAAAACGATTTCGGGCCGGCGTTCTTTTCGGGGATGAAGTGAAAGAACTGTTGGATTACGCAAAAGCCAACGAGTTCGCCCTGCCGGCGATCAACTGCATCGGGACGGATTCCGTCAACGCGGCCCTCGCCGCGGCACGCGAGGTGAATTCCCCGACGATGATCCAGTTTTCGAACGGGGGCGCCCAGTTTTTCATTGGAAAGACCGTGAGCAAGGAGGCGCAGTTCGGCCCGATTCAGGGCGGGATTGCAGGGGCGCACTTCGTGGACCTGGCCGCCAAGGCATACGGGGTTCCGGTGGTGTTGAATACGGACCACTGCGCCAAGAAGCTTTTGCCATGGGTGGACGGCATGCTGGCGGCGAGCGAAGAGCAGTTCGCCCGCACTGGGAAGCCCTTGTACAGCTCCCACATGCTGGACCTTTCCGAGGAGCCGTTGCACGAAAACCTCGAGATCTGCGCTCGTTATTTTGAACGCATGGCCCGCATGGGGATGACTTTGGAAATCGAACTCGGCGTCACTGGCGGCGAGGAGGACGGGGTCGACAACTCCGGAGTGGAGGAGTCGAAGCTCTACACGCAGCCCGAGGAGGTCGCCCAGGCCTACACGACACTGAGCGCGATCAGTCCGAATTTCACGATCGCAGCGGCGTTCGGAAACGTGCACGGCGTGTACAAGCCGGGGAACGTCAAATTGAAGCCCCTGATTCTCAAAAACTCCCAGGACCACATCGAGAAGACTCTCGGCACAGCGGCCAAGCCCGTAAACTTTGTGTTCCACGGCGGGTCGGGTTCCACCCGGGAGGAGATTCGCGAGGCGATCAGCTACGGCGCGATCAAGATGAACCTGGATACCGACATTCAGTGGGCGTTCTGGGACGGGGTGCGCGCGTACGAAGCCAAGAACCGGGAATATCTGCAGGGGCAGATCGGTAATCCGAAGGGCGCGGATGCTCCCAACAAGAAGTACTACGATCCTCGCGTGTGGTTGGGCGCGGCGGAAGACGCGGCGGCAAAGCGCCTCGTTCTTTCGTTTGAAGATCTGAATTGCGTGAACCGGAACGCCTGATCGGGCTGCTCCGGGCTTCCCGGTGGTCTGGTTTAGAAGAATGCCGCGCAGGCCTGAGTGTCTGCGCGGTTTTTTTTGTTTGAAGCGAGCCGCTCAGCCGTGGCCCGGCTGACTTTCCTGTCGGGTCTTTTTACTTGCGATCCTTTTGCACGGTCTGCTGGTCCTCTCCTCCCCCAATTTTTAAGAAGACCCTATCTGTGATCGATCGTTTGTCTCTGGGCGGTAAGTTCAGGCTCTTGATTTGATGTTTTGCTGTTGGGTTCCTAGTGTTCGGAACAGCAAGCTTTGTCACCCTTCAGCAGGTTAAAGTGAATGGTCCCCGGTATGAGCGGATCATCACAGGCAAGGACCTGCTGCCGGATAAGAACGACTCCTTGCACGTGGCAGAGAGCTTTTCCGGAGCTGGAGCTTAGCACTTGGCGACCCCGCCGCAACTGGACGATGGTTTTGGTTCTTAGTCAGGTTTTGCTGACGGCCTGGTATGTCAAAAGGCTAGGAGAGCGTTGCGAAGCAGAGATTGCATCGAAACCTGGAGCTTTTAGGAGCGAGGTGATTTTCCTCCAGATACGAGTCCGCCTAACCGCCTTGGTGTAACCTCTGCTCTACAATTCCATACCATCCCAATCCCGGGTAGGTCTCATAACCCGGAGTTTCTGCAAACCCGACGGAGGTGCCGTCTGCTGACGTGTAAAAGTCAGCTTTAGCGGTGGCTGAACTCTTTCTGATCACAAACGTGTCTCGGAGAATGCCCTTCCCATCGGAGCTGGCAATGATCCGCCCTTCCTTGTCCACGAGCATACAACGTGTCAGCGCCTTCTCCTGAGGGGTAAGACGAACCGCATTCACAACAGCCGCCGCTTGCGTACCCCAATCGAAAAAGATTCCCAACGCGCCAATCACTTTCCCATCAGCTCGACCGCCTTCGCGCACCGCAGTCGAATACGTCGCTACCTGCTGGGAGGCCAAAAGGGGCGCCACCTCGATATCTTGCGCAGCGTAATGATCCCCGGAGGCCGTTGCCACCGCATCTTGAAACCATGCCTCACCCGCCACATTGCTCCCAATCGCGGCAGAATAAAGGTTCGGGCGACCACTCGCGATCACGTTGCCCTCTAAATCGGCAATCCAAAGATCCAGATAGACAGTGTAACTATTCAAGATGACGCCCAGACGCTCAGACGCAAAGGCACGCTTTGATTCGTCTGCACTCTCCAACGCCTCCACAACCGCCCCGTCCGTGGCCCACCAGCGCACATCACAGGAGCGCTCGTAAAGATTCCGATCTATGATGTCGATCATGTTCGTGGAAAGGTCTCTCAACCGCTGCCCTTTAGCCTCTTCAAGCTGAACCATCATGTTCTGCCCCACCTTGTTCAAGTCGGTAATCGATGACGCGAGGTCCCGGCTCATCTGTAAGGAAATATCGGTAATGCGATGCGAAACCGACTTCACTTCATTTGCCACCACCGCAAAGCCAACTCCCGCCGAACCGGCCCGGGAAGCCTCGATGAGGGCATTGAGCGCGAGGATGCGCATCTCATGCGTGATGGCATTAATGGATTTAAGCTTGCGGTTCGCCACCGTCCCCACATTTCGCGATAACTCAACAATTCTTTCGTGCTCAGACATATAAAAACCCTAAATTTAATGACGTGTGCAGTTTATCCAAAGAAGGAATCTTTGTGGATTCCTGAACCTGCTCAAAACTTTCTCAAGGCCGATAGCGCCGGGGTCCGCCAGGACCCTAGACCGCTATAGTTTTCGGAATTTTGCAATACATTTGCTCCGAAACTGACACCTGTGAAAGCCGCATCATTAATTACCATTCCATTGAAGCGCTTGTTAAACTTTAGCGCACGCCGCGACAATGCCGCGCGAGTGAGATGCGAAATGGGGCAAACAGCGGTTTTCTATCACTTTCGGTTACAGCAGCCTGCTCTAGGAAGCCTGTATCGCATAGGTTGAACCGCGACTGCGTGAGTGGCAGTCCAAATTTCCGTTTGGCCGGAGAACGGAGCGGTTTCAGGTTTCGGAGCCTGATCACGAGTAAGCTTGGCGCAGGCGGTCTGTTTGCGAAAGAGCCGGATGGTAGGGGGGACTAGACGTTTTGTGGTGAAGTTGCCGGAATTAATCAGCCCATTCTGTGAGTTCTTAACCGTACGGAATGTAACATTCAGACAACATCTCTCAGGAGGTGGTTTGTTTCCCGTGTATTTTTGCTTGCGATACTTTAACGTTGTCTGTTTGGCTTCACCTCCCCCTTTTTTTAAGCAGACCCTATTTATGATCGAACGTTTGTCTTTGGGCGGTAAATTCAGGCTCCTGATTTCATGTTTTGCTGTTGGGTTCGTGGTGTTCGGGACAGCAAGTTTTGTCACGCTGCAGCAGGTTAAAGTGAATGGTCCCCGGTACGATAGGATTATTACGGGCAAGGATCTGCTAGCAGACATTCTTCCCCCGCCGGCGTACATTCTTGAGTCGTACACTGCGGTCTTGGAGGCTTTGGCGGCAAAGAAACCGGAGGACGTGAATCAGGCCTTGGAGAAGGGGACAGCCCTCCGCAAAACGTTTGAAGAGCGGATGACTTTCTGGGCCACCAACATGCCCAGTCCCGAGATGCTTCGGATGCTGAACGAGGAGTGCAAGCCGTCGGCGCTGGAGTTTTTCGCGCTTCGCGACGGGGAGTTTGCCTCCGCGCTGCATTCCGGAAACCGCGACAAGGCGGAGTCTCTGTTCACTGCGAAGATGCGTCCGCTGTACGAAAAGCACTTGGCGGCGGTATTGTCGCTTGTCTCCAAGGCGGAGGCTTTTGCCGCGGCAGAAGAGAAGCAGGTTGGTTCTCTTATCATGCAGGCCGAGGTGATTTTATTTGCGGCGCTGGGCGGCGTCATTCTGGTGGTGATCGTGCTCTCGAGAACGGTTTCGGGCAGCATTATCGCGACGCTGAAGCGGACCGCCGATGTTTTGGACGCCGTCGCCCGCGGCGACTTCCGCCAAAAGCTGGAGCATAACGTGGACGACGAGATCGGGCACATGGCTACATCGGTGAACGAGATGGTGGGTTCCATTCGGTCTGTGCTTCTGGAGGAGGTGGTGGAGTGGAGCGTGGTTGCGGAGAATCAGAAGAAAGCCCAGCAGGAGAAGGAGCTGGCCCTCGTTCAACGGCAGAAGGCCGAGACTCTGCTGTCGGCCGTGAACGCAGCGGTCGAAGGCGACCTGACCCAGTCCGTTAATGTCTACGGTGTGGATGCGATCGGTCAGGTTGGCGAGGGATTGGGAACGCTGCTCGAGGCCTTCCGCAACAGCATCGAACTTTTTGCAAAGGCGATCAGCAGCGTGGACGCCGCGTCCCAGCAATTGTCGTCCGTGAGCACGGAGATGAGCGCGACGGCCGAGGAGACTGCGGGTCAGTCCACAACGGTGTCAGCCGCCGCCGAACAGGTGGCGCGCAACCTGCAGACGGTCGCCGCGGCCTCAGAGGAGATGACCGCGAGCGTCAGTGAAATCGCGAAGAACGCGTCGCAGGCTGCCAAGGTCGCATTGGAGGCGGTGAAAATCGCCGAGTCGACGAACCTGACGATCGTGAAACTCGGGGAGTCGAGCATTGAGATTGGCAACGTGATCAAGCTGATCACAACGATTGCCCAGCAGACGAACCTGTTGGCGTTGAACGCGACCATCGAAGCTGCCCGCGCCGGGGAGTCGGGCAAGGGTTTTGCGGTCGTTGCAAACGAGGTGAAGGAGTTGGCGAAGGCCACGGCAAGCGCGGCGGAGGACATCAGCCACAAGGTGGAGACGATTCAGGCGGATACGGTCGGCGCTGTCGGAGCCATCAATGAGATCACGAAGGTGATCAACCAGATTAACGAGATTGCAAACGTGATTGCCTTCTCCGTCGAGGAGCAGACCGCGACGACCAACGAGATCAGCCACAATGTGAGCGAGGCGGCTGCCGGTGGGTCGGAGATTGCGCGCAACATTGAGGGTGTGGCTGTTGCGGCGGAAGCCACTGCGAAGGGTGCGGGCGAGAGCCAGAGGTCTGCGGTGGAGCTCTCTGAGATGGCCGGCGAACTGAAGCGTTTGGTGGATAAATTTAACTACAAGATTCCGGCCCCGACTGAGCAGTCTGCGGCTGCCCTGGATGTCGAGTTGAACGGCGGAGCTGAATAGGGTTAGCCCGTGTGGGCGCCCGACTGGAGCGGGGCGGCATCCCCGGCGTGCGCCTGATGGACGGGTTTTATCCCGAGAACGTTTGCGTTTGCACCGCAATGACTCGAGTGTTCCCGCTCTCGGGCTACCGGTACATTTATGCTAAACAACTTTAAGATCGCCCCTCGTCTCGCCATTGGGTTTGGGGGGGTATTGGTTTTCCTGATCGCCATTTCGGCGGTGTCGATATCGAAGATTTCTCTGCTTAATTCGAATGTCGACGATCTCGTCGCGCAGGAGTTCACGCAGGAGGACCACTCCTCTCGCCTCATGATGCTCGCCAACAAAAGCGCGCTCGAGGTCTACCAAATTCTGGACACCACCGACAGGACGCAGATTGTCAAGGTGCGCGCCGGTATTGAGGCGGAGCTGAATGAAATGCGGGAGCGCGGCCTCAAGCTGAAGTCGATGAGCGACGGGGGCGACGAGGAGAAGACTTTCCAGGCGATCATCGACGCGGGGGAAGCACTCCGTGCGGGAATCGAAAAACTCAAATTGGATGAAGGAAGCGACCTGTCCAAGACCCGCGAGGCAATGAAGATGGAGGTGCTGCCGCTGCTCGAGGCTTATCTTGTCGTTTTGAAAGGCTCCTATGAGGAGCAGTTTCATCACATTCAGAAGGCTGCCGTAGCAGCGCATGACACCTACCATTCCTCGCGAATAGCGATCCTTGGCATGGGGGTTGTGGCCGCCTTGCTCAGTCTCATCGGTGGCGCCGCGATCACCCGGAGCGTAGTGGACCCTCTCACACGGACGGTGGACGTCCTTAAGGCCGTCTCCTCCGGCGATTTGAACCGGAGCTTGGACATACAGTCCCGGGACGAACTCGGAGAAATGGCGGTTTCCCTTAACCACGCCATCGGTGCGATGCGTGATGCAATGGAGAAGATCCGCGTCGCCGCTCTCCGTGAAAAACAGGAGGCGGAGGAACTTCAGAGCAAGGTGGACCAGCTGCTTCTGGTGGTCAACGCGGCTTCGGGCGGGGACCTGACCCAGTCGGTTAAGGTGAAGGGCAAAGATGCCATAGGGCAGGTGGGCGAGGGACTGGATCGGTTTTTGTCTATTCTGAAGGACAGTATCGGCGGTTTCGCCAGGAGTTCCCAGGCCCTGGCTTCGTCTTCTCACGAGCTTTCGGCCGTTTCCAGCACGATGAGCGCGGCCGCGGAGGAGACCTCCAGCCAGTCCAATCTCGTTTCTTCTGCCGCCCAGGAGGTGTCCCAGAACCTCCAAACCGTGGCCGCCGCTACAGAGGAAATGACAGTGACTATCAAGGAGATCGCCGCCAGTGCCGCGCAAGCTGCCCGTTCGGCGACTGAAGCTGTGGGCGTCGCCGAGGCGACTCGTGCGACCATTGCCCGCCTCGGAGAATCGAGCACGGAGATCGGTGACGTGATCAAGGTGATCACCTCCATTGCCCAGCAAACCAATCTTCTTGCGCTTAACGCAACAATCGAGGCCGCTCGTGCCGGGGAGTCGGGCAAGGGGTTTGCCGTGGTGGCAAACGAGGTCAAGGAGCTGGCAAAGGCGACGGCTGCCGCAACAGAGGAGATCCACCTCAAAATCCACACGATCCAGTCGGACACCCAGGACGCCGTCAGCGCCATCACGAGTGTAGGTTCGGTGATCGTGCAGATCAACAACCTCTCCAACACCATCGCGGATTCGGTGGAACAGCAGGCAATCGCCACGAACGAGATCGGGCGCAACGTCAGTCTGGCGGCTGCCGGCAGCGCCGAGATTGCGCTCAATATTGGCAGTGTTGCTACGGCGGCCGAGAACACCACCAGCGGCGCCATCGACAGCCAGAAGGCTGCGGAGGACCTTTCCTACATGGCGACCAGCCTTCAGAATCTGGTCAGCCGTTACCGTTACGAGTCTCCGTCAGCGGCTTCGTAGGTTGCATTCTGACCAGGAAGAAAGCCGCCGCCGCCTCGGTTCAGACTGGGGACGGCGGCTTTTTCATGCTTCGGCAAGCTGGGGACGGGCGTGGCGGCGGGCACGGAAAGTGAGCCTTTGTTAATGATGGGATCACATTAAGTTATCGTTCTGGCTGCGGGCCGGGCTTTTGCGGTTAAATTGCTTGCAGGGAGTTGTTTGCTGCTTTGCTTGTCGTCCTCGTGTGATGATTAAGTTTGCAACGCCAGATCTTGTGCTTACGATCACCAACCCGCGCATTTCATATGGACGACCTCATTAAAGAGTTTCTGATTGAAAGCCATGAAAACCTGGACCGCCTAGAGCGGGACTTGGTTGAGCTGGAAAAGGATCCGCACGACAAGGAAACGCTGAGCAGCATCTTTCGGACGATCCACACGCTGAAGGGGTCCGCCGGCTTTCTGAGTTACTCCCAGCTCGAGGCTGTCTCGCATTCCGCCGAAAATCTGCTGAGTAAAATGCGAGACGGCGCGCTCGTCATCAACCCCGAGATCACCGGCGCATTGCTCTCCACCGTGGACGTGGTGCGCACCATGCTGGGCGAGATCGAGTCTGACGGTGCGCCCGTTCAGCGAGATTACAGCGCGCTGATCAAGCTTTTGGACCGGCTCAAAGACGGGGTGAGTTCGGAGCCGGAATCCGAGGAGGCTGTCGAGACGACGCACGAGCCGATTTTGGCGTCCACTCTGGTTGGGGATGTTGATTCCATTCCCTTTGGGGACGAGCCGCCGGCACCGGCCCCGGTTTCAGCTCCGACTCCGGCGCCAGCCACGGTCCCTGTTCCAGTCCCGGTCCCGGAGAAAGCTGCAAAGCCCTCCGTTGCCGTTGCTCCCAAGGCCGCGCCTGCCGCGCCGTCCCACCCGGAGCATCCCGAGGCTTCGGGCGGCGACCACGGCGAGTCCCGCAGTTCGGCCGCTTCGGACAGTTCCATCCGCGTGGATGTGGGCCTTCTCGACAAATTGATGAACCTGGTAGGCGAGCTTGTGCTGGCCCGGAACCAGGTGCTCCAGTTCACAGAGCAGAACTCGGACAGCGCTTTTCTGGCCACCGCACAACGCCTGAACCTGATTACAACCGAGTTGCAGGGGAGCGCGATGAAGACGCGTATGCAGCCGATCGGCAACATCTGGAGCAAGCTGCCCCGCGTGGTTCGCGATCTTTCTGCGAGCTGCGGCAAGCAGATCCGTCTTGAGATGGAGGGCAAGGAGACTGAGCTCGACAAGACGATCATCGAAGCGATCAAGGACCCGCTGACGCACATTGTTCGGAATTCTGTCGACCACGGGGTCGAGACTCCCGAGGTGCGCCTTGAACGCGGCAAGCCCGCAGAGGGCTGCCTAAAAATGCGCGCCTTCCACGAGGGCGGGCAGGTGAACATCGAGATCATCGATGACGGAGGCGGGATTAATTTAGACCGTGTGAAAAACAAGGCGGTCCAGCGCGG
>CANFTB010000006.1 GCA_947449735.1 Chthoniobacteraceae bacterium | reverse complement strand
TGGGTTCGTCCTTCTTGGGTTCGTCCTTCTTGGGTTCGTCCTTCTTGGGTTCGTCCTTCTTGGGCGCGTCCTTCTTGGGTTCGTCCTTTTTGGGCTCGTCCTTTTTGGGCTCGTCCTTCTTGGGTTCGTCCTTCTTGGGTTCGTCCTTCTTGGGCGCGTCCTTCTTCGGCTCCTCCTTTTTCGGCTCCGGCGGCGGCGGCACGGTCAGCACCGCGGCGAGTTCCACACGCACTCCGGGTAAGGCCGTCTTCAATTTTGCCACCCCCGCTTCAGTCACCTTGGTCTGATACACGTAAAGCCGCTTCAATCCCTTCAACCCGGAGAGCTGCTCCAGGCCGGCGTCGGTCACTTCTGTTTGGAAAAGATTCAGAGACTCCAAACCGGCAAGCCCCTTCAGGTGCACCAGGGCGGAGTCTTTCAGCGCCGTCCTTGCGAGGCTGAGTTTCTTGAGGTTTTTCAATCCCGCCAGCGCCGCAAGATCGGCATCCGAGACCTTCTGTCCGGAAAAATCCAGATCCACGACCGCCGAAGCCCCCTGAAGGAGGGCAAACAGAGAGGCGTCACCCTTTTCCACGCCCCTGAAATTGACGTAGTACCAGTTCAGGCCGGAGGCCAGAGGCTGTACCAACACGCCGCGCTGCGACAACTGCGCCAGCGCCTTCTGCTGGGCTTCCTCAATTTTAGGACCCGGATCGGCATCCGCGGCCTGACCAGAAACAGCGCTTGCAAGAAGCACGGTGGAGAACACGAGGGAGAAGATGCGTCGCATTTTCATAGGGAGATAAGCAACGTGTACATCCCGGGGCAGCAAGGTCAACTCAGCTTTGCTTTGTGACGGACCGGTGAAACTGGCGTTTCAAATCAGGTTTGGCTTTGAGTCATTCAAGATTAGGCTCCAGAAAGACGCATCGTGATGCGTCATTTTCGTACAGGATGGATTTCAGATGTTCACCTGGGAACCCGGGGAAGCCAGTCCGAGGCTCTCCTCAACTTCCTTAAAAACAACGACTTCGAAACCCTATATTTGGTTGGAGACTTGATCGATGTCTGGTCCCTGAAACGCGGAATCTACTGGCCGCAGTCCCATAACGACGTCATTCAAAAATTACTGCGGGCCGGAAGGAAGGGAACGCGTGTGGTTTACATTCCGGGCAACCACGACGAGTTCATTTCAGGATTCAACGGTGAATACGGAGCCGTCACCGTGCAACCCAAGGCGGTGCACACCACCGCGGACGGACGGCGCCTTCTAGTCATCCACGGCCACGAACTCGACGCGATTGTGCAAAACAGCAAGTGGCTCGCCCACCTCGGCGACATCGGCTACACGCTGCTCCTGCGCTTGAACACCCCGATCAACTGGATCCGCCGCAAATTGGGCATGCATTTCTGGTCCCTCAGCGCGGCCGCCAAGCGATCGGTAAAAAACGCGGTCAATTACATCGGAGCCTTTGAAGAAGCCGTGGTCCGGATGGCCAAGATGGAGGAGGACATTCAAGGGGTCGTCTGCGGACACATCCACACCCCGGCGATCCGTTCCATCGGCGCCCTGCAATACTACAACTGCGGAGACTGGGTCGAGAGCCTGTCCGCGCTGGTCGAGGAGGAAGACGGCACGATCCGCCTGCTGACGCATCAAGGACTGCTAGAACCGGCACGGGAGGCGGCCACCCAGGAACTGGCTCCAGTGGAAGCCTACAGTCAAATTTGATTCTCTTCCAAAAAGCGGCGGCCGAAACGGTTTGCCAAAAATTGTAGAAGCTTGAAAACCGCCCTCCGGTACCAGGGCAGGTGCCGTACATAGACGGCGTTCCACTCAATCGCAGGCTCGCCACCCCTGCGGCGCTTAAACTCTCCGGCTCCCGAGCTGTAATTCAGAAGGACCTTGTCCCCGGCCACCCGCTGCAGCAGAAGGGCCACCAAAAGCCGGTACAAGCCCAACTCCGCCGGCAGGGTGGTGTCGTAGCCGATAAAGGGCGTGGACGTCACATCACCCCGGGAGAAGCACGCAAAAACACCGTCCAGACGGCCGCTCGTGTGGCGCAATCCTCTGAATTCCAAAAATCCCCCGGCCAACGCCCCCTCCACAAAGCGCTCCGTATACTGCGGATTCAGGCTGGAGTGCTTTTCCAAATACAGCATCCGGTACAGCTCCAGAATCCGGGGCACGTCAGCACTCGTAAACTGGGAATGCTCCACCACCGAGTAGTCCTTGAGCGACCGCAGCGCCTTCCAGTCGCGCTTCACATCGCTGCGAGCGCCAAAAGAACCGGTCTTCCCGTCAAAAAAATAGATCTGCCGGCTGGTAATCAATTCATACCCGCAGGACTGCAAGCGCTCGGGCAAACCTGGGTCTTCAAACGCATGGACGTTACGAAGCAAAATCGCGCGGTCCGGAAACCGTTCGCTCAGCACGCGCGTCGCAGCGTCCGCCTCCGCCCCCAGCGCGGAGGCGTGCAAATCGGTGGATAAAAGCGAACTGCTCCACTGTACGGAACGATCCACCCGCCCGAAGCGCAGGGCCACGCCCAACAACGCCAACCCCAAGCGCGCACTCACCCGGAGCAGTCTGGACGACACCAGGGAAAGCTCCGCCAGCGGATAACGCACGTACTGGGTCAAAAGAGAACAGGGATAGGAACACTCCCCACGCCCCTCGTTGACGCTCAAGCTCCACAGGCGCCCGTTCAGACGCAGGACCGCAGCCTCGGTGTGAAAGTTCGCGGCCAGAGCGACGGGCTGCTCCTTGACGAACAAGGCCCAGTACCCGTCATGGCTCGCGGAACTTTCCCCGAGCCAGCGCAAGGCCTCCCCCGCGAACGCAACCTCCCCCCCGTCTTGGGACCGCCTCCCGACCATGGCCTCAACGCCTTTCAATGGGCCATCCGGGCGATGTAGAAACTGCCGTAGGTGTGCACCCGGTCCCGCCTGTGGCAGTCCGCGGCAAGAGCAGTCTCATACTGGAGCAAATCCCCGACTTTCCGGCTCGCTCCCCTGCTCTCGACGGTGAGCGGATCCACAAAGTCCACCCGCGCTCCACCGCTACGCCAGAGTGCCATGGCACCGGGGCGCGCCCTGTCCATAATGGCCTGCCACTCGGCGCGCAACAGACGGGTGTCCTGCTGGCTCAACCAGTCCATGTGGTCCAGCAACACGAATCTGGAAAAACCCTCGCTTTGGGACCGCAGGAAAGAGGTCAGGTCGCTGGTGTGGGTGTGGATCCGGTCCACAAGGCCACCCTTCAGGCGCAGGAAGTTTTCCTCCTTCAGATACTCGGGACAGCACTCTTTGGAATACCTGCCGAACAAATACAGCCTCCAGAAGTAATTGTCGCCGGCAGGCAGCCTCGTGAAAACAGCTTCCATAGATTCCTCCATGAAGTCCGAGACGCTCTGGGCGCAGGTTTTTTCAAGGTGCTTCCTTTGAGCCAGGGGGACTCCGATCAGACTCAAGGCGACATCCGTGCGAAGGGCCCGCTTGATTCCCGCCCCCCAAAAGCGCTCCTTGATCCGGCCAAAATACAATTCCCGCTGCTGTTCAAGGGAGCCGGCATAAAAAACCCGCAGCGCATCTTCGTAAACGCCCTTCATTTTACAATAAGCGACGAGCATTCTCCCGAATACACCCGTGGTTCCCCGGTGATAAAACGACGCATCGGGATTCGAACGGTTGAAGAAATGTATTCTCGCGTCCCAATACCGCTTTGAATCCGGAGAAAGCTCATCTCTAAGCAACGAATGATACCAATTACCAAACCTGGAATCACCACCTTCGCCGAACAGTTTGAAAAACGAGTCGAAATCGAGCTTTCGAATGCCCGCTATTTTGAGTTCCAAAAGCGCGTTCTGCCGGAAGTTCATGTCGACGGCATGCACACTCCTGGGAGCATCCAATGCGTAGTCCAAAGCGTTGCAGCCAGCAGAAGTGATCAGCACCACGTCGTCCTCGGCTCCCAACTGCATCACCTCGCGGTCCAGCCGGGGATCCTCCCAGCACGTGTTATAAACCAGGTGATTCCCGTGCACATACGAAAACACACGATTAGTAGTCCAGTTGAATATCTCCTTCACGAGTGAATTTTATAGCCGCAATTTACAGTTTAAACCTTCCGCGCTAGCCTCATGAAACAAGATACTCCGCCGCTCGATTTTTGGAGGCAATTCAATTCATTACCGACACCAAAATTAAACGATATTGATGTCAGTTTTTAACACAAAAACCATGCATTCGACACAAAGCAACCGCCCCCAGAACCTGCTCCTTTACGCAAACCTCGTTTGCATGCATCTGCGCAGCCACGGTTTCCGCTACAGCTTCGGCCTGTTTTTGAGGGAGATCCTGTTCGACCTCCGGCACCGGGTCGAAACGGTCGCACCCATCGAGCTCTCTGCCCTTTCCGTTCCCGATCAAAAACGCTCCAGTTCCTCGCGTTACCAGGGGACAGACCCCAGGCTCGTGGAGGAGGTTTTCGCGAAACTTCCGCAAGCAGCCACCGAATCCACTTTCGTCGACTATGGTTGCGGCAAGGGCCGGGTGCTGATTCTTGCGGCCCTTCACGGTTTCAAACGGGTGATCGGCGTCGAGTTCGCCCCCGAACTGGCTGAAATCAGCAGGCGCAACATGAGCCGCATCGCCCCGCCGAGCCACGCCGCCTCCTTCGAAGTCTTCCAGGGAGACGCCGCAGACTTTTCGCCGCCCCCGGGCCCCCTCACGGTCTTCTTATACAACCCCTTCCATGGAGAAACGCTCACCCGGGTCGCCCGCATCCTCCAGCTTCACGCCCGGCAAGAAAACGGCACGGTCCGGCTGCTGTACGTAAACCCGTCCTTCCTTGATGTTTTTGAAGGTTGCGGATTTACGGTCACCCACCGCATCGAACACCGGAAACAGTGTCTCGCGGTGATCGCGGAGTGTTCGGCAGAATTTTGAAACCTGGGAGCCTCCGCCTCTCCCTCCCCTTTCCAGCGCACGCCGCTTTTTTCTGTACCCGGCCCCGACTCCCTCGGCACCCTCTGACGCATGAGCACCACCCAGAGCCACTGGCTCGTCAAACAGGAACCTTCCGCCTACTCGTGGGACCAGTTTGTCCAGGACGGCAAGACGGCCTGGACCGGCGTGCGCAATTTTCAGGCAAGGAAGAACCTTCATGCGATGCGCAAAGGAGACTACGCCCTGTTTTACCACAGCGTTATTGGCAAGGAAGTCGTCGGCATCGCTCGCGTCGCTCGCGAAGCCTACCCCGACCCGACCGCAACCGAAGGCGAATGGGTGTGCGTCGACTTGGTTCCTGAAAAAGCCCTGCCGCATCCGGTGAAGCTGGAAACCCTCAAGACACACCCGGTCCTCTACGAGATCCCGCTGATCAAGCAGTCCCGCCTTTCGGTGATGCCGCTGGACGCCGGTACTTTTGCGGAAATCGTCCGCCTCGGACAAGCTGCGAGCTGAAACCAGCGGGCCTGCCCGGCTCAGGAACGCACCCAGCGCCTGGCCTTCAGCTCGAATCTGGGCAGCGTCCCGTACGGAACCTCGCGCACCGGGATGCGCAGCGAAAAAGCCCTTTCCAAAGCGGCCTCCAGTACCCGGGCGAAACCGCCCGCTGAAGCCTCGATTTCCACCTCGACCTGCAGGAGTCCCGCCCCATCCGTCACACGCACCCGGTACTCCTGAATCTCGGGAATTCCGCGCACCACGTCCTCCACTGCTCCGGGGTAAAGGTTCACGCCGCGCACGATCACCATGTCGTCCGCCCGTCCCAGAATGCCCCCGTCCAAAAGCAGTCCCTGCTCGGTCCACCGGGGGCGCACCAAATCCCCCGTCTTGTAACGGAACAAGGGCCAGCAGGACCGCCCCAGCGGCGTCAAGACCAGCTCCCCCGTGCCGCCCTCGCCGACGGGCTGTCCCCGGGGATCCAGCACCTCCGCAAAATAACGCTCCCCGAGCACGTGCAGGCTTCCGGGCGCCCCCGAGGCGGCGAACGCCACCGGCCCCACCTCCGTCATGCCGTAGTGGTCGATGACCTCGGCTTCCGGCCAGGCGGCCTCCAGTTGCCGCCGCACGGCAGGCAGGCTGCCCCCAGGCTCGCCCGCGACCAAAATTTTGCGCACCGCGCTTTGGGCAAGATCCACGCCCGCTTCCGAAGCCGCAGACGCGAGATGCAGCGCATAGGTGGGCGTGCAACAGAGCACGCTCGCACGGTGCCGGACCAGCGCATGCAAACGCGCAACCGTGCCGAGACCGCCGCCGGGAATGCAGCGCAATCCCATGCCGAGCGCCGCCTCGTAGGCCGTCCAAAACCCGAGAAAAGGACCGAAGGAAAAGGCAAAAAACGCCACCTCACCCGGACGGACTCCCGCCAGTGCATAACCGAGACGCCAGTTTTCCAGCAGCCATTCCCAGCTCAACGCGGTGTCCCAAACCGCCATCGGCTGCGAGGAAGTCCCGCTGGTTTGGCAAAAGCGCGTGTACCACTCCTGAGACTCCGTGTGGTTGCTGCCGTAGGGAGGATGCGCCGCCTGGTCCGCCGCAAGGTCTGTCTTGAGCGTGAGAGGCATCAACCGCGTGAAGTCATCCAGCGAGGCGATGTCCTCGACCGCCACACCAGCCGCGCCGAGGCGCTCTTGTTGAAAAGGACTCCGGAGCAGCGACTCCTCAAGAAGCCCCTTCAAAACCGTCCACTGCCTTTGTCTCAATGCGTCGCTCACAGGTTCTGAGGAAAAGACGCCGCGTGCTCGCTCGAATACATCACCGCCATGGAGGCGATGCGTTCGCGCAAATTGCGAACCAGCTTGGCCGGCTGCAACGCTCTGGCGTGCACTCCGAAACTGAGGATCCAACGCTCCACCTCCAGCAGGCTGGAAAGGCGCAGCTCCAGCTCCACTTCCCCCCCGGGCAACTCGCGCTGCTTCTGGCTGCTGTGCCAGGCCCGCTCCCGGACCAACTGTGCGGCCCACGCCGTGAAACGGATCTTCACCACATGCACCTCCCCCTGCGATGAAAAGACACCGAGGCTGTCGGACAAAAACGCCTCGATCGAAAAATCCTGCGGCCGCTCGAACCGTTTCTCCAGAACCTCCGGCCGACGGAGCCTCGGCAGGGCGAAGGTCCGCATTTCCTTCCGGGCAACGTCCCAGCCGAAGACATACCACTGGTTGTTGACGCAGCCGAGATGATAGGGGCGGATCCGCCTGCGTTCGTCCGCTTCGCCCCCGAGTTTCCTGTAGAGAAACGACAGCTCCCGGCTCTCCCTCACGGCGAGACCCACCGTCTCGAAAACCGCGGGCTGTACCTCGCTCGAACTCTCCGGCTTGAAAAAAACGCGGCTCGCCAAATCGTTGATATCCACGGAAACCCGTCCCTTCATGGCCTCCGAGATCTTGGCGCAGGCCGAACGCAAGGGCCCCTCATAGGCGGTGCCGTGATGCTGATGCAACGCCTTCTGCGCGATCAAAAGCGAAACAAGCTCCCCCTCGCTCATGTCGAGCGATGGCAGGGAATCGACCGGCTGCGTATAGTAGTAGCCAAACTTGGACGGCTCGTAGGCGATCGGCAGCTCCAGCCTGTCCCTCATAAAATTGAGGTCCCTCTGGATCGTCTTGGCGCTGACCTCCAGCTCCCGCCCCATCCCGGCGCAGTTCGGATATTTACCCTCCTGCAAAAGCGCGTGCAACCTGCACATCCGCTCCCAGGGGGGCCTCACAAAATGAGCGCCCGCGGCGGCGCCGCCGTCTTTCAGGACTTTCAGAAGCATCCCTCCTGTTTACACACACCGGCAGCCGCGCGCGAGACGTGACTTTCGTTCCCAAAAATGTCGGCCCGGACATTCCGCCCCTCGCCCGCTCCCACGCCGGGAAACGGTCTTCCAGCCCTAGGCCAGATCCGGCCCCGCAGCGCCCGCCGAAACACCCGCATACTCGGGAATCGACGCCTCAGTCCGGACAACTTCGTTCCGTTCGTTCAACAAAATCACCCGCGGCCGGTGGCCCACCGCCTCCTCGGGCGTAAACTGCGCGAAATTCATGATCGTCAGCCGGTCGCCGATCTTCCCCAGATGCGCCGTCGCCCCGTTCAACTGGATGTCGCCGCTCCCGCTTTCACCGTAGATCACATAGGTCTCAAAGCGGGCGCCGTTGGCCATGTTCCCCACCAGGATTTTCTCGTAGGGCAAAAGCCCGACTTTCTCCGCCAGATCAGAGGCAATCGTCAGGCTGCCTTCATAGTGCAGGCTCGCGCCGGTCACGGCCGCTCTGTGGATCTTGGATTTCAGTAGGGTCAGGTACATTGCAGGGACCGACGATGAGACGATTCCGAGGGAATTTCAAGAGTTGCCCTCCGGAACCGCCTCCGTCCGGCGATTTGCCTCAGCGTTGCGACGCCAAGAACGCGATGATGTCCCTCAATTCGCGCTTTGAAAGCAACTGGGGCAGCCCCTCCGGCATCGGCGACGGCAACCGGTCGCGGCCGGACACCTTGTCCTTCGCAATCGTCTGCCGTTGTGTCGTCCCCGGCGTCACCAGTTCGATCTGGGTCGCGTCCTCCTTCGCCACCATGCCCGCCGCCACCGAACCGTCGGCAAGCTTCAAGAGCACCGTTTCAAAGCCCGGCGCGTACTCCGAATTTGGAAAAACAATGGACCGCAGCAGGTATTCGCGATCGTGGGTCGCTCCAATTTTATCCATCGCCGGCCCCACATCGCCACCCCCGCCGCCCACCTTGTGGCAGCGGTAACACCCCACCTCATCCTTTTCCTTGAACAACGCCTGCCCCAGCTTCGCATCGCCCCCCTCCAGGCACTCCCTCCAGGGCGCCAGCGCATCGTCCGCAGCCCGCGCGGCCTCAAACGCCTTCACCTTCTGCTTCAGCGCAGGGGTGCCGCGTCTTCCCGCAGCCTCCAGCACGTCCAGCCGCAGCGAAGGCGGCACCTTGCCCGCAATCAACCGGTCCATCCACTGCCCCAGAACGGCATCCGCCGCCGGCGTCTTGAGCTGCAGCACCGCGGCCACCGCGCTCTGCGCGTTGCTAGTCACCCCGGCGTCGAACATGCTCACGCTGAGTTTGAAGGCCTCCGCCGGCGGCAGTTTGCCCACCAGCTTCGCGGCGGCAGCGCTCAGCTCCTTGTTTTTCTCCTTCAAAGCCAGATGGAGCAGGTCGCCAAACCCTTCCACCTTCAACTTTGCAAGGGTGTTCAAGGCCAGCGCCCGCGTCGAGGTGCTGCGGCCGGCATCGTTGAACAATTCCTTAAGTTTGCCGGCCACCTCACGCATCCCGTAATCCCCGGCCAGATCCACCGCCACGTCCACGATCTCCGAGGAGGAATCCTCCAAAAATGCGGGGACCTTCGCGCCGACCAGCTTCTTCACCGCGGCAATTTGGCGGTCGGACTCCACCGGCCACCACCGCCCCAAAAACGCGTCGCGGCCGTCCTCCGGTTTCCACTGCCGCAGCAAACGCAGCGCCTGCACCCTCGCCGCCTCCACCCCAGAGGCGTCCGCCGCCACCGCAAGCAGACGCTCCGCGTTCGCCCGCCCTCCCAGCCGGTAACGCGCCGCCTGAATCCGCTGCAACACCCCAGTCGGCTCGTCCGGGCGCGCCGCCAGTCCTGCCAGCGCCGGAAGCCCCGCCTCGACCGGCTGATCGTAAATCGCGCGCGCAGCCTCCAACCGAACGGACGCCTCGGAATCCTTGAGAAAATCCGTCACGCCGGAATCCGCGTTCCGCCTCAGCGCGAGCACCGCGGCAAGACGCACCGCGGCATCCGGCGAGGCCGCAAGTCCGCGCAGTTCCGAAGCGCCGGAAAGCGACGACAGCGAGGCCACCACCGAATGCCGCAGGAAAGGCTCGTCCGCATCCGCGCCCGGCAGCGCCCCCAACAGCGCGGGCACGTCCTTGGCCGACCCCACCCGACGCAAACCCTGCGCCGCAAAAAAGCGCACCCTCACCGAGGAATCCTTGAGCAAAGCGGCCAGCCTGGGCGCATCCTCCGCCCCGCCTGCCTCGCCCAGCACCTTCGCCGTCTGCGCCCTCAACTCGGCATCCGCCGCACCGGCGAGCGCACGCACGGCCTCCAGCGCCTTGGGCTCCTTCCCGCACAACTGCCCGAGGCCCCAGACCGCATGCAACCGCTTCAGTCCACTGGCGGCGGCGGCCTTTTCAAAAATGGAAACCCCAGCCCCGCCGCGCCCGACCAGCGCCCTCTGCGCCTCCAGCCTCACGCGCACGTCCGCGTGCCCTAGCAATTCCCCCAGCTCCGCCTCGGATCTGCCGCGGAAGCCCTCCGCCAGCAGGCGCTGCGTCTCCAACACCTCGGGCTGCGCGTCCACCTTGGGCGAATGCACCCGGAAAATCCGGCCCTTGTTGAATTTGTCAAAATCGGGAATCCAGTCCACGCAGTCCAGAAGGTACAGCCCTCCCCCGGGTCCAAAGGCGATGTCTGGAATATTGAGATTCCAGGCGAACTTGCCCTCCGGGTTCTTGAGGGAATTGTCCATGAGCACCGTGTCCGGCAGCTCGGATTCATAGGACGCCCCCTTCGGCCGCAATTTGAAAGAGCGGACGCCCCCCGGAAAGTCCGCCATGAAAAACGCCCCCTGGTATTCCTCGGGCAGACCCGTCCCGGGATAATACGCCACGCCCGCCGGACCATGCCCGATGTTCACCACAGGAGGCAGAATGGCCGGCGCGTTCTGGGCGGCCTCCACCTTCCACAAGCCCTCGGAATTCCAAACCCCGAGCTTCGGCTCCTTCATGAACTGGTAGTGGAAACGCCAGCCATAGTCCGCCCCCTCCACCACGTGCACCCAGCGGGCCTTGTCGCCGCCGTCGGCATTGTTGTCGCCCGTGAAAAGGTCGCCAACCTCGTTGAAGACCAGCGACTGGGGGTTGCGCAACCCCCAGGCGTAAAGCTCCACGCCACTGCCGTCCGGCCAGCAGCAGAACACCGCCCCGCTCGACGGCGGGGACAGCACCTTGCCCCCGGACTCTATCCGTGCGCTGCAGTCCGCCACCGAGAAATACAGGCGCCCGTCCGGCCCGAACTTGGCGCCATGACAGTCGTGGCCGCTGTATACAATGTGCACGGCAAGCCCCGTCAGGAGCGACTTTTTGGAACCGTCCTCGCCCAGCAGCCAAACGTCCGGTTCGCAGATGTAAACCGCCTGGCCGTCCCGCGCCGCGATCCCCGCCCCCACCCCGGTGCCCACCGAGGCAAACCCGTCCGCAACCACCCGGGACGAGTCGGCGACCCCCTTCCCCGCTTTGTCCTCCAGAAGACGCACCACCTCAGACTCCACCTCCAGGTCATGCCAGTCGATTTTTCCGTCCTTGTTCAAATCCCGCACCGGCTTGGGCCCCTGCGTGGCTCCCTCGGGAAGTGCCTTTTTCAAAAAAGCCACCCGCTCCTCCACCGAACGCAGGGAAAGACTGCTGCCCACCCACTCCGGAAAACTCCGGATGTCCAAATAGGAAGATTTGCGCCGGTTGGTTTCCGCCACCCAGGCCCGCCCTTTTTCATCAAAGGAAAACGCCACGGGGTTCTGCAAAAGCGGTTCAGCAGCCCAAACATCAAGCTGCAACCCGGGCGCCACCAGCGCCGCCTTGGCAACCTCCGCCGCGGAAGGCGGCTCCTTGCGGGCCTTGGCCTTCGGTGCTGGCTCCGCGTACGCCGCGCTGAGCAGGCTCAAAAAGGCGAGGGCTTGCGAAACAGGGGAAACTTTCATTGAAAAGAATTACCAACTCTAAACCCATTGCTCTAGCCTGAGTTTCCAAACAAATATCAGTCTCGGAGTGCGTGCGTTCCGTGTCCGGCGTCCCACCCCAGTCCGCCGCCCCCGCACACACCTCCCAAAACCCTCTGCGCCCCCTGCTCCATGTCCTCCACCGGCTCCCGTCCCGCACGCCCCCTGGTTGTCCTGAATTGCGTCGGCCTCACCCGGGCGCATCTGGGGCAAGACACCCCGAATCTCATGCGGCTCGCGACCGAGGGCTTCGCCACCTCTCTTGACGCGGCCCTGCCCGCCGTCACCACCACCGCCCAGGCGACCATGCTCACGGGCGTCGACCCTTCCGCGCACGGGATCGTCGCCAATGGCTGGTACTTTCGCGACCTGAACGAAATTTTGCTCTGGCGCCAGAGCGAGGCTCTGGTCTGCGCCCCGCACGTCTGGGAGGGGCGCCCTTGGAAGGTCCTCAAACACTTCTGGTGGTATGCCATGAACACCGGGGCCCAGGCCACCGTCACCCCCCGGCCTGTCTACCACCACGACGGCGCAAAATCCCCCGACTTCTACGCCCATCCGGTCTCCCTGAAGGAGACCCTCCAGAAAAAACACGGGACCTTCCCGCTGTTCAACTTCTGGGGTCCCACCGCCGGACCCGCCAGCACCCGCTGGATTGCGGAAAGTTTTGTGACCGCCTGGGAGGAAACCCAGCCCGACCTCGGCCTCTGCTACCTGCCCCACCTCGACTACGACCTCCAGCGCTTCGGCCCCGCCGGCCCGCATCTCGCCCCGAACCTCAGGGAACTCGATGCCTGCGCGGCAAAAGTCATCGACCACGCCAGGGCCCGCAACGCTCGAATCCTCGTCGTCAGCGAATACGGAATCACCCCAGTCAGCGACGCCGTTTTTCCCAACCGCGCCCTGCGGGAAGCGGGACTCCTCGAGGTGACTACAAACGCCGCAGGGGAACTGCTCGACCCCGGCACCTCCCGCGCCTTCGCAGTTTGCGACCACCAACTCGCCCACGTCTACGTTCGCAAAGACTCAGACCTCGCCCCCGTCCGCGACCTCCTCGCAAGACTGCCCGGCGTCGAGAGGGTGCTCGAGGGAGGCGCCCGCTCCGAGATCGGACTCAACCACGCCCGAAGCGGAGAGCTCATCGTTCTGGCGGCACAGGGCTGGTGGTTTGCCTTCGACTACTGGTTGGATCCGGCCCGGAAGCCGGACTTCGCCCAGGCCGTCGAAATCCACAAGAAGCCGGGCTATGACCCGCGCGAACTTTTCTTCGATCCCAACGGCGGAAAATGGCGCGCCGCCAAGGCGTTGCTGCGCAAAAAACTCGGCTTCCGCTACCTGCTCAATCCCTGTTCCCTTGATCCAAAGTTGGTACGGGGCAGCCACGGCCTGTCCCCGCTTTCCCCCGAAGACGGCCCGGTGCTTATCGCCTCGGACCGCAGCCTCGAATCGCTGCGCCCAAGCCACCACCGCGACGTGGCCACGCTCATCCAACACTGCCTCGCCTGAGCCAGGCTACAAGCAAGATGTAAGTCCAAAGCGCGGGTCCGTTGCTCTACGTGGCGCGTGAAATTTAGACGCCGGATTATATATTAACACCGGCTCGAAATTGAGCCCGCGTCTCCCGACATACGATTTCAGGACCCGCCGCCGTCACTGCTCGGTTTGAACAGAGCAAGAAAACCGGGCCCGGACTTTCATCAAAAAAACAAAAGGAAAGCCGGCGTCTCCCTTGGGAGATCGCCGGCATTCCAAATCTAAAAATAACCCTCTGAGTTGTGGTCGTTAGGCGAGGGAATACGTCATTGCCCTTTTGGCACCCTGAGTTACCAAGAAGCCTTTGTTTGCCGCTTTGAAATTTGCGAAACGAGAAGCCTTCAGCGAGGTCTTCTTTAAAATCTCAGCGCCAGTAATATAAACCCCGTGCTTCATAAAACCGTTGAGCAAGGCTTTGATTTCGCTATCGGAAATTTTCGTGCGCCGCTTGCGACGGACGGACGACCCCAAGGACCCTCCATGGGCTGCATAGCCGAGCTGACGGAGTGCGCGGTCAATATCGTCGAGTTCGGACTGCACTTTCGATTCAACTTCCTTCCGTTTCTGGAGAAGTTCATCAATGTGCGATTCAATCACCCGGGCAATCCGAGATTGTTCGTTCAGGTCAGCATCCTTGGCATGGGTTGTTTCCATACCCCAAGTGAAATACTGAAAAAATGGCTAATGTCAAAAATTTTAGCGTTTTCGCGGTAAAAAAACCGAAACACAAACGCTATAAATCGTCACAAAACCCTTTTTTGACAACTATATGACGGACTTTGAATCAGAGCTTCGAGCAGAGCTTATGGCGGAACGCATTGCCCGTATTCAGCAACGGGAAATACGATACATCGCACGCCTCTCAAGGTCCGCTCTCATTCACAATACATGTAAAACCGCTTTAAATAAGTGGCTGTTCGCGAGTGGAAAGCCAAGTCTCGGGACACCATTTTCAGTTGACCGGCAGGCCGGCGCGCCCCAGATTGTGCCCAGTGCAGAACCCGTCTGCACGCGTCCCGGCGTCGTTCGCACGCCGGGGTGGTTGGAATGCTGCCTGCCTCAAGTTCAAGTCGCCCCTAGCGGTGGTTTCGTCTACGGCAGGTTCACATCGGGCCGTGGCTCAGCTTGGTAGAGCGCCTCGTTCGGGTCGAGGAGGTCGAGGGTTCGAATCCCTCCGGCCCGACCATTCTGCAAGTCAACGATTTACGAATGGATCACCGGAATCGTCCGTCTCCCCCTACCGGGAACACCCATCCGTCTGGGTCAAAA
This sequence comes from Chthoniobacteraceae bacterium, assembly GCA_947449735.1. GTDB lineage: Bacteria > Verrucomicrobiota > Verrucomicrobiia > Chthoniobacterales > Chthoniobacteraceae > Chth-196. The sequence continues at coordinate 114,014 of CANFTB010000006.1, read as the reverse complement.
GGGCTGATGCCGCCCGGCATTGCATCGACACCGCCATCGTACTACGCGAACCCGATCGATATGCATACCGTCGCGATTTCTCCGAAATTTTAAGTGGTTATTCCCCAAGCAATCCGGAAAGCACTCCATCTGATTCCCGATGAAAAACGCAGAGTGATACGGCACGCAAACAGGGTCGAATTCATTCCCGTGCGCCCCATCCGCGAAATGCGCGGGTTCCTCAAAAACATGGACACCGCCATCGACCGTGATGGCGACCGGCTGTGAGCCACCTGAATGTCGTCGACTCCTCCGGATGGATTGAATGCTTCGCAGACTCTGAGCGTGCCCGCCGTGATGACTCAATTTAGCCGGTGCGACAGGAATGCCAGAATCCGGCCAGCTACCGGCACGCCACTGTCACTCGAGAGAATGCCCGAGCATTCGTCGACAGTCATTTTTAATACCACCCCTCCCCCTATCCCCGCAGATACCGATGAGGGCATGCGCTGCTGCCGCACCTACGTTACAATTCTAATGACACGGACCGTGGAGTATCCTACTTAAGGACTTTCAGCACAAGTATGGCGGCCGCGGGCTTTTGTTTGAGAGTGATCGTGTGACCGCGCATGAGTTCGGCGCCAGTGCGGGTTTCCTTGCCGCCATCGAGGTTCTCGATCTCATAACGTTGCTGCGGGTCGAGGCCGCGTAACTTCACGGTGAGCGTTTCATTCTCGGTTTCGGAACGGCGGAAGGCCTGAATCACACCGGCGTCGGTTTCTGGCGTGTGAAACTGCCATGCGATCCATTGGTCCGTGGCTCGGTTATAGGGCGTGAGCGTGTAGTAGTCGCCCTCGATCATGTGCGGCGCCACGGTTCGGAATTCGTCGTAGGCCTTCTTGGCGATCGCCAGAGGGGCGGCGTGCATGCCGAAGCCTGGCATATACAAGCTCCGGTATTCGTAAGGCTCGAGGAAGCGTGAGAGTCCGCCGTAAAAAGGCACCCAGAAGGAGAGCCCGTAAGTCTGCCCTTGGAAGCCCTCGAATTTATCGGCCTCCTTGGTCATTTCATAGTCGGAGCGGAGCAGGGGCACGGCGCGGCGCATGGATTCCAAGTCGTTGCGCCTGCCCCCCGAAGCGCAAGAGTCTATGAGTAATCCCGGACGGCGCAACCGCAGGGTGTCCCATAGCGCGAGATGGCCCTGAATGTAAAAGTTCTCGGTCAGTCCGACCCGCGACAACCCGGTTTTCCCCTTCTCGGCCTCGTCGTTTTCACGCCACACCTTGTAGGGCCCCGCCCCGTTGAAGTCCTCGCGATACCAATCGAGTTTCTGCCGCTTTAGTATCGTGGAAAGATGGTCTTCGAGCCACGACAGGGCCGCGGGATCACCGAGGTTGAAGTAGGATCCTTCCGCTGTGCCGTGCAACAACCACTCCGGGTGTTCGGTGGCCAACACCGGCCGATCATAGGCTCCGGGCGTGGAGTTGGTGTAGCCGATCCGTTCGGGCTCGAACCAGAGAACTGCCTTCATGCCATGCTGCCGAGCCCAGTCTCCAAAGGGAGCAAAGCCCTTTGGAAATTTTACAGGATCTGGCTCCCAGAAGCCGGTCGTGTTGAGGAAGAGGGGTTTTGGTTTGGCGAATGGCTGGGGCTCGGGTTTGACCCACCAACCGTCGCCTGCGTCCATCCAGCAAATATCGGGCTGGATTCCCGAATCGAGCAGCTTCTGAAACCGGGAAATTTGCGATTCGTGGAGCACTGTCTGCTCCTGCCACAGCGGCCCTTGCCGGCTGCCTTCGCGATGAGGCATGACCTCCTCCCGATACCACCGGCGCCACAAGTTCTGCGCGATTTCCCAGTCGCCCCCCTTCCAAAACAGCATAGTCGCCGATGGAAACCGCACCTTCTCGCCGGGCTTGAGCTGGAACTGCGACCTCTCCTGGCCCGCCTGCCAACGCATCCCTCCGTTCTCCGCGCTGAAAGTAGCAGACCAATTCCCGGGCCAGCCCAGAATCAAGATCCGGCCTTCATTGCCGGGGCCGGCCAAGTTGAAATAAGGCCAACCATTGCGCCCGTTGGTCGATTTGCCACTAGGCCCTGGACTGAAAATCCGGGTGATACCCGGCTTAGCCTGCCATTCGTACGGGGCAAAGCTTTGTGCAGTGTTCGTGTCGCCCTCGATCCCGTGCAGAGTGAACTCGGAGCCTTCAAAAAAGACGTCCGCCGCCTGCAACCTGCGCAGTTCAGGCGAATTTCCTCCTCCGTTGTTCTGAAGAAATACCGCCCATTCGACCACAGGCCAGTTCTGGTATGTGATGATTTCCACCCGCAACTCCAGTCCGGTTACCGGATCGCGACGGCGCAAAACCGTGGCCTCCTTGTGGTCGTCGGCACGGTGCTCGGCGGGCAGAGCGCTCCACCCGGCGAGAAAACCGCGGGAAGGCTTTCCTTCCAGCGAGAAAGAAATCGGCCACCGGGCAGGATCTTCTGCGTTCCAAAATGATTTCGCCCAAGCTTGGCTGGCTCCAGCATCTGCCGCAGAGGATACCTTGTCATCGGACGCACGACGCTCCGCGGCAACTATCCGGTGGCTACAGGACAATCCAATGAGCAGCCGCAGCAGCAGGACGGTAAGGCGGGTGAGGGTCGTTTCCATGTTCTGTTATTTCTGTCGTTTCGGCAGATGCGGCAGCAGCTTGTCGAAGAGGGCTTGCTGCTCTTTCACCACCACGGCGAACTCGGTCGTGCCAGCGAGGTTCACCGTTTCGAGCGGATCGGTTTGCTCGTCGTAGAGCTCCTGGCCAACGACGTGGCCGGTCTTGAAGTCGCGCCACTCGTGGTAGCTCCAGCGGTCGGTCGTCAGCCCGTAGCCCATCACTTGGGGCAATGCCTGCGCACCGCCTCCCCAGTAGAGCGCGGGTCGCGGATACTGCGTGAGCGCGGCAGTTTTTACGGAGGCGCTAGCGTCCTTGAGGGCCGGCACGAGGCTGGTGCCTTCAAGCTCAGAAGGAGAGGGAATTCCGCTCAGCTCCGTGAGTGTAGGAAAGATGTCGATCAACTCGCTGATGGCGCTCGTCTTCACCCCGCCTACGCCAATGCCTGGAGCGCTGATAATTAGCGGCACGCGCGCGTCCCACCCGAACAAAGTCATCTTTCCCCAACAGTCGTGCTCGCCTAGTTCAAAGCCGTTGTCGCCGATGATCACGACGATGGTGTTGTCACGGAGTTTGAGCTCATCCAGCGCATCCAGCACGCGGCCGAACTGCGCGTCGGCGAAACTCATCGCCGCATAGTAACCGTGGCGAATTTCGCGCTTCGCATCTTCGTCGAGCGTGCGGTGGGCACTCGGCTCCCCAAGGATTTCATGGTTCGCGTGAAAGGCGATCTCGGGCGCGTTGCGAGGCCGTGCAGGCGTCTCGATGGCCGGGATGTCCTCGCGGCGATACATGTCCCAATAACGCTTGGGCACTTTGTAAGGCGTGTGCGGCTTGAAGATGCCCAGCGCAAAAAAGAACGGCTCCGGTTTCTTCGCAAGCGCACGCAGCTCGGTAATTGCGAGACTGGCTGACACAGCGTCAAAACACGCTTCGTCCTTCACATCACGATTCTCACAGAGCAGGTCCTTAGCGAGGTTCGGTGGCAGCGTAGCGCCGTCTGGCATCGCAAACTCATCCTTCGTTTTGCCACCGGTACGCCGGTCGGGCACGCTCAGCGTTTTAAAGTCCGCCTCCTTTCCATATCCGCCCAGCACTTTGCCGATGCTCATGGATGTGTAGCCGTTTCTCATGAACCACTGCGGAATCGTCACGGCGTCCGGGTGCGCGTCGTACAAGTGCCGCGTCATGCTCCAGATGCCGAGCGAGTCCGGTCTTCTTCCGCTCATAAACGAGGCGCGGGAGGGGCCGCAGATTGGCTGCTGGCAGAAGTTCCGCGTAAACACCGTGCCGCGGGCCGCAAGGCGGTCGAGGTTTGGCGATTTCGCAACCGTGTCGCCGTAGCACCCCAGGCGGGTGTTAAGGTCATCAAAGACTACGAACAGAACGTTCGGCTTTTGCGAAGTGCCGCCGATTGCATGGGCGGGCGCCGGGGCATGCAATGCAAACGCCAGGAACGAAATGATGAGAAGGTGAGCTTTCATCGTCTGGACCTAGGCTTCGTTTTCACCAGCAAGGGGCAGCCACTCCCTCCAGGCTTGGATATGCCGCCGCATCAGCTGCCGGCACCCGTCGGTCGAGGCACTTTTGAAGCCCATGAGAATCTCCTCGTGGGCTGCGGCCGTCCCGTTGCGGGTATCCAGCCGGTTCGCCTGATGCCTGCGGTGCAGCTGTCCTAGCCACAGTTCGAGTTCTCCGCGCAGGGAGCTCCACAGCTTCAACAACCTGGAGTTTCCGGACGCCTCAAGGATCAACTCGTGAAAATCCAGATCGAGGCGCGTCACCTCCTGGATGGTTTTCGCCCGTCTCGTCGCCCGGATGTTGCGCTCAAGCGCAGAGGAGTCTGCCTTTAATCCCGGAGCGGCGAGCGCTGACCCGAGGGGTTCGAGTGCTAGGCGCAAGGCGTACAGCTCTTCAAAATCATGCTGCGAAAGTTTTTTCACATAGGCCCGCCCCGACCCGCTGAATTCCACCAGCCCGTCCCGCTCGAGGGCGAACAATGCCTCCCGCACGGGCACGCGGCTGACCCCAAGCTCCTGCGCGGCAGCTGACTCTGCAATCAAAGCGCCGGGGTCCAGAACCCCGTCGATGATGCGCATGCGAAGGACGGCCGAGGCTTGTTCGGAAAGTTGCTTGGAGGAAGACGGCGGCTTCATTTGGTATACCGTCCAGAATCCTGAAAACAGTATACTGTTTCAAGCACCTTCTCAAAAACCGCGCGCAGACCGGATCCACCCCTCATGAGGATTGCGAACGTCTGCGAAGCCTCCTGCATGAGCCGGACAGGCCCGCCGGAAGACAGCGCCTGCCCACCGCCCCCCCTCTTTCCTCAGACTCCGCTCCGTGCGCTGCGCGGCATGCGACAGTACACGGGCGCTGTCACGCGTCACAGCGTGAACGCCGGCAACTTAACAATGGCGCCGCCCTTGAGCGCCGACTGGTGAGCGCACAGCCCCACGCACGTCCAGTTAGCGGACTGCCTGGCGTTGGGGAACGGATCGCGATCCTCCACAAGGGCGCTCACAAACTCGTGCACCAGGTGGGGATGCGAACCGCCGTGGCCGGCGCCCTGAGTGAAGGAAAGGTGCGTCTTCTTGTCCACGCCATACACCCCGTTGGTAGTGAACGGGCGGATCTGCTTGGGCAGCAGCTTGGCATAATCCGGGACTTTCACGTGCTTGGGAATTTTCGGCTCGGGCAGCTTCGCCGTGTGCATCACTAGGGGCTCGTGTTCAATCAGCGGCCATTCGACGGAAGCCTTGTCCCCATAAACGTCAATGCTCTCCCGGTACTGGCGCGCCGTGTCGAACAGGCTCCGGATGATCCGCGCGGAAAGGTCTGTACCGAGGAACTTGATATGCGCCGTCTCGACCGCGAAGGGCGACCCGTAGTGCTTCTGCAATTCAGGCCGGATCGTCCCGGAACCGAAGCAGCTGACGTACTCCGCGGGCGCGCCTGCGAGTCCGGCGACCGGCCCGACGCAGTGGGTGGCGTACCACATCGGTGGCAGGCCGGGCCAGTAGTTCGGCCATCCGTCCATGTCCTGCTGGTGGCTGGCCTGCAAAAACTGGAGCTTGCCCAGTTTGCCTTTCTCCAGGAGTTCGCGCATGAAGAGGTACTCGCGGGCGTAAACAACCGTCTCGGCCATCGTGTATTTCAACCCGGTCTTGCGCACGAGTTCGACGATCTGCTTGCACTCCTCGACCGTCGTAGCCATCGGCACCGTGCAACTGACGTGCTTGCCCGCCTTCAGCGCTGCGATGCTCATCCAGCCGTGGTCGGGAATCGGGGAATTGATGTGAACGGCGTCCACGTTCGGATCCTTCAGCAGGTCCATGAAATCCGTGTACCGGGCCTCCACTCCGAAGGCGTCGCCAACCGAGTCCAGCTTCTTGCGGTTGCGCTGGCAGATCGCATACAGGTGGGCGTTGGGGTGGTGCTGGTAAATCGGAATGAACTCGGCTCCGAAGCCCAGGCCTACGATCGCGACATTCACTTTTTTACGGGACATAAATGACAGTGGTTGAGGGGTTGTAAGTTTGAAAGACTGCCCTGAAAAGGCGCGGGGCGCTCTGACAACTTTTATCAAGAATCAGACGCCCCACGCCGCTTCAAAATCCGGGTTCACGCCCGGTTGCCCAGGGAGCTACTCCAGGCAGGCCGCCTCCTTGGTGCTGCGCACAAAAATCCGCCCGCCCGAAACCGTCGGCGTCGTCCAGCACTTGCCATCCAACACCTTCTGGCGGCTCAACTCCTTGTACGCCCCGGGTGCCGCGGAAAAACGCACCAGTTCGCCGGCGTCCGAAAGCGCAACCACCTCGTCGCCCATCAGGATGACATGCCCCGGACCGAAGCCCTCCTGAGTCCATTTCACAGCGCCAGTGGCGAGTTCCACGCACTTCACAGGCCCCTTGCCGTACTCCTTAAACTGGAACATCCCATAGAGATGGCCGTCCTTGAGGACGGGCGTGCTCCAGTGGTTCGCCAGCGGCTGGTTGCCCGGCATCCGGTAGATTTCCGTCGCCTTGAAAGCGTCGCCCTCCTTGGAAATTTTGACCGCCCCGGCGCCCACTCCATAACCGGCCGAGCAGTAGACGATGTCGCCACCGGCAACAGGAGAGGCAGCCGTCGAAACCTTGTAGGGAAACGCGTAGCGCCACAGCTCCTTGCCCGTCTTGGGCTCCACCGCAAGCAGGCCGGACTGCAGGAAGAAAATCACCTGCCGCTGGCCAAGAATCGTCGCGGCCACGGGCGTGGCGTGGGTGATCTTTTCGTCAAAGGCCTTCCACACCACGCGGCCGTCTGCCGGGTCCACGGCCAAGACGGACTGTCCGGGACCGCCGCCGGCAACGTAAAGCAGCCCTCCCTCGAGCAGAGGCGAAGCGGCGTTCTGCCACTGAATGTTTCTTCCTTCGTGCTCCGCCTTCAAATCGCGGGACCAGTTTTCCTTGCCGCTCGCTGCGTCAAAGCTCTTGAGCGCGAGCTGGGTTGTCAAAACCACCACGGACTTGCCGACCACCGTCGGCGTCGAACGCGGTCCGTCCCCACCTTTGTTGTCGGCGGTGCCGTCGTTGCCGCCACCGTCGTACTTGGCCACCAACAGCGGCACGCTCCAGAGCTCGCGTCCGGTTGCACCGTCGTGCGCGGCAAGCACCTCCTGGCTGGCGCCGTCGACCTCCTTCAACGAGAGGGTGAAGGCCCGCCCGGCGGCGACGGAAAACGAACTGAACCCCCCGACGCTCGGCACCTTCCAGACGCTGGAAAGGCCGGACGCCTTCCACTTCAAAATCTCGGACGACACGCCGTCACCGGTCGCTCCGCGATACTGCGGCCAGTCGGCGGCTTGGATCACCAGGGGGGACGATAGAAGCAATGCAAGGAGTGGGGTCTTCATGGTTGTTAAAATCAGAAAATGAACAAGGGGTTGAAATAAGTCAGCTTCAGAAAATTCGACTGGTCGTAAACTACTGTGCGCTCCAGAGCAGGTCGTCAAACCAGATGGGCGTGCCTGAATACGGGCTCCCCCACAGCGCGGCGCGACCGGCCGTCCCCTCCGCGGCAGACTCCCAGCGCACCTGCGGCTCGGCCGGAGCGGTGCCACCCTCGGCCCACGCCCGTCCCTCCAGCACCCAGCCGGGCGCCTGCTTGCGCATCGTCAGCCGCAGCCAAGTCCAGGAACCCGAGGCCCATGTGAAAGGCACCCCGACCAGCGGCTCATCGCCCTTGTAAATCTCCAGTTGCCCCTTGCCGGGGCTCACCTGCAAACGGAACCCGCCCGCCCCACGCAGGCTCAGGCCGAATGTGGGGAACTTGCGTCCCTGTTTTGTACCGTAGAAGCGGGCCGTCAGCGAACAGGGCTGGTCGTTTGAGGGGCCGAAAAGCACTCCAAACGTATCCAGCGGCGCTCCCGGAAGTTCCAAAACATGCTCCGCGCCCTCGACGGCGACACTGAACTCCCCGGCCAGCGCCAGAAACTCCTTCGGCATCGGACCGGCGGGCAGCGCGTTGAAGTTCTGTTCGAAGAGCACGGTGTCTGCCGCGGCCCATCCCGTGGCAAAAATTCCAGCCGCCAAAGCAATCAAGTAGGTCTTCTTCATCTTCATTATTTCCCAACGCAAATTAGTTCCTCGGCCGTGCGCATCAAGATATCACCACCGGAAAAAACCACCGAGGACCGAGTCAGGCTGCCGCCGCCCATCTCCGCCATATGCACGACCTCCCCGCCGGAGGCGTCCACCACCACCACCGTACCCCTCTCGCTGATGCAGAAAATCCGCCCGTCCGCGGCCGTGGGCGACGCCTTGAAGTTCTCGCGAACCCCCAGAGAAACCTGCCAGCGCTTCTCTCCCGTCTCCGGATTCAACGCAGTGAGCATCTGCTTGTCACCGTCCAGCACGTGCAACATCCCCTTGTACAGGACGGGAGTGCAAACATCCGGCGGAAACTCATCAAACTTCCAGAGCGTGCGCGACTCCGTCACGTCCCCCTTGCCGCCGCTGCGCACGCCGATCACCGGCACGCGTTTGGGGCCCGCTGCGATCGCGACGTCCTTGTACACCACCGGAGAGGCCACCACTCGCATCCATTCGCCCTTCTTCGGGTTGAATCCGCCCGCCCTCCAGAGCTCGGAGCCGTCCTCGAGCGAGTGACCCGTCAAAAAATCCCCCCCAATCACGACCAACTCCTTGCGCCCGCCGTAAACGAGCGGAATCGGCGTTGCGTAACTCTCCTGCGACTCCTTGGAAGCGTCCGTCGGCCGCAGCTTGCGCCACACCGTCTTGCCGTCCTTCGGATCCACGCAGAGCAGGAAGGACTCGCGCTCCGGCTTACCATCCAGCGCGTGGGTGTAGTCCGGTGGCACGGGGTCCCTCTGCAAGAACTGGAGATAAAGCCGCCCCTCGAAAAGCATCGGACTGGATCCGTAAAGCCACATGAAGGAGAACCTTCCGAATTCCTCCGCCAGGTTTCGCTTCCACAAAACATTCCCGTCAAAGTCCAGCGCTAGGAAATCCCCCGTCCCGTAAAGGATGTAGACAGCGCGGCCGTCCGTCACCGGCGAGGGAGAGGTCATGTTCGGGGAGGTCTTCCCCTTGGTCTGGTCCCCTGTGGAAAGCACCTTCTGCCACAGTACCTTCCCATCACGCCGGTTGATGCAAAACAGGAGCAGGTCCTTGTCGGCGTTGGGCGAGGAGACAAAAATACGGTCCCCCTGCACGGCGGGGGTTGCGCCGCTGAATCCGGGCAAGGCAGTCCGCCACCGGACGCCCTCCGTTGCGGTCCACTTTTGGGCAAGCCCTTGCTCGGGCGAGGACCCGTCCAGAGCCGGCCCACGCCACTGGGGCCAGTCCGCCCCGGCCGCCAAATGAGCAAATCCCCCCTGCAGCAGCAACCCGCACAGCCAAAATTTTGCACTCAACTTCATAAATTTAAGGTCTACTCTAAGATCCCGTTGGCGGCGCTTTCTTGGAGCAGAGTTTAAGATTGAGCCGGTTCCGCCCGCCGCTCCCACGGGGGAAAGATGCCACCGGCCCTCAGGAATCTGTGCCTTTGCGCGTCTGCAACTTTCGGTCCGCGTCCAGCTTGCGATACAAGGTGGCGGTTGATATCCCGAGCATCTGGGCGGCCTTCTCGCGCACCCCCTTGTTCAGCCGGATCGTCTCCTCGATAAAACGGCGCTCCTGCCCGGAAATATATTCGTCCAGCGTCGCCCCCACGGGAAGCACCGCTTCCGAAACCACAGGCACCGGCGCCCCGCCGCCAAAGCCGCCCGCCGGAACGTTTTCAGCCCTGACCACTTGGGGGGGCAGATCCTTCGTGCGCACCACGCCGTTGTCACACAAGGCGCATGCCCGCTCCATGGCGTTCTCAAGCTCCCTCACATTGCCGGGCCAGCGGTATGCGCACAAAGTCCTGAGCGCGTTCTCCTCGATTTGCAGCGGATTCTCGTGCACGCCGGCCCGCGTGTGTTTGCGCAGAAAATGTTCTACCAGAAGGGGAATGTCGTCCTGCCGATCCCTGAGGGAAGGCATCTCCACGGGGATCACAGCCAGGCGGTAGTACAAGTCCTGCCGGAAAGCTCCGGTCTTCATCTTTTCATACAGCGGCTCGTTGGTGGCCGCCAAAACACGCACGTGGATCGGTACGTTTCCATTGTCGCCCACCCGACGCACCATCCGCTCCTGTAACACGCGCAGCAGCTTGGTCTGGAGCAAGGGCGCCATCGAATTGATCTCATCCAAAAAAATCGTCCCCCCTTCAGCCTCCTCAAAGAGGCCGATCTTGTCCTGCACGGCGCCGGTAAAGGCTCCCTTCTTGTGTCCGAAGAGCTCGCTCTCGAGCAGGTTCTCGGGCAGCGCCGAGCAGTTGATCGCCACGAAAGGGTGCTCCCTCCTGGCGGATTTGAAGTGCAACGCGCGTGCAATAAGCTCCTTGCCCGTCCCGCTTTCTCCCAGGATCAAAATCGTCGAATCCGTGTTTGCGACCTTTTCCACCAGGTCAAAAACCTCCCTCATCCGAGCAGACTGACCGATAATGCTTTCAAAACGCATAGGCTCGCGCTGCCCAGTGCCCGCCTTGAGTGCGGCAACTGCTTGAGGCAGGGCCGCAGAGTGGCTCGCATTTTCCAGCGCCCTCTCAATCGCAGACTTCAACTCATCGACCTTGAAAGGCTTTAAAATATAATCACTTGCTCCGGCCCGTATCGCCTCGACTGTCAGCTCCAGCTGCTTGCTCCCAGTGACGAGGATCACGGGCACCCCCGGCAGGTTCGCCTTTGCAGCCTTCAAGACCTCTAATCCGCTCACCCCCTCCATACGAACATCCGAAATGATCAGCTGAGGCGCATGGCTCAGCATCAGCCCGAGAGCCTTCTGCCCGGAGCTGTAAGCGATCGGAGAATGTCCTCCCTCTGCGCAGAGGGAAGAAATGACCTGCACCATCGCAGGATCATCATCAATAATAAGAATTCGAGCCATCCGGTGGGGGTCCGGCTAATGTCAGCTAATGAACGTGGGCTAATGTTTCTTGGTTGGGAAATCTAACAAGTCAGCAGCATGCACATTCCTTAGGGCCCAATCAAGGCGTTAGGCAAAACCAAAATCAGCCTGCGGCCGCCCGAACCCCACCCCATGGAACCCCGGGCGCTTTCAGCGCTCGAACATTCCCACCGCCTTGAGGGTTCCAGACCGCCACTCAAACAACTCCACACTGACCGGATACGCCGTCTCTCCGTAAGCCTCCCAGACCATTGCCGAGTACTTGGACAGGTCTAGTCCGTGCTTGGGAAAAATAAACGCGCGGCTCCGGCTTGGAACCGCAACCAGTAACTCCTCCCCGAGAGTATCAGCGAACCGCGAGCTCAACTGCGGCGCCAAAACCGCGGAAGCTACCACCGGCTGGCTGCTTCGGAGCTCGACAAACTCGACGACACTCCGTTTGTCCCGGACGAAAATCGCCTCCACCCGCTTTAAGTCGGCCTCCGCACCTGCCTTCGAGAGCTCCTCCAACCCTTTCCAGCTCAACCCTGTTCGCTGCCAGTCCTTCCGGGTAACCCCCACGAGTTGCCCCCCTTCCAGTCGGCCGCCGGCCAGCAGCGTGCGCTGGGCGTTCTCCACCGGCGCCGACACCTGCGCCCCCATAAACTTTGCCTCAAGCCAAACCCTCCATTCAGGCGCAGGCTCCACTCCAGAGGCACCCGCCACGGTCAACCAGGCCGTCAAAAGGGCAAAAACCAACGCGAGGGGAGCTTGCCTTCGCACGGGCAGCCCTAAATCCTTACGCTGATGATCACCTTTCTGGAAGGCGTCCTGGTCGAATCCTACCCCACCCATGTGGTTCTCAATGTGCATGGCGTCGGATATCACATTTTCATCCCGCTCTCCAGCTACGATCGCCTTCCCCCCGCCGGCAGTAGCTTCCTGCTCCTGACCCACCTCCAAATCAGGGAGGACGCCCACGTCCTCTTCGGCTTCGCTTCCAGCGCCGAGCGCGACCTCTTCCGCCTTCTCATCAACCACGTCTCCGGCATCGGTCCGAAAACCGCGCTCGACGTCCTCAGCGGCATCTCGGTGGCCAGCTTCAAATCCGCCGTTGTTGCCGGCGACACCAAGACCCTTTCACAGATCAAAGGAATCGGAAAAAAAACAGCCGAACGCATCCTGGTCGAACTCAAAGACAAGGTTGGCGTCGCGGCAGCCTGGGAGGCGGCGGCCACCTCCCAGACGCCCGCCCCCAAAGACCAGCACACCAACGACGCGGTGCTCGCCCTCATCGCCCTCGGATACAAACAGGCGGACGCCCTCAAGGCGGTCAAGGCCTCCCTGGACGCGAAACCTGGCGAGGACTTCACAACCGACGCGCTCATCCGCGAGGCCCTCAAGCGCCTCGCCTGATCCATGCACCCGCCCGACGCAACCCCGGAGCTCCTGCGCAATGCAATGCCGCGGGACGGCTTGTTCGCCGACAAACACTGGCGCCTCTCCCCCAGCGCCTTTCCAATTTCCAAAGAACTGCACCAGGAACTCCTCGTGCTCGGCGACCGCCTTTGGCTGTTTCAAAAGGCCTGCAACGACCTCTACTACCTCTCCGTCTTGGGCAAACAGCCGGAATGGGTCGCCGCACTTCTAGACCGCGGCAAGCCCCCGGAACTGGTGGAGTTCAGCCGTCAAAAGGCCTTCCGCCACCACCTCCCCCAGGTCCTGAGGCCGGACCTTGTCTTGACCGACGACGGATTCATTCTCAGCGAACTCGATTCCGTCCCGGGAGGCATCGGCCTCACCGCATGGCTCAACCAGACCTACGCCGCCGCCGGAAGCCAGGTTCTTGGCGGCGCATCCGGAATGATCGATGGCTTTGCGTCCATCGCTCGCTCGGGAGACATCCTTGTTTCCGCGGAGGCCTCCACCTACCGGCCGGAAATGGAATGGATCGCCACGCGATCCGGTCACCGCGTCCAAAGCGCAGAAAACTACGCGCCACCTTCCGAAACGGAGCGGAATGTGTACCGGTTTTTCGAACTGTTCGATCTCGGCAACCTCCCGGGCGTCGGAGCCCTGCAAACCGCGGCACTTCTCGGACAGGCCAAGGTCACGCCCCCTTTTAAACCCTTCCTGGAGGAGAAAATGTGGTTTGCGCTCTTCTGGATGCGCCCGCTGCGCGAATACTGGCGCCGCGCCCTTTCGGAGCGCCATTTTCTCGCCCTCCAAAAAGTCCTGCCCCAGACTTGGATTCTGGACCCCCAGCCGCTGCCTCCCCACGCCGGCATCCCGGGCCTTGGCATTCACGACTTCGCGGAACTCGCTACATTCAGCCAGAAAGAACGCGAACTCGTCATCAAGGCCAGCGGGTTTTCAGAACTCGCCTGGGGCGCGCGCAGCGTCGTCATCGGCTCCGACGTTCCCCAAACTGAATGGAAAGACGCCGTGAGCCACGCTCTGAAATCTTTTCCCACGCAGCCCTACATTCTCCAACGCTTTCACAAGGCCCGCACTTTCACCCATTCCGTCTTCGAAACGGAGTCCTCGCAAGTCCTTCCCTTTCCCTGCAAAGTGCGTCTCTGCCCCTACTACTTTGTTCCCGAGGACAAGCCCCTTCTCTCCGGCGCACTCGCGACGCTCTGCCCCCCTGACAAAAAAATCCTACACGGAATGCGCGACGCGGTACTCGTTCCTGCAGGCCTCACCACACCTAGGTAGACGGAGCCCGCCAACACGCTAAGCTAAACAGACGTGCATTCCTCTTCCTCCATCTGGATACGCGCACCGCGCGACCGCATCTTTAACACTGTCAGTCAGTTGCTGCGGTGGCCAGAGTTTTTGCCGCACTACCGCTTTGTGCGGACTCAGGACGAGTCCGCAAGCCCCACAGACGGCCGGCAGACGAGCCTGCACATGTCGGCCGTTGGCGGACTTTTTCCTGTGAGCTGGAAAGCAAAGTACTGGAACGATCCGCAAACCCTCGAACTGCACTTCGAACATCTGGCCGCGTTCACAAAGGGAATGCGCGTAGTGTGGACACTCACTCCCGAGTCGGACGGCACACGCGTCGAGATTCACCACGAACTCCATTTCCGCATCCGCGCACTGGCGCCAATCCTGGAGCCCGTCCTACAGCACGGCTTCATCGAGCCTGTCGCAACCCGAACCCTGAACACCTTCAAACGCCTTCTGGAGGACCATTCTTGAACAACCCGAACACAAGCACCGGCCCGCGTCGAGCAGTCATCACCGGCCTCGGTCCTATCACCGCGGCAGGCATCGGCAAGGAGGCGCTCTGGCGTTCCGTCCTCGAAGCCAAAAGCGGCATCGACCGGGTGAGCTTCTTCAATACCGACTCCTACCACGCCAAACATTCAGCCGAGGTGCGAGACTGGGACCCGAAGGCATTCTTCCCGCCCCACCGCCTGAAACGCCTCGACCGCTACGCGCAGTTTGCGGTGGCTTCCGCCATCCTCGCGCTTGAGGATGCGGGTCTCGACTGGAGCCCACAGCGTCCACAGACGCGTGCCGGCGTCTCTTTCGGCACCGCTTTGGGAGGCATCGCTAACGCTGAAAAGGAACACGCGGCCTTCCTCGCGGGCGGGCCGCGCGCCGTCAACCAGACCCTCGCACTCACCGTCTTCGGAGGATCCGCGCATTCCAACATCGCCATCGAGTGCGGCTTTCGTGGACCGGGTACGACTAATTCCAACTCGTGCTCCAGCGGGGCCGTGGCGGTCGCCGACGCACTCCGTTTCATTCGCGAAGGAAGGGCTGACATCGTCGTCGCGGGAGCGGCCGAGGCGCCTCTTTGCCCACTCACCTTTGGCTCTTTTGACTTTATCAAGACCATGAGCCGCTGGCAGGAGGACCCTCCACAATTCGCCTGCCGTCCTTTCGACCTGACCCGCCAAGGCTTCGTCATGGGAGAAGGCGCGGCCAGCCTGGTGATCGAGGAATACAACCACGCAAAAAACAGGGGCGCAAAAATATACGCCGAGGTCCTCGGCTGGGGGCTCAACAACGAAGCCTACCACATGACCTCTCCCCTTCCTGGAGGCGAGTCCGTGATCCTCTGCATGCGGGAGACGCTCGCCGACGCCGGACTGCAGCCCGGCGACATCGACTACATCAACGCCCACGCCAGCGGCACCCAGATGAACGACTCGAACGAGGCAGAGTGCGTTCGCTCGATTTTCGGCGCCTCACCGCCGCCGGTAAGTGGAACGAAGGCCATCACTGGCCACCCCCTGGGCGCCACAGCCGCAATCGAAACAGTCTTGTGTGCGCTGGCCATCGAAAGGCAGATTCTCCCCCCGACTTTGCATTTTCAAAACCCCGATCCCGCCTGCATGATCGATGTCGTCCCCAACCAAGCCCGGCAGGCGCGCATTCGCAACGTACTGAACAACGCCTTCGGATTCGGGGGCATCAACGCCTGCATCGCCCTTGGTCAGCTCGAATGAGACCTTGCACCCCACCCGCCGTTTGACTCCTGCACCCGAACCCAGAATCCATCCCATGTCTTCCAAGCCCGACAGCGCCCTCATCATCGTCGGACACGGCTCCACCGTGAATCCAGACTCCAGTGCACCGACTTTCGACCACGCGGAGGTCATCCTCCAAAGCGGAGCCTTCGGGGAAGTCCACTGCGCCTTTTGGAAGGAGGAGCCCAGCCTCCGCCAAGTCCTCCACATGGTCGACAGAGACGACGTGTACATCGTTCCTAACTTCATCAGCGAGGGATATTTCACCCGCACAGTAATCCCGAGGGAACTCGAGCTCGAAGGACCGGTCACGCAAAAAAACGGGAAGCATCTTAAATACTGCGAACCCGTGGGAAACCACGAGCGCATGGGGGAACTTCTGCTCAAGCGCGCGTCGGAGGTCGCCCCCGGGGTCGATCCGGCGGACTGCAGCCTTCTCATCGTAGGTCACGGAACCAATCTCAACGACAACTCGGCATTCGCCGCCAAACGCGAGGTCGACCGGATCCGGGAGCTGGGTATTTACGGGGAAGTTTTCAACACCTACATGGAGGAGGCTCCCCTGATCAACGAATGGGATTCCTACACAACAAGGCCCAACGTGGTGGTCGTCCCTTTCTTCATAGCCGACGGACTGCACTCCTATCAGGACATTCCCGTGCTTCTCGGGATCGAACAGGAAACGGGAACGGCTGCCAGCCAGCGGGAAATCTTCCGACAAAACCCTTATGTACTCAGGGGACGAACGCTTTACTACGCAAGCGCCATCGGCACCGAGCCCGCCTTTGCGGAGCTCATTCTCGCCCAGACGGCCCTGTTCGACGCCCAAACCTCAACCCACACCGCATCCGTTTGAAACGCAATCTTACAACCGCCATCGAGAAATGGGTCGCCGGGGGCCTGAAGTTTGTCGGCCAGCTTTCCATCCTGTCGCTCCCCGAAGGCGGCTACGAATTGAGGCATGCAGAGGACGCCGACAAGCCGGACCTCGACACCTTCCACTCACCCTCGAAGGCCCGGTCCATTTCCTTCTTTGACAACGCCGGCGAATACCGCCCCCTCAAAACGGCGCCAAACCTGCAGCACGGCTGGCGCCTAGTCCTCAAAGATGCCGCGGAACTCCGCGCGGCTCTCGACCACTTTTATCCCGCGATGACCGCAGTTTGGCTCAGCCATCTCGAAAACGCCCTCACACCGGTCGCCCTGCGTGACACACTCAACCGCCAGACCGGCATGTACGCGGCAACCAAGCGCTTGCAGGATGAAGAGGGACAGGAGCTTGTGGGCCGCGCCTGCGCCGCCTCCTCCTGTACCAAACGAATCCTTTGGAACTTCGGGCCAAACCAGCCCCTCACTACGTTAGAGGCCGACAAGCTTCCGCCGGCTCCGCACAACGAGTCAAAGCCTCCTTCGCAGATGCCCCTGCTCTGCCACGAAGCATGCAACATCCTCGTGGCAGCCTGCAGAGAGGTGGTTAAAAAACGAGAGCGCGCCGCCGGGCCGCCGCCCGACCCTTCGGCCGCTCACCCAACCCCGCACCCAACCCCGCACGCGGCATCCTGAGCGCCTAAGTGCCACGCGTGTGGCCGTAGAGATGGACGTGCAACCGGTCGCAATACCGGTAACCGGCCTCCTTGCACCACTCCGCAACCAGTCGCCCCTTCTCCAGTAGCGAACCCGACTCGACCCCTTCGGGCATCAGCAAGACCTTGTGGTGGGGAACGGCCAGTCCTAGGGCCGAGACCAACCTCCCCACTTCGTCCAACTCGGCCCGCGAACCCACCACAAACTTCAACTGGTAATCGCCTCCCCCGATCCACTCCCGTAACACTGCGGGCTGCAATCGAAGCTTCTCGTGCTTCTCCACCCAGCCAACACCGAATGCATCGGACGAGGGTACGGACCCCGAAAGCTTGGGGCTCAACGATGCCAGGTCATAGACAACCTCGCCGGGAGACACCGTTCCGGCAGTCTCTATGGTGATGTGATAACCCGCCCCGTGCAAGCGACGCGAGAGTTCCGCAAGACCTGCCGCCAGCATTGGTTCGCCCCCCGTCAACACCACGTGCCTTGCCATCCCGAAGGATTGCACTTCTTTAAAAACCTCGTCCACGCTCCACTCGCGCCCCTCAGGCGACCACGATGCATAGGGGGTATCACACCAGCGGCACCTCAAATTGCAACCCGACGTCCGCACGAAAACGGACGGAACGCCGCATAAAACACCCTCCCCCTGAACTGAATAAAAAATCTCGGAGATCCTCATGCCCTTCATCTGGACGGACGCCGCGGCAGCGGGCTGCAACGATCATACTCGGTCGGATCCAACAGGCCGGCGTCCAAAAAGGCCTCCCTGCGCTCGACGCAAGTGCCGCACTCGCCGCAATGTCGGGCGGCCCCCACGTAGCAAGACCAGGTGCGTGCAAAGTCGACTCCCAACGAGGATCCCCTTGCCGCGATGCCAGCCTTGTTCATCGCAATAAACGGGCGAGAGAGGCGCACCCCTGCATAGGTTCCAAGCCGCATGGCCGACCCCATGGCGCTCATAAACTCCTCCCGGCAATCCGGGTAGATCGCGTGGTCTCCCGAGTGGGCGGCAATCACCAACTCATCCGCCCCCACGCTCTCGGCAAATCCCGCCGCAACCGAAAGCATGATCCCGTTGCGAAAGGGCACCACGGTCTGGCGCATCGAATCCTCTTCGTAATGGCCTTTTGGAATATCACCGCCCCCCACCAAGAGCGACGAACTAAAATAGCGGGCCATAAACTCCAGCGGAATCACAACGTGCCTCACTCCCAGCCGTGCCGCATGCCATGCCGCCAGCGGCAGCTCCCTGGAATGGTGCTTCGCCCCGTAATCAAACGAAAGCGCCGCGGCAACGGCGCCTCCGTCATGCGCGTGATAGAGAGCCGTCACGGAGTCCATCCCGCCGCTCAACAGGACCACGGACTGCGCTCCGACATTCATCGCTTCGCTCTCCCGCCCACGCTCTCGGCAACGACTGTGACGGAAATCCCTCCGCGCGACGCAAAAGCGCCGGTCACCTTCATCCGCCTCGGCCGGCACGCAGCCACCAGGTCCTCCAAAATGCGGTTGGCAACCTCCTCGTTAAAAGCAGCGCAATTCCGGAAGCTCGCGAGATAAAATTTTAACGACTTCGTCTCAATGCAGCGCTTTGCCGCGACATACTCAATGTGAAGCGCTGCAAAATCGGGCTGCCCGGTCACGGGACAAAGCGAAGTGAAATCCTCGCAGTCGAATGCGATAACATAGTCGCGGTGCGGATACCTGTTTTCAAAAGTCTCGAGAATCTCAGGCGAAACCTTCTCGGGAAAACCGCCGCCGGCGTTTCCCAAAAGTTTCAACTCCACCGATTCTTTCGGAGATTTAGTCTTAGCCATGAACTTCATTAACTCAAAGCCACCCCGAGCTGAAGCCGTATAGCTTTCAATTTTCGCGCTCCCCCGTTTGCAGGCCCCCTGCCTGCGGTTCCCGGTCCTCCCCCCCACGCCCAGCGCGGCCCCGCCAACCGCATATCCCGCGCTTTCCCGCGCCCTCCACGAATTCCCAAAAACACAGCGAAGCCTCCCCCCAGGAACGCTCCCGTGCCCAGGCGATCGCCTGCGAAACATTGCGCCCGCTCCGGAACAAACCGTCGAACGCGTCCTTGATCTCGGCACGCTGAGCGCTTGAAAAGCCTCCGCGCTTCAACCCCACCACATTGAGCCCCACCACGGTGTTCAGTCCGGAGGCCATCAGGTAGGGAGGAACGCTCTTGCTCAAACTGGAATTGCCCTGCGTCACTGCCATCCGGCCCACTTTGACGAGCTGGTGCACAAGCGTCCCCCCCCCGAGGAATGCGCCATCGCCGACCTCGACATGCCCGCCCAAAAGCACGCCGTTTGCCATGATCACGCGGTTCCCCAGCCGTGAATCATGCCCCACATGGGAGCCCACCATCAAAAAACAATCGTCTCCCACAACCGTCTCCCCGCCGGCCTTTGCCGCCCGATGCACCGTGCAGTGCTCCCTGATCCGGTTCCCGTTTCCAATCCGCACATAGCTTTCAGTCGCAGCCTTGAATCCAAGGTCCTGCGGATCTCCCCCGATCACGGCTCCTGCACCCACGGAGTTCCCTGCCCCCATCCGGACGTACCGCCCCACCAACGCATGCGCTCCGATCACACACCCGTTGCCGATCTCCGCTCCGGCCTCGACGACCGCATATGGCCCTATTTCAACGCCGTCTCCAAGACGCGCTCCCGGACCAACAACTACAGTGGGGTGAATCATCCGTTCTCCGTTAACTTACTTTCGGCCCGCGCACAATCCCCGCAAAACCAAAAGGCTTCGAGTGTCCCACCAAAGTCCCGCCCAACACAACGCTCAGCGAACAACCTTCGCCGGAAACTCCCTGGAAAAACAATCCGGACAAATCCCGTGGCTGAAATGACTTCCCGTGTGGGCGTGGATGTAATTCTCCACCTGCTGCCAGTAGTCCCCGTCGTCCCTGATTCGTTTGCAGTACATACAAATCGGAAGCAGTTCCTTGAGCACCCTGATCTGCCGCGCGTACTCCAAAATCCGCTCCGCCACGCTCAGGCGCATTGAGAGCACCTCGCGATCAACGGGCTTGGACAAGAAATCGTCCACGCCGGATTGCATCGCCAGCCTCAAATTCTCGCGTCCCGTGTAAGCCCCGGTCAGCAGAATGAAATACGTGTAATCCCTGCAGGCGTGCTCCCTCACCTTCCGGCAGAGCTGCAGGCCGTCCAAGCCGGGCATCGTCCAGTCGCTGATAATCACTCGAACAGGTTCGTCGTGATAACGCGCCCAGGCAGCCTCGCCGTCCGCGGCAACGACCACCTCGTGGCCCTCGTTCTCCAACAGCAACTTGAGGACACGCGCCGAAACCGCCTCGTCCTCGGCGATCAGAATTTTCATTTGTTTTCTCTATCACCCCTGCAATGAGCTAGTAAAGCGGCCTTAGTACGGAGAAACGAGGCCTCGACACCGTCAAACTCTTTCTCAACTCCGGAAAGGTCTCCCTCAACAGCGCGCTGCTCCAGCACCAGACATGCCTCCATCAGGCTGTGCCCGCCGAAATTCGAGGCGCTTCCCCTCAATGTGTGGGCTGCGACTGCCACTCCATCCAACCCGCCCGACGAGACACTCCGCCGGATCACCCCAAGAAGATCCTGCCCTCCGTTGACAAACTGATCGACGAGCGAAACAAGCAGCGCCTCGCCCCCTTCCCCACCCAGCTCCCTCAGTTTAGCCACAGCCTCCCAGTCGATTTCCGCTGACGAGTCCTCTCTGCTCACAGGCACCTCCCCCCCCAGCTTTGCCTGCACGGGAACCCTCTCGAGCGCATCCATCAAGTTGCGAAGGCTTGCGGGCTTGCTCACATAGTCGTCCATGCCCGAGAGCAGGCATTTTTCCCTGTCTCCCTCCATCGTGTTTGCGGTCATCGCAATAATCCAGACGCGCCGGCCAGGCCCTTCCCTGCTCCGGATTTCACGTGTTGCCTCATAGCCGTCCATCTCTGGCATCTGGCAGTCCATCAGCACCGCATCGACGGCAAAGTGCTCAAGCGCATCCACCGCATCCCTCCCGTTGGATGCCACAACCACCACCTGCTGCCCAAGCCTCGCCAACTGGTGACTGATCACACTCTGATTCACCTCGTTATCCTCGGCAACAAGCAGTCGCAAACGTCTCGGGGACAGTGAGTCGACTTCCGCATCTAGGCCGGCAAACCTTGCCCCCGGCGCGTCAGCTTTCACACCCGAAATCCAGCCCCTAAGGACGCTTCCACGCAGAGGTTTGTGAAACAGAATTTCACATCCCGCCGCCGCCTCTGCGGCACTCATCCGAACTCTGTTGAACGAAGCAATAAGCGCCACGCGCACGCCCTTGCGGACGGCACGCCCGAACTCCTCCAAAGCAATCACCTCCGCAGCCAGGGCATCATCCACCAACAAACAGCTCCCCGTTCCCGAAGCCTGGGGCTGGCCAGCGCACCACTCCGCAACTGTCGAAACCTCCCGTGCATGCTGCGCGTCAAACCCGTGCAGGCGAAGCGACAGGCTTACGCTCTCAAACACCACCCTCCGCCGCGCGGCGACCATAACCACGGGCGCCAATCCGGGCTCCATCCGGGGCTCCGATGTCACAGGATCCAGAACCAGGAAACACGCGGTAAACCAAAAATCAGACCCTTTCTCAGGCACGCTGTCCAAACCTATTTCCCCTCCCATCCGCACCACCAACTCCCGGCTGATAGCCAGCCCAAGTCCCGTACCACCATACCGTCTCGTGGTCGAACCGTCCGCCTGGCTGAACGCCTTGAACAATCGGGCCTGCGTCTCAGCTGCAATGCCGATACCGGTGTCCTTCACGCTGAACGCCAGCTGGACCTTCTCCGCGCCCCACTCAAACTCGGCGGCCAACGCGCAGGATACAACAACCTCGCCCTCTCTCGTAAACTTCACAGCGTTTCCGAGCAGATTCACCAACACCTGCCGCAGCCTTCCCGGATCGCCCTTCAGGCGCCTTGGAACTTCGGGCGCCAGCAGCACCGCCATCTCAAGCCCCTTGATCGCAGCTTTTTCCGACAACAGTTCCACAGCCCCGTGGATGACGTCCTCAAGTTCAAACTCGATGTCTTCAAACTCCAGGACGCCAGCTTCAATTTTTGAAAAATCCAAAATGTCGTTCAGAATGTTCAAAAGCGCGTCCGCGCTGTTCGCAATGGTTTGTGCGAAATCCCTCTGCCGCGCGCTCAGCCCGCTGTCCAAAAGAAGACCGGCCATCCCGATGATACCGTTCATCGGAGTGCGAATCTCATGGCTCATGTTCGCGACGAACTCGCTCTTAAGCCTCGCAGACTTTACCGCCTGATCTCTAGCTACTTGCAACTCAGCCTCCGCGCGCACGGTCCGGCTCACATCCACGCCGATCGCTCCGACAAGAGTCCTCCCGGAGGAAAGCCGCAGGGGGAAGCGCAACACGCGCCAGTGGACGGCACCTCCATCCTGGAGCCCAAACTCCTCCACAACCCTCCGCGCGACACCGGTTTGCAACACCTCCTGCTCCAGGCTTCGGACCTTTTCGGCAAGCTCCTCGCCAAGAACATCCGAGTCCAGACGCCCCAGCAGGTCCCCCGGAGGCGCATTACGAAGCTCCTCGTAAATGCGATTCACAAGCAGATAACGCCCTTCCTCATCCTTGATGTAAACCATCGCAGGCGCATGCTCAACGAAGGCGGCAAACCTTTCTTCACTCTCTTTGAGAGCCTGCTGAGCCCTCATCCGTGCAGACGTGTTATGCATGACCACCAGCACCCTGTCACCCTCGCCCTCCGGATCACTCAGCACCGAGAGGGTAGCCTCCCACCACTGGATCCCAGACTCGGGCGGATGCATCGCCAAATCTATAGTGACCCGATCACCTGCCAATGCGCGGGTCAATCCATCCCTGGCCCGGATCTTCCATTCCTCCAGCCACCAGTCCATCCACAATTTTCCTTCAAAAACCTCGCCGTCTCCTGTCCCCAAAACCGAACGCCCGCGGCGGCTGACAAACTGAACCGCTCCGTTCTTTTTTGTGAGGATGACACACTCCGCGCTGTCCTCTAAGATTCTGGACTTCAGGGCTTCCTCGAACGGCGAACCTCGCCTCCGGCCGGCAGCCAGCTTTTTCCCAAACAGCAAAGCCCCGGACGAAAATGCGGCCATCAGCGCCACCAACCCGCCCGCTGTGAAGCGGGCAGCGCCAATCCCCTCCTTGGCGACTGCGCCTCCCTGGCCCTCCAATAAAACACCAGGCGACTGCACCTCCCTTTCGCCGGCACTCCCCGTCGTGCGCTGCCAGACAAAGACAGAAAAACACAGCAGCGCCAAAGCAGCAACCCGGACGGAAAAAGAGTGAGCCATATTTCTTAAAGCCGCTTTGAGTGCTCCCTGACGCAGTTCCTCCACGAAATGGATTCAACGAAAGAAAAACCCCCGGCGCAGCAGGGCTGTCCGGGGGTCTTCAATTTAAACCTTACGATTAGACTACTTTACCTTCGCCTTGAGATCTTTACCAGCGGAGAACCGGACGACCTTCGAGGCAGGAATTTTCATCTTCTGCTTCGTTGAGGGATTGATCCCGGTGCGCGCCTTGCGGAGGGATACCTTGAAAGTCCCGAAACCAACCAACTGCACAGCCTTGTCCTTTTTGAGCCCGGTTTTCACGGCCTCGATCACCGCATGGACTGCCCGCTCTGCCTCGGCTCGGGAAGCTTCTTTGCCAAGGGTCTTCTGCACAGCATGCACCAATTCAGCTTTGTTCATAGGGGGGGTATTTAGGTTCGCTAAGCGCCGGTCTTCCGGACATCGGAAAGCACCGAGCACATTGCGGATTTGCCATCCTGTCCGAGTTGCGTCAATCGCAAAAACCTTCCAAAGGCCCATTGCATGCACTTTTCGTTTGAGTCGCCCCCTCGTGTTGCCGACTGTTGCGGGCATTCCAATGGATATCGACGACAGGATCCTGTACTTCGCCTGCTCACCTCCGATTGTCGCAGACAATTGTTATGTCGCCCCCAATGCGACACTTGTGGGTGACGTCACCCTTTGTGAATCCTCCAGCATTTGGTTCCAGTCGGTGCTGAGGGCCGACCTCAATTCGATCCGCATAGGCCCGGGTTCAAACGTACAAGACGGTGCTGTTGTGCACGTTTCAGACGACCACCCGACGCTCGTCGGTGCGCGCGTCACCGTGGGACATTCAGCGGTTTTGCACGCGTGCACCATCGGCGACGAGGTTCTTGTCGGAATGAATTCGGTCATTCTCGACGGCGCGGAGATCGGCAACCGCAGCATCATCGGTGCGAATGCGCTGGTCACCGCGGGGACGAAGGTGCCTCCCGGCTCGCTGTTCCTCGGATCTCCAGGCCGGGTGATACGCACCCTCTCACACGATGAGCAGGAGGGACTGGCGACCTGGGCCGAGCGTTACATCACACTGGCCAAGGCTTACAGATCAGGCAAAGTCCAACCCTACAGGCCACCCGGTCCACAGACTCCCGTCCTCTGATTCTGAACGCTCTTAAACTCGCCTCTCCTCAACATGCACCACGCAAACTTCCCGGACACGCTTAAAACCATCATCACCTCGGCCCCCCTTCAGGACGCACTCCAGGCCACTCTGACCCATTTTGAATGTGCAGCCGGGACCTGGCACACGATCGAAGGCGACATGCTTCACCTGGCGGCAGCCTGCCATATCCCGCCCCCCGTGCTATCGGTCATCCAGAGCGTCCCGGTGGGTAAAGGCATTGCCGGACTCGCTGCCCAACGCCGAGAGCCAGTGTCGTTGTGCAACCTGCAGACCGACGACTCCGGACAAGCCAGACCGGGTGCAAAGGCAACAGGCATGGAGGGCTCCCTGGCGGTGCCCGCATTCTCGCCAGCGGGTCAACTCAAGGGTGTCCTGGGGATCGCCAAACCCAGCGCGCACGACTGGTCCGATGCCGAGAAAGAATCTGTGCTCGCGGCTGCGGCTGCTTTTGCGTCCCGGTAAATCACCGCCGCAGTCCGCGTCCGCGAGAATCCCTCAACGCTCCACTGCGCCTACTCGGCAATCCGGACGGCAACCAGCTTTGAGGCATCCTTCACAAAAAGGATTCCGTCGGAATACGCTGGCGAAGCCCAGGTTTTGCCAACGAAATGTGCGCGACCGAGCTCCTTGTACCCGTCTTTTGAGGCCTGAACCAGCCGGACCTCCCCGGTAGAATCCACAACGATTAAGGAATTGTTGACCACTGTGATGCTCGCGTAGTCACCCAGCCCGGGTTCCTTCCAGCGTTCCTCGCCGGTGGTTGCATCGACGCACACCAAGTCGCACCGGTTTCCGGGCCCTGGAGTATAAATGCTCCCCTCGAACTGAACCGGCGAACCGATCACAACCTTGAGCTGCTGGTTCTCCCAAATCCGCTTCGCCTCGTACTGGCCGTTGACCTCGGTGATTTTGAAACGAATGGTTCCGATGCTAGTGGAGGTCACTGTCACCGTGTCCCCGTCGATCACAGGCGTCGCCACGTGACGCTTGGCTCCTGTCTTCAACGGCTCCCGCCAAAGAATCCCGCCCGTCAGTTGATGCACTCCCATCAACGCATCCGCAGTCAGATGCACCACCTGCTTCGTTCCTGCAATCCTTCCGGCCACAACGCTGGAATACGCCGTGTTGTCTGATCCGGCAGCCCAAAGTTGCGCACCGGTGAGCTTGTCGAACGCCATCAGCGTGCCTCTTTTAGGACTGCCAACAGGAACAAAAATCCGGTCCCCGTCTATCGCCGCGCTGCCGTTATTTCCGTGCCTGCGCGACGCCGTTTCTTTGGACTCCGGATCGGGATTTTTGTTTCCAAACCACGTGGCGCCGTAGTTTCGGGCAAAACTGATGGCCCATATTTGACTGCCATCCTTCATGGAAAGACACCTGAACTCCCCCCCGCAGGACTGCACATAAACGCGATTCTCATCAATCAGGGGGGTGCATCGGGGACCCTCTCCATAAGCATTCTGGAACTCCACCATCGGCCCCACCTCAGCCCGCCAGAGTTCCTTTCCGCTGGCGGCGTCCACGCAGTGGGCAACCTCCTGCCCCTCGGCGCCGTCCATAAAGACCAGCCGCCCGCCAGCGACCACGGGAGAGGATTGTCCAGGGCCCGTCGGAATCTCCCACAGCATCTTTGGCTCATTGGAAAGCTTGTCCAAGACCCTTCCTGCATCCTTCACAACCCCTGTTCGGGCAGGTCCCCGCCACTGCGGCCAGTCCACGGCTGCAGACGAGAGGGAGGTCACAAAAATCAACGAGAACAGAAGGGGGGAAACTTTCATGGAGTCAGCGTCTACTTTTTTGCGGCTTTTGATCAAGCCGCCTGACAAACAACATTTTTATATTTTTCATCCTTTAAAACCCGCTGCGCGGGTTAACTCGAGGTCCACCTCTATGAAAGAAACTCTCTTCGCATCCATTTGCTGCGCCGCTCTCGCTAGCTCAACCGCCCTGGCCGGGGATGAGCGGCAGGTGGAAGTCGCCAAACAAGGCGGCTTCGTCCCGAAAATCCAGGAGGCTTCGGACGAGGGGGTGAATGCCATCAAACAATTCAAACTGTCCGAGGGCCTCAAGGTCGACCTCTGGGCGGCGGAACCGCTCCTGGCCAACCCGGTGGCGATCGCGA
This sequence comes from Chthoniobacteraceae bacterium, assembly GCA_947449735.1. Lineage (GTDB taxonomy): Bacteria > Verrucomicrobiota > Verrucomicrobiia > Chthoniobacterales > Chthoniobacteraceae > Chth-196. Next base: position 87,187 of record CANFTB010000006.1, on the reverse strand, counting down.
CGGACGAAAAGGGCCGTTGGTTTGTGGCGGAAACATTCCGCCTTCACGCGGGCGTCAGCGACATCCGCGCTCACATGAACTGGCTTGAGGACGAGCTTGCCAGCACCACCCTCGAATCATGGATGCGTATCCTTAAGGCGGATCCTGGTGTCGAGTTCGAAAAAAATGCCAAAAACTCTGAGCGGGTCCAAATGGTGTGGGACAGCAAGGGAACGGGAAAAGCCGACAGCTCTAAGATCTTCGCGGAAGGATTCAACGATCCCCTCTCGGGAATCGCAGCAGGCGTGCTCGCAAGAAAGGGCTCCGTGTACCTCACCAACATCCCCGATTTGTGGCTGCTAAAGGACACTAAAAACGCGGGAAGCGCTGACTCCAAGACCTCTCTCTCCCGCGGCTTTGGAGTACGCACCGCGTTCCTCGGACACGACCTTCACGGACTTCGCATCGGCCCGGATGGCAGGCTTTACTTCTCAATCGGCGACAGGGGGGCCAACGCCACGGCCATCGATGGTTCCAAAGTGGTGAACACTGAGACGGGCGCGGTATATCGCTGCGAACTGGATGGCTCGAAGCTTGAGATCTTCGCTTGCGGGCTCAGAAATCCCCAGGAACTCGCATTCGACAAATTTGGAAACCTATTTACCGGCGACAACAATTCCGACGCAGGAGATCCCGCACGCTGGGTTTATGTAATGCAGAACAGCGACAGCGGCTGGCGCATCGGATGGCAGTTTATTGCAAAGCCGGACGCCCGCGGTCCATGGCTTGCCGAACGCCTTTGCTTCCCCGCCTTTCCAGGGCAGGCTGCATACCACCTTCCTCCTGTTGCGATTCTTGGAAACGGTCCCAGTGGTTTAACATACCATCCCGGCACAGGCCTTTCCCCCGCTTGGAAAGACCACTTCTTCCTGGCTAACTTTCGAGGCAGCTCGGCAAGCAGCGGCATTCTTTCCGTAACAGTCGAGCCGAAGGGAGCAGGCTTTTTAATGTCTTCCATTGAAACTCCTGTGAGCAACATCCTTGCAACGGATGTCGAGTTCGGGGTCGACGGCGGGCTTTATCTCTCCGACTGGGTCACAGGCTGGGGGATGACCGGCAAGGGGCGCATCTACAAGGTCACATCCACAGACGAAAACGAGGCCCCGTTGCTGGAGCAAACCCGCCGCCTGATCGCCGAGGGAATGGAAGGGCGCCCGGTCGCAGAGCTCGTCACCCTGCTCTCCCACGCCGACATGCGCGTCCGCCAGGAAGCCCAGTTCGAACTCTCAGCACGCGGGGAACTCTCCCCACTGGAAGCCGTCGCGTCTCAAGGACGGGACCAGCTCGCCCGTCTCCATGCGATCTGGGGCGTGGCACAAGTCGCACGCCACAAGCAATTGGACGGCTCGCTGCTGCTCCCCCTGCTGCACGACAAGGACCCCGAAGTCCGCGCCCAGGCCGTGAAGATGCTCGGGGAGCTGCCCCCTTCGACGCAGTCGGCTACCGCGATCACAGCACTGCTAGCGGACAGCAGTTCGAGAGTCAGGTCCTTCGCGGCCATCGCCCTCGGATCCTTGAAAGTTCAAACCGCAACACCCGCACTGCTGCAGGCCCTGGCGGAAAACAATAACGCCGATCCGGCTCTGCGTCACGCCCTGGCAATCGGACTGGCAGGCTGCGGCAGTGCGGATTCCCTCGCCGCTGCGGCAACACATCCATCCGCAGCTACCCGACTTGGAGCCGTGGTTGCATTACGCCGGAAAGGCGACTCCGCACTCGAACGCTTCCTCGCAGACACCGAGCCTCTGGTCGTTGCAGAAACCGCCCGCGCCATTCACGACGAGTTTTTAGAAGCGTCCATGCCCGCCCTCGCGTCAATGCTCTCCAAAGCTTCGGAGCTTTCCTCTCTGTCTGAGGGATCCAAAGAGGAACCCGGACCCCGCGATGCGATCCTCAAACGTGCGATTAACGCCAATTTCCGCCTGGGCAACCCATCGAACGCGGATGCCTTGGTCCACTTTGCCGGCCTTTCCAACGCACCCGAGGCGCTGCGCGTGCAATCACTACAGCAACTGGGGTTGTGGGACGCGCCGCCACGCCTTGACCGGATCACGGGCCTACACAGGCCCTTGGAAAAACGGGATTCCTCCTCAGCAGCAACAGCACTTCGTCCGGCGATCGCAAAGTTGATCGCAGGCGGCGAGGGCAACCCACCCGCCCTGCGTCTGGAGGCCATGGAATTGGTGAAGAAGCACCTGTTCAAGGACGTCACGCTTCACCTCGAAAGCCTGGTCGCGGACGAGAAGGAACCCGCAGCGCTCAGGGCCGCTGCGCTTGGCGCACTCGCCGCCCGCTCGGAGTCCTCTCTTGTGGAAAGCGTAAATATCGCATCGACGGACAAGTCAGAGATCCTCCGCAAGGAAGCCACCCGCCTGCGGGTCGAGCTGCACCTTCCGGGAGGAGGCGCGGAGTCCCTTGCCAAGATCTTCACCATCGGAACAACCGGCGAAAAGCAAAGTGTTCTGACCACGCTCGGAACACTCGCGGAACCGGCAGCAGCGGCAGTGCTGGAGCAACAGCTCCAACTGCTTTTGGAGGGTAAGCTTGCTGGGGAACTGCAACTGGACCTGCTTGAAGCGGCGGCAAAACGGCAGGAACCGAACGTGAAAAACCTTCTCAGCCGCCACGAGGCCTCGATTGGCTCGGCTGGACCGCTCGGTCCCTATAGCGTGGCGCTGAAAGGCGGCAATGCGGCCGAGGGGCGCAAAGTGTTCATGGAAAAACCAGAGGCGTCCTGCATCCGTTGCCACAAGGTTAACAACGAAGGAGCCGAAGTCGGTCCGGTTTTGTCAGCAATCGGGAAACGCCAGACCAGGGAATACCTGCTGGAATCCATCGTAGATCCAAATGCGAAAATTGCAGCCGGCTTTGAAACGGTCATCATCACCCTGAATGACGGTTCCGTACATGGAGGCATACTCAAGGGAGAAACTCCGACGGAAGTCACTCTGATGCAGCCCACTGGAGTGGCCGACAAAATCCAGAAGGACCAAATCAAGACCAGGGAGCGCGGTCCCTCGGGAATGCCGGCGATCGCCCAACTGCTGACCAAACGGGATATCCGCAACCTCGTGGAGTACCTTGCGACCCTGAAATAAGTCGGGCCCAGAGGGAAGGGACGCCGACCGGAGTTCGTAAACTTCCTCTCAAGCGAACACGACCGTTCCGAAGCGCTCTGGGATATGAAACTGATCCAGTCCGGTCGGCGACCATGAGCTGAGCTCTCTGGGCCGGTCCTTTGGCCTGTCTATCCGGGTGAAATTAACCCGCCATCGCGCCCCCGGCTGCGGAGGCTTTACGCAAACACTTTCAAAGGGTATCGCAAACTCACCGGCCCAGCCGCCTTCGATCATTCGAACAGCCGTCCTGAGCCCCTCGCACCGCCAGCGAAAATCCTTTCGAAATCCGTTCCGGACCCGCCGCACAAAAACATCCAGCACGGCGTTGTTGGGATTGAGTTCCAGCTCATAATAAGCAAGCCCCTCTCCATCAACGTCCAAAAACACCTCCACCACCTCCTCGGTGTACAGCGGTGCGCCCCTCTCAGTGAGGGTCGCCCACGGCGCGAGGTCCTCGCACACAAAAAGAACCCGGAGACTATGACCGTCATGCCCGATCCGAACCTCCGTGCCCTGCTCGGGCGCCCCTGATCCATTGTTGAGCACCAAGTTCAACGAAGAAGCTCGCCCCCACGGCTCAAAACACTGGTCCGCAACCGGATCGCCAAAATCACCCAGCCCGCAAACCGTTTCGGGAACGTTTGGAGGCCGGACAGTCATCCGCCTAGTGCGCGGAAAGTGAGACGCTCAAGTAACCGGCGACAGTCGCTGCGGCTACGGCAACAAACGTGACCGTGATGGAGGCCATCACCCAAAGACTCCTGGGAGCCTTTAGAGGAACAAAAACACCGGGCGGATGTTTTGGCAGAGGAAAGGACCCCGGCAGGCCTCCGCCCGCAGGCGCCGTGTAGGGGGCCACCGCCGCTTCGAAAGCCCCTTCAACCGCCGTCACTTCGGGCTGTAATATTGCTTCGGAGTCTATGTAGACCGCCTCCACCTCCCCCATTTGAATCCGGGTCCCTGTCTCCAGCCGGTAATAATCTCCCGGCTCAACTGCAAATCCATTGATCAACGTCACCCCGCCCCCGACAAGATCGGCAACCACGTAGCCGGTCTCATCCATCAACAGTTCCACGTGCGTCTCGGCCACAGTTTCATGTGGGACAACAAGAGTCGAACCGACACCGCTGCCAATCGTGATCCGCGTTTCAGCCAGCTCGGAGGGAAGCGCGGATATCAACGATCCGTCTGGCATGGTAATGATGAGCTTGATCATACGATCTGGGGAAGAAGATGCACGCGAACAAACCTACTTGAAACTTTCAATCATCGAAGAAAACTGCGCGAAAAAATAACTGGCGTCGTTCGGTCCCGGAGCCGCCTCGGGATGATACTGAACGCTGAAAACCGGCGCAGTCTTGTGCCGCATGCCTTCCACTGTCTGGTCGTTCAGGTTGATGTGCGTAACCTCTATCTCGGGAGGAAGCGTTTCAGGATCCACAGCAAAACCGTGGTTCTGGGATGTGATCGTCACCTTGCCGGTATGCAGATCTTTCACCGGCTGGTTTCCGCCTCTGTGTCCGAACTTCAATTTGAACGTCTTTCCACCAAAACCATAGGCCAGCATTTGGTGTCCGAGGCAGATGCCAAAAATGGGAGTCCGTCCCACCAATTTGCGGATACTCTCGTGCACATAGGTCAGTGCCGAGGGGTCTCCCGGCCCGTTTGAGAGAAAAACGCCGTCCGGCTTCATCGCCAGAACGTCCTCGGCGGGAGTCCCGGCCGGAACCACACGCACGGCAAAACCCTCCTGGCGCAACCGCCTCAAAATATTGCGCTTCATTCCGAAGTCGTAAGCCACGATTTTGTGCCTCACCGGCTGGAGCCTCCTGAAGCAACCACCGGCTCCCACCTCCACATCATTTCCACGAACCGTCGTCCACTCTCTGGAAAGAAGCGAGTCCGGATCCCAGTCGTATGCCTCTGCGGCCGTGACTTCGCGAACGAAATCCTGACCAACAACCCCGACACCTCCCTTGGCCAGTTCAACAGCCGCTTCAACAGAGGAGGTCTCAGTGCTCAGGCAGCCCTTCATCGCCCCCTTATCCCGGAGATGGCGCGTCAAAGCACGGGTGTCGATTCCCTGAATTCCCAGAATGCCCCACTCCTTGAGATAAGCGTCCAACGTCTGTTCCGCCCGCCAACTGCTGGCGATGGGACTCAACTCCTCGATCACGAACCCGCGCACGTGGGGGCAGTCGCTTTCCGAATCCAGGGCGTTCACACCGTAGTTGCCGACCTCAGGCACCGTCATCGCAACGATCTGCCCTCGGTAAGATGGGTCTGTCAGAACCTCCTGGTAGCCGGACATCGAAGTGTTGAAACAAACCTCCCCGAGAGACGTTCCAGAAGCTCCGAACGACTCACCTGTGAAACTTTTTCCGTCCTCTAGGGCGAGAATTGCGCGCATGTGACGCAGGATGATGGACGCCCACACGCCGGTGTTCTAGTAAAAATTTCGGAGCTGTTTCCGCCTTTCAGGGCGGAACCCCTCGCCTTTTTGCACGCCCTCTGCAAACCTCTCTCCTTCGAGACACGAGTCCCTTTGAATCATGGAGAATTCATTTCCTACGGAGCCTTCGCACCCAGAGCAGAGTGAACACCGCGCAGGCGGTGAACACGCTGCCGCCGCCGACATTTCCTCCACCATCCACGAAACCGCTCCGGCGACCGCCAGGCAGCCCTCTCCAACGATCGAACCCCGGGCAGACGAACACATGGAAGCAACACACGCCGAGGTGGAAGAGGATCCCGCCGGCGTGGAGAACCACCCGCTCGAGGCCGCCCATTCAGGTGGCGAAGGCGGGGTAGACCTCGAAGGAAACGCCCCTTCCCTGGAGTCTCTAGCCGAGCGATCAGCCACCGGCCGACTAAATCCAACGGAAGAAAGCACGGCTGCAAAACTGCTGATAGAATCCCTGCTGGGAGGCAGGAATGATGTGGCCCGGGCAGTGGCGATGACGCCGTTGCTCCCATGGATTGTGAGCGTCCAGGCTGCTACTCAGGCATGGCCGGAAATGAAGCCATCTTTCAGAGCCCAGTTTCTGGCGGGGCTCGCAAGAACCCAGGGAGAATCCGCGGCTAGAATCCGCCTCAGTCTTGCGCGCGGCCTCTACAAAGTGGACCAAGTTGCGGCGAGGAAGCTGATTCTTCTCACACTGAAGCTGCTGCGAAACAAGCAAACGGGGCTCCTCGAAGGTAAGGGGGCGGCAATGTTCGCCAACGTCCTCATTGGTAGGGGAAAGGCTTGGGTGCTTCAAATCCCCCCTCAAGAGCTGAAACCCGTCGAAGCCGATCTTCTTGTCTTCGCGGCCATCCACGGGGCTTTCCATGCGCCGCAGGCTCCGGTGGCGCAACTCAGTATTCTTCGCTGGGCCTCCGTCTCGGAGCGACTGAATCGACTGCCAGAGGCCCTCGAGCAACTCATCGTAAAGAACGTCGGCCGCTGGAGCGCGAAATGGCAGTCCACTTTACGGAAGGAGATTTCGAACCTTCCGGAATCACTAGCCGAACAGCTCAAGGGACTCTCCAAGAGGGACCGCAACAAGCCCGCAGATGAATGTCCACCCGGGGAAACGGTTGGCGCATCGGTATCTCATCCCGAATCGGACGAAGAAGAAGAACGGCTTCCCTTGCAAGGCACCGAGGCCAATGGCGCCATCCGAAACGACGAGGATCGGGCAGGCTCGGAAGATGAGGACGACGATGATCAAGATGAGGACGACGAAGATGAAAACGAGGGCTCCGAGGGTGACAGCCCCCGTCAGACCTCCCGGGCCAAACAGAGGCCCGTCTACGTATCCAAAACGGTTCCGAATGCTCATTCCCAGCAATCTCACGGGGGACACAATCATCCGGGTCAGCCGCCGCGCAGGGGCGGAGCTCCTGCCCATTTCAACCTTCAGGACACGCTCCGGCAGATCGACGGCTACGTCGCGGGGTTGCGCAATGAACTGCTCTCCGCGCAAAAGCAGCTCCGTCAGCGGGAGGATGATCCGCGCCGCGGCAGGAGACCAGACCGCTCCGCACCAGTCGTCGCCCCCGGAGAACTCTCCGTCGAGGAACTCTTGCGTCTAAACCAGCAGCTTGAGACGCGCAATGCAGAGTTGAATACGCGGATTGAAGAGCTCACGACGGACAGCGAAGAACGCGCCGCGAGCAGCGGCCTGACCGCAGACACCGCGCCGCCAGACTCCGAAACCCAGTTACGCCTGCTACTCGGATTCAAGCTCAAGGACGACTACGAAGACTTCCTCGCACTCCAGCAAGAGGCGAGAGACCTTGTGGTACAACAACACTACAAAACAGTGCTCGAACATGTATTCGAGGTGCTGGCCACCGAGGGAGTTCCTCTGCCCAAAGCAAACAATGCCAAGGGCGGCTAAGGCTGACTGAAAGCAGCCCGCTTTTTCTCCTAAGAGCGGCTGGCCAGCATCCTCTCCACGTATTTGGCGAGGAGGTCGTACTCTAGATTGACGCGGTCCCCGGCCTTGCGCTGACCGAGGTTGGTCGCACTCAATGTGTGGGGGATAATCCAGAGCACGAAGCTGTCGGGATGCAACTCGGCGACGGTCAAACTGATCCCGTCAACGGCGATAGAACCCTTCAACACGAAGTACTTGCCGGAGTCAGATGGAAGGGCAACCTCGAGCCTCACATCCGCGCCAATCCATTCAAGCCGCAAGATCTCGGCGGTCCCGTCCACGTGGCCCTGAACTAAATGGCCGCCAAACCTTCCACCAGCGGCCATTGCGCGTTCCAAGTTCACGCTCCCACCCCTCTCAAGAGCACCCAGACTCGTACGCGACAATGTCTCCTGCAGCAGGTCAAAGGAGACCACGCCGCCCTCTAGGGCAGCAACAGTGAGGCAACATCCATTGACGGCGACACTGTCTCCCATTTGAACTCCTCCCTCGAATCCGTTGGCCCTGAGTGATAAACGCACCCCTCCGGAGGCCAGCCGGTCCAGCCCGACAACCTCGCCTAATTCTTCAACCAATCCCGTGAACATGCCCTCTAAATGACTGAGTCCGGCGTCAAGGTCGAGTCCGAGCTCTTCAATCCCATTCGGGGGAGGCGCTCAGCCACTGTTTAAACGCCTGCAAGGCCCTCCCCCTGTGACTCATGGAGTTCTTCACCTCGGCGGGCAGCACTCCGAACGAGTCCGAGTGACCGTCTGGGACGAACAGGGAGTCATAGCCAAAACCGCCCTCCCCCTGCTCCGATGCCAAGATAAACCCCTCCACCGCGCCCTGAAAAATGCCCCTAACCTGGCCGGCCTTGGCCAAAATTAGAACGCACTGAAACCTGGCACGCCTTTGCTGCCATTCGGAAAATGACGTCAACTGCTGCAGCAAACGGCGGCGGTTATCAGAATCGGACGCCCCCTCACCGGCATAACGTGCGGAAATGACTCCCGGCGCGCCCCCCAAGGAATCGACGCACAGACCGGAATCGTCTGCAAGCACCCAACCATCAAAGACCTCAGACGCAGCCAAAGCCTTGATCGCAGCATTTTCTGCGAAGGTCTTGCCGGTTTCCTCCGGGGAGGGAACCTCGGGATGGGTGCACAGGTCGTGCACTTCGAAGCCGCCACCGAGAACGGCGCGAATCTCATGGGTCTTGTGGGCGTTTTTTGTAGCAATCAGCAATCGGCGCATCACCCGAGTCAAACTGCTTTCAAAGCGCGGGTGCAATCGTACAAATGTAGGAGGCATAAATTAAAAGCCTGCCTGACACCTCAATCCGTGCACGAATCCGCCCCCCCTTCGAATCAGCATTTCAAGATCCGAAACTCAGACTCGAAGACGCGGCCCCACTCTGCGTAGTGTCACACCCCTCTTTTTAAAACCCATGAGCACAGAACGCCGCAAGCCCTACCCTTTTGACCGCATCGAGGACAAGTGGCAGAAATATTGGGACGCCCACCAGACCTTCCACTGCCCAAACCCGGGAGAGAAGGGATTCGACCCCAAAAAGCCCAAGTACTACGTGCTGGACATGTTCCCGTATCCCAGCGGCGCGGGCCTGCACGTTGGGCACCCTGAGGGCTACACTGCCACAGACATTCTCGCCCGGTTCAAGCGGATGTGCGGCTTCAACGTCCTTCATCCCATGGGCTGGGACGCTTTCGGGCTTCCGGCTGAACAATACGCCATCAAAACAGGGCAGCACCCGTCTGTAACCACTGCCCAGAACATCGACAACTTCCGCACCCAGCTCAAGCGAATCGGGTTTGCCTACGACTGGCAACGTGAAGTCAACACAACGGATCCCGGCTACTTCCGCTGGACCCAGTGGATCTTTTTGCAGCTCTACAACGCCTGGTTCAACCCCGCCAGCCAGAAGGCGGAACCCATCACAACCTACACAGGCGCCGACCCCGACGCGGTACGGCTCGCCTACGTGGCCAAAGTCGCAGTGAACTGGTGTTCAGCGCTCGGCACCGTCCTCGCGAATGAAGAAGTGGTGGACGGACGCAGTGAAGTCGGCGGCCATACGGTCGAGAGAAGGCCGATGCGCCAGTGGATGCTGCGCATCACGGCCTTTGCAGACCGGCTCATCAACGAACTGGATGGCCTCGACTGGCCCGAGTCCATCAAGCTGCTACAACGCAACTGGATCGGACGATCGGAAGGCGCCGAGGTTCATTTCAAAGTGGAGGGAACGTCCCACTCCGTCCGCGTTTTCACCACCCGGCCGGACACCCTTTTCGGCGCAACCTATCTCGTGCTCGCGCCCGAACACCAGCTTGTAGAGGAAATCACCGCGCCGTCGCAGCGGGACTCTGTGCAAAGCTACCAGGCGGCGTGCAAGTCCAAGAGCGACCTAGAGCGCACCGACCTGGCAAAGGAAAAGTCAGGCGTCCCGACGGGGGCTTTCGCGTTGAACCCTGTGAACGGAGAACGCGTCCCCATCTGGATCGCGGACTATGTTCTGACGGGATACGGCACCGGCGCAATCATGGCAGTCCCCGCCCACGACACTCGGGACCACGAGTTCGCCCAGAAATTCCAGCTTCCCATCAAACAAGTGGTGCAGCCTCTGGGCGACGAACCCTGGCAGGGATTCACCGGCCACGGAACCGCAGTCCATTCCGATTTTCTAGATGGCCAGCCAACTCCCGAGGCGAAGCGGCAGATGACCGATTGGCTCGAAGAGCGGGGCACAGGCAAAGGTACGGTCCAGTACAAGCTCAGGGACTGGCTGTTCTCCCGGCAGCGCTACTGGGGCGAGCCCTTTCCCATCGTCTGGGAAAACGGCCGCCACCATGCCATTCACGAATCGGAACTGCCGCTCACGCCCCCTCCGATGGAGGATTTCAAACCGACAGGCACGCCCGAACCGCCCCTTTCCAAGGCTGTGGAATGGCTCAAATACAGCGAAACGGCGCGCAGAGAAACGAACACGATGCCCCAGTGGGCAGGCTCCTGCTGGTACTACCTTCGTTACTGCGACCCTGACAATGCAGGTCGATTTGTGAGCAGGGATGCGGAGCGCTACTGGATGGGGGCCAACGATGCTTCTCCTAAACCAGGCGGCGTCGACCTTTATGTGGGAGGGACCGAGCACGCAGTTCTCCACCTGCTCTACGCCCGCTTCTGGCACAAAGTCCTGTTTGACCTTGGACATGTCTCGACGCCGGAGCCCTTCCAGCGCCTGGTCAATCAGGGGATCATCCTCGGGGAGGACGGTCAAAAAATGTCGAAGAGCCGTGGCAACGTAGTCAACCCCGACGAGGTCATCAACGAATTCGGGGCCGACGCGTTTCGCTGCTACGAAATGTTCATGGGCCCCCTCGAGCAGATGAAGCCATGGAACACCGCAGGGGTGGAAGGCGTGTCCAGATTTCTCGCGCGCGTCTGGCGTCTCGTGATGGAGGAGAGTCAATCTGGGGAATGGTCCCGGTCCGGCTCACTGAAGGACCTTCCTCTGGACAAGGCCCAGCTCAAGGTCCTGCACTCCACAATCAAGAAGGTCACCGAAGACATTGAATCCCTATCGTTTAACACAGCGATATCCCAGATGATGATCTTTGTGAACGCCTTCACCGGAGCCGGGGAGAAACCGGTCGGCGCCCTCCGTACACTCCTGCAACTGCTCAACCCATTTGCCCCCCATCTCACGGAGGAGCTCTGGCAGATTATCGGCACCGGAGGATGCGTCGCCGATCAAATCTGGCCGACATTCGATCCGGATGCGCTCATCGAGGACGAACTGGAATTGATCGTTCAAATCAACGGCAAACTGCGAGACAAACTGACGGTCAAACGCGATGCCTCCAGCCAGGAGATCGAATCCGCCGCCCTCGCAAGCCCAAAGGCACAGGAGTGGACGGCAGGAAAGACGATCAGAAAAGTCATCGTCGTTCCCGGAAAGCTTGTAAACATAGTGGTTTAAAAGCACGCCAACAGCCGGCTCAGGCCGTCGTCGGAAAATCAATCCGACTGCACTCGGAGCAACCATGCAGGCGGTGTTCCTGCCAAGGCATGGAAAAGGCGCGGTACCGATACCGCGCCTTTCCAACAAACCCGGGACTGTGCGAGAGCGGTTACTTAGTGATACCGAACTCTGCGCGGCGGTTCTTCGCCCAAGCGCCTTCGTTGGAGGCGGCATCCACCGGCATTTCAGCACCGAAGCTCACCGTCTGCACCCGCCCGCCTGAGAGGCCCTGGCTGATCAAGGCCTGGCGCACCGCCTGAGCGCGCCGCTCTCCCAAGCCGCGGTTGTATTCGGCGGTTCCACGCTCGTCAGTGAACCCCGCAATGATCAGAGAATCAGAGGTTCCCTTCATCGCAGCAGCCACTGTATTCACCTTGGACTGTTCTGCGCCGCTCACCACGTAGCTGTCGTACCCAAACTGGACCGGAGCAAAGCGGCGTTTGTCCACGCTGGACGACAGGAAGGAGCTTCCTCCAGAGCGTTCGGGAAGAGGAGTCCCCAGACCGCCGGCTCCATCGGAAGCGCCACCGCCAAGGGAAGTTCCCTGAATGTAGTCGGAGTCGCTGCCGGAACCGGCACCCGTCTTTTTCTTCTTCAGAGAGGAGCAGGCGGTGGAGGAAACGGCTAGAGCAGCCAAGAGTACAGCTTTGGATATAGTGCGAAGAGTCATAGCGAAAGTACCTCTGTGTACAAAGGGAAGTGAAATCCCGCGAGCCCTCTTTTTTACCAATTTGCAAATCCAATCAGCGCTTTCCCAATTGCGCTTGGCCGTTGCTCCGAAGGATGATGAGCCCGTTTTTAAAAGACATATGAACATATTCGTCACAGGCGGGGCCGGCTACATCGGAAGCATTTGCGTGGAGGAACTACTGAATGCAGGCCATCAAGTTACTGTATTCGACAACCTTACAGAAGGACACAGGGCCGCCATCGATCCCAGGGCCGCCTTTGTGCAGGGTGACCTCGCCCTGCCGGAAAGCGTCAAAGCCGCCCTTGCCGCATCAAAGGCGGACGCGGTCATGCATTTCGCGGCCAACGCCCTTGTGGGAGAGTCCATGACCGACCCCTCCAAGTATTTCAGAAACAATGTCAACGGAGGGATTAACCTTCTGCAGGCGATGGTCGAGTGCAGCGTACGAAAAATCGTTTTCTCCTCCACCTGCGCCACTTTTGGAACCCCCGACCGGGTTCCCATCGACGAGACGCTTCCTCAAAAACCGATCAATCCCTACGGCGAGTCCAAGCTCATGTTCGAGCAAATGCTGCGCTGGTATGACGAAATCCACGGGATCCGCCACGTTGCCCTCCGTTATTTCAACGCCGCGGGTGCCAGCGAAAGGTTTGGCGAAGATCACCGCATCGAAACGCACTTGATACCGAACATCCTGAAGGTTGCGCTTGGGCAGAAAAGCGGCGTCTCCATCTTTGGAACGGACTATCCAACCCCCGACGGCACGTGCATTCGGGATTACATTCACATTCTTGACCTTGCGCAGGCCCACATGCTCGCACTGACTCGAAACGAGTCCGCAAAATACAACCTCGGCACAGGCGGGGGCACGAGTGTGCGCGAAGTCATTGCAGCGTGCAAAAAGGTGACAGGGCGAGACATTCACGTCGTGGAAGAGCCCAGACGCCCCGGGGATCCTGCAAGGCTCATAGCCTCCTCTGAAAAAATACACACTGAACTGGGCTGGACTCCCCGTTTTCAAGCCATCGAGTCCATCATCGAGAGCGCATGGAAATGGCACCTGGCTCACCCAAAAGGCTACGAAACTGGAAGTTAGGGAGCCTTCACCTCGCCGGGCGGCATCCCTGCTATTCGCGGCTGGCGAGGAACTCCACCACCTGCCGGGCCAGCCTCTCGCCGACACCAGTCACAGCCGCGATCTCCTCGACAGTCGCCCGCCTGAGCCGTGCGACGGAGCCAAACTCAGCCAGCAACTGCTGCTTACGATGCTTGGAAACCCCTGGACAGTCGTCCAGAACGCTTTCCGAGACCCTTCGCTTGAGCAGCAGCTGATGGTAGGAGTTTGCAAACCTGTGGGCTTCATCGCGAATGCGCTGCAACAGTCGAAGCGCCCCGCTGTCCCTGGGAAGCACCAACGGCTGCGGATGGTCCGGACGGTAAATCTCCTCAAACTCCTTGGCCAAACCGATGACCGGTACTCCCGAAAGCCCCAGACGCTGAAGCTCGCCCCGAGCAAAGGAAAGCTGCCCCTTGCCTCCGTCGACAACAATCAGGTCCGGCAGCCTGACACCGGACCTGCGTGCCGCATCCTCCTGGCCTTCTTGATTTTCCGAATAATCCACACAGACGTCCTCTTCTGATGTCTCCCTGACTCTCGAGGATGCCGCTCCTTCCCTCAGCACGCGCGCATATCTCCGCCGCACCACCTCGGCCATGCTTGCAAAGTCGTTCTGCCCTTTCGTCGACACGATCCTGTAGCGGCGGTAGCTCCCGCGGTCCGGCACTCCATCCCGGAAACAGACCATGGAGGCCACGATGTGCGTCGAGGAAATATTCGAGATGTCGAAGCACTCCATGTGCCTGGGTGGACCGTGCAGTCCAAGGGCCTGCTGCAATCCGTCCATGTCGTCCACCGGCCTCACTGTGCCGGGGAGAGAGAGGCGAGTGAACCGCTTCACCGGCGCGGTTGTTTTGCGCAAGTCATCAAGCATGTTCCGGAGCTCGGCGGCTTTCTCAAACTCCAGCGCCGCAGCGGCCTTTTGCATTTCCTTCTCCAACTCGGAAAGCAGCTCCTTGCTTCGTCCTTCCAGAAAATCGGCGGCCTGCTCAACCCTCTCGCGGTACTGGCCCGGCGAGAGACCGGAGAGCTTCTGCGGCACCTGATAGGTGGAGCTGCGCAGTTCCCGCTCCGTGGGATTCCCCCTGCCGAAGGTAAGGACTCCAAACTTTTTTCGTAGAAAGGCGAGCGTCTGGCGAAGCGCCCCCGAATGTGCGTAAGGTCCGAAATAAAGGGATCCGTCCTCGGTTCGCAACCGGGTCAGTCGAAAACGCGGCCAGTCCTCGCGGAGGTCCACTTTAACGAGGAGGAACCGCTTGTCGTCGCGGAACGAAACATTGTACCTCGGCCGGTATTCTTTGATCAGGCGCCCCTCCAACAGCAAAGCCTCCGGTTCAGATCCCACGACCTGCCACTCCAAATCCCAAACGGCTTCTAGCAGCGCCCGAGTCTTTAAGTCGGCCGTCATCTTCCGGGACGGCGTAAAGTATTGCGAAACCCGCCGCTTCAAATCCCTGGCTTTTCCAACGTAGATGATCCGGTTGAATCGATCCCGCATCAGATAAACTCCCGGCTTGTGTGGCAAGTCACGCAGTTTGAGGCGCACATCCGGCTTTGAGCCAACAGCCCGTGCAACCAGCTTAACTTCAGATCCTGCCATGCTATCTATCCTGCACCCCATTGAACCCGTCCTCAAGTTTTGCCGTCCGGTTCCGACTGTGAATATTCGGCAGCTCGCCGTTTCCCTGACCAGGGCAGGTGCATCAATGTATTTGCGCATTTCAAGCCTCCCAGTAAGCTGCCGATAGATACAGAAGTTGGCGAATGAACCGTTCAACTATCCCTCTTCAAACAACCTTTGAATCGGTGCGGTCCAAACGTCTGGTGGCGTGGCCTCTTTTGCGCCATCCCCGGATAAACTGTTTCCAGATCCCCCTCCGTCATGAACTTGTTTAACGGACGCTTCTCAACTTGGACTGCGGCAGCCACGTTCTGCGCTTTCTCAGGAGTTTCCATTGCGCAGACGCGGGTGGACACGGCAACCCATCAGTTCCAGAAACCAGACCTCCGGCAAAAGCTACAGACCCCCGCAGTCGACGCCATCCCATCTCTTTACAAAGACGAAGCAGAGGATGTCGGGCCGCAGGTTGTGGTTAAAACGAAGCCGAAACAGGAGTGGCTCGAAGCGTCGTTTGACACTCAGATCGCTGGGACTTCCAATGTTTATCTGACGGAAAAAAACAAGATCCGATCGTCCGTCTTGGTATCGACGGCTCAAGTGGCCGTCGCACCAAAACCGTGGGAGTTGTCGAGGGGCAAACTTGCGTTCAGGACGGGATACCGGCATCAAAAGTTCAACTATGCCACAGGCAGCGACAAACAGAAGGATATCAACGACATCGATTTCGACGTCAGCACATTTTTCGCGCAGAGCCGCTATTTCTTCAGCGATTCCTGGTCCGCCAGCCTCGGAGCGGAGCACAACCGCCTCCTGAACGCCGCTTCCGGCAAGTACGACCAGTTCTATTCCGAGTTCGTTCCCTCCGTTGGAGTGGACGGACAGTACAAGGTGAGTGAAACCTCGATGTTGAGCGTTTCTGTGTCTGGGAGCTGGCGGCTGACGCGGGTTGACCCGCCAAAGCCCAAGCAAAACGACCGGGTGGACGAATCGATCGTTGTGGCCTACATCCGGCAGATGGCCCCCGACCTAACGGTCCAACCCTTCTACCGCGTGCAGTTTACGGAATACATCCACCCTCGCTCCCGAAGAGAGACTTTGCAGAGCCTGGGATTCTCGGTGAACTACGCCCTCAACAAGTGGGCTTCTGTCAGGGCTTTCGCAAGTTTTGAAGCACGTGATTCAAGCGACATAACCGTTCAGGACTACCGCAAATTGGACAACGGGATAGGCGCCTCGTTTCAAATCCGATTCTAAACACGTTTACGGCCACGGTTAATGCCGCCTGGTGTTCCGGGGCGGGACGCCTGTCGGGTTCCACTGGAGGATCAAGCGTTTGGCTGGGGTTATGTTCGTTAGATTGCTTTGAAGCAGGGTTGGCGAGATAAAGAAGGTCTTTGAAAGACCGTCCCAAGAGTTGCCTTCCATGAACGCCCGAATTCCAGCCGAAGTCCCCTCATGGGTCCCCCTTTGCGCCGCTTTCTGGCTCCTGGCAAGCGTCTGGCTCGGATGGCAAAGGGGTCCGGTGCGGCAGGCCGCCTCTTTGGCCGGAATTGCCTTGGGTGCGGCGGCCGGCTTCTGGCTGGGCCCCGCCATAGCCCCCATTGTTCCAACATTCGGCTTCCCCCAGTTTCTACGCCCGGTCTTCGGCGGTTGCCTGCTCGGACTCGCAATCTGGGCAGCCATCTCGATACTTTCGTCCATCATATTCCGGAAGACGGAGGAGCAGGGTTGGGGGATGGTCCGCCTCGTTTACGGGTTGTCTGGAGCAGGGTTGGGATTGCTGTCGGGACTGCTCGTATTGGGCCTCGGGGCACTTGCAGTAAAAAGCTCGGGCAGCTTCGCGGAGGGGGTCCGAAAGGCCGGGATTTCGGCCTCGCGCGGCAAACTGCGCCCCAATGCGCTCCCGGACGAGCATCCTACGAGCCTGCTGAAAAGGGCGATCGAGGAGTCTCCAGCGGCGCAAGTTCTCAACGCTCTGGATCCTCTTTCGGGTAAAATTTACTCCCGACTTGAGAAGGCTGGGGAGATGATTGCGAGTCCCCAGGCCAGACAGAGGCTCATGGGCGACCCGGCTATGGAGGTTCTATCCAAAAACGCCAAGCTGATTGCTTTGATGAGTGACCCTTCGCTGCAGGAGGCTCTGAATTCCGGCGACTTGGGCGCCATTCTCAAAAATTCCAGAGTGCAGGCCGCGGCGGCAGACACCCAGCTGCTCACTCTTCTCAGAACCCTGGACATAGATGCGATCCTGGCTAGGGCGACCGCCGAACCGATCCAGGGAGGACCGCTGCCGAAGGCCGCGACTCCATCTCGTCCCTCTGCCGGAGCGCCAGACCACTCGCAATCTCGCCGCGCGAAACCCTAGCCAAGTTCACCAAACTCTTTCAAAGTAGCACGAAGTTCATGGCAACCCGTTATATCCCCACCATTGGTCTTGAGGTTCACGTGCAGCTCAAAACCCGCAGCAAAATGTTCTGCGGCTGCGCCGTCGAGTACGGATCGGAACCAAACACCCACACCTGCCCGGTGTGTCTGGGCTACCCGGGCGCCCTCCCGGTCATGAACGAGACCGCCCTTCGCATGACGGCACTCACGGGCCTGATGCTCAACTGCAAGGTGCCGGACATCTGCAAGTTCGACCGGAAGAACTACTTTTATCCGGACATGCCCAAGAACTACCAGATCTCGCAGTACGACCAGCCGATCTGCGACGGCGGCGGCGTGCCCCTGCACGACCTCGCCTACCCGAAAGATGCGCAGAAAAGCATCACAAATGCCGGGAAAGTAGTCAGGCTTGTGCGGATTCACCTAGAGGAAGACGTTGCGAAAAGCTCTCATTTTGAAACCTCCTCCGGCATTGATTTCAACAGGGCCGGCACACCCCTGATGGAAATCGTCTCCGAACCGGATATCGATTCTCCGGAGGAGGCCTTTGCATTCCTAAGCGCCCTGCAACAGATTCTGGTGTACGGCGGCGTGAGCGACGCAGACATGGAAAAGGGCCAGATGCGCTGCGATTGCAACATATCCGTCCGTCCCGAGGGTACTTCCGAGCTCGGGACCAAGATTGAAATCAAAAACATGAACACCATTTCCGGTGTTCGCCGTGCCATCGCATTTGAAATTGAACGCCAGATAGAGGTGCTCACCAAAGGGGGGGCCCTCGCCCAGGAAACACGCCGCTGGGACGACACACTCGGCCAGACGACCCTGATGCGCATCAAAGAATCGGCACACGACTACCGCTATTTCCCCGAACCCGACCTCCTTCCCGTGGACACGAGTGTCTTCATGGAGGAGGTCCGGAAGCTCAGGCCGGAGTTGCCTGCGGAAAAGCGGGAGCGCTTCGTCCAGACGTACGGAGTCACAGAATACGATGCCTCAGTGCTGGCCTCGGACCGGGCCCTTGCCGACTACTTCGAGAATGCCGCAAATGCGGCCTCCAAACCCAAGGTTCTTGCGAACTGGATTCTCAACGACCTTTTGAGCGCACTCGGCGCCACCGGCGAAACCATTGCAGAATGCAAGGTTGCCCCCTCCGAACTGGCGGCTCTGCTCGGCATCATCGAAAGCGGTACAATCAACACAAGACAGGGCAAGGAAGTGTTTGCAGAGATGTTGGCGACTGGGAAAAAAGCATCGCTCATCATTGAAGAAAAGGGCCTCAAACAAGAAAGCGATCTGGGAGCCATCGAGGCCCTGTGCGCCCAGTCCATTGCAGCAAACCCGAAGGCAGTCGAGGAGTTCCGCGCAGGCAAGGCGGCGTCGATTAACTTTCTCAAAGGACAGGTCATGAAGCTCTCCCAGGGGAAAGCCAACCCCACAGTGGTTGGCGAAATTCTGACCCGGCTGCTTTCCGCGTAGCAAGCCATTCAAACGGGTCTGTCTAAAACCGACAGACCGCCCGGGTTAAAACCCACCAAAACTTCGCAAGCGTTCGACCGAAACGCTTTCCGAGGTCCCCAGCTCCTGAGCAAACAGCGACACGCGAAACTCCTCGAGCAGCCAACGGAACTTCTCGGAGTGTTCTCCGGACACTTTTTTTTCCCATCCCGCAAACTCTTTCAGCTGGGCGGCTCGCTCCGCTTCCTTGGCCGGCCTCAATGCCGCCTTTTCCGCGCGTACTTGAACCGCCTTCAGGTACCTGGGCAGATGTTGCAACCGGTCAAAAGGCGTGTGCGCATGCAGATCAGCAGGAACCAGTCTTTCCAGATCCGCGTCCATTCCGGGATAACGCTTCGGAAGGGAGCCCAGGGTATCCTTCCATTCAAAAATCTGCCGAGTCCATTCTCCAAGCTTGTACACAAGCTCCGGCAGTCTCCGCCTCCCCTGCTCGACAAATGCCTCAAAACGCGACGCCTCCAACGGCCGCACCGGCTCCCACTGGAACGCATTTTCAAGAATCCGCCGCATTGCAGACTCCTGAAACGTCTCGCCAGAACAAGCCGGAACAAGCCGCCCGAGCTGCACCCCCAACTGCTGAAACCCGCCCACAACCCTCGAGGAGTTCTGCTTCGGCGCTTGGAGCTTGCGGGCGATGCTCAGCAGCTCTTTTTGCAAACCAACCAAATCGCGCGCCACGGCAATCTCCACCAGCTTGTGAATTCCCGCCCGGCTGGCACGGTCGGCCTCCTCCGCATTTCGGAACAAACGCACGTTCACGGATTCGCCGGCGGCCTCCAGCCCGGGAAAAGCGTACAATGCAGCTCCCCCAACCTCCTCGACAAAAATCTTTTCTGGCAGGTCTCCAAAACTCCACGCAGACAGTCCGTCCCGCTCCCACTTTGCGGCCACGCCGTGCCACGCTACGGAGCGGTGATCGTGCCGTTCAATCGTCCTGTGTATCTCGGCAAGGTCCCTCCCAGCTGCGACAGGCCGGGCGGCCTTGTCCACAACCTCCACCCGAGGACAAAGATGCGCCGGCAGGCTCTGCTCGCCCCAGTCCGAGCGACGCACGTGGATCCGGTATTTCCGCGTCAAATAATCCGCAAGGGCCGTCATAAAATCGCCCCGGCCCGGGTCAAACTCGGCGGCCACCTCGGCCGCACGCACGTCCAAAGGCATGAGTGGCCGGCGAATGGCCTTCGGAAGCGCGCGCAACAGCAGGCTGATCTGCTCCTCCCGGAGGCCCGGCACCATCCACTGGATCTGGCCGGGCGTCAACTGGGCGGCAACCGGAAGCGGAACCTGCACAGTCACTCCATCCGTCTCCTCCCCCGGATTGAAGTTATAGACCAGCGGCAAAACCGCATTTCCTAGGTTCACACTATCAGGGAATTGCGACCGATCAAACCCAGGGTCGATCTCCTCGGTCAGATCGACCTCCTTCATCACACAAAAGTCGGGGTCGCTGCGCATCCCCCGGTCCGCAAACCTGTGGAGGTCATGCACCGAAGATACCCCGTGGATACGCGCGGCGTAAAACTTGTAAACAACCTCATCAAGATCAAGAACCTGACGATGACGCACCTTGGTCAATGCCGCCTCGACCCGGTCGCGAAGCCTCCGATTTTCCGAGACAAAACGGAGGTTTATTTTGGCATCCCCCTGCACCAGAGCAGCCCGTATGAACAGCTCGGTGGCATGAACGGGGTCCACTGTGCCGTAATCAACGCGCCGCCTCGAAACCTCCAAGCCGTGGAGGAACATTCGCGCGGAAACCAACACCCTCTCCGCCCTATCGCTCCAGGCCGGCTCGGCGTAGCGCGCCTCGCACAAATGGCCGCCAAGGTCCACCACCCATTCCGGGTCGATTCCTGCCGCCGAACGCGCAAACAGTTGCGAAGTTTCCACAATCTCCGCCGCCATGATCCACGCAGGCTGCCTGCCTTTTGATTCGGCCGCAGGATTTCCCGGTGCAGCAACAGGGGATGTCGGCGGCCGCTTCTTCTTCCCCTGCTCCTGCCTTTCGAACAAATGGGACCCCGGGAAAACCGTAACCATCCTGCCGCCGGTCGCCTTGTAACGGTTCCGATCTTCTCGCTGCGCAATTTGACCAAGGAGGCCGCTCAGAATGGAACGGTGGACGCCATCGTAAAGCAGCTCCAACGGGTCGCTCACCGCGGAGGTTCGCGACTTACGCGCCGGAGCGGCGGCGCCCGACGCCTTTGCTGCAGGCGGAAGCTCCGTGGGAACAGGCGGTTTCACACCCAGCGGGTCGTCTGCCTGAAAACTATCGCACAACTGGCGATGGACGTCCCTCCACTCGCGCATGCGCATGAACGACAGGAAGTGCGCCTTACAGAAGCGCCTCAGGGCGTTACTGCCGCCGCGGCCGTCTCCCTGCGGGCTGGCGCGCCATATTTTTAAGAGGCCCAAGAAGTCGGATCGCGAATGCGCGAACTGCGCATGTGCGGCTTGAGCCGCAGCCTTCTGCTCCTCGGGCCGCTCCCGCGGGTCCGGAATGCTGAGCCCGGAGGCGATCACCAGCATTTCCGGAAGCACTTTCTCACGCCTCGCCTGAAGTAACATGCGGCCCAGCGTGGGATCGACCGGCAGACGGGCAAGCTCACGGCCAAGCGGGGTCAGTGCGTTGCTTTCGTCCAACGCACCGAGCTCGTGCAGCAAGCGGTAGCCCGCCCGTATGGCAACAGCCTGAGGCGGGTTTAAAAATGGAAACGTTTCTATCTCCCCGAGCCGGAACGCCTTCATCCTGAGGATGACCTCGGCCAGATTCGCCCGCTGAATCTCAGGCTGCGTAAACCGGGGCCGTTTGGCAAAATCCTCATCGGCGTAAAGCCTGATCGCCACCCCCTCGCTCAGGCGCCCCGCCCTTCCCGAGCGTTGGTTGGCACTGCTCTGGGAAACTGCCTCCACAGGCAGCCGCTTCGTGCGGGTCCTGGGATTGTAACGGCTCATCCTGGCCAGACCGGTATCAATCACATAGCGGATGCGAGGCAGCGTGAGCGAGGTCTCGGCCACGTTTGTGGCGATGACAACACGGCGCCGGGGGCCGGGGGCAAAGATGCGCTGCTGATCCGCCGCTGGCATCCGGCCGTACAATCCCAGAACCTCAATTCCTCTTCCAAGGCGCTCCTCCATCAGCTCGCGAGCCTCGCGAATGTCCCGCTCGGTCGGCATGAAAACCAGAACATCTCCATCGCCGGACTCGAGCAACGCATCCTCAGTCGCCCCCACGGCAGCCTCGACAAAACCCACAGGCTCATTTGATTCCGTCGCGCTGAATTCTTCCAGCGGCCGGTAGCGGATCTCCACCGGCCACAAACGCCCAGACACTTCCACAACCGGAGCTCCCCCGAAAGCCTTCGAAAAGGCCTCTGTATCGATGGTGGCCGAGGTGATGATGAGCTTGAGCTCTGGCCGCCGCGCGAGCAGGCCGTTCAGATACCCCAGCAGAAAATCGATGTTCAAAGAGCGCTCGTGCGCCTCGTCGATGATGATTGCCGAATACTTTCGCAGCAGCGGGTCCGACTGGATCTCGGCGAGAAGAATGCCGTCGGTCATGAACTTCACGCGGGTCTCCGCGCCCGTGTCGTCGTTAAAGCGCATCTTACAGCCCACCTCGCGCCCCCAAACCACGCCGAGTTCCTCGGCCACCCGGCGGGAGATACTCATGGCCGCTACCCTCCGTGGCTGGGTGCATCCGATCAGACCGGCTTCGCAGAGCCCGGCCTCGATGCACATTTTAGGAAGCTGGGTGGTCTTGCCAGAGCCAGTCTCCCCGGCAATGACGACCACCTGGCTCGCACGGATGGCGTCGACAATTTCACGACGCCTTCCGGTGATCGGCAAGTCTTGGGGGTAGAGAAGCTTAAACATAGCGCACGGACGCACCCGCGCATCGCCTCCCACGCCCCCTCCGGACGGGGACTGCAGCGCAATCCGGTGCCGCGAGGAAAGCCCCTCGGGCAATGCCGCTAAAGGTCCACCGTTTCACTCACTTCGGCCCGGAGAAGATCCTCGAGAGTTTCACGCCGGGAGATCAGCTCGATGCGGCCGTCAGGCTCCATCCAGACCTGTGGGGCGCGGCCTATCGAGTTGTAATTGGAGCTCATTGCGTATCCATAAGCCCCGGCATCGCGCAGAACCAGCAGGTCTCCCGGAGCAGGAACGGGTAAATCTCTGGGAACAAGCAACTCGGCATCATCCCGGGTGAAAACATCCCCGCTTTCGCACAGGGGGCCGGCCACGACGATTGGCGCCGAAGACCTCGGCTTTCCATCGAGTGGGACGACATCTATTCCATGAAAACTGCCATACATCGCCGGGCGCACCAGGTCCACAAACCCGGCGTCCACCATGGCGAAGGTCGCGCCCTCGCCCTTTTCATTCGACTGCGTCGCCTTGACCTCCGCGACTCTCGTGACCAGCACGCAGGAAGACGCCACAAAGTAGCGGCCGGGCTCGATCTCCACCCGCACAGGCCTTCCGGCGGCGGTGCTCAAAATTTCACGGCAGCGCGCAAACAGTTGGCGCAGAGGTTCAAGCGGTATCTGGGAGGCTGCGTCGCGGTAATTGTGGGGGATGCCCCCTCCGAGGCTGACCCCCTCAAGCGCGGGAAAAAGAGGCAGAAGGGCCGCAAACTCGCGGGCGAGGCGCTCCAGATTCTCGTGGAGTTCCTCGAAACGCGGGCCGCTGCCGATGTGTGCGTGCAGCATCACAACGCGCATGCCGGCGGCCTCAACCTCCTTGGCAACAGCCGCAAGGTCGCCAAGCCAGACGCCGTGCTTGGAACTTGGCCCACCCGTGTCGCAGGAGTTCACATGGCCGTGGCCGAAGCCCGGATTTACCCTGATGGACACATCCCCCTTATAGCCTGCGGCGGCCAGCTGACCGATCATGCCCGGCGAACCGATGTTTGGCAGAATTCCCTTTTCCAAAACCACTTGGAGCGCGTTGTCCCTGAAAACGTCGCTGGTGTAAAGAATCACAGGCGGGGTCTGCCCCCCGGCGTGACCGGCATGCATCGCTCGGAGCATTTCATTGCCAGAGACCGCGTCTATCCAAATTCCGGCCTTGTGCATCTCCCCCAGCACCTTGGTAGCGGGGCAGCTTTTCATGGCAAAGCGGGCCTGGATGCCGTCCGAGGTCACCTGTTTGATTTCTGAAATGCGCTGGCGCAGCGTGCCGGCCGAATAAAACCAGAAGGGGGTTCCGACTTTTTGCGCGATTGATGAAAGAAGAGCAGGGTCCAGTTGCATGATTTTAGGGGTGAAAAAATTCAAGAAAGGGCGCGCCTCCGCAGCTGAAAGCCCGGAGGCTTGGTCAGAAGCGAGAGAACCGGAAGGACGCCGGATAAGAGGTCCGGCAGGCAGGCAGGCGGAGCAATCTCCGCCCTGAAGTTGATTCCGCCCCGCGCATCAAATGTCGAATCATTCAAGGTTCCGTATTTCACCGGCTTCGGCACGCACCCTCCTGCGGTCCATGAACCAAACAATCCAGATGCACAGTTCGTAGATGGCCACGACGGGAACCGCTAGGCCGACAAAGGTAAAAGGATCGGGCGTGGGGGAAATCACAGCCACCAGAACAAGAATCGCGACAATCGCATAAGGCCTTGTTTTCGATAGCATTCCGAACGTTACCAACCGGAGCGCAGCCAGGCCGATGACGCCCACGGGCAACTCGCAGAGCAACCCGCAAGCGATCGTGAGATGGGTCACAAAACCAAAATAATCCCTCGCCTGCCACCTCGGGTCCATTCCCATCGACTTCGCATAAGCGCTAAACCAAGACAGGGTCGAGGGCAGCACGTAGTAGTAGCTCATCACTGCGCCGGCACCGAAAAGCACGAAGCCCGCGGCGATTGCCGGCATCAGAATGCGCCGCTCTTTGGTGGTGAGGGCGGGGAGTACAAACTCGGCCAGAAAAAAGATCAGGAAAGGAAAACTAACGACAATTCCAGCATAAAACGCAAGCTGCAAGGATATCATGAACGCGTCAGTCACCCCGAGGGTGATCAGCGGTTCGTTTCCCTGAATGGCTTCGAGCGGCTTGCGGACCACCGCGGAGATGTCCTTCACAAAGAAAAAGGCGCCAATCATGGCCAGCGCGAGAGAAGCGGCCATTTTGACCACGGTCCAGCGAAGGTCCTCAAGGTGGTCCAGGAAAGGCTTAACGGCGTCCCCCTGGGTTTGCTCGCGGAATTGGAAGAGCTTGCGAAGCCAATTCATGTATAAATTGAGACGGGTGGGGAACGGAATGTAGGCGGCAGACAGGCTCACGGCAATTGGAATCAAAGTCCCGCTGGCCGGCGGCAGCCTGAATCACTTCGCGTGCCAGAAACTAATTTTTCAGCCGAAAAAAATCACTGAATCTCATTGGGCCGCGCCTTGCTTTTTCGCAACGCCACCCCCCATATTTGGACCCGTTGCACCCACCGACCCCCACTAATAGTATGCGGGGTGGATTTTGAAGGTTGCCCGACGCTGCCACACAATAGGCCCGCGACGGCGCTTTCTTCACAGGCGTGCAACGCCCGTCCATCCCGCGTCCGGCCCCCTCCGGAAGCAGGCTGACGGTTATTTGCATTCAACCGCCAGCCATTTTCCGCAACCAGCACGTTCTCTCCTAAACGCCAGCCAGCCGCTCCGATCAAGCCACCGCAGCATCCTTCCCAGCCGTTCCAATACGCCATGAGCTCCGTACTACTCGCTTCCGACGACACAGACCCCACACCGCTAGACCCCCTGAACTTTACCAGCACCCACGGGGACATGACCGCGCGGGAACAAGGCGATGTGGTCGTCTACGAGTTTCAAAACAAAACCTTCCGCCTTAATAAGTCCAAGGCCCGGGAACGGCTCGCGGGAAAACGCGTCATCAACGGCCACCGGTCCGCTGAACTCAACGTGCTCCCCTTGAAATACCACGAGGCGTACCGGATTTATAAGCAGATGAAAGCCAACCACTGGGAACCGGACGTCATTGACATGTCCAAGGACGCGCACCAGTGGAACACCAACGCGCTGTCCGCGAAGGAGCGCTGGATCATCGAAATGGGAATCGGCTACTTCTCTGCAGCCGAAGGTATTGTGGGCGACTCAGTACTCCACGTTATCGAGGACAACCTGACCGCGGCGGAACTCAAGCACGCCTCCCTCCGCCACATCGCAGAGGAATCCATCCACATGGACTCCCTGCTTCACATCATCGGGAGCCTCAACATCGACCTGGACGAGGTGACCGCGAAGTTTCAGGACATTCCCTCGATCCGAAAGAAGAACAACTTCATCACACGGCACATGCCCGAGCTGAAAATGGGCATAGACCTCACGCAGACGGTCAACAAGCAACAGTTTGCAAAGGCCCTTTTCGCTATCACCCAGGTGATGGAGGGCACCCAGTTCTACGCCCTCTTCGCCATGGTGCTTTCCCTGCACCGCCAGAACAAGATGACGGGCATCGGACAGATGTTCCAATACACCCTGCGCGACGAATCCAACCACATCGCCCTGGGACGCTACATCCTGACCGAGCTGATCAACGAAAACCCCGACATCTGGACGGCGGAGTTCCGCCAGGAACTTTCCGACTTCATGCGGGAGGGCGTGGAATTGGAGAAGGAGTTTGTCACAGACTGCCTGCCAGAAGACATCGTGGGCATGCGGCAGCAGGAATTCCTCGACTACGTCGAATACAACGCCGACCGCAGAATGGCCGGACTGGGACTGCCCCAACTTTACAAAATCCGCAGCAATCCCTTCAGCTGGCTGGATGAAGTCATTTTCCTCAAAAAAGAGAAGAACTTCTTTGAAACTCGCGTAACTGAGTACCAGACCAGCGGTAGCGTCCGCAACTCCAACGAAGACGACCTGATCTGACGAAAACCCGGGGCAGCCCCTCCCTGCCCCGGCCACTCCGCGCCCCGCTAGCCCGCTCCCTTTTCCATCCCGCCGCCCACCCCATTTCCGCATGTCTTCGACCTTCGCACTCGAATCTGAACACTTGGAATCCAACATTGTAGCCATTCCACCTGAGTCCGCCGATTTCCCAAGGGTGATCCGGCGCGACACCCCTCAGTCGCTCCAGACCAAACCGCACATTGTACCTTGGCTAGGCCACAAGATTGAAAGGGCTGTTTCCGCTGCTTGTGCTTCGGTCCAGGCTGATGAATCCATAGGCAGGCAGGTCAGAGCGGAGATTGAATTTAAGGTCCGGAAAGAAAACCCACTGTTCGTGCACATCGAACAGCTTCAGGACTTGGTGGAAGAGACGCTCCTCGAGCTTGGGCACCACAGGGTGGCCCTGTCCTACGGTAAATACCGTGCCAAGCGTGCAGCACATCGCGAACTGACCTACGAAAAGTCGTACGAAGGCGAGGCGGAACAACTCGAGCTTGCAACCCACGAACAGCTCTCCGACATCCGGGCGCGCGTGTCCTTCGCCCTCATAGGACTCAAGCTGGGAATATCCGAGGCGGATATCATCAACCGGTTGCTGCGCTCCACTTCGATGTCCCTGTCCCCCTCCGAGAGGCGCGAAACGATCATTCTCAACGCGAAGGGTTTGCTGGAAACGGAGGCCGATTCCAGGTTTGTCGCCGGGAGGATCCTACTGACCTACATCTACGAAGAGACCCTTGCCTGGAGAATCACGGACGGTCCTCAGGCTTTGAAGGAAGCGCACAAAAAGGCGTTCCTAGCGTATATACCCTTGGGCATCCAGCTGGGAAGACTGGACCAGCGCCTCGCCGACTTCGACCTGCGCAAGCTGGCCGACGCCTTGGACCCGTTCGCAGACCTTCAGTTTGACTTCCTCGGAATCCAGACCCTTTACGACCGCTACCTGATCAACAGGAGAGACACAACCAGCGGTGAAAAACTGCGGCTCGAGGCTCCCCAGATCTTCTGGATGCGCGTGGCCATGGGGCTGGCCCTCTTGGAGAAGGAAAAGGAACTGCGGGCGATTGATTTTTATTCGCTCTACAAGACCCGCCGCGCCTGCAGCTCGACACCGACGCTCTTCAATTCCGGCACACTCAAGAGCCAGCTCTCCAGCTGCTACCTTCTCTACTGCGGCGATTCCATCGAGGAGATCACGGAAACGTGGAATCGTTTCGCGCACCTTTCAAAGTGGGCGGGCGGACTCGGCTGCTCCTGGACGGCGGTACGAGGCACTGGCGCGCACATTCAGGGAACCAACGGCGAATCCAGCGGTGTGGTGCCTTTCCTCAAGGTATCCAATGACATTGCCATCGCTGTAAACCAGGGGGGCAAGCGCCCCGGTGCCCTTTGCAGCTACCTCGAACTCTGGCATGCGGACATCGAGGACTTTCTGGACCTGCGCAAGGAAACAGGCGACGACCGCCGCAGGACCCACAACATGAACACCGCTCAGTGGATTCCTGACACGTTCATGAAACGGCTCAAGGATATCTCCGACGGGCGGCTTTCTAAAGACGCCCACTGGACGCTCTTCCGCACCAACGAAGTCCCGGATCTTCCCGAACTGCACGGAGCGGCCTTCGAGCGGCGCTATCTCGAGTACGAGGCCATGGCGGAAAACGGCCAGATCTTCGGACGTCGGATACGCGTTTTACAGCTGTGGAAGAAGATGCTCGAGACGCTCTTTGAAACCGGCCACCCGTGGCTGACATTCAAGGATCCGTGCAACGTGCGCTCTCCTCAGGACCATGCAGGGGTGATACACAACTCCAATCTGTGCACGGAGATAACGCTGAACACCTCGACAGACGAAGTGGCTGTCTGCAATCTGGCATCGGTCAATCTGATGGCTCACCTAACTCCAGAAGGAGGCATCGACCATCCGAAACTCAAGGCCACAGTGGAGCTCCTGATGCGGATGCTCGACAATGTCATCGACATTAACTTCTATCCGGTTCCGGCCGCAGAGCGGGCGAACATGCGCCATCGTCCCGTAGGTCTGGGGGTGATGGGACTTCAGGATGTGCTGTACACGAAGCGCGTCCCCTTCGACACACCCGCCGCGGTCGACTTCAACGATGAGATTATGGAAGCGGTGGCCTACTACGCCTACACAGCCTCTTCAAATCTGGCTGCAGAGCGCGGCCAGTACTCGTCTTACGAGGGCTCCAAGTGGGACAGGGGGCTGCTGCCGCTCGATACGCTGGAGCTGCTTGAAAGGGAACGGGGCGTGGAAGTTCTCGTGGACCGCAAGCAGCGCATGCCCTGGGATGAGCTGAGGGCGTTGATCGCAAAGAATGGGATGCGTAATTCCAACTGTCTTGCAATCGCCCCCACCGCGACCATTTCAAACATCGTTGGCTGCACTCCTTGTATCGAGCCGACTTACAAGCACATACATACGAAGTCCAACCTCTCGGGCGAATTCGTCCGGACCAACGATCTCCTGCAGCGCGACCTCCAGGACCTCGGACTTTGGGACGAGGACATGCTGGCGGACCTCAAGTACTTCGACGGCTCCGTGCAGATGATCGATCGCATACCCCACGAGATAAGGCGCCTGTACAAGACCTCCTTCGAAATCGCTCCTACGTGGATTCTCCAGTGTGCGGCCGTTCGGCAGAAATGGATCGACCAGGCACAGAGCACCAACCTCTGGCTGGCGGATGCAGATGCCAGAGCAGCCAGCTTCATGTACAGGGAAGCATGGGAGCGCGGACTGAAGACGACGTACTACCTCCGCACGATCAACAAGAGCTCCATCGACAACGCCAGCAGGGACGCCAGGCCAGCTCAACTCTCAGAAGCCGAGCGTGCCGCTGCATGCTCACTGGAGGCTATGAAAAACGGAGGAACCTGCGAATCCTGCCAGTAGTACTAACACCGAGAACGCCAGCCGGGCTTAGGAAAGCCCGGTTGGGTTCGAAGCAGCGACCCACAAAATCTTGTGAAGTAATTGCGGCCGGATCTGAATGCTTCGGGCGATGAAGTTTTCATGAAACATATACCTCCCACCCACGTCTTTCTGCCGGTGCTTTTGGTAGCTCTTTCAGGACTCCCCGCGTGCTCTGTTTTCATGGCAGCAAATCAGCCGCCTCGCAAGGATCTGGATGTTCTCACTGCGGGAACCCCGCGCAGCACGATCATCGCCGAATTCGGCCAGCCTCTATCAAGCCGTCTTGTCGGGCACAACCGAGTCGACTTGTTTTCCTTCACCCAGGGTTACAGCAAGGAGGCAAGGGCTGGACGCGCGTTCGCGCATGGTACCATGGATCTGGCAACGGGAGGAGTATGGGAGATCGCGGGTACGCCAGCAGAGGCCGTGTTTAGCGGAAAGAAACTTTCGTACGAAGTCACTTACGACAATTCGAACAAGGTGATTCGTGTGAGCAGACTCAGCCCGTGACGTCCTTTCGGATTTTAGAAGCCCTCCCTCGTTTTCACCAAAAACAGCCTTCCTAACGGCCGGGCTTTTGAGCGGGACGCCACAAACGAAAGGTGGTCACATTGCTCTCTCCCTCCAACCCCCATTCAGGTCCGAGGTCGGATTGCCAAAGTCTCTCCGCAAGAGGCTTCGAGTCGGGGAGTGCTCCTAGCAGCAGCGAAGAGTTTTCGATGGCCCGCGCGCTGTCGCTTGCAACCACGGTGCATACTCCGCGACGGACAAGGATCTCCTTGGCGCCGGTGGGATTGGTGCTCAGAAAAAAGCGGGCAGAGTCCATGATGCCAGCGATTCCCTCGTGCCCGCTGCCAGCCACAGCGGGCTGGCCGGACCAGTAAGACAGGGCCGGGGACAGCCACCATACTGCGATAAAGGGCTCGCATGAGGGACTTTTCATGCGTTCCGCCACCAAGCGTGCATTGACGCGTTCAGACCGATCCATATAGCGCTCCTCTGCGACCCGCGCCGCAGGAAACAGGAGGTTATCCCATTCGGCCAAAAGCGGATACATGGCCAAGGAAAAGGCCAGCGCTCCGCTTCGCCTGCTCTGCGCCAAAGTCAGGACCTGAGGCAGCACAAAAAGAAAAACCAACACAAAGTACGGGCTCCAACGTATCTGCCAATGGACGAGCAAGCCGCTAAAACACAAAAGCAAGATCCACCCAAGGTTGCTCCGGCGGTCCCGGCCATGCGCAAACAACACGGTTAGCGGCGACACCCACAGAAGAAGCCCCGCCCATGCAGACAGATTTGAGAGACCGCGGAGCGGCTGCAGTTCACCAATCGTTGCCCCCCAGCGCTTGAGGGACTCCATGTTTTGAGGATCGGGGAAAACGATTCTGAGATGGTCCACCAGCACCCCCAACAGAAGGGGAACCAAAATTCCGATGCCCCATCTCACCCGTGATTTCACTCTCCAACTCACCGGCCAAAAGCAAACAGACAGCGCAAGAGAGAGCGACAGCAAAACGAGCGGCTCGTAAAATGAGACCCACAAAGCCCCTCCCCACGCAAACCCGCCCGCCCACGCCCACCTTGAGGACGGAAAGACCGTCAATCTTTGCTCCGCTCCCATTGCCACGGCCAGCAACACCAGCAGCAGAGACTGGTGGTCTGGACGCCCAAGCAAGGTGGCGTGAACCAAGGGTGGACTGATGGCTGCCAAAATCGGAATGCACCACCAGAGTTGCAGGCGCCGTCCTCGCTCAATCTCGACGCCGCGGGCCCAGAAGCATAAAAAAGCGCAGAGCAACATCCCAAGGAGCGGGGAAACAATAGCACCGGCAAGATCCAGAGTAGCAGTTCGCAGCACAGAAAACCGCCCCTGATCCGGCCAGCATCGCCTGACTAAACGCTCCAAGCCCACGATCGCATAATCCATCGGGGAGCTCGCGTGAGAAAGAACGCCTTCCGGCCAGTTTTCAAACATCTGCCGCCCGACAACCGCGCCAGGCGAGTTTGAAACAATCCTAGCCCTGCTCATTCGTGAGTAGCAGTCCGCGTCGACGAAGTACACGCGTCCGGCCACTAAAACATCGGTGAGGTTGTGAAACCGCACGAATCCAGCGGCGAAAACCACCGCAAAAAATATTATTGGGAAGGAAAACCTCCTTCCGAAGCGCTCGCGATATCCACCCGGACGCAGTCTATCAGCGACTGGAGAAGCCGCGTCGTTCACTTTTTTGCTTCGATATTTTGTCTCAAAAACTCGATCACGTCCTTGAACTGTGCCGCGACAGCCGGGCTGGCAGCCACAACTGCTTCGTGAGCCTCGAGCATCGTCTTTGCCTCGTCCGACTTGTTTACAGCAACCGAGGAAAGCGTAGATTGCTCAGACATCTGTTGCGCTGCCACATCAAAGCTCTGAAGTGCTCCGTCCAACCGCAGCAGGTGATTTAATCCAAGGTTGCAGAGCAATGAAACGTTCCGCTCGTTTGAATTCACAACGTGGAGTTCGCCAAACCCTTCCGCTCTAATCTTCAGTGCAATTCCAGCAAGAGTCCCCATAAAGGTCGAATCCATCAGCGCACAATCCTTCAGGTCGACGTAAAAATTGCGGTGCCCCCCTGCCAGCATCTGCCTCGCAAAATCCTTGAGTGGAGTGCTGTTCTGAAAACTCCCCCGTCCCTCGACCCTGATCCACACCGCACCATCCGCTACTCCAACCTGAATCGAAGACTGAGGGGTCACAGGATTAGAAGGGGTTACCAAAGGAAGCTCTGCTGCAGGCCCACTACCCTTCCGCTTTCCACCAGAACCACCCTCCATGCCGTCACCTGGCCATCCTGATAGTACTCATCACCCTGCACCGTAAACTCGGTGCGCATCGACCCCGACACTTTGGGATAAAATACCTCCTGAGCCTGCACCTGTGATCCAAGCTTTTGCTGACGGTATTCAAACCGCACCGTAAGCCCCGCCGGCGCAGTCTGACGCGCCCCCCAGTGCACTGTGTAGGAATGACCATCGCGCCGGCGCCTTTCAAAGGAATTCAAGGCGCCGAAGTAACGGCGGTCGGTCTCCATTTTGAGCCACGGAGAAGACCCCTTTCCGGCCACCTCAGGGTCAATCAACAGCGAAAAAACCTTCTCCACCTTGTAGGCATCGTCCAGCGCTAATGGAAGCGGGGCGGCAGCATGCACGCGAACGGGACCCGCTGCGTGCCCCCGCATGACGAGGGACGCAACGCATGAAACCACAAAAACAGCGGTCCGTTTCATTTAGTGAAGAAGAGTAAAGCGTGTGCAACCAGAGTGTCAACGGCGGCCCAATCCGACAGAGAAAAGTCCGAGCCTTCCGACTTTTCCTCTCACTAATCTTCCCCTTCTGCGCCCAAAGCCTTCTCGAAACTGACCATTTCGTCGATCCTCATCAAGCGCGCCACGTAACCTGCAGGAAATTCGCTTCGGCTCCTATTAAACTTGGCCACCGCCTCGTTAAACGCTGCACGACATTCCTCCACCGCAGCCTCACGCCCCAAGAACGACTGCACCAACTGCCTCATC
Organism: Chthoniobacteraceae bacterium; assembly: GCA_947449735.1. Classification (GTDB taxonomy): domain Bacteria; phylum Verrucomicrobiota; class Verrucomicrobiia; order Chthoniobacterales; family Chthoniobacteraceae; genus Chth-196. Next base: position 53,865 of record CANFTB010000006.1, on the reverse strand, counting down.
CTTGGGTCAGCCTTCAACTCGGGATAAGCCTCCGAGATGGCAAAGAACCTCATCACGCCCTCAGATAAAGACTCCTCCGCCTGAAGAATGCTGTCGAAGCGGCCCGTCTTGTCGGAAGCTTCCCCCATTGTCTGAAGCGCAGTGGACGCGACCGCCACGGCTGAAAGGACGCTTTCGAGGGCCTCCTTCTCATGCCGCATGTACCCGCGTGCCGTTTCAATCAGCCTGGGCAGCATTTCATACCGGGCTTCAAGCTCTTCCTGTAATGTAAGGAACGCAGAGACACACCCCTGACGGCCCCCGACCAAGCTCCTATAAATCAATGTACCCCAGACGACGGCGAGAAGCCCGCCCAAGCAGAGAACAAAAACAATCAAATTAATGAAGCCCAGCATCATCTTAGTCTAACAACCCGCGCCTACGGGGGGATTCTGCTTTAAATTTCCAAAAAGCCAAACGGTAAAGCGGCTGCAGCTCCGCCCACTCCTTACTCATTTGCCAGAATTACACCCTGCGGCCATTCTTGAGGCCGCATGCCAAAAACAGCAGCCATTATACCCGCCCGCTGGGGATCCACACGTTTCCCAGGCAAACCCCTCCATCTACTCGCAGGGAAACCACTCGTGCAACATGTCTGGGAGCGCACCCTCCGGGCAAAGGCGGTGGACGCCGTCATCGTGGCTACCGACGACATGCGCATCGCTGAAAGTGCATTCGCCTTCGGTGCGGAGGTGGCGTTTACTTCCGTGAAATGCGTCTCAGGCACCGACCGCTGTGCAGAAGTCGCATCCCGCTTAAAGGGTTACTCTCACGTGATCAACGTCCAAGGCGACGAGCCTTTAATAGACCCCTCCTTGATCAGCCGACTGGCTCGAACCCTGTCAAAGGAACCCTCTTTGGAGATGGTCACAGCGGCGGTGCCATTTTCGCCAGACGAGGATCCCTCGAACCCAAACCTTGTTAAGGTTGTCCTGAACAGGCAGTCAAACGCTCTTTACTTCTCCAGAAGCCCCATCCCCTACCTCAGGGACGGGGGACCGTTCCCGTTTCGGCGGCACTTAGGGATCTATGGATATCAAATCAAGTTCCTGCTGAGATTTGTCCGCTGGCGAGTCGGGCAACTAGAGGCTGCAGAATCTCTTGAACAACTAAGAGCTCTGGAAAACGGCGCCGCCGTCCGGGTGCTCGCCGCCAAGCACGCCTCCGTTGGAGTGGACACGCTGGAGGACGCACACAGAGCGGAAGTACTTCTCAAGGGTGTTTAGCGATTGCCGAGAACGCCACGCGTCGAGTTTCCTTTGCTGGCATTTTCACCTGAAAACCGCGACAGTTTCTCCATGGCCAAATCTACCCATCCTATGAAGTACATCTTTGTTACCGGAGGAGTCGTTTCCTCCCTCGGGAAAGGACTGGCCGCAGCCGCCCTCGGAACGCTTCTGGAAAACCGTGGACTCAAGGTGGTTCTTCAAAAGTTCGACCCCTACTTGAATGTGGACCCGGGCACCATGAACCCCTTCCAGCACGGGGAGGTCTATGTGCTCGACGACGGAGCCGAGACGGACCTAGATCTCGGCCACTATGAGCGCTTCACATCATCAGTGTTAAGCCGATCAAACAGCACCACTTCTGGCCAGATTTACGAAACCGTACTCAGCAAGGAGCGCAGGGGCGACTATCTTGGAAACACGGTGCAAGTCATCCCTCACGTCACGGATGAAATCAAAAACCGCCTGCGCTCTCTTTCCAAGGAGCAGCCTTGCGATATTTTGATCACCGAAATCGGAGGCACGACCGGTGATATCGAAGGACTGCCCTTTCTGGAGGCAATCAGGCAGTTTGTCCTCGAGGTTGGCCCGCAGAACGTCGTGATTATGCATGTCACGCTCGTTCCCTTCATTAAGGCGGCGGGAGAACTGAAGACGAAACCCTCCCAGCAATCGATCGCAAAGCTGCGTGAGATCGGTTTGCAGCCACAGGTGCTGATCTGCCGCACTGAACATCCCTTGGAAGAGGACGTCAGGCAGAAGCTTTCCATGTTCTGTAACGTTCCGCTAGAGGCTGTTGTCGAAGCACGCGACGTGGACCATTCCATTTACGAGATGCCTCTCATGCTGCAGCGGGAAGGGTTGGATGAGATTGTTTGCGAACTGCTACACTTGGACGTTCCACAGGCGAAAATGGCTGAGTGGATCCGCTTTGTCGACCGCGTCATCCACCCGAAAAAACGCGTTAAAATAGCCGTCGTGGGCAAGTACATAGAACTTCAGGACGCTTACAAGTCCATCTACGAATCCCTCACACACGCAGCCGCGGCGAACGACTGCGGAATAGACCTCGTCCGAATTGACGCGGAAACACTGGAAGATTGGAATCCTGAAACAATCCTGAAGGATGTTGCGGGAGTTCTTGTCCCTGGCGGCTTTGGAGAGCGTGGGGTGGAGGGCAAGATCAACGCCACGCGGTTTGCGCGCGAACACAAAGTCCCCTTCCTTGGACTGTGTCTCGGCATGCAGGTTGCCACCATCGAGTTCGCCCGGAACGTCTGCAAGCTCGAGGGCGCAAACTCAGCAGAGTTTGACCCGGAAGCGCAGCACAGCGTGATCCATCTTCTCGAGGAGCAGAAGGACGTCACCGGCAAGGGAGCCTCCATGCGTCTGGGCACCTGGCCAACACTGATCAAGGAGGGGACAAAAGCCCGCAAGGTATACGGCACAAACGAGATACGCGAACGGCACCGGCACCGCTACGAGTTCAACCTGGCGTACCGGGAGCAGCTTGAGGCGAAAGGGTTTGTCATCTCGGGCACCTCGCCCGATGGAACGCTGGTGGAGTTGATCGAGCTTCAGGACCACCCCTACTTTCTAGCCTGCCAGTTCCACCCCGAGTTCCAGTCGAAGCCCAACCACCCGCATCCGTTGTTCTCGGGGTTCATTCAGGCAAGCCTCGCCAACTGCTAAAGTCGTTGAGCCTCCTGCCCTTCCCTCTGTCCAATACACGATGCAACACAGAGAAAACCTGGTGCTCATAGGCTTCATGGGAAGCGGGAAGTCATCGGTGGGCAGGCTTGCAGCAAAGGCCCTAGGCTTTCAATTCGTTGACACGGACCAACTCATCACCGAGCGAACGGGAAAGCAAATCTCGGAGATTTTCGAGACCGAGGGGGAGGAGTCCTTCCGAGCTAAGGAGACAAAAGCTCTGGAAGAGCTCTCGACGCGCTTCCATTGTGTGATCTCCACAGGCGGCGGGGCTGTTTTGTCTCCGAAAAACAGAAGTCTGTTGCGCGAGATCGGGTTCGTGGCCTGCCTGAGTGCGAGCGAAGAGGTTCTCTTTGAGCGGGTATCGCGAAACACCAAGCGCCCCCTTCTCCAAACAACCAACCCGCGGGAGACCTTGTCTAAACTCATAGAGGCCCGCGGGCCGCTATACGCCGAGACGGCTCACTGGGAAATAGACACCAGTGCGATACCGCAAACAACGGCGGTGGAACAACTCGTGGAGGCAGCCAAAGAGGCGTTCGCGTGGCCGCAGACGTGCTGAAGGAGGCGATACTCCAACGGGCCGCCGAGCTGGGCTTTGACGCCTGCCGGTTTGCGCCCGCACAAACCCCACCGCACGCCGGTGCATTTCGCAAGTGGCTTGAGGATGGCAGGTCAGGGGAGATGGCCTGGCTCTCCAAAAACGCCGACAGGCGCACAGACCCACAGCTCGTCCTGCCCGGCGCCAAGACCATCATCATGGTTGCCAGCAACTACGCCCCAGGTCCGACCGCCTTGATGGGAGACGCCGATTACCAAATCGCCCGCTATGCCTGGGGGGACGACTATCATACGGTCCTCGAACCTAAAATCAGGGCCCTTGAAGAGCTTCTGGTCACCTTCGGTGGGCGCCAGCGAAGCTACATTGATACAGGGCCGGTTTTGGAGCGCGATTTCGCCGCACTTTCCGGCCTCGGCTGGCACGGCAAGAGCACGATGGTCATCTCCCGCGAGCTGGGGGCCTTCTTTTTCCTCGGCGCCCTCCTGACGACTCTCGAAATCACCCCTGACCAGCCCGCAAAGGACCGCTGCGGCACCTGCACCCGCTGCATCGACGTCTGCCCAACCGCCGCCATTACCGCTCCTTACCAACTCGATGCGAGACTGTGCGTATCCTATCTCACGATTGAACTGAAAGGATCCATTCCTGAGCATCTGCGGCCATTGATCGGAAACCGAATTTACGGCTGCGACGACTGTTCCGCGGTTTGCCCATGGAATCGATTTGCAAAGGCCTCTGGAGAAGCACGCTTTGCTGCCCGCTCCTTTGCGGCCCAATGGCGGCTTCGTGACTTCCTAAAGCTGGACGACCAGCAATTCCGCGACCTTTTTAAAAACTCCCCCATTCGAAGGATTAAGAGACGCGGGTTCATCCGAAATGTCTGCGTCGCCCTCGGTAACACAGGGACTCAGGATGACATTCCAGCGCTTCAATGTGCGATGCATGATCCTGAGGCCCTCATTGCCGAGCACGCTCACTGGGCCCTGCGGCAGATCGCCAGCAGGACAGGCGATTCCATTTCTGCGGGTTAGCCCCACGCTCCCCGGTTACCCCGGCGCCTGCAATCTTCAGAGCTTTCGGTCGCTGCGGGCGCTCCGAAGATGGATGGTCTTGTGCTCGAGGTCATGGACCGCCCTGATGTAGCGAACCGTACGGCTGCGCGCCCTCATGAGAATGGACGTCGTCGTGGCCTTCTTTCCCGTGACCTTCACCCCCGGAAGCAACGGGCTGTCGCTGATGCCCGTAGCACAGAAAATCGCGCTGTCTCCCTTGATCAGGTCGTCGACCTTGTAAATCCTCTCCATGTCAACAGCACCCACCTCAGCCCGAACGCTCTCGCGTTCAGCCTCGTCTCTAGGCCACATCTGCAACAGCATTTCACCTCCAACCGCTTTCAGCGCGGCCGCAGTCAGAATCCCCTCCGGGGATCCTCCAATGCCCAGATACAGGTCGACTCCAGAATCCGGCATCGATGGAGAAACGGCGGCGGTGATATCGCCGTCAGAAATCAACCGCAAGGCCGCGCCGCAGCGCCGCACCTCGGAAATGAGTTCAGCATGCCTGGGCCGATTCATCGTCATCACCACAAGCTCCGGAACCCTCTTTCCCAGAGCGCTTGCGACGAGGGCCAGTGTCTGCTCCAAGGGTGCCTCCAGCGAGAGCTCCGCCATCCCATTTCTAATGGCCTTCACGACCTCCGGACCGAAGGCGAGCTTCTTCGAATAAAACGAAGGGAGGTTCTGCATGACACGCGGGTTACCTTCCAAGGTATGGCTTGCGGCCATGACTGAAATGGAATTCGGCAACCCATTGGCAATGTTCGAAGTGCCGTCAATCGGATCCAGCGCAATATCGAAGCTTGGCGACCCGGGCCGCCACGTTCCGAGGTGTTCGCCAAGAAAAATCCCCGGTGCGTTGTCCTTGATTCCCTCTCCGATGACTACCTCGCCGCAGATATCGACGAGATCAAAAACTCCGTAAATAGCGTCGCATGCAGCGGCATCCGCAAGTTCCTTTTCTCCCCTGCCCAACCAGGCAAGTGAGTTGAGGGCCGCATTTTCGGTCGCACGCACAAATTCAAATTCAATGGTGCGCTCGGCGTCGGAGGTAGAGAGGGAAACAGGATGTTGCATGAGGGTTGTACGCGTGGGGGAGGCAGTCAGATACTGCATGTCCGGTTTCGCGAACAACAGAAAGACGTGGCACTACAATTAAATATTTTCCGGTGTTTTTATCCCAATCCAAATGCCCGCCGAAGTTCGATATCGACTGTGCAAGCATCGATAGAGGGATAACACAGAGGGAGCCCCCTGCCACGGGGGCGACTTTCGTTCACCTCCTGCGAAAAGCCAACGGTTCGAGAGTTTGCGCGCCCGGACAAGAACCGGCAGTGAAATGGACCGGCGAACTCCAGTTCTTCACTTTTTCGCCTCGAATGCTCCACCCGGCCGCCGTTTTGAGTTGAGCATGAGCGCGCGCACCTTCTGAATGCCAGCGCGTGCGTACGCCATACTGACGCTCCACTCATCTAAAAATTCGCTCAAATGCTATCTGCCGGAATTGTAGGCCTCCCAAACGTTGGTAAATCGACTCTTTTCAATGCCGTGACGCGCACCCGGAAGGCGCAGGCGGCGAACTATCCCTTCTGCACCATCGATCCCAACGTTGGCGTGGTGACGGTGCCGGATCCGCGACTCGAGGTGCTCTCAAAGATTTCCGGCTCCAAGAAGCTGGTTCCAGCCGCGGTTGAGTTCGTCGATATCGCAGGCCTAGTAAAAGGAGCGAGCGCTGGCGAAGGGTTGGGCAACCAGTTTCTCAGCCACATCCGGGAGGTGAACGCCATTGTCCAGGTGATACGGTGCTTTGAGGACGATGACATCCATCATGTCAGCGGAAACGTCGATCCAGTGCGCGACATTGAGGTGATCAACACCGAGCTGATCCTCGCTGACATCGCCTCTCTGACAAAGCGTAACGAGCGTCTCCATAAAGCAATCCGAGTGGGGGACAAAGTCGCCAAGGCAGAATCTGCAGTCATTGAAAAGCTGCTCCCTCATCTCAACGATGGGAAGCCGGCTCTGACCGCAGAACTTTCGGATGAAGAGAAGAAAGTGGCCAAGGAGTTTTTTCTGCTCACAAACAAGCCCACAATCTTTGCCTGCAATGTGTCAGAGGCGGACCTCGCCGCCGCCTCCAGCCTTATGTCTGGTCCCGCCAGCGCCGAAGTGCAGACCCTGCCGGCGGTAATCCACGTTCAGGCCGTTCAAAAATACGCCGCCGCCCACTTTGCAACCGGAGCGGTGGTGATCAGCGCACAGATTGAGAGTGAATTGGTCGACCTACCCGAGGAAGATGCGAGCGAGTACCTTTCAGGTTTGGGGGTGAAGAGCAGCGGCGTGGGCTCCCTCATCCGCGCTGTCTACCACCTCCTCGGCCTGAGAACCTATCTGACCACCGGTGAACAGGAAACCCGTGCTTGGACAATCCGTGAAGGAGACAAGGCGCCGGCCGCCGCTGGTGTGATTCATTCCGACTTTGAAAGGGGCTTCATCGCCGCCGAAGTCACCGCCTATGACGATCTGGTCGCCCTAGGCTCATTTGCGAAAGCCCGCGAGGCCGGCAAGCTCCGGATCGAAGGCAAGGAGTACACGGTGCAGGACGGCGACGTGGTTGAATTCAGATTCAACGTATAGCCCCCGCGTCCAGAGTGGGGCGATGGACCCCCAGAGAGTTGTCTCACGGCACTTCACTGCTCTCGGGCGGCGCGATCCGTTCGGTCAACAGGCCGCCTTTACAGTGGCGCTGTGATGGTCCATCCTGCGAAGACGCATGGAAATCCGCTGCCTCACGCCCTTGTTCCTCGCTGTTACTCTGCTCTCAACCCAGTCCTCAGACGCGGCCGAACGGTCTCCGATTCGAAAGAGCCTCGCACGGATTAGCAACACATCCCAAGAGCCAAACTACCGCCAGCCTTGGCTTCCTGGGACAACCATGAGCAGTTCAGGCACCGGCTGGGTCGTCTCCAAAGACCGGATCCTGACAAACGCCCACGTCGTGTCGAACGCCCGCTTTCTGACGCTCGAAAAGGAGAACGACCCCAAAAAGTACATCGCCGAGGTCGAGCATGTAGCTCACGACTGCGACCTAGCGATCCTCAAAGTTCAGGATGCCTCTTTCTTTCAAGGGACGGAGCCGCTCGACCTTGGAAACATACCGGAGATTGAATCCGAGGTTTCCGTTTACGGGTATCCGATAGGCGGCGACAGGCTTTCCGTGACTCGGGGAGTGGTGTCCCGCATCGATTTCAGACCTTACGCCCACTCGGGAATTGATTCCCATCTGACCATCCAAATCGATGCCGCCATAAACCCTGGCAACAGCGGGGGCCCCGTGCTGCAAAAGGGCCGGGTTGTAGGCGTGGCGTTCCAAGGCTTTAGCGGGGATGTGGCTCAAAACGTGGGGTACATGATACCCACACCCGTCATCCGGCGGTTCTTATCGGACATATCTGACGGTACGTACGACCGTTACATGGATCTGTCCATCACGACTTACAACACACTCAACCCCGCAATGAGACAAGGACTGGGGCTGGAGCGTGACGACCGTGGAGTTTTTGTTTCAAACGTCGCCTCGGCAGGGGTTTGCTTTGGGCATCTTAAGGCGGGCGATGTGATACTCGCTGTGGACGGCCTTCCAGTAGCGAGCGACGGAACATTGGAACTCGAGGGTGAACGCGTCCAGATGGCGGAGGTTGCGGAACGCAAGTTCAAGGGAGATTCAGTTCGGATGAGCATTCTGCGGGACCAAAAGAAAATGGACGTCACCGTGCCCTTGCCGAACGCATGGCCCTTCCAGATGCAGGCGAACCAGTTTGACGTACAGCCGAACTACCTTCTTTTCGGAGGTTTGCTCTTCCAACCGCTGTCCCGAAACCTGCTGAGCACCGTCCAGTTTCAAAACCCCAGACTGGTCTATTTTTTCGAGGCGTTTGTTCCAAAGGAGATCTACAAGGAGCACCCGGAAATCGTCGTACTCACCAACTTTCTAGCCGATCCCATCAACACATATCTGGGTGAGTTTAAAGAAGGCATTGTGGAGGAGATCAACGGCAGCACCATCCGGACGCTGCAGCAAGCCTCCGAGGCACTCTCCAAACCATCGGACTTCTACGTCATCAAGTTTGTCGGAAACGGCCGACCCCTGGTCCTCGAACGCACGGCGGTGGAAGCAGCCCGGGAGCGAATTCGCGACCGCTACGGGGTGCAGCAAGAACAGTATATCGACGCATCCGCCCGCTGAATAACCACCTATGAGTCGACCAATTCTTGTCTTATCCGCGCTTGTTTCTGCAGCACTAGTCAGCGCGCCGGCCATTTCAGATGCGAAAACCGCAGCAGCACCGGATTCCGTCCTTAACGCCCCGAATCAGGCCCAGTTTCTACAGAACATCGTAAAAGTCACAGTCACGGCACAGGCGTACGACTTCTCCCGCCCCTGGTCAAAACGCGCCCCCAATGCTCGTCGGGCCATCGGCACCGTTATCGATGGTGGTCGGGTACTGGTAACCGCGGAATGCGTCGCAAACGCGACTTACATCGAACTGGAAAGCGCCGACGGAGAACAAAAGCAAGCGGCACGCGTTGAATATGTTGATTATGAATCTGATCTGGCGCTCCTCAGGCCGGAGTCGGCTCCGTTTCTGGCAAACAAGGCGGGATTGAAATTAACCACCCCGAACGTGGGGGACCAGCTCTCGGTGCTACAACTAGAAGCCAATGGCAACCCCCTTTTCTCGACAGGAAAGATGACCACAGCGGAGGTTGTCCGTTATCCGATCGACGATTCCTCCTTCCTCGCAGGTCGCCTCAGCGTGTCCCTCCAAATGAGGGACGCGGCCTTCGCTCTTCCTGTTTTAAAAGAGGGCAAACTTGCCGGAGTGATGCTCCGCTACGACGCACAGTCGAGCATCATGGATTTCATCCCGACCGCTGTCGTCGATCACTTTCTCAGGGACGCCTCCAAAAGCCCCTACGAGGGCTTCCCCCGCATGGGCTGCAGTTTCTCAACGACCCGGGATCCTCAGTTGCGCAAGTACCTGAAGCTGAACGGAACGAACGGAGGCGTTCTTGTCACTCAGGTGTTGAAAGACGGGCCCGCTGACAAGGCGGGTCTCCGCAAGGAAGACGTCCTGCTTGAGATCGCCGGGGAACCCATTGATTCAGACGGCAATTACAAGGACGCCACCTACGGGAGGATTTCGCTGGGACACCTAGTGTGTACGAAACATTTCGAAGGGGATAAAGTGCGGGTGCGTCTTTCTAGGAATGGAACTTCAGTTGAAGCGGAGGTGCCGGTATCCCGGCGTAGTCCCGGGAGTTATTTGAGCGAGCCCTACGTCATAGACAAGGCGCCTAACTTCTTTATCCTTGGAGGTTTGGTGTTTCAAGAGCTCTCCCGGCAGTACCTGAAAGAGTTTGGAAGCGACTGGCAGCGAAAGGCCCCTCTGGAGCTGTTGAACATCGACCGAACGCAGTCGGAAACCGACAGCGAGACCAGGAAACGCGTTATCATCCTCACGAGAGTTCTGCCCTCGGATGTCACTGTCGGATACGAGGATCTCAGGAACCTCGTTCTTAAATCGATCAACGGTGAGGTCATCAACGACCTGTCTGACGTCCCAAAGGCTCTGCAAAAGGCGGCGAACGGAGTCCATCGCATTGAATTCGCGGGCGATCCAAGCCTGATTTTTATCGACGTGAAGTCGGCCGAAGCCGTCGGTCCGAGCCTCCAAAAGAGCTATGGATTGCCGGCTCTAAACAGGATGAACTAGGACCCCTGGCCTCCCCCGCAGGCTGCAATGCATGAAAACACCCCCTCCATCCGGTGCAAAATGGGCGGCTCTGTTTGACTGGGACGGTGTGGTCATCGATTCACGAAGGCAGCACGAAGAGAGCTGGGAGCGTCTCGCAAAGGAGGCAAGTCTTCCACTGTCGACGGATCACTTCCTGAAAGGGTTTGGCCGCAAGAATGAGTACATTATCCCTCATCTCCTGCGCTGGACTGAAAATCCGGAAGAAATTCGGGCACTTTCTTTGAGGAAGGAGGAACTGTACCGCGTGATCGTTGCAGAACGCGGGCTGGAGGCTTTGCCCGGAGTTCGAGAGTGGCTTGCCAGACTTGCAGAGGCGGGAATTCCCTGTGTCATCGGTTCGTCTTCTCACAGGGAGAACATCCGCCTTTCTCTCGAAATCCTGCGCTTGGCCAACTCCTTTCACGATTGGGTGACTTCCGAGGATGTTTTGCAGGGAAAACCCGACCCGGAAGTCTTTTTGAAGGCTGCGTCCAAAGCAGGGTTCCCCCCTAACCGGTGCATTGTCTTTGAGGACGCTCACGTTGGAATCGCGGCGGCAAGGGCAGCCGGCATGAGAGTCATCGGCGTAGCAACGACTCATACCAAAAGCGAACTGCTTGCAGCAGACCTGAGCGTTGAACGCCTCGACGAACTGGACATCAGCAAGCTCACATCCTGGTTTCAGGAGCTTTAGATCCCAAAAGAGGCACGCCAACGCGCGCCGAGGTCAGCCCTAGATCTGTTTGGACTCAAGAGTCCGCACCCTCTGCGCCAGCTTCTCCAGCCGCCGCAAATGCGCAACCTGTTCACGATACTCAACAGCAGGAACCGCGGGAGAGCCCATGTAAAGCCCCGGCGTTTTCAACGTTTTGCTCACGCCAGACTGCGCACTCACTACAACTCCAGCAGCAATCTCGATATGCCCCACCACGCCAACTTGACCGGCTAAAGTGACTGAATCGCCAAGGCGCGTGCTTCCTGAAATGCCGGTCTGGGCTACCACGAGACAATTTTCGCCAACGATGACGTTGTGCGCAATCTGCACCAAGTTATCTATTTTAGTACCCGAACGGATCCACGTCCGTCCAAACCGGGCTCTGTCCAAAGTCGTGTTCGCTCCTATCTCGACATCATCGTCGATCTGAACAATTCCAACTTGGGGAATCTTCACGTGCTTACCTGACTGGTTCTCAAAACCGAACCCATCGCTGCCAACGACAACCCCGGAATGCAGAATAACACGGTTTCCGAGCACGCACCGCTGCGCGATTGTGACGCGCGGATGCAGCAGGCAATGATCCCCAATCCGAGCGCCATGTCCAATGTAACAATGGGCACCCACTGTCGTTCCAGCTCCGACGAAAGCATTCTCCTCGATCACAGCAAACGGCTGCACGGATGCCTCCGGAGAGATTGTTGCACCCTTACCGACAACAGCCGTCGGGTGAACGCCATTCGTAAATGTCACAGGAGGAGGAGTGAAATGTTCCACCATCTTTGCAAAAGCCAAAGACGGATTTGCAACCCTAACAAGTAAGGGGGGAACCTCCTCAAAGAAATCCTGGGGCACCAGTGCGGCCGAAGCCCGTGAAACCCTCAAACCCGCCAGATATTTCGGGTTACCCAGAAACGTAAGATCCCCGACGCCAGCCTCTTCCACGGAGGCCACGCCCTGGATCCACAGGGGAGTCTGTCCCCCGAAAGACAACTGGCCGCCTACGAGGGCGGCCAGTTCCTGAATACTGATTCGAGCTGTTGCGGACATCCGCAGAATTTACTTCTTCTTTTCTGCGTTCAACTTCGAGACAACGTCAGCAGTGAAGTCAAAGGACTCCTTCGAGTGCTGGATGACGTTCACCTGGTTGAGGCTCTGACCGGACTTGTCGAACACCAGGTCGTATCCTCCACCCTTTACGATGTCTGCCACGACCTTGTTGATTTCTTCAACGAGTCCATTGCGGGAACGAACGGACTGCTCCGAAAGCTGGCGTTCGCGCGTCTGCTGGAATTCCTGAACTTCACGCTGCATGACTCCTAGCTCCTGGAGCTTCTCATTCAGCGCCTTGGTCTTTTCGCCCTTGGCTTTTTCGGAAAGCTCAGCCTTGCCGGCTTCATCGTTCAATTTACGAGCCTGCTCCTGCGCTTTGTTAAAGGTGTCGAGACGGTCGTCCAATTCCTTCTTCGCCTGCGTTCTGGCGTCGTTGATCTTGGCCTCGGCATCCTTGGTCTTGTAATAGCTGTCGAACACCAGCTTCATGTCGATCAGGCCTACTTTGAGATCCGCCGCTTGAGCCGAAACGGCTGCGATGGAGGCTCCGAAGGATACTGCGAGGACGGCTACGATACGATTTAGTTTCATGTGTTGTTTTCTAAGGGGTGCTACGGGAATTATCCCAAGCGATGCTAATACTTGATCAAAAAATTTGTCCTTCGCTACTCAAAATTGATAACCAACGTTAAAATTAAATCTCCCTCTGCTGGAGGACAGGTCCGTGTCCTTCTTGGTTGGCACCGCATAGTCAATCCGAACAGGACCGATAGGCAGGTCCAGCCGAAGCCCGATACCGGCATCCGAATTGTACTTCCCGTACGAAAAGTCGTACGCTTCTGCGTTCACAAACCCTGCGTCGTAAAAAAACGCACCCCGCACCTTGTCGATAATCGGCATCGTGTACTCCGCAGTGGCACGTGCAATCGTCTTCCCCCCCAGCGGCTCACCCGAAAGCGCGTCCTTCACGTTGCCCTTCCCCCCCACGTGACGAAACCGGAACCCTCGCAAATCATTAGAGCCGCCAAGAAACATCCGGTCATACAACGGAACATCTCCAAATTTGGAGTTGGTGGAACCCCACCCCTCCACCACACCCGCCTGCGCATTCAGCGTCAGGATCGTATCCCACTTGAACTTCAAATACTTCGAAGCCTCAGCATTCCATCCGTAAATTTGAATATCACCACCAAGAGGCCCTCCCGTCACGAAGGTTGAAAAATCAAGACGCTCTCCCTTGCGGGTCAAAAAGAGGGAATCCCTCGTATCGTAGGTGATTCCTGTAAACACCTGACTTTTCAACTGGGCCCCGCGCTGCTTCAACTCCAGGACGGCAGCAGGGGCGCTGCTGTCAACGCTGTGCACATTCACCTGTTCAATACGATAACCCAAACGACCGAAGGAAAACTCCGTCAAGGGCTTGCGGGAGACCAGCTCAAAACCGGCGCGCTGTTCGGAATAGAGGCTCGAAACGTAAGAAGCGTCGTGGTAAAATAACTCCCCGCCGAGGGACAGCTTCCTGTCCAAGAAATAGGGCTCTGTGAGGGAGATCGTCGCGTCCTGGCGCTTCGCACCGTACTGAACGCGGGTTCGGAATTTCTCCCCCCCGCCCGTAAAGTTGGGCCAGCGGGTCGCGTCAAAATTGCTCTGCGTCAACTCAACAAATCCCAGCAGACTGTCGACAGAGGAAAAGCCGGCCCCAAAATTGAGCGACCCCGTCCGCTTCTCCTCCAAGACTACCTTCAGGTCTCTCTCCTCGGGATTTCCAGACTCCGCAGGATAGAGATCCACCTTAGAGAAGTAATTGAGGTTGTTCAACCTCTGCTTGCTTGCCTCCATCCGCACTGTGTTAAAAACTTCGCCGGGCTCGAGGGCCAGTTCACGGCGAACCACCTTGTCCTTGGTTCGTGTGTTTCCGGTGATGCTTATCCTACCCACACGAGCCGGTCCGCCCTCTTCCATGGTGTAAGAGATATCCGTCGCCTGGTTACCTCCCGGAGTCGATCGCGCTCCCGCCTGGAAATCAACATAACCCTTCGCCCCGTAAAGATCCTGCAGGGCCTTGATGTCAGCCTGAACCGCCTTCGGAGAGTAAACGTCTCCGGAGCGCAGCTTGGTGACCCGGTCGATTTGGTCCTGGGCGAAAAGCTTCGCCCCGCGGTAGGAAATTCTCCCCACCTTGTAAGGAGCGCCTTCAGAAACTCTGAAGACCACCTCCACCTTCCCATTGAGCCTGTTGATTTGAGGCTCGGCGACCTGAACATCCGAAAACCCTTTGTTCTGATAAAACTCACGAATGGCAGCCACGTCGTCACCCAACTGTTCCTGCACAACGCGGCCGGTCTTCAAAATCGGACTCAAAACGGGACGGTACTTCCGGGTTTTGACAACCGCGGAAAGTTCCTTGGAACTGATCTGCGAATTCCCTTCGAAGCGCACCGTCTTGATCGCGGTCTTTTTGCCCTCCTGAACCTCATAAACCACACGGGCAGTGCCGATCTTGTCGTTGACGTCCAGCTTGTAGTTTACAGCGATATCCGAAAAGCCCTTGGAAGCGTAGTACTCCAAAATCTTCTGGCGGTCCGCCTCCATCGCGGCCTCGCTTGAGGAGTCCCCGGGCTTGACCGAGATCTTTTCGCGTATCCTGCTAATCTTAAACTCTTGCACGCCCACGATGTCCACGGCCGTGACACGCGCCTTCGCCTGAAGCACCACGATCACCTTGACGCCATCGCCCTTAGCCTCACCGAATATACGCACATTCACCACATTTCCAGTAGCGTACAGGTTCCTCACATCTTCTTCGACCACCTGCTCCGAGTAGGGCTGTCCGACCCGAGTCCGCATGTTTGCAAGCAGGCGTTCCTTAGCAACCGTGGCAGGCCCTGCGTACTGAACCTCAATCTCAACCACATTCGGGGCCTTGTTCTGAGCCAAGGCAACCGCAGATACGACAGGAGTAGCAGCCACCACACACAGAAGGGAGGGAACAATGCGATAATTCATAAGAGCAATCTACCGGCGGCCAAATCATAAGTTGAAGCGGACACAGGAACCTGTATTTCAAACTTCGCCCCCCTCGGCGTCAAGCGACCTTTTGGCAAACGCTTCCGATTCGACTACCCATGGAGGAAGTTTCGCCTGCAGGCTTCCTTCCAAAACCTGCGTCCCCCAGCCGGTCGAATGATTAAACCCACAGCAGAAGGTTAAGCCTCGCGCGCTTTTGCCGATACAAATCCCATCATCAGATAGGTTCGAGAATATTTGTTTTTTTAAAGCACCTGCGGAACCGTCCAGTCCTTTACATTGCCTCCGACGGCGGGATCGTAACCCGCAACAAGTCGGCTTTTATAAATCAAACGTCCATCGAGGCAACCTCCCACCCCTTGCGATAGCGGCGCCGCACCCTCTCGTTCGCATCAGGCAGGTTTTTGAACCGCATCTTTTGCGCATCCCACTCCAGCGTGGTGTTCGGATGGAAAGTCGCCAATCCGCCGAGCAGCACCGTTTCGGTCAGAATGCCCGAGTAGTCAAAATTCGCCGACGTTGCTGGCCCACCAAGTATAGCGTCCACAAACTGGGCGTAGTGATTCCCCGCCTCCACCCTCTGGTACTGGAAATCCTTAAAATCTGCGGACGGGAAAAACTTCGGCCAGTCTATGTGCGGCAGGACCATCCGGCCCTTGGTGCCAATGAACACCGACCCCTGCTCGGGAAGCGGCTGCCCCTCCAGCAAAGCCTTCACGTCCTCGGGGGGTCTGGCATCGCCGTCGTACCAGGTGACCTTGACCGTCTTGGACTCGCAGAACTCGGTGCCGGGAAACACATAGTGGATCACCGCGTTGACCGCCCAGCTCCACTCGTTGGGCGCCGGCCCCTCGCTTCGGACACTCAGGGGCGAACCCAGTTTCAAGGCGTCCACGACCGGATCGTAAATATGGCACCCCATGTCTCCGAACGTACCCGTGCCGAAATCCAGACGTTTGCGCCAGTTCCCTGGGTGATAGGCGCCTTTGACAAAAGGCCGCTCATCCACCACGCCGAGCCAGTTGTCCCAGTCCAGGCCGCTCGGAACGGGATGCGCCTCCGACGGGGCGGGAGCCGAGTCCCCCCACTTCTTGCTGCTCCAAGTATGGACCTCCCGGATCTTCCCGATCACACCCGACTGAATCAACTGAACCGCCGTCCGGTACTGCCCGGAGGAGTGAATTTGGATCCCCATCTGCGTATGCAGCTTCTTTTCCCTCGCAAGCGCGGACATCTTGCGCACCTCAAAAACGTCATGCGCCAACGGCTTTTGCACGTAAGCGTGCAGCCCCAGTTCCATGGCCGACAAACCGATCGGCGCGTGCATATGGTCCGGCGTGCCGACCGTCACCGCGTCGATGTTCTTGGCCTCGTTCTCCAGCAATCGCCGCCAGTCCTGATACACGCGCACCGTGTTGTCAGGAAACCGCTGGGTCAGTTTGCCCAGCCTGTCCAAATCCACCTCGGCAACAGTCACCAGTTCAATGGAGGGATGGGCCAAATGCGCATTCAAGTCCGACCAAGCCATCCCGTTGGCGCCAAACGAAGCGAGACGCACCTTGCTGGAGGGCGGTGCGGAGATCAAATTCCTTACAAACGCAGGGGCCACCAAGCCGGCCGTCCCCAAAGAACGCAGGAAACTGCGACGTGAAGTTAATGTTTTCATAGCGGCAAAGCATGCAAGTGCGGGACAAGGTCCCCGCCTCGCGCTAAATCAAAATAGCACAGGAACCGACGGATGCCTATTTCAAGGACAACACTCTGAGGGCGCGGAAGCCCACCGGGTCGTTGTGCCCGGCGAACCCAAAGTGTCCGCTCGTCCGCTCCTTGCCCGGATGGGGCGAGTTGGCCATGTACTCCGTCACCTGCGAAACGTCGGCGTCCAAGATCACCGTTCCATTCAGCTCCACCCTGATCCGAGAACCCTCTATGGTGACCTCTTCAAAATTCCATTCCCCGACGGGTCTCTGATAACCGCGGTGCGCCGCGACGATTCCATAAACCGAGCCGTGGTACTGCCTCGGATCCAGCTTCGCGTATTTCTCGGCCGAATCGTCCAGCACCTGCAACTCGCACATTCCGACGTAGGCGGTGTTGCCCGTCCCGGGATACCGGATGGCGAAGCCGTTGTTCCCCCCCGGCGGCAGCTTGAACTCCGCCCGCACCTTGAAATCAGAAAACTCGTCGACCGTGTGCAATGTTCCGCCCTTCCCTTGCTTGCAGTAGATCGCCCCGTCCACGACCTCGTACTGGTCCACAGGACCTTTCCACCCCGTCAGGTCCGAGCCGTTGAAAATGGGCTTCCACCCCGGCCCCTCGCCGTGGGCCGAAAGAATGCGATTCGCCTCCTCACTCCCAATTTCCTTGAGGAAGATATTTTTCCAACGGATCTCGGCACCGTGGGTTTGCAACTGGACCGGCCCCTTGCGCGGAATAGGGCGCGGATTGGCTTTAATCGCCGGATCCTTCGAGTTCCGGTCGTAGTAATTCTCGAGGATGGCGTGGTCTACCGTCATCTTTCCGTTGAGCCACACCGACACCCGCGAACCCACCATCACCACACGCAGCCGGTTCCACTCTCCAAATGGCTTGTCCGCGAGCACCAGCGGATCCTTGCCGGGCGAACCCGGGGGGTTGTTCCACAGACCGCCCGAACCCATCGCGCGCCCGAGCTTTCCGCCGTCGGGATCCGTGGGGTCCCAGATTTGCACCTGGGGCACGCCCCGCAGATAGACGCCCGAGTCTGCTTTCGGAACCGTCTTGTATTCCAAAAGCAGCTCGAAGTCCTCGAAGTCCTTCAGCGTCGTCAGGTAGCTTCCCTTGCCGTCGTTGACGATCTCGTCTCCCTGCACGGCCCAGTGTCCGCCCAGGTCTTCATTCCACTTGGCTATTTTGGCAACCCGATCTGCCTCGGGCATTTCAAGCAGCGCCCTGTGGTCGAACGTCGAGCCCCCGCGCCAGCCCTCGAAATCCGTTCCGTTAAATAGCGAAACAAACCCCGGAGGTGGAGGAGGCGCGGCGTGCAGGGACAGCAGTCCCATCACCAGGGACAACAAAGAGACGTGGAAAGTCTTCATCGGGGGGGAAGCGTTTGGCTGAATCGTTTAAACCAGCTTGGTCTTTCCGGGCGACCCCATGGGGGCCACGGGCAAATCCATGTCCATGCGCAGGGTGGACGGGAAGATATTGTCCTGGGACTTGAGCATGTGCTCCCAGGTCACTTCCTGGCCGGTGGCGGCGGCCATGCGGCCCATGATCGCGACCAGCGTGCTCTGGCACATCCATTCCCCGTCGTTGTGCGCCGCGCCGCTCCGCACCGATGCGTACAACTCCTTGTGCTCGTGCACGTACATTTCAAAGTTCGGCCCGTCGTACTTCCAGGGCGTCTCGCCGCTAATGCTCAGCCCGCCCTTGGTCGTTGCAATCCCCTTCTCCCCGGTGACGTAGTCGCTGTTGTCGTTGTAACAACCGCCGATCTGGCGCTGCGCCATGATTCCGCGCACGCCGTTCGCCCATTCATAGTGCACAGTCACGTGATCGAAAATGTTTCCGCCGGGGTTCGGCACCTGCCGCCCTCCGTTGGCCGTGCAGCGCAGCGGGGCGACGTCCTTCATCGCCCAGAGCATCTTGTCCACGCTGTGGCAGGCCTGCTCGACCAGGCCGTCTCCGGAAAGCCACACAAAGTTCATCCAGTTGCGCAGCTGCCACTCGACGTCGCTCATCCCTTCCCTGCGTGTTTCAGCGGCGGGCATCGGCTTCACAGGGCCCGTCAGATAGGTGTGGTAAAGGCTTCTTACCTCGCCGATTGCTCCACCGTGGATCTTCTCGAACAAAGACCGCCGATTGCTGTAGCGCCAGCAGAACCCAGCCACGACACTGAGCTTCTTCTGCTTAGCCTGGCGCGCGGACTCCAAAAGACTCCGCGCGTGCACGGCGTCGGTGCCCATCGGCTTTTCGCAAAAAATGTGCTTTCCCGCCTCCACCGCAGCGGCGAAATGCAGCGGCCGGAATCCGGGGGGCGCCGCAAGGAGGACGACGTCGATGTCCGTCTGCATCATCTGCTTGTAAGCGTCGAGCCCGGTGAACTGGCGCTCCTTCGGCACGTCGATGCGCCCCGGGGTGCCGGCGTATTTCGCGCTGAGCCCGTTCAGGCTGGCCTCGAGCCTCTCCGGAAAAACATCCGCCATGGCGACCAGTTGCACGCCCGGATCGGCCTCAAGGGCGTTGTTGGCGGCGCCGGAACCGCGTCCTCCGCAGCCAACCAAGCCGATCTTGATGCGGTCCGCCCTGTGCTGGGCGCTTGAAACCGAGGGAAATGCGAGTGTACCAGCGGCCACAGAAGAGGCTTTCAGGAAGTCGCGACGGGAAAAGTCCGAGGGGGTGGTGTTCATAAGTTTGAGAAGACGTTAGACTAGAGGGGGTCGTAACAATGGAGCAAGAAGAGCCGCCTGTCGTTCCTTGGGATATCGCGATACAGATTCAAACATCCTGCGGACGCCCTCCCCCGAGCTTCTCGCGGAAAGCCGAGGGGGTCATCCCGGTGATCCGGCGGAAGGCGCTGGCAAAGTACTGGGAGCTGCAAAAGCCGACCTGGAGCGCCACATCCAGAACCGAACTCCGGCCCCGGAGCAATATCTGACTCGCCCTCTCGATCCGCCGCCGCAGGACAAACTCGGCCGGAGGAAAACCCGTTTCAGAGCGGAACCGCGCCTTGAACCTGGGAACAGACAGCCCGGCCTCGCGCGCTAACACTTCAACACTGAGCTTCTCTTCCAGATGCCGGTCCACGTACTCGAGCACTTGGGAAACGGCATCTGAAAGCGCTCGCATAGGCGCCCTCTGGGAGAGCGCCACGATTTCAAACAAGTACTCGAGCAGCGCCAGATGCATGCGCGCGGCGCGAAGAGGACCCTGCGACGTTTCCGCTGCGCGAAACACGCGCTCCAAAATCAACTGCAACCCGGGTCCCGCGCAGCAGTGCCGGTGCGCGAAGCTTCGCAAGCCCCCCCAGTAGGCCCTGGCCAGGCCATCCGGCAGGCCCAGAAACCCCTCCGGTTTTTCGGGAAGCTCCAAAATGAACCAGTACATCAACCCGCAGTGCTCCGGGTCGGGACCAGTGCTGTGGGGCTCGTCGGGAAACGTCACGAAAAGGTCGCCACCTGTCATCCGGTAGCAGTCCCCACCCATCCAGTAGTTTTGCGTGCCCCTTGCCAGGAACGAAATCTCCATCATCCCGGGGTGGGCGTGGTCCGCCAGCGGGGGATGGGCACGGAGGTAGCGATAGCGGCCCAGCACCCGGAGATGAGGGATCTGTAACTCCCTCAAGTCGAGTATGGTCCTCTCAGGAGTACTGGTGAGGTCGAGTTCCATTAAAGGGTGGAGACGGGGCTTCCCGCAATTCCGGACAAAGCCTCCGCCAACCCTTCAAATCCTCTGCCACCCCGGTTTGTTAGCGTATACGTGCTTGTAATAGTCAGCCCGCTTCAGTTTGACGGAGGCGGCCTCGTCCAAAATCACCCGGACCCGCTGGTGAAACTGCAGAACCGATGCCGGCACCATCTGGCTGACCGGCCCCTCGACCGTTGCCTCCAGCGCGTCCGCCTTGCGGCCGCCAAACCCTAGCAACAAAACCTCCCGCGACTCCATGATCGTTCCAATCCCCATCGTAATCACATGGTGAGGAACGGCGTCCGGCGTGGAAAAGGCGAACGCATTGTCACTGCGTGTCCGCTCGGTGAGCGTCTTGATTCGGGTTCGCGAAGAAAGGGAGGAAACCGGCTCGTTAAAGCCGATGTGCCCGTCGCCGCCGATGCCGAGCACCTGCAAATCAATCCCCCCGGCGCCGCGGATCGAGGCCTCGTAAGCCGCGCAGCAGGAGGGGACGTCCTGAGTCAGCCCATCCGGCAGGTGCACCTGCTCCGGACGCACGTTGATGTGACGGAAGAGATTCTCCCACATGAAGTGATGGTAGGACGCCGGATGAGCGGGCTCCAAACCCAGGTACTCGTCCAGGTTAAAAGTGGTCACCCCGCTGAAATCCAGCCCCTCCTCAGCATGCAACCGAATCAGCTCTCGATACATGGGAAGCGGCGTGTTGCCAGTCGCCAGGCCCAGAACCGCGGCAGGCTTCTTCCTTACAAGATCAGCAACAATGCGAGCAGCAAGGACACTCGCTGCATCGGCCGTGGGTTCGATTATGACTTCCATAGTTTGGATTGGAGCGCACTTGCGTGGGGGGACATCACTCCAAATCCGAGGCCCGCGTCACGCCCATTTTCATTTCGCCCTTCTTTCCTTGGGGCCTTTAGGCGCTAGGATGCCACCATGGCCTACCGCTCCACCGCTGAATTTGTCGCCGCCCTCGAAAAAGCGGGCGAACTTGTGCGCATCCCCTTTCCCGTGGCGACCGAGTTGGAAATCACCGCATGGGCGGACCGCGAGATGAAATCCCCCGGAGGCGGCAAGGCCCTCCTTTTTGAGAAGCCCACGGTGAACGGGATCGAGTCCTCCTTCCCCGTGGCGATCAACACGATGGGTTCGCAAAAGCGCATGGCTCTCGCCCTCGGACTCGGACACGTGGACGAGCTCATGAACGAGATGCGGTTGATCCTGAAGGCCAAGCCTCCCACCAGCCTCAAATCCGCATGGGCTCTGGCGATGCAGGGACTCGGCCTGCTCAACGCAAAACCAAACCACGTGCGCACCGGACCCGCGCAGGAAATCGTCCACCGGTTTGAAACCCCGGTCACTCCCTCCACTGCCGCCCAGGCCTTTCCCACCCTCCTCGACCTTCCCATCCTCCAGTGCTGGCCGGACGACGGTGGCCGCTTCATCACCCTTCCCTGCGTGCACACCAAAGATCCCGACTCCGGGGAGCGCAATTTGGGAATGTACCGGATCCAGATTTACGACCCGCAGACCACGGGGATGCACTGGCAGGTCCACAAGGTCGGTGCGCGGCACGGAAAGCGATACTACGAGAAAGGCGAACCGATGCCGGTCGCCATCACCATCGGCGGCGACCCGGCGTATGCCTTCGCGGCGACGGCGCCGCTTCCCGACGGTTTGGACGAACTGTTGTTCGCCGGGTTTATCCGGAAAAAACCGGTGGACCTGGCGCCGTGCATCTCCGTTCCCCTGGAGGTGCCTGCGGACGTTGACTTCGTGATTGAAGGCTTTGTCCACCCGGGGGAAATGCGGGACGAAGGGCCTTTCGGCGACCACACCGGCTTCTACACGCCGGTGGACAGCTACCCCGTTTTCCACATCACCGCCATCACCCACCGCAGGGACGCTGTCTATCCGTGCACCATCGTCGGTATTCCACCGATGGAGGACTTTTACATGGGAACGGCAAGCGCCCGGATCTTCCTGCCCGTGTTCCAGATGAACTTCCCGGAAATCGTGGACATCGCCCTCCCGGCAGAAGGCGTTTTCCACAACCTCGTGTTCGTGTCCATCCGGAAACAGTACGCCCTACAAGCCTACAAGATCATGCACGGGCTGTGGGGCATGGGACAAATGATGTTTGCCAAGTACATCGTCGTCGTAGACGCCGACTGCGATGTGCACAACACCAGCGAGGTCCTCTTCCGCATGTGCGCCAACACGGACCCGCAACGCGACAGCATCGTCACCAAAAACCCAAGCGACGCCCTCGACCACGCTCCAAGCATCGCCACCATCGGCACCCACATGGGCTTCGACGCCACGCGGAAGCTGCCGGGCGAAGGCTACCACCGGGTTTGGCCCGAACTGGTGAAGATGCCCGCCGAAGTGCAGGCCCGCGTAGATGCGATGCGCGCCAGGTTGTAGACCGAAAGTTGCGGGCCGGGTGGATGCCCGCAGCAGGATTGCGGCGACTGCACAACGCGGAACCCGCACGGCCCGGTGAATTCTTTTCGACCTAATAGCCGGACGCCCGATAGGTTAGTCCTTGGCCAGAACATGAAGCGCAGCACCCCCATCAGGCGGCTTCTCCTAGCGGCAGCTGTTTACCACTGCGCCGCAGGGATATCCGTGCACTCTGCAGCCCTCACACAGCCCCCCGCCAAAGGTGGAGCCTCCCCCGCACCCGTCTACGAAACACAGGTTCGCCCGATCCTAAAAGCCCACTGCACGCACTGCCACGGCGAGGAGCCCAAGCTGGGCGGCGGGGTAGACCTGCGCCTCCGGCATTTCATGGACGGAGAAACCAAGGACGGCTCTCGCATCCTTCACCCCGGGTCCCCCGGCGACAGTGAACTCATCCGCGTCATCCGCGAAGGGGAGATGCCCAAAAAAGGAAAAAAGCTGACACCGGAGGAACTTGCGACCCTCGAAAGCTGGGTGAAATCGGGAGCCCTCGTGTCAGAGAAAGAGCCCGACTCACTGCCTCCCGGGCCCTACATCACCGACGAAGACCGGAAGTTCTGGGCCTATCAGGCGGCCGTAAAGCAGGTGCCTCCAAGATTTGAAAACAGCCCCTCGCTCTCCCCGATCGACGCTTTCGTGCGCGCCAAACTGGAGGAGCATGGCCTCGGATTCGCGCAGGAAGCCAGGCGGGCCGTTTTGCTACGCCGCCTCAGCCTGGACCTCACCGGCCTCCCCCCTTCCCCGGAGGAAATTTCCGCATTCGAGGCGGACAAAGACCCCGCAGCTTATTCCAAGCAAGTCGAACGGCTCCTTGCCTCCCCGGCCTACGGGGAACGCTGGGCGAGGCACTGGCTCGACGTGGCCGGGTACTCCGACACAAACGGCTATGCGGATGCGGACTCGCTGCGCGCGCACGCCTGGCGCTACCGGGACTACGTCATCCGCGCTCTCAACGCGGACAAGCCCTGGAACCGCTTCATTCAAGAACAACTCGCCGGCGACGAACTTGCGGGTGTCTCACACGGCAAGGTCGGGGACGCGGTGCACGACAAGTCGAAATTCGACGCCCTCGCCGCGACCGCCTTCCTGCGCCTCGCCCCGGACGGCACCGGCGACGCTGTTGCGGACGCCAATCTCGCCCGGAACCAAAACATCGCCGACACGGTGCGCGTGGTTTCCACCTCACTGCTGGGACTGACGGTCGCATGCGCGCAGTGCCACGACCACCGCTACGATCCCATCACCCAGGTCGACTACTTCCGCCTTCGGGCCATCTTCGACCCCGCTCTGGACTGGCGGAAGTGGCGCACACCGGCGCAACGGTTCGTTTCTCTCTACACGCAGGCGGACCGGGACAAGGCGGCGGAAATTGAAAAGCAGGCGGTGGCCATAGAGGCCGAGGCGAAGAGCATGGACCGCAAGTTTCTGGACGAGCTGTTTGAAAAAAAGATTCTGGAAATTCCGGAAGGGGAACGTGATGCGTACCGCGCAGCGAGGGCCACGGAAAAGGCCAAGCGCTCGCCCGAACAGGAGGCGCTGATCAAGAAGTATCCATCCGCGCTGAGTTTGTTCGGACTCAACCTCTACGATCCCAAGGCGGACAAGTTGGTGCAGGAGAAACGCGCCGAGGCGACTAAATTGCGCGCCACGAAGCCCGCCGAGGGAATGCTCACGGTCACCACCGAGGTCTCGGGCGACATCCCGAAGAGCGAACTCCACCACCGTGGGGACCACGACCAGCTTCGCGAAGCGGTGACCCCCGGCGAACTCGCCGTCCTCGGGGGCCCCGAAATTCAAAAGCCCGACCCCTCTCTGCAAACATCCGGACGCCGCCTCGCCTACGCACAGTGGCTCACTTCCGGACGGCATCCGCTGGTGGCGCGGGTCCTCATGAACCGGGTTTGGATGCACCACTTCGGCCGGGGGATCGTCAACTCGCCCGCGGACTTCGGGCGCCTTGGAGAGCTGCCCTCGCACCTTGAGCTTCTGGACTACCTCGCCGTGCGTTTCGTCGAATCGGGCTGGAGTCTGAAAGCCATGCACAGAGAAATGGTGCTCAGCCAGACGTACCGCCAGTCCTCCATCAACAACGCGTCAACGGCTCAAGATCCTGAGAACGTCTGGTACGGACGATTCAAGATACGCCGTCTCGACGCGGAAACCGTCAGGGACTCGATGCTCGAGGTGGCCGGGCTGCTAAAAAAGGACATGTTCGGCGTGCCCGTCACGGCGGCACGCACCACGGAGGGTCGCATCGTCGCGGGTGTCGAGGTTCTCAATGCAAACGGCGACGTGGTGAAGGTGGACACCTCCGCGCCCGCGGTGAACAGGCGCTCGATCTACCTCCAGTTGCGCCGCAAAATGCCCATGACCGTTCTGGATACATTCGACCTGCCAGTCATGGATCCGAACTGCGAGTCCCGCCCCATTTCAACCGTCGCCCCGCAGGCCTTGTTTTTAATGAACGACGACTTCGTCGTGCAGACCGGCCGAGCGCTTGCCGAGCGCGTGCGAAAGGAACTTCCCGGAGACGCCCGGGCGCAGGTGCGCAGGGCATGGATCCTCACCCAGGGCAGGCCGCCCGCGGCCGCGGAGGAAGACCGTTTTCTCGTGATGCTTTCGGAGCAGACGGAATCCCTCCGCGACTACTCCGCAAAGCATCCCGGCCCCAAGGACGCGCCGCCGTCCGATCCCCAGCGGGATGCATTCGGCTCGCTCTGCCAGGCGCTGCTGGCCTCCAACCGTTTCATCCACACCGAATAGCAAAAAGGCTGCCGCATGAATTCAAATTCCTCTCTCTGCTCCCGCAGACACTTCCTGCACAGCGGCGGCTTCGGTCTGGGGGGCCTCGCGCTGGCCTCGCTGCTGCGGGACGATCGGCTGCTGGCCGCCCCAGTCAAGCCGCTTCTGGGAGCAGAAAGCTTTGATGTCAAACCCAAGATCGCACCCTCCCCGGGCAGGGCGCGCGCGATGATCTCCCTCTTCATGATGGGCGGACCGTCGCAAATGGACCTGTTTGACCCCAAGCCGATGCTCGCGAAATACCACGGCGAGAAATTTCCGGGCGAGGTGATTTACGACAACGTGGCGCAGGCCTCCTCCAAGGTTTTCGGCTCTCCATGGACCTTCAAGAAGTCGGGCCAGTCGGGGATGGAGTTGAGCGAACTGCTTCCAAACCTGCAGCAGGTTGCAGACGAGATTACGCTGATCCGCTCGATGCGCTCGGGCGTCAGCAACCATCTGCAGGGAATGCTCGCCATGCAGACGGGCAAAGGCACCGTGGGACGCCCGACGTTTGGCGCCTGGATGGCCTACGCCTTGGGGAGCGAGACTCAGGACCTCCCCGCGTACGTTGTGCTCGCCCACCCCTCGGGGCTGCCGACATTCCAGCACCAGCACTGGACAAACGGATGGCTGCCTTCGACATACCAGGGCACGCTTGTGCAGGCCAAGGCGCCCTACATCCTGAACCTTGACCCGCCCGCGGCTTTCCTGGGAAAACCGCAGTCCAGGCAGATGGAGTTTCTAAAGTCGCTAAACGGCGGGCACGCCGCGGAGCATCCGGGCGAGCACGATCTGCAGGCGCGCATTGCGAGCTACGAACTGGCCGGCAAGATGCAGGTCGCCGCGAAGGAGGCGCTGGATCTCTCGGGCGAACCGGAGCACGTCCTCAAGTTGTATGGCATCGACAACCCCCTCACGGCCGACTACGGGCGCCGCTGCCTGACAGCCCGGCGGCTTGTGGAACGGGGCGTACGCTATGTGCAGGTCCTCAACAACGGCCAGAGCTGGGACCATCACGGGTCCATCATCAAATCGCTCCCCGAACGGTGCGCCGAAACGGACCGCCCGAGCGCCGCGTTGATTCTCGATCTCAAACAGCGCGGACTTCTGGACAGCACGGTCGTCCACTGGGGGGGCGAAATGGGCCGGTTGCCGGTGCTCCAAAACGACGCCGGCCGCGACAAATGGGGCCGGGACCACAACACCCACGGCTTCAGCCAGTGGGTCGCGGGGGGCGGCTTCAAAGGCGGGCTGGTTTTCGGCGAAACCGACGAATGGGGCCACAAAGCGGTCAAGGACATCGTGAACCACTACGACTGGCACGCAACCGTCCTGCACTGCTTCGGCTTCGACCACAGCAAGCTGGGCTTCATCCGAAACGGAGGCAACCTGACGCTCACCGACGGACAGGGCGCCAGGGTTGTCTCCGAGCTTCTTGCGTAGGGCAGCGCTACGCCGGTGAACCCTTACACCTTGGGCAACGTCACGCGCTGACGCTGGTTCTGGTATTTTCCGCGGCGCGTCCGGTAGGAGGTGCCGCAGGGCTCTCCGCGGAAGAACAGCATCTGGACAACCCCCTCGGAGGCATAGATCCGGCAGTCAGCGGCGCTCGAATTCGAAAACTCGAGGGTAAGATGCCCCTTCCAACCGGCCTCGGCCGGCGTCACGTTCGCAATGATTCCGCAGCGAGCGTAGGTGCTCTTGCCCACACAGATGGCGGTCACGTCTGTGGGCAGGTGCAACTCCTCCACCGCAACACCCAGACCATAACTGCGGGCGGGAAGAATGAAGTAGGAGCCCGACTCGTCCCGGTGCACCGGGCTGGACTCGAGGTTTTTAGGATTGAAGGCCTTGGGGTCAACCACGGTGCCTGGAATATGTCGGAATATCAGAAACTCCCTAGGAGACAGCCTCAAGTCATACCCGTAGCTCGACGGGCCATAAGAAAGCACGGGCTGGCCGTCTTCAAGGTGCCGTACAAGCTCGGGTTCAAAAGGGCTGATCATTCCCTGGCCTGCCAGGTGGCGGATCTGATGGTCGTTTAAAATCACGGGGATGGAAAAGGTGCGTGGGTTGGGTCGGGACCCCATGCATACCGCAAATGAACCCCGCATGCCAGCGGAGACGATTGCAGAAGGATTCCGAGGTAGAAATGCGGCGGAGGTTTGCTACTGTGAGACCTCCATGGCTCTCCAGACAGAACCTCAGACCCAATCCCTGACCATTGCCGGCCGCACGTTTCGCTCAAGACTGATGCTCGGCACCGGCAAGTTCGCCTCCAACCAGGCCATGGCGGACGCTCTGGAGGCAAGCGGCACGGAAATCGTCACCGTCGCGCTCCGTCGCGCCGACCTGAGCGGCTCGAGTGATCCCTTTGCCAACATTCTGGATTACATCGACCCCTCCAAGTATCTCCTCCTGCCGAACACGAGCGGGGCGATGAATGCGGAGGAGGCCGTCCGCCTGGCACGGTTGGCACGCGCGGCCGGCATCTCGGACTGGATCAAACTCGAGATTCACCCGGACCCCCGCTACCTGCTTCCAGACCCTATCGAGACCCTCAAGGCGGCGGAGATTCTTGTGAGGGACGGATTCACAGTGCTTCCCTACATCAACGCGGACCCTGTGCTTGCAAAACGGCTCGAGGAGGTTGGCACGGCCACCGTCATGCCCCTCGGCTCGCCAATCGGAAGCAACCGCGGAATCAGAACGAGGGACCAGATCGAAATCATCCTGCAGCAGTGCCGCATCCCGGTGGTGGTGGACGCCGGTATCGGAGCGCCAAGCCAGGCCGCGGAAGCCATGGAGATGGGCGCTTCGGCTGTTTTGGTTAACACGGCGATTGCCATTGCGGCAGACCCTGTGCGCATGGCACGCGCATTCCGCATCGCAGTCGAGGCCGGCCGGGAAGCATACGAAACCGGTCTGGGAGACATCTCGGAATCCGCGTCCGCAACCAGCCCCCTCACCGCATTTTTGAACACGCATCCCCACTAGACCCGACCAAGGCCTGCGGAGTATTTTTCCGTCCGGCTGAAGGACTCCTTTCGAGGTCCGCCAAACTCCCCACGACATTCCCCATGCCACTACTCGAAGTCCGCCAACTGAAGACCTACTTCCCTGTGCGCTCCAGCGTTCTGAGACGGCATATCGACGACATCAAGGCCGTTGATGACGTCAGCTTCTCCATCGAAGCAGGCTCGACCGTCGGGCTGGTCGGAGAGAGCGGCTCCGGCAAGTCCACCATTGGAAAGACGATCCTCAAATTGACTCCCGCCACCTCTGGCGAGGTGCGTTACCAGGACCAAGACATTCTGAGCATGTCGGAGTCGGCGTTCCGCCCCTTGCGCCGGCAGATGCAGATGATTTTTCAAGACCCCTTCGGCTCTCTGAACCCACGCCATTCGGTCGGCGAAATCATCGGAGAGGCGCTTGAGATTCATTTTCCAAAGATGACCCGCAAGGACCGCTCCGCCCGCGTGGCGGACCTCCTGCGGCAGGTCGGTCTGCAGCCGGAAATGTCCGCGCGCTACCCCCACGAGTTTTCCGGGGGCCAGCGCCAGCGCATCGGGATCGCGCGGGCTCTGGCAGTGGAGCCGCGGTTTATCGTATGCGACGAGCCCGTGAGCGCTCTGGATGTGAGCGTCCAGGCACAGATCGTGAACCTCCTGCAGGACCTGCAGGAGCAGCTCGGCCTGTCGTACCTCTTCATCGCGCATGACCTCGCGGTCGTCGAACACATCAGCGACCATATTCTGGTGATGTACAGAGGCAAGATTGTGGAATCAGCGCCAGCAGAGAGAATCTACGCCGACCCACAACACGAATATACTCGGAAGCTCCTTGCAGCCGTCCCTAACTTCGCTTAACGGGGCAGCAGCACCAGTCATGACTCCTCTTTTAAGAAAGCTTCTTGGCATGAACTGGCTCATCGTGAGCCTGACCGTACTGCTTTCCCTCTTCGGCGTGGTAGCTGTCTACAGCGCCACATACTTTAGAACCAGCGAGTACTGGGAGAAACAGGCACTCTGGGTCGCGGGCGGGATACTCGTCTTTTTTACGGTAAGCGTGATCCACTACCGCTGGGTCAAATGGGCGGCACTTCCCCTTTACATCACAGGGACCCTGCTGACCGCCTTGACTTACACCTCCCTTGGCCAGGAGCACGGAGGGGCCAAATGCTGGCTCCGCCTTCCCGGCATTGGGACCTTTCAACCGTCCCAACTCGCACTGTTCGCGGGCATTCTCACGGTCGCACTCTTTTTGAGCCAATTTGCGAAGATGCATCCCTTCCTGAAGCTCCTGTCCATCGGAGCGATCATCGGAGGGCCGATGCTGCTGACTATCAAGCAGCCGGACTTCGGAATGACGCTGGTATGGATCCCAGTAATGCTGGCGACGATGTTTGCCGCTGGAATGCCGAAGCGCTACCTGCTGGCGGTGCTCCTGTCAGGGATGGCACTCCTGCCTCTCGTGATTAACTTCGGGCTGAAACCCTACCAAAGGCAGCGATTGGTGACGTTTGTGGATCCGCAGATCGATCCCCAGGGCGCCAGCTATGCCATCAACCAGGCGCTCATCGCGATAGGTTCCGGAGGGTTTAACGGGAAGGGATTCAAAGCACCAAATACCCAGGTTGAGCAAGGATTCATCCCGGGCACCACGGTGCATACCGACTATATTTTCACGGCAATCGGCGAACAGTGGGGCTTTCTTGGGGCCTCTACCTTGGTGGGAGCCTTCGGATTGCTACTGATGGCAAGCCTCTTCTGCGCCCACAAATCAGCAGACCACTACGGGCTGGTGATCTCCACGGGATTTGCCACGCAAATTTTCTTCCACATCTACCAGAACATCGGAATGACGATAGCCATCATGCCTATCACAGGTCTTCCGCTGCCCCTCATCTCCTATGGCGGCACCTTTCTCCTGATGAACATGGTGGCTCTTGGTCTGGTAAACTCAGTATGGGTTCACCGTCGGGAAGTCGTGTAGCGGCTGATGCGCCCTCCCAGAGGAGGCAGCGAACCAACACGCGGAACCACAGTCTCAGGAGACGGCGTCCGCTTCTTCCTGCGCAAGTGGCTTGAAAAACAAATACAGAACACCACCTATCGAGGCGTTCATCAGTCCAAACGCGAGAATCAAAACGGAAAGCGCAGCCACCCTTTCTGGATCTGATTGGGCTGCGCCACCTAGAAAAAGAAACAGCAACGTATCGCGGACGCCAATTCCGGCAAAGGTGATCGGAAGCACCGCTGCGACAAGGATGACAGGCACGAAGCTCGCCCACGACATCAACTGCAGGCTGATTCCAACAGCTCGTCCGCCTGCCCAGAAGCTCGCGCTCACTACAACCTGCGTGAGAACCGCCCCTAAAACAACGAGCGCAAGGGTGGAGCGACGGCCGGTAAACACCATCGCAGCTTCCGTTAACTCAGCCACGAGTCGTGATGATTGAAACCGTGCCTGAACTGCCCGGATAACACCGTCCAATAGCGGCTTGGAAACCACAAAGAATATCGCGCCTAAAACCAGCATCACGCATCCCATCGACAGGAAACCGTACCCAATCAACCTAGTGCCCGACGTCTGCTCCATCAAACTCCAGTTCAACGGAATGCAAACAAGGCTTACCACAAAAAGACTCCCGAACCCCAGGGCGCGGTCCAGAAGCACCGTAGAACAAGCCTGCCTGGCCCTCCCTTTCGCGATCCGCGATATGTAATAGAAGCGCGTGCCGTCGTCGCCCGCCACCCCTGGAACCAGAACTGCAAAAAACTGACCTATCTGGGCAACTCTCAAAAGCAGGCCAACGGAAACCGGGATATCCAACACCCGTAACAACGCCCTCCAACGACAGGCCGAAATAAAAATCGGCGCCCACGACAACCCGTAGGCAAGAAGGAGCTGTGAAGGACTGGCGGAGGAAATCACCCGAAGCACGGACAACCAATCGACACGCCGGCTGAGCCAAATCACGGCCACCATGACGACCACAACTTTAAGCCCGGCGGAGAGAAGGCGCCTGTTCATAAGGAGACCCGCTTGCGAGAAAGGCCGCGGATTACACGCAAGAGCATCTAATGAACAGGGGCTCGAAAATTATTCACCGGCCGGTCCGGCACTCTGCGCATCAAGGGAGGACTTCACAAACTTGATCAACTCAATCCAATCCGCCTCGCCCTCGCCATACACCTGAGCGCTGGAACCCAGATCGCCATCCCAGCTCATGTCCAAAATGTAGGAATCGGCGGCGGTGGCATCATACGAACCCGCCGCGACCTCCGGAGCGCCCACCCAGGCGGCGTCAGTTCCAGTTTCAACCGCCCCATTCAGCGTAAAGGAATCCACTCCTTCCGTCAGGCGGGCCGCAACCACCGAAAACTCGGACTTGGAGTTTGCAGAAGCGTCCTGCACCTGCTGCTCGGAGGAGTTCCATTTCACAGGATCCATCGAATCCTTCCACACCCATGCGGAACGTCCGGTTGTCACAGCCATCAGGGTGCCTGAGGCGTCACGATCCTGCTTGCGCTCAAGCAACCAGTAGCCAGTCCGGCCGGGAGCGGATGCGTCCAAGGTGTTCGTGGCGTTCACACGGAATACCCACCAGCGGCTGAAGCTAGTCGCAGACAAGGTACCCACCACCCCCGGGCCGGTCACGGAACCCGATCCGAGCGCGAGCTGTTTGTTCAGTTTTGCAGAAGACTCCACAAATAGGGAATCGTCGCTAAGCGCCGACACCCTGACGGTATAAGTCGAGAAATCAGCCGGGTCCTTCACATCCCTGATCACAAGTTTATCGGTCGCTGCGCCATCGATAAGCACCTTGGAAGCACCCGTTCCACGATACCACTGGTAGCGCAAGCGCTGGTCATACTTCACCACGACTCCGAAAAGGGCGGAAGCGCCTGCCGGAACCGTCTGGGAGTAAAGCGGAACAACCAACTCAAGTGAACGGCTTAAACTCAGCGTCCCGGTCCCCCGAACCCGTCGCTTCTGCCCCCCAACCTCGATCGCCTCAACCGTGTAGGCGCACACATCCGAGCTGAGCACCGGGTTGATGTTCAACTGTGGCTTCGTTTCCCCAGGAATCGCCGTGGCAGCATCACCGGAACCGCGATACCACTGGTAGGAAACCGCATCCGAACCAACCACCGAGGCGATGAGGCTGGTACCCATTCCGAGCGTTACCTTCTCAGGGACTTTGATGGTCACCGCGAATTTGGGCAGCACCTGCAGATCAGCGGCAGCGCTCACCACAGCACCAGCAGAATTTGACACTTCAGCCTGATAGATGCCCGCTTGATCCAATGCCAGTGGTGTAAGCTGAATCTGCGAGGTCGTCGCACCGCTTACCCCATTGCCGTCGCTCATCGGCTTTCCATCACGCAACCAGCGATATAGAAGTGTGCCGCCACCCGACGCACTGACCTTGAGCGTGACGCCAAGCTCCCCTTCTGTCCTCACTTGGCCGACAGGCTGGCCTGTGATGACCACCTTGCTAACGACACTCATCCGCTGGAAGACGCTCACCTGAGACGCAGCAGACGTCGTGACTTCCACCTGATAGTCGGCATCGTCGGAGAGCTGCACCGCATCAAACACAAGAACGGACGCATTTGCCCCGGACACTCCATTCAAGCCATTGAGAGGAGTACGGTCCTTATCAGCAGCGCCCACCGCCTTCCGGTACCACTTATAAGAAACCGCGCTCGACGCCGACACCTTGGCCTCGAGGCGCACGGCATCACCCAAATTGACCGCGGAGGGAATCAAAACAGCATCCAGGTGCGGTTCGACACGGATGGAGACTGGCGAACTGTAAACAAAGCTCACATCGTTGGAGACAACCACATCATAAAGTCCTCCTGAATCATTGGTTACCACCGGCAAACGATATGCCTTGTCCGTGGCCCCTGGAATCTGGACACCATCCTTCCTCCACTGATAGGTGAGTGTCCCACTGCCCGAAGCTTCAATGCTGATTGCGACATCCGAGGCCTTTGGAAGGACCACACCGTTGGTCACCGAACCGGACAAAACCGGAGGCTTCGCAGACAAATCATTCGGCGAGGCAACCACAAGGCGGGCTGCCCGGCTTGTTCCAATTGCGGGATCAAAACCCGCGTGGTTTGAGGCAAGCGCAAGGAAGTACCTGCCATTGTATGTGCTCGACGTCGCCAGATCTGTGAACGTGAGCACTCGACCCGTGGCAATATCGTCGCCCGGATAGCGCAGGAATTCAAACGGACCGTCCTTGGAAGAGGCAACTTTCCACTGAAATGTGACTTCGTCTCCCTCAGCATCAACGCGGAAGCTCGCAGAACTGCCCTCAGCAACCGTGATATCCGCCGGAGACACCGAGATTACCGGTCTGGTGTTCACTGCCAAATTGAAGGGTGCGCTCACTGTCGTTCCGTAAATGTTCGAAAGCACCAGATCGTAGCGGCCAGCCGCCGTCTGCGAGGAGGCAGTCAGTGCCTGGGTCAGTGTTTCGGGAAGGGCAAGAATTGTGCCCTTGGCGAGGACTTGGCCGTCCTTCCGCCACTGATAGGTCACCGGCACTGCGTTGCCGCCAAGGATGGAGGCTGACAACACGAAGGGCTTGGATTCATCAAGGACACCGAGCCCCGCAGAGGACGCATTGAAATCTCCGGAAGCCAACAGAACGGAGCCCTCGATTTGGGGAGGCTCGTGCATGATAATGCGCCCGATGAGGAACGGCTCGTCCGGAGTGGCCTTGCTCGCGCCAGCCTTCGAGAAAGCGTTCGCCAAACACACGCCGTAGTAGCCGTCGGACTTCGCCGATGCGGCGGCTATCGAAAGAGCGCTTCCTGTTTCCCCGAGCATCAAACTCCAAGCACTGGAAAGAGACTTCCGGTAGAACCACTGGAACTGCGGCATATACCCAGTGACAGGCACGTCAAATCGAGCCGGTTCTCCCGTCACCAGAGACAAGGTTTGCAGCTTCGCCGTTGAGGCAAAGGCGACGGCGTCATTTACCACCAGTCGCACCGTCGGGCTCTCAACCGAGCCGTTCACCTTCGCAATCACCTTCACCTTGTACAATGTGTCGTCCACCTCCTGAACGTTTGAGATCACCAGCGTGTCAGACCTGACGCTGTCGATTGGAGTCCAGTACCGGGTCTTCGGGTCCAGCTTAAACCATTGGAAAGGATCCCCTGCGGCGACGTCTCCGGTGAAACGCACCTTGAGGGTTGCTATCGAGCCGGGGTTCACCCCGTTCACAACACCCAGAACCGTCGTGCTCGCGGGCGAAATCTCAGGAGCAGACGCAATCACCACAGGCGCAAGAACCCGGACGGCTGCCGACTCACTGCTGGCTGTCCCTGCTCCGTTGGTCACCTCAAGCCGGTATTCGCCGGAGTCGGCAGCCTTCACTGAGGCGATTATGTAAGTACTGCTCGAGGAAGCGCCTGGAACCTGGCTCCACGCGGCTTCGGCATTCGGACGGAAGAACCATTGGAAACGGGTGTCGCGCGTCACTTTCACCCCCGCGCTCAATATTGCACGCTCTCCGGGGAGATAGATACCCGACACCGGCGGATCGGTGATCACCGGTATTGGGGCAACATAAAGAGTCCACCCAATGGGATCGTCCAGTTTGGTGCCATCAGCAAGGGTGATTGATGCGGAATAAACGCCGCCGTCCTCGGGCTTCGCTCCGCGTATAGTCAAGACGGCGGCATTCGCGCCCTTTGCCGATGCCGGCAGCGGTTTCCCGTCCGATCGGGTCCACTGATAATTCAAGCCATAGCCCACCGCAAAAGTACGCAGGAAGACTGTTTCACCCTCGTTGGCAACAAGAGTTTGCAAATCCTGAACGCCCTTTCTTTCCTCAGGAGTCACCGGAGTTCCTGTCGGATTGGCAAGATTCACAAAAACAAGCGCAGGAACGCTCTGCACAGACCCGGCGGAACTGGAAACAATCACCGAATATGAGCCGGTGTCCTCGGACTTGGCGCTCGCGATCGTGTAGGTCGGCGAAGAACCAAGCGGCGTGGTATTTCCTGACTTGTACCATGCATAGTTCAGGGATGGATCGGCAGCGCCCTCCATTTCAACGGACAACGTCACGCTCTGTCCTTCGCGCACGGTTTTGGGCTGGGGCTGGGTCTTGATGGTCAGTCCGCTCTCGGACTTAATCAGGCTGAATCCTTCCACAACCACAGGCTTGTCCACGGTGTCCGACAGCGGACCGGTGACCGTGACTTTGTAAGCGCCAAAATCCGCTGCGGATACCGAGGCAAACGAGAGAGTGTCACCGCTTGCCGCCTCCACCCTCGGATCGGCCGCGCCGTCCACGCGCGCCCAGCTGTACTGCAGCGGGCCTGTGCCGGCACCGACGACTCGGAACGACGCCGGCTTGCCTTCCTGGACCATCTGGTTTGACGGGAGCGCCAGAATCTTAACCGGCTCGATCACCTGCACGGCGATCTTGCGGCTGGTCGTCCGGCCGATCTCGATGGTCTTCGCCGCGTCCAGGTAGTTGACCACCACAACGTCGTAAGATGCAGAGTCAAACACGCTCACGTTGGTGGCGCTCAGCTCCGAACTCGTCCGGCCTTCCAATTCCCAGCCGCTCCGACGCCACTGATACGTCATGAATCCGTCCCCGACAGCCTGAACTGTAAGTTTGATGGTGCCGTGTTGCAGGACCTTAATGTCGTTGGGCTCCTTTACAATCGTGGCGGGCACACTGACCCTCAGTTCTGCCGCGCTCGAGAGAACTCCATTCACATCAACCGGGTTTTTCACAAGTACCCGGTAGCTGCCAGCGTCGGAGGCTGAGATCCCAGCAAGACGCAATACGTTTGACGTACCTCCGGGGATAGGAGCTCCATCGCGTGTCCACTGATAGGTGAAGGGACCCGTACCGGCGGCAGTCACCCGGAATTCCACCGTTGCCCCCGGGAAGGACGCCTGGGAGATCGGGTGCTGGGTAATGGAAACGGGCTTGTTGACCACAACCCGGCACATCGCACTGCTCTGCCTGCCAAGAGGGCCCGTGACGAGCGCCATGTAGAAGCCCTCGTCCCCTGCTTCGGCGTGTTCAATTCGCAAAGTCTTGTTGGTCTGGCCGGAAAGCCACTGTGCTGAGCGACCGAGTCCGCGTATCCACTGGAATGCAACGTCAGACTCCCAGTTGACCCCCACCGAAATCTCAATGGGTTGTCCAGCGTTCACCACGAGCAGAGGCGCGGGATGCTTCGTGATGCGCAGACCTTCGCGGACAGTCAGTTGAACTGGCTGGCTGGTGACGCGATCTTCAGCGCCAGTGACGACGAGGTCATACCGGCCGGCATGCTTGGTCTGGACCAACGGTATCTCGAAGCGAGGATACACCGCGCCGTAAATGTTCACTCCGTTATAACGCCACTGATACCTGAACGGTCCAACTCCGGTAACCGATGCCTCAAGCAGCAAGCGACCGCGTACATCCAAGGAAACGGCCGAGGCGGAGGGATTCAAGCTCACCGTCATCGCCGGAGTCACCTTGAGCTCCGTCAGAACCGTTCTCTCCCCGTTGTCGTCACTCGCGACAAGTTCGTAGGTCCCGGAATCCCCGACTTGCGCCGATGCTATATCCAAGACTCCAGTCTCAGTATTGAAGGTCCTACCGGTGGCCGTCGCAGACACTTTGCTCCCGTTGGAAAGAACCTTTTTCCAAGCGAAGGAAATCGCGCCTGTGCCCTTGGCTATGGGGGAAATCATCACATGCTGCCCGACGCGCACACTTTGAGTCGGGATCGGCTGAACAACAGGAGGCCCTTTGACAATGAGCTGGGTTGATTTGCCGACTGCCCGCCCCTTCTCGTCACCCTCCACCAGCGCACGAATCAAAATATTATAAACTCCAGCGTCCGACTCCTTGAGCTCGGAAATCCTCAGGCTTGCTGTATTCGCCCCCGGAATCGCCACGCCATTCTTGAACCACTGGAAGACAATCCGGTAGTCCGGGTTGTCCTCAACACTCTCAGAAAGCTGGAACACGGCGCCCACTGGCTTCTCAACAACACCCTCATTCTCAGCGAGCGAGGGAACAA
The DNA here is from genome assembly GCA_947449735.1 of Chthoniobacteraceae bacterium. Classification (GTDB taxonomy): domain Bacteria; phylum Verrucomicrobiota; class Verrucomicrobiia; order Chthoniobacterales; family Chthoniobacteraceae; genus Chth-196. The sequence continues at coordinate 15,971 of CANFTB010000006.1, read as the reverse complement.
GAGCATCCAAACCGGGGGCTTGTGCCCGAGACGCCTTTGCTAAGGAGAGCGGGGTGAGGTTCTTCAACTCGGCCTCGTTGCTCACAACCTTGCCGTATGCATTGGAGATCTCCACGGAATATTTCTGCGCCACGGAAAGCTTCGACACGCTTGGAATGGTGTAGATTTCCTTCTGAGCATTTGCGTCAGTGAGCTTCACGCCGTTCAGAAGCCATTGGAAACTGAACTCGGGGGTTCCACGGATAATCGCCTTAAAGCTGGCGGAGTCACCCTGGTTCACGATCTGTCTCAACGGTTGCTTAACAATCACCGGCGGACAGTTGACCTTGAGAACGGCGGGCATGCTGGCGATCACATTTGAAGCGCCCGAGACAACGACGTCGTAAACACCCGCAGAACTCACCTCGTCTAAGGAACCTGAGTCGTTCCCATAAATCCTTCCGGCATCCGAAATCCGCAACGTGGCTGTGTTCGTCCCGGTGCGCCCGATCTCATCGTGTATCTCGACTCCATCGCGCCGCCACTGGTAGACCAGCGCCGTGCTGCCGTCCTTGGGAGTTCCTGTGGCCTCGACCACAAAAAGGGCCTCCTCACCCACCCCGCGCACCAAGGAAACAGGCTGCGTCTTGATGAGAACCGGCGAGGGAACAAATACAGGCGCGGCGACGCTCAATTCACGACCGGCCTCGTTCCAGACGAAAACTTCATAGGAGCCGCTGTCTTTGTCGCGTGCAGATGAAATAACGAAGGACGGTGCAGTGGCTCCCGGGAGGTCCTCGCCGTTCTTGCGCCATTGATAAAAGATCGGAGGCGTTCCGGAAGCCCTTACGCGAAGGGTGAGCGGATTCCCCTCAGCGATAGAGGTTTTCTGCGGTTGATCTTCGATCTGAGCCGGCACACGCACCTGTAACGATGCGGCGCTGCTCAGAGAATTGCCTTGGGCGTGGCTCACGATCACATCGTACTGGCCCTCTCTCGCCTGCCTGTCTTCGGCAGCGGATGCATTGGGGACAGCCCCCACCTTCAGAACTGATGAAGTCCCACCGGTGATTAGATCGCCGTTCCTACGCCACTGATAGGAGAGATTTGCTCCAGTAGCCGTGACAGAGAAGACGGCCATATCGCCCGGGTTGACGACAACCGAGCGCGGTTGACCAGAATCAGGAATCACGTTGATCTCGCGCACTGCGAGTGCAGCCTCGCGAGTGGCGGCGCTGTTTCTGGCGTTCCACGCCACCATTTTATACGCCCCTGAGTCACTCGCGCGCGCCGGCCCCAATGTCAATTCAGACGAAGTCGCTCCGGGTATTGCAGACCATACTCCGGCGCGGAAGCGCTTCCACTGGTATTCCAGATCGTCTCCCAGAGCAGTCGCCCGCAGGGTCACCGAGCCGCCAGCCGTCACCGAGGAGTCCAAAGGATTCCCAGCCTCAGCGATCTGAGCCATTGCGAGCAACCGCACATCGGCCTCGTACCGTCGAGTGCGCCCCAAAGACAATTCACCCGCAAAAGCCGATACTTCAACGCCGTAGCGTACAGTACTGTCTGTTGCCATGACCTCGAGGGACGCCGAATCCTCCCCGGTAGCCACACCGTCTTTGTACCACTGGTAATGTATCGCCCCGTCAGCCTCCGCCAGGACGCTCAAGGTGGTTTTCTCAGGCGTCACTGAATCCGACCAGACCTTGGTCTGCGAGGCCGGCGGAACAACCACCTTGGTCGGAGCAAATACCGACAAAGCAGCCGACTGGCTGGCGGTGGCCGCGGCACTTGCACTGACCAGCACGTCGTAGTCGCCGGCATCCAATACACTCGCAGCCTTGAGCCGGTACACGGAGGAGGTGGCTCCCTTGATCGGCACTCCGTTGCGTCTCCACTGGTAACGGAACGTCTTTCCCTTCACCGGCGTGACGCGAACTTCCATCAAAGCGGCCTGGCCGTCGACAACCGCCACGGATTGAGGGAAACCGGGCTCAAGACGGACGTCGTCGTTGATAATGACGGAAGCCAGGTTGCTCGTGACGGGCTTCTTTACGGGGTTGTTGACCACCACATCGTAGTCACCCTCCGCCTCAGCCTGCAGGTTGGAAATCTCAAGCTCAGCTTGATCCGCCCCTTCAATCGGCACCCCATCCTTGCGCCATTGGTAGGTTATCGGGACCATGCCGTCGGCAACCACCAAGAGCTTAATCGTGGCTCCGGAATTCGAAGTACGTCCCACGGGATGCCGCGTAATGGAAACCGGCACGCGGACTACAAACCCGGAGAAGGCCGTGGACGGACTGAGCACCGAATTCACAAGATTCGACACCTTGACCGTATAATTCCCCCCTGAGGTGCGCTCGACCAGGAAGCTGTAGTTGGCCTCGGTAGCTCCAGAGATCTCAACGCCGTCCTTGTACCACTGATACGTAAAAGGCCCGGTTCCAGAGGCAGATGACTGGAGTTTCAGCTCCTGGCCGAGATCAAGGACACCGCCGTTCGGAGTAATCTGCGGGTTGGAAACGGGCTCGCGCACCGTAAGCAAAACTTCGGAGCTTGTTTTGGACGTCAGCACCTTGCCCGTCAAAGGATCCGTGTTGAACGCCTGCAGAACAAAACGGTCGCCCGACTCGGATCTGCTCACAGAAGGGAGCACGAGAGTCGCGGAAGTCGCGCCGGGTATGGGCACGCCGTTGCGCGTCCACTGGTACTGGACCGCCGAACCCGTTGCCGTGCCGGTAACCACAACGCGCTCCGAATCCGGATTGGCCGTCAACAACCCTGTCGGGAGACTTACAGAAGTGACAGCCCGCAACACCGTCAGCACAGCCCTGCTCTGAACAGAGCTGAAAGGCTTGCCCCCATGCATGTTGGAGGCCTCGACCGTATACTCACCCGCATCGGCCATTGTCACGGCGCTTAACCTCAAGATGCCGTCCGTTTGAACTGGCACATTCACGCCATTCCGCGACCACTTGATCGCCAAATTGTCGCCAGTTGCAGCGAAACCAGCCCACTTCAATTCCTGCCCCTCAAGCAATGTCACGGGGGGCAGGTCGGTAAGCAATACGGCCGGACGCGTGTTTAGCGTCACTTGCTTGGTTTCGGACACGCGCGTCCCCACCTTGTTCGTGACGGCGACGTCATAATCGCCCTCCTGATCCGCCGACTGGATCTTGACTGAGAGAACGGATTGGGTGGCGTTTCCGATCGGCACGCCGTTGAGACGCCACTGGTAGGTCCAGTCGGACTCGAGCGTTCCAGAGAGCCCGATGTTGACGACGGAACTGGGCTCCACTCCGAGGGGTCCGGAAGGAGTCAGAGGGCCCAGTACCGGCAGGCCGCGGATTGTCACCAGCGCAGAGTCGCTTTCCACCTGCCCCGCGCTGTTGCTGACCACAACGGTGTAGTTGAAAACCCCAACGCTGGGAGCCTTGGTTAATTTCAACTGGGCGGCTGTGCCCCCGGAAACAACGACTCCTTCGCATTTCCACTGGTAGGAGACCTCCGGAATCCCTGATGCGATCACCGATAAGACGACATCATCTCCGACCTTTGCCGCTGCCGGCATCGGCTGCCGCGTGATGGTGGGGACTGCAGCAGAAACAAACTCTTGTTCTACGATATTCGCGGGCAGGTAGTCGTCATTTCCAGCCTGAGTCGCACGCACCAAGACGGTTCCCGGACCGGTCAATGCGAGCTTGCCCGCGTCGACGGAGGCAGGCCCCCTTGCAACGGAGAAGGCGACCGGCAGCGCCGAAGTGGAAGAGGCCTCCAAGGCAAACGGCGCCACACCATAGACCCTCATGGGGAGCGCGCTAAAAGTGATCTGTTGCGCGACTCTAGCCACCACAATGGTCCGATCCACAGATTGTGCGGGCAGATAATTTGCGTTCCCTAGCTGTTCGGCGCGCAGTTCCACCGTTCCGGCACCCAAAATGGAGAGCACGTTTCCGGTCAGGCTCGCTGGGCCGCTGACCACTCGCAAAGCGACTGAAAGCCCGGAAGTTGAAAGAGGGCTTAAGGAGACAGAAGGATCGAGGAAAGTCTTGTTCGAGGGGGCAGCGAAGGAGATCAGCTGAGGCGCCCTGGCAACGGCAAATTCCCGATCCACAACAACAGCCGCATTAAAGTTGGCGTTCCCGGCCTGCTCCGCACGCAGTCGCACCGTGCCGGCGCCTGTGATCGCTATCGTTCCGCCGCTGAGGATTGCAGGACCGCTCACCAAACTCAACGCTACTGGCAGCCCGGAGGCAACCGCAGGAGCCACACTGAATGCGCTGTCTCCGAATGTCCTGTCTGCGATGTCGGCAAACGTGATGGCCTGGTCCGCCTTCGCCACATCGAAGCTGCGCACCACAGGAACCGCCGGAATGACTGCGCCAGAGCCGGCCTGCTCCGATCTCACCACCACCGTGCCGGCGCCTGTGATCGTCAGCGAGCCTGCGGAAATCGACGCAGGGCCGCTCACCACGGAGAATGTTGGCTCCAGCCCGGAAGTCGAAGACGCTACCAGGCGGAACGGTGCATCCAAATAGGTCCGGTTCGGGAGCGGTGCAAAGGTTAGTGTTTGGGGCACCCTTGCGCCTGTTCCAATAACCAGCGTCCCGCCGCCTGTGAACGAACGCGTCCAATCGCCATTTTGGAAAACAACACGGGCGCCCGGTAAAATCGTCAACGCAGAACTGGAAGGCAGCGCGCTCGCCCCGTTAAGCACGAGGGTCCCCCCGCTGACGATTGTCTCGCCGGTGTAGGTGTTGCTGCCACTCAGAATCATCGTCCCATCACCGGATTTGGTGAGCGAACCACTCCCGGTGACACTGGCGACGGTCAGCAGCGCATCGGCGTTGGGAGCCGGGATCGTGACAGTGACGTCTGTGGTAAGCAGCACGGATCCGGCGCTCAGATCTAGGGAACCGGAAGCCAGAAAATTAAAGCTGCCATTCCAAATGTGAGTGAGAGCTGGCAGCAAGAGTGTCGAAGTCACATCCAGCGAGGCCCCCTCACTCAAAGTGAGGCTTCCAGTTCCAAGCGCGCCCGCGTTTCCAAGGACAAGAGTCCCCTCAAGCACAGTCGTTCCACCAGAGTGAGTGTTGGCGCCCGAAAGCGTCCAGGTGCCCGCACCCTGCTTTAAGAGCGCCGTCTTGTTCGTCGCGCTGTTGTTAGCGATCACACCCGAAATCTCACCAGTTCCGGAAGTTGACCCCTGCAAAGTGAGCGTCTTCACACCCGCGCCGGTCGCAGTGACGCTGCCCGCGAACACAAGCGCTCCCGTGCCCGACTGGTCCAGCACCCCACCGCCTGTGGTGCCGGCGAGATTGATGATGCGATCCGTCGTCTGCGCAGTGCCGGTGAGAAGCAGCGTGCCCGTCTTCTCCAGCGAGCCAAGGTGAATCGTGCCGTTCAGGGAGGTAGCAGGCGCACCCAAACTCGAGGAGGCCGCTCCCGAAACAATCTTGTTCAGCGAGGCCACGGAAAGGATTCCGTCCTGAACGGAGGTGACGCCCGTGTAGGACGAGAAGTTCAAAAGCGTGATGTTTCCTGATCCAATCTTGGTCAGTGTGGAGGAGCCTGTGAGCGTAATCTGCAGACTCTCGTTCGTATCCCCCGCCCCAAGCAAAGCGTTGAAGCCCGGAACGAAAGTCACAATGCCGGCACCAGTGTAGCTCGGAATCGGCGCGCCGTTTTGCAAAATCACCGTGGCTCCTGCGGCCACCGACAGCGCAGAGGAGGCTGGCAACGCATTCGGCCCGTCCAGCACCAGCGTGCCGGCGGACACCGTGGTAGCGCCCGTGTAGGTATTCACGCCGGAGAGGACCAAGGTTCCCGGACCGGTCTTGGTCACTCCGTATTCGCCGGAGATGTCACCGCCCACCGTCAGCGTTCTGGCGCCAACCGAAATCATCGGAGTGGCGTTCAATGTCACGGCTCCGACTCCCATGTTCAGCGAAGCCGTCCCCAGGAAACTAAAGCTGCCATTCCAGATTTGTGCGCTAGCTCCGCTCAGGTTGAGAGGTGTGGATGCGTCAATCGATGCTCCAGCCGCGATTGTGAGCGTCGCGGTGCCGAGCGCGGACGCGTGGCCCATGCTGAGGGTTCCTGCGTTGAGCAAAAGATCGCCAGAGAGACTGTTGGCACCAGAGAGAACCACTTTGCCGCTGCCCGACTTGCTCACCGTACCAGGACCCGTGAGAGCGTTCGTTACAGCAAAGTCTGTAGAGGCGTCCAACTGCAGGACACCGAGCGAAGTGACATTCAATGCCCCAGCTCCGATGGTCCCGCTGGTGAGGCGCAACGTTCCCTCGCCGACCGTCGTGAGCCCAGTCTGCGTCTTCGCTCCGCTCAAGGTGACGGTATTTCCACCGATCTTTTGCAATGAACCGCCGCCAGAAAGAGCCGAGGCAAAAACGAAGTCTCCATCGAGCACAGATGCTCCAACCAACAACTTAGTTCCGGTCCCGGCTGCAATCGGCCCGCTGCCGCCGCCGCCCGCCGTGTTCAATATAAGCGTGCCGCCCGTCAGTGCGACTCCACCCGTAAAGGTGTTGTTCCCGTTGAGCACCAGCGTTCCGGCACCTGCCTTTGTCAGCGAGAATGCACCCGAGACCACGCCGTCGACCTGCAGCACGCCCGCGTTCACTCGAACTGTCCGGTCCGCCGCGAGCGTCACCGCACCGGTACCGAGGTTCAGGTTGCTGGAGCCGAGGAAGGTGAAGTCGGCGCCCCAAGTCTGCGCCGGATTAGATCCCAGCGTGAACTCAGCGCCGGAAGCGTTGTCGAAGGTGCTCGGGCTGCTGATGGTCAGCGAGCCGGTGCCCAGCGCGAACGGGTGGTTCAGAATGAGGGTTCCGCCGCCGAGATTAGTACCTCCGGAGAAGGAGTTGGCGCCGGACAGGATCCACGTCCCATTGCCCTGCTTCGCAAGCGAGGTCTTGTTCGTGATGCTGTTGTCTACGATGGCTCCAGCGATCTCGCCCACTGCCAAGGACGATCCGAGCAGCGTGAGCGTCTTGGACCCGGCGCCGGTCGCCGTCAGGTCGCTCGTAAACTTCACCGTCCCGGTGCCAATGAGATTGATCCGGCCGCCGCCTGTGGTGCCGGCGAGGTTGATGACGCGGTCCGTGGTGAGACCGTTGCCGCCGATGGTCAGAGTGGCGGTGCTCGTGAGGCTGCCGAGGTCGATCGTCCCGTCGGACTCCGTCAAAGGCGCCCCCAGATTACTTGTTGGCGAGCCGTTGAGGACACTGTTGAGCGAAGTGACCACAAGCGTGCCGCTCGATATGGCCGTCCTGCCTGTGTAGACGTTGAGACCGGAAAGCGTGATTGTGCCCGTTCCCGACTTGGTCAGTCCGGCGGCGCCTGACAGAACGCCGGACAGTGTGCCGGTAGTCACAGAGCCATTTCCAATCGTTGTGTCGGCGTCCGCGGCGAGCGCGAGGTCTGTGGGACCAATCAAGTCGCCGGCTTTCGCGCCGTCCTGCAGCCGGATCAATCCAGTGCCCGTGATGGTGACGGCCGAGGCGGTCGGGACGGAGTTCGCACCTGAGAAAACGAGCATCCCAGCGGAGACTGTCGTCGCGCCGGTATAGGTGTTGCGGCCGGAAAGAACGAGCGTCCCGTCGCCAGTTTTGGTCAACCCGAAAGCGCCGCTCATGTTGCCACCAAGACTCAAGACGCCGCTCGCCACATTGATACTGGGGGAGGTGTAGAGGGCAACGGGGCCCGTTCCAAGAGCCAGGCTGGCAGCGCTGAGGTAGGAGAAATCGCCACCCAGCGCGATAGCGTTGCCGGACGAGAGCGCAAGATCTCCCTCGGAGGAAATGGCGCCGCCGTTGATCGTGAACGTACCGGTGCCGAGTGCCGTCGCACTCGCGAGATTCAGGTTTCCAGCGCTCAGTTTGACCCCGCCTGAGAACGTATTCGCCCCCGACAGTGTCAGCCCACCGGAGCCCGAAGAGAGCAACTGACCAAAGCCCGAAATGTTGACCGAGATGACCGCGGAGGTGGGCGCGTCCACCGCCAGAGCGGCCCCGCTAGCTATAGAGATGGCTCCGGTTCCAAGCGCCGCATCCGAGGACACGAAGAGGCTTCCAGATGCTATCGTAGTCCCGCCGCCATACGTGTTGGCTGCAGTCAGCCTGACTCCTCCCGTTCCAGAAATCAAAACGGCGCCCGAGCCGTCCACGGCATTATCGAAGATCAACGGCGCCCCAGTAGAGTCGAGCGACAGAGTGGCTCCGTCGGACAACGACAGGTTCCCCTCACCCGCGGCGCTTTCAGAATTTAGCTGCAGGGTTCCTCCAGTCAGGTTGATTGAAGAGAATGTGTTGACGCCGCTTAGAACCAAGGCGCCCGCGCCGGCTTTCGTCAGAGTCCCACCGCCAGTCACCGCACCGTCAATCTGCAGGACCGAGGCGGACACCGTAATCGTCCGGTCCTCCGTCATGCTGACCGGACCTGAACCAAACCTCAGCGGATTGGATCCCAGATAGACGAAATCACCTGCCCAATTCTGAGGCAAATTGCCTGACAAGGTCAGCGCTCCACCGGTGGAATTGTCAAGGGCACCGCCTTGCAACGTTAAGGTGCCAGCGCCAAGCGCACCGGCATTCCCCAAGCGCAACGTGCCTTCGGAAAGCGTCGTTCCGCCGGAATAAGTGTTGGCGCCGGAAAGCGTCCAAGTGCCGGCTCCCTGCTTCAAGAGCGCCGTCGTGTTGGTTGCGCTGTTGTCCGCAATCACGCCCGCAATTTCGCCGGTGCCGGAGTCCGTTCCCTGCAACGTCAGCGTCTTCGATCCCGCCCCGGTGGCCGTCACGCCGCCAGTGAACACAAGCGCGCCCGTGCCCGAACGGTCAAGCACGCCGCCGCCGGTGGTGCCAGCAAGATTGATGATGCGGTCTGTCGTCTGCGCGCCGCCAGTGATGCGTAAGACTCCGGTCTGATCCAGCGACCCAAGATGGATTGTGCCGTTCAAAGCTGATGTCGGTGCGCCCAAACTCGAAGCGGCGGCCCCGGAAACAATACGGTTCAATGTGGCCACGGAAAGAACACCGTTCTGAATTGAAGTCACCCCGGTATAGGAAGAGACGCTTGAAAGCGTGATCTCACCGGAGCCCACCTTGGTCATGGAGGAGGAACCGGACAGCGCGGCGCCGAAATCTCCAGAGCCGTTGCCCATACCCAATGTCGCATTCGCGCCGACCCCGAAAGCGAGCATCCCGCCGCCGGTGAACGAAGGAGTCCAGGCACCATTCTGAACGACAACGGTGGCGCCCGGTAAAATCGTCAGAGCAGAACTCAAGGGCAGAGCATTCGCTCCGTTAATCACGAGGGTCCCCCCGCTGACGGTTGTCTCGCCGGTGTAGGTGTTGTTCCCGCTCAGGATCATCGTCCCGTCACCGGACTTGCCGAGAGAACCGCTCCCCGAGACATTCGCTACGGTCAACAATGTCTTCAGGCTGGCGTCCGGGCTCGCCAGCGATGCTACTTCGGCGCTGCTTAAAGCGCGTCCATAAACCCGCAGATCGTCCATTTCTCCAGCGAAGAAAGCCCGGTTGTCCCGGTAATCCTTACCAACGGCGAAGTCACTTGCGACATGCGCACGATCAATCCCTGTGATTGTGCCGGCGGCAACTCCGTCCACGTAATAGGTCGCCGAAGTACCATTCTTGACGAAGGCAATGTGCCGCCAAGATCCGGAATTCACCGCGGTGTTTGAAGCGGGCCCGTTGAAGCCATAGCCACCGTTGTAGTCCCAGTACAGCAGGCCTCCCGACGCATCCACGCTTAACATCTGCTCGCCTTGCATCACGGACGGACTTCTTCCCGCCTGCACAATGACGCCGCCGGTGCTTGTTGTTTTAATCCAGCCCGCAATCGTCATTTGCGATCCAGGCGTCTGAGACAGAGCGGTTCGGTAGAGATAGGTGGAGGAGCCGTTGAATGAAACCGCGCCGCCCGGCGTGCCGTCGTGACCGCTCACATACGTCACACCGCTGCTAGCAGTGAAATTCTGGCCGTTTCCGGAAGCATCATTGAGGTTTCCGTTCAAGGCGAAGGAGGCGATCAAATTGGAGGCTGAAACCGTGCTGGGGCCCGTCTGATACTGGACCGATGGAACAGTGACGGTGACGTCTGAGGCAAGCTGCACCGATCCAGCGCTCATATCAAGGGAACCGGACGCCAGGAAATTGAAGCTCCCATTCCAAACCTGGGTCAGGGCAGGCAGCGAGAGGGCCGAGGACACATCCAGGGAGGCCCCCTCGCTCAAAGTGAGGCTTCCAGTTCCCAGCGCGCCCGCGTTTCCAAGGACAAGAGTCCCCTCAAGCACAGTGGTTCCACCGGAGTGGGCGTTGGCGCCGGAAAGCGTCCAAGTGCCGACACCCTGCTTCAAGAGCGCCGTCGTATTGGCGGGGCTGTTGTTGAAGATGACCCCCGAAATCTCGCCGGTGCCGAAAGTCGACCCCTGCAACGTCAACGTCTTCGAACCCGCGCCGGTCGCCGTCACGCTGCCCGTGAACACCAGTGCGCCCGTTCCCGACTGGTCGAGCACCCCACCGCCGGTGGTCCCTGCGAGGTTGATGATGCGGTCCGTCGTCTGCGCAGTGCCGGTGAGGAGCAGCGTGCCCGTCTTCCCAAGCGTCCCCAGATGAATAGTTCCGTTCAAGGCAGTGACCGGCGCACCCAGACTTGAGGAGACCGCGCCCGAGACAACCTTGTTCAGCGAAATCACAGACAACGTCCCTTCCTGAATCGCAGTGCCGCCCGTATAGGGGGAGAGGTACAATAGAGTGGTGGTTCCGGAACCAACCTTTGTCAGCGTTGAAGCGCCGGTTAAGGTAATCTGCAGGCTCTGGGTCGTGTCCCCTGCCCCGACAAACGCGCTGGAACCCGGAGCGAATGTTACGATGCCAGCGCCCGTGTAGCTCGGGATGGGCGCGCCGTTTTGCAAGATCACCGTCGCTCCAGCCGCGACCGACAACGCAGAAGAGGCAGGCAGGGCGTTCGGCCCGTCGAGAATCAACGTGCCGGCGGACACTGTGGTTGCGCCCGTGTAGACATTCGCTCCCGAAAGAACCAAGGTCCCCACACCAGACTTCGTCACTCCGTAATCTCCGGAGATCGCGCCGCCTACGGTCAAAGTCCCTGCGCTTACAGTCACTGTCGGAGTGGCATTGAGAGTCACTGCACCGGCTCCCAGGTTGAGTGACGCCGTCCCGAGGAAGCGGAAGCTGCCGTTCCAGATTTGTGCGCTGGAACCACTCAACGTCAGTGCGGTTGAGGCGTCGATGGACGCGCCGGCAGCGATAGCGAGCGTCGAGGTGCCGAGCGCGGACACATGGCCCATGCTGAGGGTTCCGGCATTGAGCAGAAGATTGCCAGACAGACTGTTGGCACCAGAAAGAACCACTTTGCCGGCACTCGATTTGCTCACCACGCCCGCACCCGTCAGAACATTCGTTACGGTGAAGTCGGTGGCGGCGTCCAGTTGCAGTGCGCCGAGGGAGGTGACATTGACGGTCCCGGCGCCAACGATGCCGCTGGTCAGACGCAGCGTCCCTTCGCTGACTGTCGTGAGCCCGGTTTGCGTCTTTGCGCCGCTCAATGTGACGGTGTTTCCGCCGATCTTCTGCAATGCGCCTGCGCCCGAGAGTGCAGAGGCAAACGTGAAGTCTCCATTGGCGACCGATCCTCCCACCGCAAGGGTAGTGCCGGTACCGGCCGTGACCGCCCCAGAACCGCCACCGCTCGCCTTGTTCAGGATCAAGGTCCCGCCCGTCAGCACCACTCCGCCAGTGAAGGTGTTGTTTCCGTTGAGCACCAACGTTCCGGCACCCGCCTTTGTCAGTGAGAATGCACCCGAGACCACGCCGTCCACTTGCAGGACACCCGCATTGACAGTCACCGTCCGGTTTGCAGAGAGCGTTACCGCTCCGGTGCCGAGGTTCAGGTTGTTGGAGCCGAGGAAGGTAAAGTCGGCGTCCCAGCTTTGCGCGGGGTTCGATCCCAGCGTAAACTCAGCGCCGGAGGCGTTGTCGAAGGTGCTGGGGCTGCTGATGGTCAGCGCGCCGGTGCCCAGCGCGAACGCATTGTTCAGAATGAGGGTTCCGCCGCCAAGATTGGTCCCTCCGGAGAACGAACTTGAGCCGGAAAGGATCCACGTTCCAGTCCCCTGCTTCTTAAGCGAGGTTTTGTTCGTGGCGCTGTTGTCCACGATGGCCCCGGCGAGTTCGCCCACGGCTACGGAGGACCCGATCAACGTAAGCGTCTTGGATCCGGCGCCGGTCGCTGTCAGGTCACTCGTAAACTTCACCGTGCCGGTGCCGACCAGGTTGATCTGGCCGCCGCCGGTGGTGCCGGCGAGGTTGATGACGCGGTCCGTGGTGAGACCGTTGCCGCCGATGGTCAGGGTGGCGGTGCTTGTGAGGCTGCCGAGGTCGATCGTGCCGTTGGACGAGGTCAAAGGCGCACCCAGATTGCTAGTTGCAGCGCCGTTGAGGACGCTGTTGAGCGAACTGACTACGAGGGTACCGTTCGAGATGACCGTCTTGCCGGTGTAGGTGTTGGCGCCGGAAATCGTGATGGCGCCCGTTCCCGACTTGGTGATGCCGCCATCACCGGAAAGGATGCCAGACAACGTCCCCGTCGTAACCGATCCGTTCCCAATGGTCGTGTCCGCATCCGAGGCGAGTGCGAGGTTGGTTGAACCAATCAAGTTGCCCGCTTTCGCGCCGCTCTGGAGACGAATCACTCCGGTGCCACTGATGCTCAACGCGGAGGCAGTTGGAACAGAGTTCGCGCCGGAGAATACCAGCGTCCCCGCGGAAACCGTCGTCGCGCCTGTGTAAGTATTGCTGCCAGCCAGCACCAGCGTCCCATCGCCAGATTTCGTCAGACCGAACGTACCGCTCACATTGCCGCCAAACTTCAGGGTGCCGTTAACGACATTAATGTTGGGAGACACCGACAGCGTGACCGTGCCCGTCCCGAGAGAGAGACTCGCTGCGCCCTGGTAGGCGAAGTTCCCGCCTAGCGTAACGGGGTTGTTTGAGGCGAGGGTGAGGTCGCTTGCAACGGAAAGCGCGCCGCCGGTGATGGAGAGCGTGCCAGTGCCGAGGGCCGTGGTGTTGGCGAGAGTCAGAGTACCAGCGGTGAGCTTCAGTCCGCCGGTGAAGGTGCTCGCTCCCGACAAAGTGAGTGCGCCAGAACCCGAGGCGAGCACTTGACCGGCCCCGCTGATCGTGTTGCCGAAAGCCAGATCGGAGGCGTTCACAAACGAGAGGGCGGCGGCGTTTGAAATGGAAACAGCACCGGAGCCAAGCGCCCCGTTGCTGGAAACCACAAGGCTGCCAGCCGAAATCGTCGTACCGCCGGTGTAAGCGTTGGAGGACAAAACGCTCGCTGTTCCCACTCCTGTCTTCTGCAGTGAACCCGCTCCAGTGATGAAATTTGCGAGGCTGATTGGCGCCGGCGGAGTGACATCGGAACCGGCAACCGTACTCGCCGCTACTTCCAGTGAGGTGAGTGCACGGTTCCAGAGGCGGCATTCGGAATAGGTCGATGTTTGAGACGGATCTGCCGAGGCTTCGGCGCGTCCCAGGTAGAAGTAGGTGTCGGGGATCTGCGACAACGATTTGCCCGCCAGTGACTGCGTAGAAACAAGCACTCCATCCCGGTAGAACGAGAGGAGAGAACTCGTCGCATCCCAGACCAACGCCCAGTGGTAAACACGGCCTGCCTCGAAGGGAAACACCGAAGCCGAACGGGTGCCGGCGTTTGTATAAAGCCAAGCGTTAGCGCTGCTACCATTGTCAGAGAAGCAGGCAAGCAGGCTGTTCGCGAAGGTGCCGTCGGAGAAATCGAATATCCTCGGGTAATTTGCCTGCTGAGCGGAGGAGGCCCAAACCTCGAGAGTCATGCTGGTGAGTCCCGCCAGCATCCCGGAGGGCATGGCGATGTAGGTCGCGCTGCTCCAGACGCCGCCCGTCAGTTGGACGCTTCCGCCGGAAACACTGCCGTTGGGAGAACCGGATGGTGTTGAAAGTGTCGCATTAGCCGTGCCGACTGAATCCGCAAGAGAGGTTCCCGCGATTTCATTGAAGGACCACCGGTGCACTAGACCGGGAGGCACGCCTCCCTGCGGCGCCAGCAGGAGGGTCGCACCGCTCGAGGTGGTGATTGCCCCCGAACCCGCGGCGTCTCCAGAGTTCAACTGAAGCGTACCGCCCGTGATATTGATGGCGGAAATATCGTTGGTCCCCGCCAACACCAGCGTACCGCCGCCAGACTTCGTCAGCGCACCGCCGCCCATGATCGAGCCATCGAACTCGAGCGTCGAAGCGTTCACCACGATGGTGCGGTCGCCGCTCATCGCAATGGCGCCTGCAGAGAAGGTCAGGCTGTTGGAACCTAGGAATCCGAAATCACCGGTCCAAGCTTGGGCTGACACGGTCGAAATCGTCAGGGCTGAGCCAGACGAGTTGTTGAGGAACCCGCCGCTGATTGTGAGCATCCCCGTGCCGAGCGCTCCGGCGTTGCCGAGCGCCAAGGTTCCGGCTGCTAGTGTCGTTCCACCGGAGTAGGTATTGGCACCCGAAAGCGTCCAAGTACCGGTGCCCTGCTTCAAAATCGCCGTCGTGTTGAGCACGCTGTTGTTTGCGATCACACCTGAAATTTCGCCGGTGCCCGAAGTGGAGCCCTGCAGGGTGAGCGTCTTGGAACCGGCCCCCGTGGCCGTGACCCCCCCCGTGTAGTTGAGGAGATCCGTCCCGGACTGGTCAAGAACACCGCCACCCGTTGTGCCAGCCAGATTAATGACCCGGTCGGTTGCTGTCACTGGCAAAGGACCGTCGAATGTGATCCGGATGTTTCTCACCTGCCCATCAAATCCTTCACCCGGGCCGTGAGGTGCCGCGCCCAATCGAATCGTCTTGTCCGCAGGGTTTAAAACCCCCAATCCGGTTGACGTCTTAAGCAAGACGCCTGCGGCGTAGACTTTCATCGTCCCGCTATCAAATGTGATTTTGACGGCAACAAACTGTCCTCCAGTCGTTGTACCTCCAAAAGGATCAAGGGGGCCATAGGATGTATTCTTGATCCACACTCCGTCGCCCGTCTGAGAACGCACCAGGATGCCATCGGTGTACATTCCGTACGAGAAGAGCGTGTTGCCTCCGGCATTGGCATTCATCAAGTACTCAGCCTCAAAAGTCCACTTCTGGCCCAAATCTTTGGCTAGGACCCATGGATTGCTCGCGTTTCCTGAAAGCGTGTACGGCGTCCCGGTGAGGTACGACTCATAGGCCACCAGACTCCCCCCAGTAACGAGAGTTCCAGTGGATGTGAGGCTGCCCAGGTCAATCACGCCGTTCAATGCAGTCGTCGGTGCCCCCAGCGAACTTGCCGCCACACCACCACTCACCTTGTTCAAAGAAGCAATCCACAAAGCCCCCTGCTGAATCCAAGTCTTGCCAGTGTATGAGGAAAGAGCGGAAAGAGTGACGGACCCGGAACCGACCTTGGTCAGAGTCGAGGCTCCTGACAAAGTGGCCGAAACAGTCTGCGTCACGTCCCCTGCCCCAACTGATACGCTGGTACCCGGGGCGAAAGTAATGGCGCCGGAACCCGTGTAACTCGGAATCGGCGCGCCGTTTTGCAAGACCACCGTGGCGCCCGCGGCCACCGATAGCGCCGAGCCTGGAGGCAGCGCGTTCGTTCCGTCGAGAACCAGCGTGCCGGCGGACACTGTGGTTGCGCCCGTGTAGACATTCGCTCCCGAAAGAACCAAGGTCCCCACACCAGACTTCGTCACTCCGTAATCTCCGGAGATCGCTCCGCCTACCGTCAAAGTTCCTGCGTTCACAGTCACTGTCGGAGTGGCATTGAGAGTCACTGCACCGGCTCCCAGGTTGAGTGACGCCGTCCCGAGGAAGCGGAAGCTGCCGTTCCAGATTTGTGCGCTGGAACCACTCAACGTCAGTGCGGTTGAG
>CANFTB010000005.1 GCA_947449735.1 Chthoniobacteraceae bacterium | reverse complement strand
TTCCGAACACGGAAGTGAAACGCTGCAGCCCCGATGATAGTGCTTCTATAGGTTGTGCGAAAGTAGGACGTCGCCAGTATCCCCGCCCCGCTCAGGTTAACTCCAGAGCGGGGCGGCCTTTTTTTGGACATGCGGCATGGCTTGTTGTGAAGCGCACCGCCCGAGTCCATGGGGCTTTGTAAGGAGCGCGTCAACAGTGATTTTGGTGAGTAGCTGGGGCTGATTTTCTGTCGAGCTTCACTCGATGTCGGGGGAGAGTTTTTTCGCAAGCCCACAGACTTCTTTTTCCTGTCAGTGAGTCGCGTTAGCGCTGAAATATGTGGATCTAATCGTCATCCGTACGAGCCAATACGTTGCATTGAAGGATTGGTTGTGTTTAGGCTCCGAGGGAATGAGATCGTTGCGTTTTATCTGTCTGATGCTCCCCTTGCTGGGCGTTTTCGCATGTAAGAAATCTCCGGATGCAGGTTCGCTTGACGTGATTCCTGTGGGGGAATTTGCCTCCTTGACGGGCGCCACTGCCAGTTTCGGACAGTCTTCTCATAAAGGGACTCAAATGGCGATTGATGAGGTGAATGCAGCCGGGGGAGTGCTTGGCAAGAAGCTCAAGCTGATCACGGAGGACGATCAAAGCCGCCCTGGTGAAGCTGCGACTGTTGTGCGTAAGATGCTCTCCCGAGACAAGATCGTGGCCCTTTTGGGGGAGGTCGCATCTTCCCGGTCTCTAGAGGCTGCCCCTTTGTGCCAGCAGGCTGGCATTCCGATGATCTCTCCCGCTTCGACAAATCCGAAGGTCACGGAGGTTGGGGATTTTGTTTTTCGGGTGTGTTTCATCGACCCCTTTCAGGGAACGGTGCTTTCAAAATTTGCGCTTTCTAAGGGATGGAAGAAGGTCGCCGTGCTGACCGATGTTAAGCAGGATTACAGCGTCGGTCTTTCACAGTATTTCAAGAAGCACTTCACCGCCAATGGCGGCGAGATTGTGGGTGAGCAGAGTTACTCGTCTGGAGATAAGGATTTTAAGGCGCAGCTGACTGCCATAAAGGGGAGCCAACCGGATGCAGTCGTGGCCTCCGGCTACTATACCGAGACGGGTTTGATATCACTCCAGGCGAGAGAGTTGCAGGTGAACGCTCCCTTGCTCGGCGGAGATGGCTGGGACTCACCATCCCTTGTCGAGGTTGGCGGCAAAGCCATCGAGGGTTCCTTTTTCTCCAATCACTTTTCCGTTGAGGATCCCGCCCCCGCGATTCAGGGCTTTTTGAAAAAGTATCGGACTAAGTTCGGCGCCGAACCCGATGCTATGTCTGCTTTGGGGTATGATTCCGCTATGATTCTCGTCGATGCGATGAAGCGGGCCGGCACGAGTGAGGGCCCCAAGTTGAAGGCTGCCATCGCTTCAACTAAGGACTTTGCTGCGGTCACCGGCAAGATAACCTTAAATGCGGAGCGCAACGCTGATAAGTCGGCGGTGATGTTGGAAGTGAAGGGCGGACAGTTTCGTTACGTAGAGACGGTGGCGCCCTAGTGCAGCCTATTCAGTGCCTCACGGAAGGTGTCTGGTGAACGAATTTCTGCAGCAACTCATCAACGGTCTCTCGCTCGGGGCTGTGTATGCCTTGATAGCCCTCGGGTACACGATGGTTTACGGTGTGCTCCGATTTATTAATTTTGCCCACGGGGATGTTTTCATGGTGGGAGCGTTCGCCGGGATGTACTTCGGACGCTGGTTGAAGCCACATTTGGTTGGGTGGCCGGAATGGTTGTTTGCAGGGCTGATTTTACTCCTGGTCATGGTTGCGTGTGCTGCTCTGGGGGGTTTGGTGGAGAGACTTGCGTACAAGCCGCTGAGAGAGAAGCCGCGTTTGACAGTGCTGATCACGGCCATCGGAGTTTCTTTGCTTCTTGAGTATACGGGGCAGCTGATTTTCGGTGCGGCCCCGAGGGGATTCCCTTCACTTTTGACCTCCGCTCCCATTGCAGGGCTCGGAGGCCTTCATGTGAGCAATATTCAAATGATTGTGCTCGGCGTGACTGCAGCGTTGTTGATGTGCCTCCATTATATTGTCATGCGCACTCGAATGGGGTTGGCGATGCGGGCGCTTTCTTTGAATCCTACCGCGGCGAGTTTGATGGGGGTGAACAACAGTGTAGTGATTTCGTTCACCTTCGGGCTGGGATCAGCGCTGGCAGGGGCCGGAGCGGTTTTTTATGCGTCTCTTTATCAGGCGATTGATCCTTTCATGGGAGTGCTTCCTGGGATGAAGGCGTTTGTGGCTGCGGTCCTTGGCGGCATTGGCAGCCTTCCCGGAGCAATGGTGGGTGGTCTTATTCTCGGGGTGATTGAGACGCTTGTGGTGGGGTATTCTCAGGTGCTAGGGGTGCCCCCCGGGTATCGGGATGCAGTTGCCTTTGTGATTCTGATTCTCATCCTGCTTTTCAAGCCTTCGGGTTTGTTTGGTAAAACGTTGAAGGAAAAGGTGTGATGGGCGCGCGTTCAGGGTTTTTGGCAGCCGTGTTGGCTGCTTTTGTGATTTCCGGGCTTTTCACGGGTCATCCCGAGGCAGCTTGGCCTCTGGCCCAGTTGGACGACTATCTTCTCAATATTTTGATTCTGGCCGGGATCAATGTGGTGCTCGCGACCAGTTTAAACATTGTGAACGGCCATACCGGCCAGTTTTCCCTTGGGCATGCGGGCTTCATGGCTGTGGGTGCCTATGGGTCCGCTGCGCTGACCCAAATTAACGGGAAGGCCTGTCTTGCAGCATTGAGTTTTCTGGGCCCCTGTGCGCAGGGGGGGCTGTTTGTGTGCGCCTTGTTGTTCGGTGCTGCTCTGGCAGCCTTGGCCGGCCTGGCTGTGGGTTTGCCGTCGCTTCGACTCAGGGGTGATTATCTTGCGATCGTGACCCTCGGTTTTGGAGAGATTATCCGCGTCGTTTTTCAAAACACCGAGGCTGTGGGTGGTGCACGCGGTCTCACGGGAATTCCACCCCAGACGACCCTGGGGTGGACGTGGGCTGTTGCTGCCCTTTGCATTTACTGCGTGAGCGCGCTCGTGAATTCGACTTACGGCCGGGGCTTTCTCGCCGTTCGCGATGATGAGATCGCGGCGGAAGCCATGGGGATCAACCCGACACGGTACAAGGTCACTGCGTTCGTGGTGGGAGCGTTCTTTGCCGGTCTTGCCGGTGCCCTCTATGCGCATTTAATCGGCTACATTTCCCCGGAGGGGTTCACGTTCCTCAAGTCGGTGGACGTGGTGGTGATGGTGATCCTAGGCGGGATGGGGTCTACCGTTGGAGTGGCGTTTGCAGCGGTCGGGCTCACCGTTTTGAATGAGCTGCTCCGCCAGGCAGAGCAGTACCGGATGGTGGCTTTTTCGCTGCTCCTGATTGTTTTGATGATCACCCGGCCGCAGGGTTTGCTTGGCGGGATGGGGCGCTTTTTTTCGCGAAAGGGGGGGAATCCGTGAACCGTCTTTTGGAATTGGAGAAGGTGACGGTTCGGTTTGGCGGGCTTGTCGCGGTGAGCGAGGTTGACTTCCATGTGGCCGACGGCGAGTTGGTTGGATTGATCGGGCCTAATGGTGCGGGCAAGACGACGTTGTTTAATTTGATAACCGGTGTGTACACACCGACCAGCGGATCCATCCGGTTTCTTGGCCAGGAAGTGGGGCACATGTCCTCCTCGGATATCACCGGGATGGGAGTGGCGAGGACGTTTCAAAACATCCGCCTCTTCAGTTCTTTGAGCGTTCTCGATAACGTGGTAGCGGCGTTTAATCTCCACCTCAAAAGCGGTTTTCTGGGTGCTCTTTGGAGAGGGAATGCATTTCGCTCTGAAGAGCAATCCATCAGGGAGGAGGCTGTGCGTTTGCTGGAGATTTTTGGGCTGGCTGAGACAGCCCACGCACCGTGTCGAAGCCTGTCGTACGGCGACCAGCGCCGGCTGGAAATTGTGCGTGCTCTGGCGACGCGACCGCGGCTGCTGCTTTTGGACGAGCCGGCTGCGGGCATGAATCCTACGGAGAAGGTTGAGCTGATGCGGTTGATCCAGTTCACTCAGGAACGGTTCGGACTGGCCGTGCTTCTAGTGGAGCATGATATGAAGGTAGTGATGGGGATTTGCCAGCGCATCGCGGTTCTGGAGTACGGCCGCAAAATTGCAGAGGGCACCCCAGCCGAGATTCAGAGGGACAAACGCGTGATCGCTGCGTACTTGGGTGAGGAGGTAACGGATGCTTGAGCTTGAGAATGTGAGCGCCGGCTACGGCTCGATTGCAGCGCTGCACGGCATATCGCTGCGGGTGGAAAAAGGCAGCATCGTGACGCTTGTGGGGGCCAATGGAGCGGGCAAGTCTTCAACGCTCAGGACGGTTTCGGGGTTGCTCAAGGCGCGCAGCGGGAGGGTGCTTTTCTGCGGGGAGGATATCACGAACTGGCCGGCGCATCGGTTGGTGGGGCGCGGATTGGCGCATGTTCCCGAGGGCCGGATGATTTTTGCAAACCTGACGGTGCTCGAGAATTTAAAAATGGGGGCCTACCTGCGGCGGGACGGGGCGGGGATCGCAGCGGATCTCGAGTTTGTTTTGGAGACTTTTCCTAGACTGCGTGAGCGGCGTTCCCAGCAGGCCGGGACGCTTTCCGGGGGGGAGCAGCAGATGCTGGCGATTGGCAGGGCCCTCATGTCAAAGCCTCGTTTGCTGATGTTGGACGAGCCGTCGCTTGGAATCGCGCCGTTACTCGTGAAGACCATTTTTGAAAAAATTGTGCAGGTGAACCGCGAGCTTGATTTGACAGTTCTTCTGGTTGAGCAGAATGCGCACTTAGCTTTGGAGGTTTCCCATTTCGGCTATGTGCTTGAGACGGGGCGGATTTTGATGGCGGATCGTTCGGAGAGTCTGCGCTCAAACCCTGCGGTGCAAGCTGCCTATCTTGGGGCGTGAATTAATTTAAAAATACGTTAAAAGGAGCTTGTCAGGCCGGGACCGGACTGGCACTCTTTGCTTCCCCTTTAAAAGGGCTTTGTATATGTCTTACGCGATTTTCAAAACAGGCGGCAAACAGTACCGCGTTTCTCAGGGCGACCTCATCGATGTGGAAAAGCTTGAACAGGAGGAGGGCTCCCATGCGGTTTTCTCCGACGTTCTTCTCGTTTCCAACGGTGGCAGCATCCGCGCCGGTTCCGAGGTTGGGGCCGCGACAGTGGAGGCCGAGGTGGTTTCTCAGTTCAAGGGGGAAAAAGTTCTGGCGTACAAGTACCGCCGCCGCAAGGGCTACCATCGTACCGTGGGGCACCGCCGCCGGTTGACCCGCCTCAAGATCACGGGCATCAAGGCCTAGTTCCGGTTCACATTTAAGCGCACTTTTAAGTATGGCTCATAAAAAAGGTCAGGGTTCAGTTAAAAACGGACGCGATAGCGATAGCAAACGGCTGGGCGTAAAGCGCTTTGGCAGCGAGCACGTGATCGCTGGCAATATCATCATACGCCAGCGCGGCACGAAGTTCCTTCCCGGCAAGGGAGTGGGCTTGGGCAAGGATCACACCATCTTCGCCTTGGTGGAGGGCCGGGTCCGTTTCGACCGCGAGGGCCGTCGGGTCAACGTGGACGCTTTGGCCTCGAACTAGTCTCGTTTAATTTTTTGAAAAACCCGCCTTCGCAAAAGGCGGGTTTTTTTGTGCTCAAATGCAAGGCTGATACAGACACGCGTTGTCTAGTTTGTTAGTTTTCGTGTGTGGATGTTTTAAAAATTCGCCATTCAACGAAACGTTTGTTGTCCGTGTGGAGGGCGTGTGTTTGCGCCGTCTTCTTTTTTTCCTTTTCGACGGTGGGTTTCACCGCGGAGGAGAAGGGCGGTGCCGTGCGTCACAAGACGCTCTGGGAGCAGATTTACGAGGGCGGCTGGGTCATGATCCCCATTGGGGCCTGCTCGATTCTGACGTTTTATCTATGCGGGGACGGTGTTACCCGAACCTCGCGGAAGCGGGTTGCCCCTCCCAAGTTTGAAGCGTCCGTGAAGGGGTTCTTCCGACAGGGGGACTATGTTGGGGCGTATAATTACTGCAAAAAGCATCCGAGCCCGCTGACGAACACGTTGCGGGCGGGAATTGGAATGCTGGGCGAGGGCAAGGTTGCTGTGGGCGAGGCAATTGTCGCGGCGATGCACCAGGAGAGCTCCAAGCTGAACACCTACATCAGTTATTTGTCGGTGATCGGGGTGTGCACTCCGATGATCGGGTTGCTGGGAACCGTCACCGGGATGATCAAGGCCTTTGCAAACCTGGGAGCAGCCGGCATTGGTGATCCCTCCGGGCTGTCGGCGGCGATCGGCGAGGTGCTTGTGGCGACGGCCAGCGGGTTGTTGATCGCCATTCCAGCTTTCGGAATGTTTTACTTTCTGAGGAGCCGCTCGGCCTCGGCCATGCATCACATTCAGGACATCGTTCTGGAGATGTTCCGGAAGATGCCCTACGAGCACATGTCCGGTTTGCACATCAGCGGCGAGGAGTTATTTGCTGCCCTCCCGAACTGGGTGCAGGCCCCGGCGCAGGACAGGGCTTAGACTTTCGGGTTAATCGTTCTCAATGGATTGATTTATGGCTGGAGGAGGAGGAAACATCGAGTCGGGCGAACCTGACTTTCAGATCGCACCGATGATCGACGTGCTTCTGGTGATGCTCATTTTCTTCATGACGATCACCTCGGCCCAGGTGTTGCGGGTGGATAAGAACATCCAGCTTCCAGTCGCTCCGAATGCGCAGAAAAAGGACACTGGCCGCTCGGAGGCCATCATCAATGTCCGATGGGACGAGGCCGCGAAAAAGGGCGGTTTTACCTTTCAGGATCGTCCTTACGACGTGGTGTCCGAGTTTGTTCCGGACCTGCGGGCTGTGAGGGACGCCGCGGTGTCGCTCGGGGCCGACGGAAAGGCCCTGGGATTTCGCGTGGTGATCCGGGCGGATCGCGACGTGCCCGCTTTGTACGTGGCCCAGGCGATGCGCGCGGCGGCGGAGGCGGGGGTGGCGGACATTTCCTTCTCAACGGCAAACCGTTAAGCCTGTGAAAGCTTTCGTTCCAGAGGAGATTCCGAGCGGCGGTTTCCAGATCGCGCCGATGATCGACGTGGTCTTTGTAATCATGCTTTTTTTCATGGTGATGGCCGGCGCGGTGAGGGTGGAGAACGAGTTGAATACGACGCTTCCCGGGAGCACTGAGTCTTCGGGCGCAACGGATTTTGTGGACGAGATCATCATCAGCATCTCCGAGTCCGGCGAGGTGGCATTGAACGACGAACCGTTTGATTCTCCCGAGAGCCGTGAGCTTCCAAAGCTCAGGGACACGTTGATGCGACTCAAGCAGAACGCTGACAACGCCAGGACACCCGCCGTGGTCACTGTGGTGAGCGATCCCAACGCAAAGTACAGCCGTACGGTGGACGTGCTGGACGTGTTGTCGCAGGCGAAAATCGAAACAGTGACCTTCTCTGTCAGCGACGAGTAGGCCGGGTTGGGAGTGGCTCCCGGGGAGATGCTTGCGCGGGGCTCTGCTCTCTACCAGCCTGCAGTCAGGTCCGGCGCCGTTTCCTTCAAAATGTCGAGAACGGCCTTCGCGTCGTCCCGGTCGAGGTTCTGAAAATCCGGATGAGAATCCTGGCCTGTTAGAATGTTGTGAAGGCGCGAGAGTACGGCGTCGCGGACGAGCTGGGGGAGTTTGCGGAAAGCTTCCGAATCAATCAGGAAGCTGCAGGGATACCGGAACAGTCTTGTGGTGAGGTTGAAATCTTTTAGAGAGCGGCCTTTTGAATCTCGTTTGGCATTTTTTTGAAATGCCTCCTTAAACGGTTGGGATCCCTCAAGTTTAGCGGGAAATTTCGCCTCCTCCGTGAAGAGCAGGTAGCGTAAGAACGCCCTGATTTGAATGTCGAGGTAGCGCACGTGACCATATTCCGAAATGCGCTCGAGCCCTTCCATGTGCAGACGCGTGATGTAGTTGTGCATGTGCGTCTGGTGATCGTGGACGAGCAGGGCTAGTGTGTCGCTCCCCTCGGCGGGATACTGGCGGGAAGAAGAAAGACCTTTGATGCGAGCGTTTGCGCTCTCTGGCGTGCCGGGTTTTTCTCCGGGGGCGTTGCCTCTGTGAGGCCATGCGGCCGGTGCGTTGGAGACAAACCATCCCCCCCAGCGTTCGGAAAAAGGCGTGCAGTGTGAAAGGTGTTCGGTATCGGTCGTGGGGATAATTTCGCCTGAGGCATCAGTATCAAGGGAGCGCAGAACAAAGCCGGGGACCCCCATGCTTCGCGCGCTTGCGTGGCATTGCAGGCAGTCATTGGAGCGCCTAAAGCGCACGGGTTCGTCTTTGTCTTGGTGGACTGTGTAGAAGACCGTTCCAAGATCCGGATCGACCGCGGCGAGCTCGAGGTCTGGAGCTCCGGGAATGTAGCCGACATACACGGTGTCCGAGAAATAAAGCGCCCTGGGATTCTCAGGGCTGATGGGCTGCCTCTGCAGGGAGGTTTTTGAAAACACCAGCATCTGCGATTCCGGCGGTACGCCGAGCATTTCGAGGACTGCGGGTAGGTAGCCCTGGTCCTTGTCGAAAGGCTTCCAGCCCAACGCGCGGTTTGCCCTCATGGGCCTTGCTGCTTGGTCTACAGGATCCGACGGGTTTTTTTGAGTGTAAAGGACCGGAGCCTTTTCGAAGTCGAGCTTGTGTGTGCTTCCTTGAAAGTCCTCCGCGGCGGCGGGGCTGTTGTTCCAAATGCACGCGGCTATAAACAGGAATGCTGAGCGGCCACAGCGGACGGTTTTTGGGAAACGAAGAGGCATCAGACTCGATGTTTGAGAGGGCGTATCTCCAGAGTGGGCACCTTAGATCGTGTCAGACGATCCGGTTCGGGTGCGAGTCGTAACAATACTGTGCAGAGATTCAGCAGTCTACCCGGGCCTTGGACACATGCAGGGGATTGCTGGCTGGCTGCGCACATTGCGGGCGCTTGATTCGCGTTGCGGTCGCCACACGGTGCAGACAGCGACATCTGAGTGAGTGGAGTCCGTCGTCCGCTTGTTCTTAGTGCTTACAGCAGGCACAGTGTGCGCCATGGCTGACAAAGTTCCACCCTCAGATGCTCTGGTTCCCTCCCTTTCCTTGGTGTCAGAACCTGAATTACCTGAATCGCTGGCGGTGAGCGGGGAGGAAAGCCAATCCAGGTCGATGAACAGAGTTCCGCGGTTTTGGTTCCTGTTGTTGCTTGCGTGCTTTGCTTCCGGGGGAAGGATCTATGCGTGGAGCCAGCCGCATTTGGCGATTACGAAAGCTGCTTTGGCGGTTCTGCCGGGCTGGCAGCGTGAGTTGCTTGGCGAGTCCGCGACACGCTTGGGCGAGGATTACTGCCTGATTCCCGACCATGTTTTCACAGATAGGGCAAACGCCAAGTTTGCGGTGATGGAGGGGCGGCCAAAGGATGTGTACCTGTTGACGCTTCATCTTCCCTCGAATCAGGAGGAGAACCTCGAAGTTCTGCGGTATTTCGTGGGCAAAGCGGTTGGAGCGCTGGTTGCGAAGAACGTCGAGGACGCGGCCCGTTACATGGGCACGGTTTGCCACCAACTCGAGGATTACGGAAGCCCGTCGCATACGATGCCTGGTGACAATCAGTTCACGCTACTTCAGCAGTTTCTTCCGCCTCCCGAGGAAATGAAGGACCAGCTTTTGCACGGGCCCGTGGAGAGTGCGGAGTTGAACCTATCGATCGCGGGTTATGCACCCCGGTTGCTTGGAACGTCTGTTGAAGAAGCTTCGTGGCGGCTGCTGCATCGTCTCCATGAGGCGATCGTCAATGCGCGAAGCACGACGGTGCCTATCATTCAGGCGCTTTACGCTCAGGACACAAAAACGGTCGAGAGCAACCAGCTGAAAGCAGCGTCCGTGGATGCAACCGTCGTCGCGGACGCTTTATATACGATCATAGCTCTGGGTGCTGGCGAGGCTGGAAAGGCGGACGGAAGCACGCTTTCTGGAATGCCTCTTGGCGGACTGATTCCGATCGAGGCCGCGAATCTTTATTTCCCTCAAACGCAGTTTTTCAGTTCGCCCTACTGGGGCTATCCCAGAGGCGGATCCATTTTGGCCGAAGGAAAGCGCGCGACTCCGCTCAAGCTGAGGGTGGATGAAAACGGCACGGCTGTGGAACGGGTCTTTTCAAATGGCATCAGCGCGGGCATGGGCCGCTCGCTGACTTTCCCGCTGCCGAAAGACGTCTATGGAAAGTTCAAGGTTTTCGCCGGGCTGCATTCCGAACTCGGTTCCGAGGGAAAGGTGGAATTCACGGTGCAGGGCGATGGCAGAGTGCTCGCGAATGCCGTGGTGTCCGGCGCTGATGTTGCCCGGCTCTTGGAATGTGACTTGGAGGGCGTCTCGCAGCTTCAGCTTAGCCTCAAAAGCGCGGGTGGAGACGGCAAGAAGAACTACGCCGTGTGGGCGGACCCTGTCCTTTTCAAACGTTGATCGTCTGGCTTCCGTAAGAAAACCTTTTGCCGGCGGGTGAAGCTCGCCTTTGGTGCGTCTGAGGCCGCGATGTCACCCGATCCACGCCGCTGGAACCGCCGCCGAGCGCTTACCTGCGGACCACCTGGAGGGAGCGCTGGTTCGGCGACTTCTGGTAGCTAAAAGCAAATGGAAGAACGCTTTGCTGTCCGGCCTTGAGGTAGGCTGCGGCAAGCTCCCTCTGCGAATTTTGGTTGAAGAGCCGGAAGACGCCTGAGAAGCGGCCGTACAAGCTCACTGTTCCCATCTTCTTGAGATCGGCGTACTCAAGCCCCGTTTCGTCTTGGATCAGCAGGGGGGCGGAGTCGACGATGGCGGCGCGGCACGCCGAGAAGTAGGGCTTCGGCAGCAGATGCGAGGCCGCTTTCAAGAGGGTCGGGTTTCCTGCCGATTTTTTAATCCAACTCAGCTCTGGCGCATGGGATTTTAAAAAACCATCCGACAGGTCCATCGCGATGTAGTCGAGGGTGACCTTGCGTTCGTTTTTGACCAGCCCGATCCGCACCGACGTCCACGCCGTTTGGTTCGAAGCGTCAACGGGATCGAAGTCGGCGGTGTCAGGGTTGAAGCGCAGGGGAACCACGGACTCCACATGGAACCCCAGCGCCGAAGCGAATGCCATCATGACCGGAGTCGAGGTGAGCCTGGCTTTGGTGCTGGCCGTGTTTTCGTTCAGATCCAGCGTCCGGAAAAAACCGAGGTAACCGAACTTCATCCACTCGAGGTTGAATTTCGATTTGAACGCGAGGGCCGCCATGGGGCTCATCGCGCGCGTGTCCACGACTTCGCCGGCGGGTTGAATCGCCACCATAACGTAGCGTTCGGCCTCCGGAAACATCTGGGCCACCGTCACAAAATCGGGGCCTGAAAACGGGTAGAAAACCGTCCCTCCGGGCGGCTGTGCAATCACCTCGGACGTCCACTTGCGGAGGGGCTTGCCAATCTGCTTCTCGTACGAGTCCCAGGCGACTCTTCCTTGGTTAAACTGCGGCTGCGCGGACCTTTTCTTTCCGGCAACCGACGGTTCGGCGACGGTCGAGCTTGGCACTGGCAGTCCGACGTATTCACGGGCAAGCACGTCGGGGTCCGTGGCCGCGACAGCGTACGCTGAATACGAGGTTAAGACGATGGAAAGGAGTAGATTGCCAAGACGCATCTGGGGGATTGTGAGAAAAAGTTTAGGGCAGGGAACCGGAAGAGTGCCTGCGGGCGCGGTGTCGTAAAAGAAAAATGGCCATAATGGCGGCTGTTGCGACTCCCATTTCCAGCGGTTTCTCGATCGCGCCAAGCGTCAGGATCAGCAGGGAACCGGCCAGAAAAACTGGGGCTGCCAACCATTTGGCAGGGGCCGGAACTTTCGCGGGGCTGTTGGCCGCCCGGGTGTACAGGCCGAGCACGGCGAGGATGGGAAAGATGCCGAGCAGGAAACCCGTGACCGTCAGGATTTGTTCAAAGGTGCCGGATAAAATCATGCACATTGAAAGCAATGCCTGCAGCCAGACTACCCAAGGCCGCACTTCGGGGAGCTGCGGTGAATCCGGTGCGGATTCCGGGGCCGGCGGGGAACGGTACCAAGAGAGCATGGCTTGGAGGACTCGCGGCCCGAGAAAAGCCGAGGCCCCTAGGGAGGAGAGGAGAGCGAAGGCGACGAATGCTGAGAATACTGTGGAGGCTTCAAGCCCGAAAAGCTTGCGCACCAGCAGTTCAATGACCGCTTTCTCCCCGGCCAGTTCTCGCAGCGGGATGTGTTTGATCAGCGCGAGGTTCACTCCGGCATACAGGAGCAATACGATCACAGTGCCTGCCAGCATGGCCCTCGGCACGGTCCTCCTTGCCTCGCGGGTTTCGGCGGCGGAATAAATGGCGGCGCTCCAGCCCAGATAGGCGAACATGGAAAACATGATTGCGAGTCCCCAGGCCGGACCGAAGGAGGCTGCGACGGATGGAGCGGAGGCCTCCGCGGCGGTGCTGGCGGCCGTGGCGTGCGACAAACCCCACAGAGTGAGCCCGCCCAGCATTGTAAACTTCAGCGCCGCCATGCCCGTTTGGATTCGGATTCCCAACGGGCCGGTGGACGAATGCAGCAGGGTCACCAAAACAATTGCGCAAAGGGCGGCTCCTTTTCCGGCGGCGAAGGTGTGCAGCAACGCGGGGTTCACCTTTTCAAGATAAGCGCCGAAGCCAATCGCCGAGGCTGCGTTGGATGCGGCAAATCCTACAACGAAGGAAACCCAGCCTGCGATTTCACCGAGAGCCGGCGAGAAGTAAGCGCGCAAAATGCTGGCCTCGCCTCCGTTGGCAGGAATCCGCCGGACGATAATTCCGTAGCAATACGCTCCTAGAACCGCGTGGGCGCCTGCGATCAGCCACACCAGCATCACTGCGCCGGGTGATTTGACCAGCCCGAGGATGGAGCCGGTCGTCGTGAGGATGCCGGAGCCCAGCATGCTTGCGATCACTAAAAAGACGGAGGAAAGGAGGGAGATTTGGGCGGGCATGCGACGGGGGATTGGGGGAAGCGGGGGCGAATCTGGGGGAAGCGTTTGGAGCGGTCAACGTTCACGGCCGGCCAGAGGGGCCGCCCATGCCCTTTCCGCGAAACCTCCCAAAAGACGGTTAAACCGCGCAGGTTCATCGATGAAAAGGGCATGGCCTGCCTCCGAAAAAACCTCCATTTGAGCCTGCCCCGGCCTTTTCGTGCACAGCAGCTTCCCCTGTCCCTCAAACCTTGGCCGGACGGCATAAAGGATCGGTACCTTTTGCGCCAGAAGGGTATCCCTCCAGTATTCCCTCGGATAGGGTTTGTTGATCAGCTCCCTGGCGGCTTGGTAGGGCACTTGGCGGGCGGAAGCGAAAATCGAGTCGAACATCTGCGGGGCCATCGGCTTTTTGGTCAGGCCAAGGGTGAAGCGCCTCAGGTAGGCCGCGCGTTCATCGGGATCCGGCTCTGGGGCGGGCTTCGTGGACGTCACCTTCGGGGGGGGCGCAGAGGAGGAGGCCCCCGGGGAGCCTCCCTCTCCGATGGAGTTGTCGATCAAAACGAGGCCCGCGAGGTTTGCGGGTTTGTAGTGCGCTAGATAATCGAGCACCTCCATGACGCCAAGCGACCAGCCTGCCAGAATGGGTTTATCCGCTTTTGCCGCGCGCAGGAGTTCATGAAGGTCCTTGCAGCGCCTCTCCGGCGAGTGGGGGCCGTGAAACACCTCCGACTTGCCTTGGGAGCGCGGGTCAAAGGCGACGACCCGGTGGCGTTTCGAAAGCTCTCTCACCTGGGCATCGAAGACCGAGGCGGGCATCATCCAGCCGGGTACGAAAACGAAGGTTTGGTCTCCCTTGCCGGCCTCCACGTAGTGGAGTCGCACGCCGTCGGAGGTCTTGAAGAAGCAATCCTTGGCTGAATCGGCGGACGCAGTGCCGTCCCAGAGGACGGTCCAGAAGGCAATGACACTGAGAAACTTGAGGGCTCCCTGCTTCCATGCCGAGGTTTTCAGGATGGAAGCGTGCATGCGAGTCAGCAAAGGCGGCGTGAAACGAACGTCAGCCGCAGTGCTTAAGATCTGGGCTTCACGTAAATCCCGATCAACGGCAGATGGCTCGGCGTGAGCGATACAAAATCACTTACGAACCCTTTTTCGGATCGCAATTCGATGTGCCCCGGGCCGGAGCCGCCGTAGACCAGAACGGCACCCTTTGGCGCTTGAAACGGGTCTTTAAGCGGAAGTTTTTTAAAACCAAAGGACGACTGCAGTTCGCTGGCCGCCTGCTTGGCGTAGACGGTTTTGGGATAGGAATCGATCACGTTGGCCCTCAGGAGGGCCACTTTTACATGCCTCCAGCAGAGATACTTGGGGTGGCGGGCAGCCCGGGCGGAAGCAATCTCGGCCGCCGCTAGCATTCTCTTGTCGTACTTGAAAGAGGAGGACTTGACCCCCAGTACCTTTTTTAACTCCGGTTTCGGAGCGCTTGCTCCCCTCTGGTCGTGAAGCGAGTGATTCGCCAGCAGCTTCGTGGAACTGAACAAAAATATCAGGAGAGGGACAAAAGGGCGTGAAGAAAACATCGATGATAGTGGGCTGTAACTCTGCAGGGGGGATGTTGTTTTGCAAAATGCCCCCGCTGATTAGTCCAGTCAACCCATCGGTCGATAAATTTGGTCTCCCACTTTTTGGAATGGGTGTGTGTGCTATTTGACCTCGAGCACGTCGACTTGAATGAACTGTCCGTTGAAGGGCTGGGGCGCGGGGGCGATGTCCGGCACGACTAGCTTTTTGAAGTTCGTGATCATGCGGCCGTTCTGGCCGTCGCCATGGAACGTCACTTCCGCGCCGCCGTCGATCTCGATGGTCTGGGTGTAGTCGATGGTGAAGATTTTGTGGCCGACTTTGTCCTGGCGGTTGAGGAAGAAGTGGGCCTTCGGCGAGGAAACGCTGATCTGGTAGATGTTGTAAGTTCCGTTGTCCTTCTCTCCGCCGATGTAGAAGTATTCGCCCACCTGCTCGCCGCCTTTGTACATCATCGGTTCGACCACTCCGCGGAAGCGTAGCGTCACTTTGTAGCGCTTCCCCGGTTCCCCTCCGAACGTGCGCTTGACCGTGAAGTTGTCGGTTGTCTTCGGGTCGCCGGTGACCAGTCCGGAGGGGCCGTCGGCGCCTTCCTTGGGGTTTTCCGGCATCGGATCCTTGCAGGGAAACTCAAAGCGGAACCCGGAGATGGCTGCTGCGGGGCTTGTGGAATCGGCCGCGGCCGAGCGCTCGCAGGGAAGGGCGACGAGCAGGGCGGTGCAAAGAGCGAGTAAGGGGCGGAGGTGGAAGTTCATGGGGGAGGTTGGTTCAGACGAGATAGTGTAAGACGCAGAGACCGTCATGGCTAGCAATCACGGGTTTGGAGCGCTGTGCGTTAACTTGTTTGGACTTCCTGCCGGGCGTCGGCGGGAGGGAAAGCCGTAGAGCTTCGTGGCCGCTACTTGCGTTGTTCCATCTGGCAGCCCGGATCTATCGGCACGGGTGCTGCGGACTCTTCCGCCGGATGGGTGAACAGGTACCGCCACACGGCCTCGTGTATCAACTTTCCTTCCGGATCTTTGCCGGCCGTGCCCCCAGGAACCACGGTGGTGTGTGCGCGCTTGCCATCCTTGTTGACATCGCTGGTGGTGATCAGGCGCCGGCTCTTTCCATACGGAGGAACGGTTTCGTCCACATTCACAATTGGCCCGTGCTGGTGCATTCCGAGCAGCTGCCAGGAACGGCAGTAGTGGTCTCCGACCCAGCCTCCATCGAGCACATGGCTGAATCCGAAGAACCGGTTGGAGGGCGTTGCCGACGGGAGTCCCTGCCAGTTCTCGGTGTTGTCCCGGGGTCCGGAAAACATCACCACCCGGTCGACCTTCTGGTGGATGGCAAACCGGGCGGCCGTGGTCGATCCATGGGAAATGCCGCTCATGATTACCTTTTCCCACAGTAGTGCGGAGCCGTCCGGGGATAGAAACTGCTGCCAGCCTCCTTGGGGGTTCTCTTTTGCCAGCCATTTCACAAACTGCAGGGTTCGCTCCATCATGCCGTCGGGCTTGGGGATGCTGACAAGGGGGCTGAAGTCCTCGCCCGTGGCGGCTTCCAGACGCACGTTCCCGATCGCCTTCCCGTCGTCATACTGCTCCTTTTTCAGCCCCGAAAACCAGCGGTTGGCGTAACTGACCTGAACGCCGTGCAGTCCATAGCTGGAAATCCGCTCGAAAAGCCCCTGGTTGTGGTCCATCAGCCAGACGACCAGCTTCCCCTGCGAGGGCATCCGCGTGTCCACGACCGCGTGCTCCAGGTCCATGACCTTCCCCTTGGCGTCCTTAAAAGTAAACTCGATCTCCGGGTGCTCCCGGGTGCGGGAGTCGATCTCGCTGGCCCGCTTGGAAAGGTCGTACCGCTGGGGATTCGGGTCGGCGGCGTGGCTCCGGAATGAGATCCCGAGGCAGAAGGCGAGGGCGAGGAGAGGGAGTTTCATGAGTGTGCTGGGAGGTTTAAACACGCGGAGCCGAATGAAAACGACGGATTTCGGCTCCCGGTCGATTTTGCCAGGCCGTTGCCCAACGCGAAACCGCCGGCGTTTTAATCCCTAGCAAAAGAGGGGCTCCCCGGGTTGAATATATTAAGATGCCACAGAATGAATTTCCCTCCTTGAATTCAGATCCAGCGGCGGGGACTTCGTCTTCGCTTCGCGAAGGAATCACCAGGCGCTGCCTCCTCAATCGCGGGGCGCGCAGCTTTGTGGGACTGGGGTTGGGTGGTGTGCTCGGCGCGCTCGGGCAGAGTACGCTGCTGGCGGCGGCAGCCGGGGGAGGGAATGGCAGGCACTTCGGAAGGGCCAAGCGCGTTCTGGTTATACTCGAACAGGGTGGGCTTTCGCACATGGACACCTGGGATCCCAAGCCCAACGCCCCCTCGGAACACCGGAGTATTTTCAAGCCCATTGGCACCAAGGTGCCGGGGATGCAGTTCACCGAGTTGCTGGCGAAGACGGCCAAGGTCGCGGACAAGCTGGCGGTGGTGCGTTCGATGTACCACAAAATCAAGGTGGACGATCATCCCAAGGGCACCCAGTACATTCTCTCCGGTGAGGTCCCGGGCGGCCCCGTGGAGATGCCGGACATCGGCAGCGTCGTGGCCTTCCGTTCCGGGAGCGATTGCGGCTACCTGCCGCCCTACGTCATGGTTCCGGGCAACCACGAACAGGCGGCGATGACCCGCACCGGATATCTTCCCCCGAGTTTCGCCGCGTTCAAAACGACCGGCTCCAATCTGGCTGATCCCAAGTGGAGGGTGCCCAACTTGAGCTTCACCACGGGCATTGACGATCGCCGCTTCAGAGACCGCCGCGATCTTTTGAGCAGTCTGGACATCGGTCTCGCGACGGAGGCTACGCCCGCGGCTGATGCGATGAAGTCGTTTTACGACCAGGCTGAAAACCTTCTCACCAATCCCAATACCATGGGGTCCTTCGACCTTGCGGGCGAGACGGACGCTGTGCGGGAACGCTACGGGCGCGGCCACCGCGGCCAGTGCTACCTTGTGGGGCGCAAGCTCATCGAATCCGGGGTGCGGTTTGTGACCGTCGACGTCCGCGAGCCGCAGAACGACAAGACTCCCGGCGGCAGCAACCTCAACTGGGACCATCACGACTACATTTACGCCAACGGCACCTGCAACCTCGCCGGCGCGCAGGGCGGGGTGGGGCGGTACGGGATCGGCACTTGGTGGATGATGGGTTCCACCGACCAGGCCTTCAGCGCGCTTATTGAGGACATGGACCAGCGCGGCCTCCTCCACGATACGCTGGTCTGTTTCGTCACCGAATTCGGCCGCACGCCGCGCCTTAACAAGACCAAGGGCCGCGACCACTGGCCGAACGCCTATTCCATCGTCTTTGCAGGCGCCGGCGTTCCCGGCGGGCAAATCATCGGCGAGACTGACAGCGAGGGCGGTTACGTCACGGAGAAGCCGTACACTCCGGAGGACTACGCCGCCACCGTGTACGAGTTTCTAGGCATTGACCGGGAGAAGCCCCTTTTCACCCCGGACGGCCGCCCCATTTTTCTGGCCAAGAAGGGCGAGGTCATCCGCGGGCTGGTGTAAGCCCCGGCCCAACGCTCTCCTGCCACCCCACAAACCGACGTCCGCACGATGTCTTGCGTTCGCAACACCCTCCCGTCCGCTCTGCTGGGGCTTGCCGCTCTACTCGGACTTCCTGAGCGCTCGGATGGACAGTCGCCCGAATTGACGCGGGTCATGCCGTACTCGGTGCGCCCCGGCGAAACGGTGGCCGTCACGCTCCATGGCAAAGACCTGCTTAATCCCGGTAAAATCTGGACGAGCTTCGAATCCACCACGGACTGGATCCTCCCGCCCGCAGGCAGGGACGGCAGTACGCCCAAGCCCGACGGTCGCAGTGTGAGCGCCAGGCTTGCCGTGTCCGCAAACGCACCGCTCGGAGTTGGGTTCCTCCGTCTTCCCACCGCGACTGGCTTTTCTGGTCCGCTTCTGTTTCTGGTCGACGACCTTCCGGTGGTGGTGAAGTCTCGCGGCAACGCCGCCTTGGAAAAAGCTCAGAATCTGGAGCTTGCAACGGCGGTGGAAGGCGCTTCGGATACCGGCGGCTCGGATTTTTATCGGCTCACGCCCCGGAAGGGGGAGACGTTTTCCGTCGAGGTGTATGCAGGCCGGTTAGGCTCCAAAATGGATCCGCTCCTGCGGCTGCTGGATGCCAACGGCAAGGAAATCGCACGGGCCGACGACTCTCAGGGGCTGGCAGGAGACTGCCGGTTCCGCTACACGGCGACCGTTGACGGACCGGTTTTTCTCGAAATCAGGGACGCCTCTTTTGCCGGGGGGGCGGAGCGCTTTTATCACATGCGTGTCGGTGATTTTCCGCTGCTGACGTCCGTTTTCCCGCCGGTCGCCGAGGCGGGAGCCCGAGTCTCCGTGCGGCCGTGCGTGGCGGACGCCGGAGCCATCGCTCCAGTGGACGTGCAGGCTCCGGTGCAATTGGATGGAACGCTTTCGCTGCCCGTGCGCTATGGTCCCGGGAAGCCCGCCGCATTTGCCGTGCTGCGTGTGGAGCGGGGGCCCGTTGTGCTGGAAGCGGTGAGTGCGGATGCACAGCATCTCCAGGCCGTTCCCGTTCCGGGCGTTTTTACGGGCCGCTTGGCAGGAACCGGCGAGCGCGACGTTTTCCAAATAGAGGCCAAAAAGGACGAGCGTTTCACGATTGTTCCGCTGACGAAGGAAATAGGCTCGCCAGCGGTGCTATACGTAGCGGCCGCCGATGAGAAAGGGGTGATTCTGGCGGAGAACGACGCTGGAGCCGCGGGCGTGCAGTCGGACGTCCCGTTGACCTTCAAAGCGCCGAAAGACGGCTCGTACAGGATCCAGGTTGAAGACCTTGCGCGCCGGGGTGGGCCCGATTTTGTATATGCACTCCGCTTCGAAAGGGCGGGTTCGAACAGCTTTGAGCTAAGCGCGGCCTCCGACCGGTTTCTGGCTGCGAAGGGGGGATCGTTTGCCACAAAAATCACGGCGCAGCGGCGGGGAGTGAACGGGCCGATCACCCTTGAGCTGGCAAGCGGAGACGGGGGGCCGCTTCCAACCGAAATGCGCCTTGAACAGAACGTCATCGAGAAGGGCAAAAACGAGACGATGCTGCAGGTGTTTGTTCCGGGCGACGTGCCCTCGGGCACTTTCTATCATGTCCGGATCCTTGGAAAGGCGCAGGAGGGTGAAGCGGTTCTGAGCGCCGTCGCCACCGGGCCGAAGGCGGATGCAAACAAGGGGCAGAAGGAACAGGTGTCGGTGGCCCTGCTTTCGATGCCGTTTCCTCCAAGGATTTTGCGGGAGACCTTTCCTGTCTGCGTCGGGCCGGAGGCTCCCGACTTTTTCAAAATCGAACTCACCTCGCCCGCAGTGGAACTGCCCAGGTTGGTGGGAAAACGCTCCTTTGTGGTCCGGCAGACGGCGGTCGACGGGGCGTTTGAAGGCAATGCGCAGCTCAAGTTTTCGGGCCTTCCCGAGGGAGTATCCATAAGCGCCGAGTCGGGGCGGGGCGGGCGGATCAAGGGGCAGGTCGATTTCATTTGCGAGGTCACGGGGCCAGAAAACATCGCCGCGGGCACCCACACTTTTGAGGTTGTCGCGAGCGCCGATTTCAAGGGAGTGCACAAGGAGGTCCGTCTTCCCAAAGTGCCGCTTTGCGTGGTCCAGCCGCTGGGCCTCTCCGGGGTGATGGGCGGTCCCCTGGCGCCCGGAGGCAGGCAGAAGCTCAAAATTGCGGCGACCCGCTACGCCGAGGAGGAGTCTCATCCGATCCGTCTGCAAATCAAAAACCTGCCCGACGGCGTTTCGGGCCCGGGTTCCGTCGAAATTCCGGCGGGGGCAAATGAGCTTACCGTTGAACTGAGCGCAGCGGCCGGCCTGCCGGACCGGCGTTTGGATTCGCTGCTCATTTCTGCTGTGACCCGGATCAAGGATGCGGACGTCTCTGTCGATTCAACCCCCGTTCCCCTCGAGGTGAAAAAATGAAAATGCTCCGGGCCTTTTGCCTTCTCTTTTCTCTCGCTGCCGCTCCCTTCCTGAGCGCTGAGCAGGCCGACTCGGAAAAGCTGGTCATTCCTCTGGAGCCGGTGCAAATCGGCCGTCCGGAGAAGATTGAAGTCTCCCCGTCGGAGGTGAAGATGGGCACGCCGCTCCACAACGTACAGGTGGTCGTCACAGGTGTTTACGCGGACGGAACGGTGCAGGATCTGACAAGGGTTGCGCAACTGAATGCGGGGACGGAGGGGATTATCCGCCTCGACGGGGCGTTGGTGCTTCCGGTGTCGGACGGCCGAACAGAACTTACCGTGCAGGTCGGGGGATTGCAGCAGCGCCTGCCTGTCGAGGTCTCGGGACAAAAAGTTCCCGAACGCGTTTCCTTTCATTACGGGGCGCTCGCAGCTCTCTCAAAGAGCGGCTGCAACTCCGGAGGCTGCCACGGAGCCCCGAGCGGCAAGGGCGGCTTCGCGCTCTCCATGGTCGCCTTTGATCCGGAGTCCGACAAGGTCGCCCTGACCCGGGACTTTTTGAACCGCCGCATCAACCTGCCTGAGCCGGAGTCGAGTCTGCTGTTGCGCAAGCCGCTGATGCAGGTGGCCCACAGGGGAGGTCTCAAGCTGAATCGGGACGACGAGTCCTACCGCCTGCTGTTGGATTGGATACGGCAGGGATGCAAGTTTGACCCGCAAGGCGCCCCGACGCTCACTGGCATCCGCGTGGAACCTTCGGTCCGACGAACCTTGAAATGGCCCGCACACACCCAGCAGCTCCGGGTCACCGCAGATTTCAGCGACGGAACACATAAGGACATCACACGGCTTGCGATGTATTCGAGCTCAGAGGAGGCGCTTGCCACCGTGAACGCCAAAGGACTTGTCGTCGGGGTTGGCCGCGGACAGGTCGGCATCTCGGTGCGGTTTCTTGAAAACGTGGAGACCTGTTACCTGACCTTTGTACGGGACGTGCCCGGGTTTGATTGGAAGGCGCCGGCTCCAGCCAATTACGTGGACGAGCTGGTTTTCGAAAGGCTCAGGTTGCTCCAGTATCTTCCGTCGGAAACGTGCACCGACGCTGAGTTCCTCCGCCGCGTGTCCCAGGACGTCACCGGGCTGCTTCCGAGCGTTGAGGCGAGCAGGGCCTTCCTTGCGGACACCAGTCCTGGAAAGCGCGCTGCGTTGATTGATTCGCTTCTCAAGGGACCGGACTTTGCACGCTTCTGGGCGTTCAAGTGGGGCGACCTGCTCCGGCTCAGCCCCGCGGCCGTCTCGGAACCGGGCACGCACAAGTATCACGCTTGGCTGGTCAAGGCTTGGGAGGAGAACCTTCCCTATGACCGCTTTGCGAGAGAGCTGTTGACCACGCAGGGAAGCACCTTGGAAAGGCCCCAAGCGGGGTTCTTCCGCACCACGGCGAACACCGCCGAGGCCACGGAAATGACCGCGCAGATTTTCCTCGGCGCGCGGGTCCAGTGCGCCAAGTGCCACAACCATCCGTTTGAGCGCTGGACCCAGGACAATTACTACGGGCTTGGCGCCTTCTTTGAGCGGGTCCAGCGGAGGAAGGGCGCCCGTCCGGACGAGACGCTTGTCTTCCTTGCTCGCCGGGGTGAAATCACGCAACCGCGCACCGGCCGCGCTATGAAGCCGTGGGCTCCCGGCGCGGGCGAGATCTCGCTTCCTGCCGAGGCTGACCGGCTGGTGGCGTTTGCCGACTGGTTGACCTCCCCGCAAAACCCGTATTTCGCGAAGGTGGAGGTCAACCGCATGTGGTGGCAGCTTATGGGGCGCGGAATTGTGGAGCCGATTGACGATTTTCGTGAATCCAACCCGCCGACCAACCCGGAGCTGCTCGACGCCCTGGCCTCGGACTTTGCCTCGCACAAGTTTGATCGGCGCCACATCCTTCGTACGATTCTCAACAGCAAGACCTACCAGGCCAGCTCGCGACCCAATGATTTTAACCGAAAGGATGAGAAGAACTTCTCGCATGCCCAGCAAACGCTGCTGACTGCGGAGCAGTTGCTGGACGCCGTCTGCAAGGTGACAGGCACACCCGAACGGTTCGGGAATCTTCCCGTCGGAACGCCGGCCACGCAGCTTCCGGCGCCCCAGCCGGGCAACACATTCCTGAGCGCCTTTGGACAGCCGACCCGGCAGAGTTCCTGCGCGTGTGAACGCCAGGGACAGCCCAGCTTGACCCAGGCCTTGCAGCTCTCCAACAGCCAGACGGTGGAGTCCCGGCTTAAAAACGGCGGCGGCAAGTTTCTCAAGGACATGGCCGAGCAAAAGAAGACGGACGAGGAAATCATTACGCACCTGTACCTTGCCGCCCTCTGCCGCTTCCCTAAGGAGATCGAACTGACTAAAGCCGCGGCCTACCTCGCTGCGAGCGCCGACCGCGGCAGCGCCATGGAGGACCTCGCCTGGTCCGTGCTCAATCTTCGCGAGTTTGTTTTCCGGCATTGAGCGGACCTAGCTGCCACGCAAGACGCCTCAACCCATGCCGCCGAAAACTGCAAATTTGAACCGCACCGGACTCCTCGCACTTTGTGCTTTCGCGGCCTGCGGGGGCGCCGAGGCCGCTGCTCCCCCCATTAGCTTTCGCGCCCAAATAGCGCCCATTCTCCTCGAACAATGCCAGACCTGCCACGGTGCGGCGGAGCAAAAGGGAGGCTACCGTCTAGACACGTTTGATTTTCTGTCGCGAAACGAAGACCCCTCGGACCCGGTGCTCGTCGCCGGCGCGCCCGAGAAGAGCAGGCTGTACACGAGTCTTGTGACTTCCGAGGCCGACGAGCGGATGCCCAAAAAGGCGCCCCCGCTCCCCGCTGCACAAGCGGAACTGGTGAAGCGCTGGATCGCTGAGGGCGCGGCATTTGACGGGGGTGAGAGGACCGCGGCGTTGATTGAAATGGTTCCGGCGCGCACGCATGCAAAGGCTCCTGATGTCTATGCGCAGCCGATTCCCGTCACCGCCCTGGCATTCAGCCCCGACGGCTCCGAGGTGTTTGCTGGAGGGCTGCGCGAGCTGACTGTGTGGAATCCCGAGACGGGAGAGCTGCTGCGCCGGATCGGAAACGTGGCTCCCCGGGTTTATGACCTTGCTTTCGCTCCCGATGGTCGGACGCTGGCGGTTGCCGGCGGAGCGCCCGGGGAGTACGGCGAGCTGCGCCTTTTCGATCCGAAAACCGGTGTGATGCAGTCCCAGGTTTTGAGCAGCGCAGACGCCGTTCTGGATGTGGATTACAGTCCGTCCGGGGAGCTGCTTGCCTGCGGCGGAGCGGACCGCAGCGTTTCGGTTTTTGAAACGGCGACAGGCCGCAGACGCCACCACCTGCAGGTCCACTCGGACGCGGTGACAGCCGTCGCATTCAGTCCGGACGGCACCCGGATCGCCTCGGTCGCCCTCGACCGTGGAGCGAAGGTCTTCGATGTTGCGACGGGAAAGCTGGCGGCGATTTACCGCGAGCACCAGGCGCCGCTCTACGCGGTGGCGTTCAGTCCCGATGGCGAACAGATCCTGAGCGCCGGCCGGGACAAGGCCGTGCACCAGTGGAGTATCGCGGACGGGAAAAAACAGCGTGAACTTGCAGGGCAGGGTGACGTGCTGAAGCTCCTTGTTTCGGGTGGTCAAGCCTACCTCGCAGGAAGTGGTGCGAAAATGATGCAAGCGGCGACCACGGATTTAAAGCTGTCTCGGACGCTGGAGGGCGCCCGCGACTGGATTTATTCCATGGCCGTTCACCCGGCCACGCAGCGGATTGCGGTTGGGTCCTATGATGGAACGGTCACCATTTGGAGCCTTGCCGACGGAAAATTGCGCTCCAGTTTCTGCGCTTCCCCGGGGGCTGGCGCCAAGACCACGGCGGCGGAGTAGGTAGGAGCTCCGGCCGTCAAACCAATCCTCGAATCGGGGTGCCTCGGTTGAGCAGGGCAAGCAAGTTGGCGGGAAGTCCGTCAATGAGCCTGGCCTGGCCGACGTCGACAAGGGTGTGCAGGACAGTCGCCACCAAGTCTGGAATGGTGACCGGATTATCAGCAGGCTCTCCACCGTCCCTGCTCGAGTTTCCGATGACGCGGCCCATCTGCATACCGCCGCCGTAGAGCATGAGCGGCGCGAGTCCTCCCCAGTGATCCCGTCCGCCCTTGGCGCTGATTCGAGGAGTTCGCCCCATCTCGCCGCAGCACACCAGCAGTATTTTTTCCCGCAATCCGCGGGACTCAATGTCTTCGATGAGCGCGGATACGGCGTGGTCAAAGGGCCTTCCGACGTAGTCCATGCCCGTTTGCACCGGGGCGTTGTTTATGTCGGCGTGCATGTCCCAGACAAAGCTCGTGGTGACGGTAACAAAACCTGCCCCGCGCTCGCATAGGCGTCGTGCGAGCAGAAGGAGGCGGCCCAGCGAGAGGGCGTTGTCGGCGTAGTGCTCGATGTTTTTCCACTCGGTGCTGATTCGGGCGCGAGGCAGCAGTGGCGCGGTGTCATAACGGGCAACGAGGCGCGGGTCCTCCTTGGAAAGGTCAAAGGCGTCGGAAACGCCGCCGCGTAACAGATCGAATGCCCGTTCCTGGAGCCCGCTGAGTCCGCCCAGCGCGGCTCCGTAGTCCATTTCACGCTTCCAGCGGTCGAGTGTGCCCAGCAGGAAGCGCCTGTCCTCGAGGCGTTCAATCGGCAGCCCGAGGGTCATGTCTGCCTGCGCCCCCTCGCCGGAGCCGGGTACGAATGGACGGTAACCCGCGCCAAGTTCGCCGGCCGCGGTGATGTCTCCGAACTGCAGGATCTGGGGCCCGGCCGCCGGGGAAACTGCCCGCGGAAGGAGGGTGATGTTGGTTGGCATCGCCGTTTTCTGATTCATGGTTCCCGCGATCCTGCTGTAGATGGATCCTAGGTTCGCGTTGAGGGTGTGCTTGCCTACGATGCTCTTAAGATCATGGGCGCTGTCGCCCGTAACAAAGGAGCGGACGATGCTGAATTTGTCTGCAAGGCGGGCCAGCTTTGTAAACGTGCCGCCGAAAGTCACCCCCGGCAGCTTGGTGGGAATCTCACCGGTGACGCTCCGGATTTCCGACGGCGCGTCCATCTTGGGGTCGAAGGTCTCGAACTGCGACGGCCCTCCGTGCATGAACAGGAAGATCACAGACTTGTCCCGCGTGACGGCGCCCGTTTTTGAAAGGGCGGCTTGGAGTGAGAGTTGGTCCGTCAGCGATAGCCCTCCCAGGCCGAGCGCACCGACGCGCAGAAAGTCGCGGCGGCCCATCGGGGAGGAGGCGGGGCTGTTGGCTGAGAAGCGGAGCATTCGAGGGGGGAACGAAAGCTGAACAAGCCGAAGTGTTCGCCTAAAGGCGCCTCAGGTCAAGATGGTTGCGGGCCAGTAATTCGCCTGCATTTTTTGGCGTTTGGAGGGGTGATGGGCGGCAGGCCGGTTAGTTTCCGGCGGCGGGCAACCACTTGAAGTCGGCGAACAGCACCTTGGTGAGATCCGAGCCGGCCTTGGGCAGGAAGGAGATCTCGCCCACGTCGGACCAATCCTTGAGCGGCTTTTGGTTGAACCGGCTTGCGAGCCTCGACGCGGGGACCTTCATCTCCTGCCACTCGTCGGAGGCGGTGATTTCGAGCTCCACGGAATGATAGTTTGTCGCGTTGAGAACAACCGTCTGCGGCTCGGTGCAGTAAAACTTGAACACAAGCTGGCTCCCTGCGGGTGCCTTCCATTTGGGATCGTGTAGCTGTTCTGTACCGGAGCCCCGCTGGTTACTGGTGGGCCGGAAACACTTCACCCCCTTCGGCCCCTCCAGCTCCGCGATGTTTGTCCACTGGCTGTAGCCGCTCTCGGAGATCGAATCAGAAGCCTTGTCTGTAGCTCTCGCAGGCCCGAGCCGCGAGGGAATGGCTGCGATGAAGTCGCTGGAGCGGACGACGGTTGTGTCGTAGGTGATGTTCGCGTAGGCAAAAAGGTAGTCGTCCACGTTGAGCACGGGCGTTTGCCCTGTCCATTGGTCGCCTTTTTGAACGGATCCGGCGTCCCTCCAGGCGCGCGCGAAACTGCACGGGTTTTTGAGCGAGTAGAACATCTCGACCTTGCGCACGCTTTGGGGTGAGGCCGGTTCGAGGACAAACTCCGGGACACCGTTTGCATCCAGACGCAGGCTGGCCTTCGGATGTCCGGGCCACGGAGCAACCGCCCCGAGCACGTGTTTTGCGAGCCAGAGTTTCGTGTTCTGTTCGACCTTGTCGGTGTCGTGGTGGCCCCGCGCCTGGATGGCAAACGACCACGGAACGCCCGGTGGAAACGCTTTGAAGGTTTCCAACCCGCGTTCGTGCCCTCCGTGGTGGTCGTTGGAACCGTTGAGAAAAAGCGTCGCCGCCGTGATGTAGGGAACGTGCGCCTCCGGTGCGATCGAGCGCAGGTAGATTTCTTCACCCGACGTCTTAGGCGGTTCGTTCGCGGGCACGCTGTACATCCACACCTGCCTGCTCCGGTAGTATTCGTTGTACCCAATCCCAAAGTGCGGCACGACCGCCTTGACCCGCGGGTCGGTGGCCAGGTTCCACATCAGCGTTCCGCCGTAGGAGTAGCCTGTCGCGCCGATGCGCGAGCGGTCCACCTCCTTCTGTTGCTCCAGATAACTGAGGACGCGCCGCTGGATGGCATACCAGAGGTAGTCGGAGGTCTGCTTTGGATCGGTGATATCCTTTCCGTCGGCGGTCGTCGAGTTGACCGGCCCGGCAACCGTCCGGTCCATGTTTCCGTGACGGAGTTTTTCGGGATATTTGGTGAAGTGCGGGCGTGTGCCTGTTTTTCCGCAATAGTCATGCGCAAGCACGGCCCAGCCTTCTTCGACGAAGTCCCTGCCGACGGCGGGCGCCCCCATCCAGCCGTGGACGTTGAGCAGGCCCGGCGCGCGGGTCGCACCCTCCTTGACGCTGTATTTGCAGTAGACCCGGACCTCTTCCCCCAAGACATAGGCGCTGATGTACGAATCCCGTTTGAGAATGCCATTTCGCGTTTCCTGGCTGACGACCTCCTCCTTGAAGTCCCCTTCATTGGGGTTGTAAGTCTTCCACAGCTCCTCGGGAGTCGGCGAGGGTGCGGCGCTGAGCTGCGCCAGAGGCAGCAAAAGGAGCGAGTGCAGGAGCGCGCGCAGAAGTACTGCGGCGGAGGTTTTTAGAGACATGTTCTGGAGTAGGCTTGTGAGGTGAACGGCGGGGTTTCAACCGGGACGCTGCAACTCCGCCCCTGTAAGACTTGTGGGGCGGCCGGAGTCTTAGTTCTGCCGTGAGAAACTGGTCTGGGTCTTGTCGAGGTTCATCTCTTTGATCCATGTGTTGCGGTAGCGCACGTCATGGCCTTCGCACTGGAGTTTGAGCCCGCCCGGCGTGTCGGTGATGCCTTTGCCACCGTCGTTGCCGCCGTCGATCCCGGAATTGGCCCCGCCCCAGACTTGGTTGATTTCCTGGTTCGCGTGGATTTTGACTCCGTTGAAGTACATCGTGACGCGCGCTTTTTCGACCCGCTGGCCGTCCTTGAACCGAGCGGCGCGAAACATGATGTCGTAGGAGTTCCACTGGCGGATTCCCTTGTACAAAAAGTACGGCGACGGCGTTTCATTGATGACCGCCCCCATGCCATGGCTTGTGGCGTCCCCGTCCTGGATTTGAATTTCGTAGCGGTTTTGCAGATACACGCCGCTGTTTCCTTCGGGATTCATCACCAGGAAT
Source organism: Chthoniobacteraceae bacterium (assembly GCA_947449735.1). GTDB lineage: Bacteria > Verrucomicrobiota > Verrucomicrobiia > Chthoniobacterales > Chthoniobacteraceae > Chth-196. The sequence goes on along the minus strand of CANFTB010000005.1, from coordinate 108,682 downwards.
TCGATGTGAAGCCTGAAATCGCGGTACTCCTTTTTGGTGACGAGGTCCGCAACGCCGTATTTTCCGAGGCCCACGGCGGGATCATCCGTTTGCAGGACGGTGCCGCTGTCGACCGGGTCTTGCACGAGCTTCCACTTCATGGGAAGCGAGGATCCGAAGCGCGGCCCCTCCCAGTAGGTCCATTTTTCGTCCAGCGTGCTGCGGGAACCGTCGATGAGGACCTCGGCTCCGGGAATCGGGGGGGCGCCGACGCCCACGTCTGCGATGCTGTCGGAGGCAAGGAAGGAGCCCGCGAGTGCGAGGGTCGATAGGAGCAAGGGAGTGCTTCGGATCAAAGTAAGGGGGGAATTCATTCGGGATGGGTTGTGTTTGGCTTTAGCGGCGGGGTTGATTCGCCCGCGCGTGGACCCAAGGCTCTAGCGCAGCCTACTCAGTTGGGCAATGTCCCTTGGCGTCTGTTCTTGTCGAGCGGTGGCAAGCGTGTCTCGGTTTGTACTACCGAAAGTGTCGGGTTGGTCGGGGAAGGGATCGCAGAATTTCTGTGAATCGATTCCAGAGGCGCGCGACAGGCGTGATTGAGGTCGGGATCAAAAACGAACTCTTCAAGAATGTCCGATTCATCACAAACGATGTCCTTTGCGAAACAGTCATGCTGTCCGTATCTTCTGCGACGTCCGCTCGGACTCTTCGCCGACCGCCGTTCATCCCAGTTTGCGCCCCTCCTATGAGATCCCTTTTACAGTTTCCCGTCCTTTTTGTGGCAGTGGTTGCCTCCTTCTCTGTTCGGGCAGAGGCCGCGCCACTTGCTTTGCGGCAGGATGAGGCCGCCAACACCATCTCTGTCTTTCGGCAAAATGTCGCGGAACCGATCCTGACCCAAAACGCACGGCCTGATTTCCGGCCGTTTCTCCACCCGATTGTCTCGCCCGATGGGAAGGGGGTGCTGACGGAGTTCAGTCCGGCTCATCACAAGCATCAGACCGGGCTCTACTGGGGCCTCAAGCAGGTGAATGGGCGGGATTACTTTCACAATCCAGGTGCAGGCTTTTGGCGCAAGGTATCCAGCGCGCCGCTCGTTCCTGAAGGCGAATCAGTTAAGTGGAGCACGGTTTACCACCTTCTCGATGCCCAGGGGAACCCGGTGATGGCCGAGACCCAGACGTGGACGATGCGCGATTCGGGTGACCGTTACATCCTGGATCTGGAATGGAAGGGCGTGGGTCTAGCGGACCTGACCATGGCGAAAGAGCCGTACGGCGGTCTGTTTCTGCGCATGCCATGGAAGCCGGGCATGGACGGTGCCGTGGTGAATAACGACCGCCTCCGCAATGATCTGGCGAACACAAAGAACGCCTTCTGGGTCGATCTTGGACTCAAGGTCGAGGGACGCGAAGACCAGGCTCACATCGCGATTTTTGATCATCCGACGAACGCCGGATATCCACAGGCCTGGCGCGTGGATGGGCAGATGGGCGTCGGACCTTGCCGGGCCATCAGCGGCGACTGGACGATTGGAAAGGGCAAATCGGAAACGGTTCGACATCAGTTCGTCGTCTACACCGGCAAACTGGATCAGGAGGTGCTGAACCAGACATGGGAGAAGTTTAGCCAGAAAATGATCCTCGTCGAAAACATGGTGCTCGCCCGGAAAAGTGGCAAGGCCGCCACTTTCCTCACCGGCGAACAGGCAGTCGCAAAGATGACGGTTCCCGCCGGGTTGGAGGCGAAACTTGCGGCTGTCGAACCCATGATCACCCAACCCATGGCGTTCTGCTGGGATGACCGCGGCCGTCTCTGGGTCGCTGAAAATCGGGATTACGAGACGCGCAGCACTGGCTTTTCCGCGGACGGAAACAGTCGGATCCTCATCCTCGAAGATACGGACGGTGACGGGAAATTCGACAAGCGCACGGTTTTCATGGAAGGGATTCCCTTTCCCTCGGCGATTGCGATTGGATTTGACGGGCTGTGGCTCGGCGCCCCGCCGAACCTGCTGTTTGTTCCCGATAAAAATCACGATGACAAGCCTGACGGGAATATCGAAGTGCGCCTCACGGGCTGGGGCATCCGGGACCGGCACGAGGTCTTTAACAGCTTCTCCTGGGGACCGGATGGCTGGCTTTACGGCTGCCAGGGATTTGCGACGCCTTCGACGGTCGGCAAGCCTGTGAACGGCGGGACGATTCTGCGCAAGGGGGAGGCGTTCCCGACCGACATTGCAGTGAAAGACGGCCAATTCATCGACGGCGGAGTGTGGCGTTATCATCCGACGAAGGATCGTTTTGAAGTGGTCGCGCACGGTTTCAGCAATCCTTGGGGCCTCGATTTTGATGACCACGGCCAGATGTTTATCACCGCCTGCGTGATTCCGCACCTTTGGCATGTGATTCCCGGCGGCATTTACCACCGACAGGGGGGCAAACACGTCAACCCATACGTCTTCGATGATATCAAAACCATCGCGGACCACCGGCACCGCTCAGCCCACGGAGGAGCCCGCGTCTATCTCGCTGACGCGTTTCCCAAGGAATACCACAACCGGATATTCATGGCGAATCTGCACGAGCACGCGGTGCTGACCGATATTCTGGAACCAAAAGGCTCCGGCTTTGTGGGCCACCACGGAGACGAGACCCTGCTTGCAAACGACAATGCCTGGGTGGGTTTCAGTACCGAGATCGGACCGGATGGAGCGGTCTATACTCTCGATTGGCACGACACCGAGATTTGCGGAAACGCCATCCACGACAAGGAGACCGGTCGGATCTACCGCCTTGCGCCGAACGGGCTTCCCGGCACCGCCAATCTTGACCTCAACGCGAAGAAGGACGTCGAGCTCGTGAGTTTACTGACGAACGCCAACGACTGGTATAGCCGCAGGGCCCGCGTTCTCCTCCAGCAACGGGCTGCAGAGGGGCGCCTCGATGCATCAGTACCTACCCGGCTTTGGGATTTGTTTGCTCAATCCAAGACCGCCGCACACCAACTCCGTGCGCTGTGGGCGCTGCACGTGACCAAAAATCTGCCCGAGGACCGCCTGCTGCCGCTCCTCGCTCACGCTGAGCCCTATGTCCGCGGCTGGGCGATCCAACTGCTTGGGGAAGACCGTTCCTACAGCCGCGCTGCTTTGGACAAACTCGCGCTCCTCGCAGAAAAGGATCCCTCCCCGATTGTGCGGCTTTATGTTGCAGCGGCCCTTCAGCGGATGCCGCTGGCTGAGCGCTGGCCGATTGCCCAAAGGCTCGTCTCACATTCGGAAGACGACGCGGATCACAATCTGCCCAAGATGCTGTGGTTCGGCATTGAGCCCCTGGTTGAGAAAGACGCTCCCCGCGCTCTTGCCTTGGGGGCTGGCAGTCGGATTCCAGTGCTCACGAAATTTGTCTCCCGCCGCGCAAGTGTTGCCAAGGAGTCCGAGGCGGTTGCCGATGCGCTCACGAAAGCTGCCGATCTTAACACCAGGCTCCTGCTTGCGGAAGGTCTGCGCGATGGATTGAAATCGCTTGATAAACGTGAGGTGAAAGCTCCCAAAAACTGGGAGACTACCACCGCGGCACTTGCTGCGACGAATGATCCGAAATTGCGCGAGCTTGTGGCGCAGATCGGCCAGCTCTTTGGGGACGCCAATGCCGTGGGAGCGCAGCTTGCGGTGCTTCAGAACAAGGCAGCGCCGGTTCCTCAGCGGCGCGAAATTCTACAGTCGTTCGCCGGCGCGACACACGCTCCGGCGCTGCCAGTTGTCTTGTCGCTCTTGGACGAAGAGGCGCTTCGCGTGGACGCGATTCGGGCGCTTGCCGCGTTTGATGATCCCAAAGTGGGGCAACAACTCCTCGGGCGCTACGCCTCGATGTCGACTGCTCAAAAGGCGGAGGTGGTCCTTACGCTCTCCGGGCGCCGGAGCACTGCGCAGGCACTGGTTGATTCCATAAAAGACAACCGGATTCCAAAGACTGATGTGAGCGCTTTTGCCGCGCGTCAGCTCTACCGTGTCATTGGACCCTCGTTTGTAGAGTTTTGGGGGCCGATTACTCAGCTCGCCAGCGACAAGGAAGCCGACACCGCGAAGTACAAAGCGTTGTTGACCGATGCTTATCTGGCGAAAGCCGATGTTTCCCGGGGACGCGCGGTGTTTGAGCGTTCGTGCACGCTGTGCCACATGCTTTACGGCTCCGGTGGAAATGTGGGCCCGGATCTTACGGGATCAAATCGCGCGAACCTCGATTACATCCTCACGGAAATTATCAACCCGAGTGAAATCATGCAGGAGGCCTATCACCTTGTTGTGGTGACGACTCGCGACGGGCGCACGGTCTCTGGAATTGTTGCGGCGGAAGACGCGCAACAAGTGACTCTGCGTGTGATCGGCCAGGACACGGTCATCGCGAAATCGGAGATTCAATCTCGCGAGAAGCTGCCGATTTCCATGATGCCGGAAGGTTTGCTCAAAACGCTGCCCGACGAAGAGGTGCGCGACTTGATCTCGTACCTGCGCACCACATCCCAGGTTCCTTTGCCGAAAAAATAAAGACGTACCGGGGGTGTTTGCCCGATGCTACTGTTTTGATTGCAGTTCCCGAGTGGATCCAAATCAACGCAAGGGCGGTGGGTGTTGGATTTTCAAAATGTCCAGCGCTGCGGCTTTGAGAGGCGGGATTTGCGTGCTGTAAATGACGAAAGCGTAAAAGATGACAATGCCTCCTCCCTACCGGGATTTTAACCGAATCCAATTTCTGTTGCTCCTCAGAGCCGTTTTCATCGGGCTTTGTCTTCTCTTTGGAGTGAGACCAGGCACCGATCTTCTCGCGGCATCGGCCGGATTGCGTGTGGCAGTGACGGCGGATGAAATTCAGTTCCGCTGGGATGCCGGGGTTCACGGGACTATATCCATCGCGCGTCTTCCACTTGCCACAAACCAACTCACTGCTGATTCTGCGGAAGCTGCTTCTTCAGAATCCAGCGTGGTATGGCGGGGGGAAGCTTCGCAACTAGGCGCAACGACTTCGCGCTTTGAAGGCGGGCGTGACCGACTTTTCGCAAAATACCGTCTGTGTTCGGCGGACGGAAAGGAGCCACTCGGTGCCCCGCAATACGTGACAGACTTCAGTGCGTTGCCGCGCGGAAAGGGTACACTGGGAGCCGGCGCTTCAAAAAAGGGGATTACGTGCCTGTTGGATGACGCTGATGGAGTCGCGCTTGGGTGTGCTCAGGTGAATGAGAACATCGACATTGGTGGCTTGTTGGATGTTCGAAGCTCCGATCCCAAAGCGCATTTCACTTATGAAGGGCGCACCGTTGGACTGAATCCCGCGGTGGTGGCGCTTTTGGACAGGCATTTAAAAGCCGCCCATCACAACGGACAGCGCGTTACGGGAATCCTACTGAATAACGTTCGCGCCAATACGCCCGCTTCGTCGCCATTGGTACACCCTCTAACCGATCCTGCCCGGGTGCCGATCGGTCCTTCGGCTTTCAACACTGCAACCGAAGAAGGGGTCTTTTATTACCGGGCGATTATTCACTGGTTGGTGGAACGCTACACTCGGGAGGACGCAGCATTCGGTCTGCTAAGTGGGCTGGTGATTGGAAATGAAATGCAGAGTCACTGGTCCTGGTACCACCTCGGGAATGTGGATGCGAAGGTCGTCATCCGCGAGTATGCGGCGGCGCTGAGAATCGCCGATTTGGCGACGCGTTCGCTGCACGAGCATTTTAGTATCTACGTTTCGCTGGAGCACCACTGGCTGATGTCGGCCTCTGAAGATCCTACGAAGGGCTTCTCGGGACTGGAGGCAATCTCTGGAATCCAAAGGATTTCGACGGAGGGCGGTAATTTCCCGTGGGGGCTGGCGTTTCATCCTTACCCGCAAAACTTGTTTAAAGCCGAGTTCTGGAATGACCGCTCTGCGCCTCTTCGGTTTGATGCGCCGCGGATTACGTTTCACAATCTGGAAGTACTCCCCGCGTTTTTGGGACAGTCCCAGTTTTTGTTCGAAGGAAAGGTGCGGTCTATCGCACTCACGGAACAGGGGTTTCATTGTGCCGACGATGAGGCGGGGGAAATGCTGCAGGCGGGGGCATTTGCATTTGCGTGGAAAAAGGTTCAGGCCCTCCCCGCGATTGAATCGTTCCTTTACCACAGGCACGTGGATCATCCTCACGAAGGCGGCCTGCACCTTGGTCTGCGCGCTCATGACGGCACTCCCAACGTGAATGGCATCGGTAAAAAGCGTGCGATTTGGAGTGTCTTTCAAAGCGCCGGAACGGCGCAGGAAGACGCGGTATTTGCTTTTGCCCTGCCCATTGTGGGGCGCACGGATTGGAACAATCTGATTTCGTCAGAGTTCGAGCCTCCCCGGACGCCTTTTCTCGAATCCGACAAGGTTGTTTACGATTTTGTGCAGAAGCGGGAATCAGCGTTGAAAGAGAATGTGCAGAATGTCGCTCGAAAGCTGGTCGGTCCTGAGGACGAAATTCAGCGGCCCGGGTTGTTGCAACATCCAACGCCAAAAGGCCCGGGACGTCTTCTTTTTGAGATGGAACTTCCCTCCGAAAAGGAAGGGGACTGTGTGCTTTTGTTTGAGGCGCTGCTGAATCATGAAAAGAGCACCGGAGCCGCTTTCGCTGTCGAAGTGAACGGAGCGGAGGTGTTTGTCAGGAGTCTGAAGGCCGTGGAAAAGGTGCCTGCCGAGATTTCGCTGAACGCCTGGCGAGGACAGAAGGTGACGATCTGTTGGATTGTGGATGCGCTGAAGGATCCCGGTTACGACTGGACGACGTGGGTGGCGCCCCGGATCGTTTTGAGAAAGAGCCCAACGCCATAGAAATTCGGGCGGATGGATCCGAACGCCCGTGCACGCCTGGCAGAAGATCTCATTCACGCGTGGGATGCCAGCGGTGTTAGCGTCATCAATCCTTTCCACTGAGCTGCTCCAGCGTCAGCACGCAGTAGCTCGTCACCAAGACCGGGTCTTTCTCCATCCATCGTCCCGTGTCGTTGGCCCACGAGCCGTCGCCTTTCTGCAGGTTGAGGATTTTCCGGGCCAGCGCCGGAGCCCACGCCGTAGCCTTGCCGTTCGCTAGTGGCAGTTCCGCGACGCCCGCTGCGCTCAGTCCTTTGCCCATGAGATGATAGTAATAGTAAAGGCCGGCCTGTCCGAGGCCCGGGTTTTCCTCAAGCGAGTAGTTTTTGGACAGCCATTCCACCGCCGCCACCACCCGCGGATCGTCTTTTTTGAGGTCCGCATACACAAAGCTCAGCAACCCCGCGTACGTCATGCTGCCATAGCTGCGCAGCGCGCGCGGTCCGTCCGCAGGGTCCGCATTGCTGAATCCCGGGTAGTACACAAAGCCGCCCTTGTCGGCCTCGGCGGAGCTACCGTTGGGATTTGTGGCGGGCAGGTTTTGCGTGCGGCTGAGGAAGCCGATCGCGGCTTCCCAGTTCAGCCCGTCTTTTGCGGTGCCCTCCGCATTCGGGCGGGCGCTCTCGTAAAAGCGCAGCGCCTCCAGCGCCACAAGCGTGTTGTCGAGGTCGGGGTGCTGGCGCTTCGGACTAACCCCGGTGGGCCCGTAGCCGATGCCTCCGTCGAGGGCCGGGTTTGCCATTCCGCCCGCCTGCTGGCGCACGATGAAGTCCCGCGCCTTGGCGGCGAGCGCGTCATCCGCGGGAAGTCCGGTGTGCAGCAGCACCATCAGGGCGAGGGACGTGTTGTAGTTGGAGAGGCCGTGGACGTAGACGCCGCCGTCGGGTTGCGCCTTTGAGCGAATGAACTGGTAACCGCGTTGCAAAAATTCCTGGTCCGGCTCCGTCGCCTTTCGAAAGGGATTTCTTTGAAACGCCAGCAAGGGGAGCGCGGTCAGGGCGGGGTGCTCTTCATTCGACCAAAAACCCTCGGGCTTTTGCTGGGATTTGAGGAACGCCAGCCCCCGGGAGATCCCAAGGTTCACCTCGTTTTGAAGAGAGAGATGCTCCGGACCGCTCAGCGCCGGTTGGGCTGCTATGAGCGGCGTCGTGCAAAGAAAGAGGCAGGCGAATAGGGCGGGGGATTTCATCGGGGGTGCGAAAGGGACTTCAGCGGCGCGGCGCGGAGAGGGTCAGGGTAAGTTCCACTGGCGTGCCCTTTTTGGGGACGGCATCCTTGTGCACAAGCCAGACCCTGTCGTCGGTATTGCCGGTTCTGGGGTTGTTGATGAGCGCCGCGGGATTCAGGACGACCGCCGCGAGATTGCCCTCCGCTTCCGCGGCGAAGGTCTGTCCGCTCAGGTACGAACCGGAGTAGATCCAGGGGCCGCGCGGCATGGCTTTTTCGGTTTCCAGGTGAAAAAGCCAGTCCTCGACTGGCGTGGTTTTTGGGGAACCCTCCTGCTGCCAGCGGACGGAGATTTGAATGCCATCTCCCTCAGGCTTCGGGGCGTTTTTGAGGGACTCGAAATCCAGCTGGGGAGCGGCCTGCGGCTGTTTGTCAGGCTTGTTTGCGGTGGGTGCGCCCTTTGCTCCGAGAAGCAGCATGGCAAAGTGGATGTCGCTGGGCCGGACCTCGGTTGTGAGGAGACTCTCATGGGCGCAGCCATGCGGCGAGACGAGCAGGTATTCCACCGCGCCCTCGTCCATGTTGACCGCGGCCGGAAACGACAGGGTGCGCGCCTTTTTATCGAGCCGCATTTTGCCGAGTTGATACACGCCGGGGCTCGTCTCCTCCATGCGCGGGGGAGCCTCCGGTTGCGGCGGCGTTTGCCCCCCTAGGGAGCCGGTGGCGATCCCCAGAACAAGCGCTCCCAAGCAATTCGCCCGCCGCCGAGTGATTGCGTGAAACGGCTTTTGCAAAGAGGGGGGCATGTTTGCAAAAGACTTGGCGTTGGACGCTCGGAACTCTCCCGCCCGGTTATTTTCCGAGCTCGAAGAGATACTTGAAGAGGTTCAGCTGATCCTTTTCTGAAAGCGGCGCCATCAAACCGTCCGGCATGAGGCTGCCTGCATCCGAACGGCTGGCGATCCGGCTTTTGAGAATGGGCGCGGTGGGATTGCCGGCGAGGTCTTTCAGGGTGAGCGTTTCCGGACTTTCCGCCGCCTTGTAGCCCTGCTGCACCTGGCCGTCCTTGGTGGTGATCTGGGTGAGCATGTACCCTTCCTTGACCTGGCGTTTCGGCCAGAACACGGATTCTACGATCATCTCTGGCGTCATGGCGCGGCCGATGGCGCTGAGTTCCGGGCCGAGGATGCCGCCTTCGTTGCCGACCTTGTGGCACGCGAGACAGGTGGTTTTGGCCGCTTTAAAAACAGTCTCTCCAAGCTTGGTGTTTCCTCGGGCTGCGGCGTCCGCCACCCACTGTTTCACCAAGGCATCGTTGTATTCGGTGCTGGCCGATTGCAAGCCCGCCGCGTGGGTCAAGGCGCTGCGCAAAGCCTGGTCGTCTCGGCCGCTTTCAGAGAGCCATTGCAGGGTGCGTTTGGCTGTTTCTGGAGACGGTTTTTCCTCCTGAAACGCTTTTGCCAGGGCGGTTGAACCTGTCTTCTGCGCGAGCAGGGGAGCCAGCAAGTCGGCCACCTCCTTGGATGAGCGCGTCTGTTCGAGCAGCGGCAGGCTGCGTTTGGCAACAGCCGCCGGATCCAAGGGAGCGACCGCTGCAAGGGCGCCGATCCTCAACGCGGCATCCGGACTCTCGGTGAATTTGAGAATGTCCGAGAGCGCTGGCTTGCCTCGGACTTTTGCGAGAGCGGCCATTGCGGCAATCCGCTCGGCGGTTGCCGTGGATTCACGGGCGAGAAGGGATTCGAGCTTCGGGGTGAGCTCGGGTTTTTCAGCGCCGACCGCTGCGATGATTCTGCAGGCCAGAATGCGCGAGGCGGGGGTGCTGCCTTCGAGCAGTTCTTGAACCAAGGCGCCGTAGCCCGCTCCGCTCACTTTGCGGGCGGCATCGAGCACGGCGGCCATGACGGTGCTGGAATTAGGAGCCTGGCCAAGGGCGTAGGCCGCCTCGGCCGGAGAGCCCACGTCCACCATCATTTTGAGGAGAGCCTCCTTGTGGACTGCGGACAGTTTTCCGGAGGCGATCAGCTTGCGGACTTCTGGGAACATCGTGGTGTCACCCACGGTTGTGAGGACGAGGGCCAGGGCCTGGTAGCGGCTTTCGAAGTCGAGTTGGCCTGCGGCAAGCGCCGGACGCCAATGCGGGGCGAGCGAGTGGATGCACTGCGTGAGGGCGTGGAGAATGGCGGCGTCGGTGGGTTTGTCGATCGCCAGCGTGGCGGTTTTGAGGGCCGCAGCAGCGTCTTTCACGGGCAACCAGGCGCAGGCTACGACGGCTTCCAAGCGCACCCGGGGGTGCTCGTCGGCGACCGCTTTTTCCAGAAGGGAAAGCGGGGACTCGAGCTTGTTTGCCCAAATCCCGACCAGATGCGTCGCCCAGGCGCGCTCTCTGAAATCCGGGGACGCCATGAGGCGGGAGATGATTTCCGGACTGGCCGTTTCGTGCGCGGCGAAAACACCGCTGAGTTCGTACATCAGGCGCGTGTCGCCTTCGGTCAGCGCGCCGGCGAGGGCCGTCCGCGCTGCGGCGAGGACGGGCGCGGCGTCCATCCGGTAGAGGGCGAACTTTGCCGTGTCGCGCTCCCAGCGTTCCTTTGAGTGGAGGCTGGAAACCAGGGCTGCCGCGTCTTTGGAGGCGAGCTGCGGTTTTTGGACCAGGGGCCGGCCCTTGGCGGTGACGCGCCAGATGCGGCCGTGGGAACGGTCGCGGCGCGGGTCGCGGTAGCTGGCCTGGTAGTGGCCGATGACCGGGTTGAGCCAGTCGCACACGTAGAGCGCGCCGTCCGGTCCAACGCGGGTTTCCACAGGACGGAACGCGTTGTCACCCGACATCAAATCGCCGAGGTCCTCGCTCTGGAAGGTCGAACCGGAATCGTACAAGCGGTAGAGCTGAACCTGGCTTGTGTAATAGGTGCTCTTGAGCAGGACGCCGCGCAGGTCGTCGGGCAGGTGGCTGCTGCCGAGGATTTCGGGCTCCATGCTTTTGCCGCGCGACGCGGCGATGCCTGTGGGAAGAAGCTGCGGGTGCAGCGTGGGGATGAGGGCTGGGGTGCTGTGCCAGATCTTGGTGTCGGCGCCGCTCCCGTGGAACATTTGTCCGAAGTCGTCCCATGCGGTGCCCCAGCAGTTGAGGCCTGCGCCGCTTTCATTCAGGAAGGAGTCGAGGCGTTGGGTGCGCGGGTTGTAGCGCCAGAGGCCGCTGCGGTTGAGTTCCACGAGACCGTGGGGGGTCTCGACGTAGGACCAGATGTGGTAGCCCTGGGAAAACCAGAGGTTTCCGTCGGGGCCCCAGCGGATGGAGTTGGCGTCCTGGTGGGTGTCTCCCGTGCCAAAGCCGCTGAAGAGGACGGTGCGCCCGTCGGCCTTTCCGGCGCCCTGACGGTCGGTGAGGTGGATGAGCTGGGTGGTTTCGCAGACGTAGATGCCTCCGCCGGCGGACTTGGGAGCGAACTCAAAGCCCATCGGCATGGTGAGTTTCTCGGCAAAGCGCCAGGACTTGTCGGCGCGGCCGTCGCCGTCGGTGTCTTCGAGCACAAGGATGTAGTCGTTGCCGTGTTCGCCGGGCTGGAGCTGCGGGTATGCGGGGGTGCAGGCGACCCAGAGTCTGCCCCGCTCGTCCCATCGGATCTGGATCGGGCGCACGACTCCGAGTTTTTCGTCGGCAAAAAGACTCGCTTCGAAGCCCTCGCGCATTTTGAAGCTGTTGATCTGTTCCTCGGGCGAGGCTGCGGGCGGGTCGGCACGCGTCAATTCGGGCGGCAATGGTGCGGGGGTTGGTTTGCCTGAGCTCAGGGCGTGGACGGTGGCGTCGGCATGAGCGAGGAGGGGCTGGAACTTGGCGAGTTCGTCAACGAACGGAGGGTGGTTGTCCGTGGATTTTGCGAACGCGACTGTGGACCGGTCGCCGTAGGCGAAAGCCCAGTTCATGCAGCGCCAGGTGTCGAACCAAAGGCGGTTCTTTTGAACCACAGCCTGGCGCAACGTTTCTTCCGCAGGCTCCGGGGCTCCCAGGGCGGCGCCGATGATCTGGCCGACCGTCAGAAGACCTTTTTCGTCAAAGTGCAGGCCGTCGCGTGTCAGCGGCGCGCCCTGCCGGTTTGCAAGGGGGGCGAGCAGGTCGACGAAGACGAGATTGCGGCTCTGCGCCAGTTTGCGCGCGGCGCCATTCAGTTCGGCGACGCGGCTGTTCAGGGGGGTGTTGTCGGGAACGCGCGGGTCGGCGGGTTTTTCAAAGAGCGGCGGTCCGACCAGGACGATTCGTGGAGTTTGCTTGGAAAACTCGTTGAGCAGTTCGCCGTAGGCCTTTGTGAAGTCTTCCACCGACTTGGTGGCATCCATGGCCTCGACCTGTCCGAACCAGGCCACCACGACCGTGGCGTCCGCCGCTTGAAGATTGAGCGGCCAGGAGCCCCATTGCATCATCCGGTTTTGGCGGAACACGGTGTCGCCCTCCCAGCTCATGTGGCGGAAGCGCGGCGCGGCGCCCTTCCAGGCATGGGCGAGGCGGGATTCCAAGGCGCCGACATGCTGTTCCTGAACCATGTTTTCGGAGCCGGTGAACACGACGACATCGCCCGGTTTGAGCGTAAACTTGCCGCCCTCAAAAGCCGGGATGGTTTTGGACGGCGGGAGCTGCCGGGTGATGCGCGAGGCCGGGCCGAAGACAGGAGAAGGCGCCGGGGTCTGTGCCGGTACCGAAGTGTTTGCAGAACGGGCGGAGGGAAGTTCCTCGATCGCGATGTCCTTGTAGCGGACCACCGAGGTTGCGGCGCCGTGGATCTGGACCGCGATTTTGCCGGTGCGCGGAATTTCCGGGCTGGTCTCGGTGTAATCGGCGGTCTGAACGCCGTTGAGCCAGATTTGGATGCGGTCGCCTTCGGCGCGGATGCGGTAATCGTTCCATTCGCCCAGAGGCTTCCGGGCCTTTTCGTAGACTTCCTTGGAGGGTTTCAGGAGCATGCCGCGCCGGCTTTCATCGTAGAGTGCCCCGTCGTAGCCGGCGCCGAGGTCGGCTTGATAGCCCCACATTTCGTGGTTGTTGGGAATCCGGAAGGAGCGGAACTGGACTCCGCCGTTGACGAAGCCTTCGGTGCCCTCGAGTTTCCATTTCAGAGTGAGGTCAAAGTCCGCGTAGTCCTTGACCGTAGCGAGGAAGTCGTTTTTCGGCTGCCGCTTTTCGAGGTTGCCGGCGGTGATGGCGCCGCCTTCGACGTGCCAGAGGCTGGTGTCGCCCTCCCAGCCTTCGGCGGTTTTGCCGTTGAAGAGCGGGACGGGGGCTGCCGGGCTGTGGAGGCTCGAAAGCACAAGTGCCGCAACTTGAATGGCGGGCAGGAAGAAGGGACTGATGCGCATGTTGGTCGGGGGAAGAGGGGATAGTGAACGCTAGGTGAAGCTGGGTTTCAGTCCAAATCTTAGCAGGGAAGGGGGGTGACTGTGCTGCTATGCGGTCCTGGATGGGCCGCCAAGCCCAAGATTTGCGTATGCAGCTCACTTGTCGGCGCACCCACCGGGCGTTGTCCCATAAGCTACGCGTGCGAACTTATCGCTGATGCGATTTCGAGCTAAAGAATTCTACGCTCGTTCGCGGAAAAAATATCTGAGCGCGATGACATGGTAACCTCCGGCATGACTGCAAACGGCTTTCTGAAATCGCGGTTCACATTACTTCAGCTCACATTTCGAATAGCGATTCTTAGAAAAGACGTTCTCGAACTCAGGGCACCGCCCTTCGGACGAGACGGACACCGCAACTACTGTACGTAGCTCCACGAGCGGAGCTGTAGCGGAAAGACGACCGGTTGTCCCCGGGGGAATCCCAACTGCCGCCTCGGCGCAAACAGTTTCCATTCTCCTCATCCAGCCCGTTCCACGTCCATTCCCACGCATTACCACCCAAGTCATAAATACCCAACGCATTTGGTTTAAACGATCCTACTGGCGACGTTCCTTTGATTCCATCCACTCCCACCTTCGCGGGATCGTCCTTCCCATCCATTAAAATCTTGTAGTTTCCGTCATCCCAATTGGGCGGAAAATAATCCCCCCAAGGATAAGGTGTCGTTCCCACCGCAGCATCCCACTCCTCGTTCGTAGGCAGGCGCCACTCCTTCCCAGTTTTGACATGCAGCCAGTCGCAAAACTCCTTTGCCATGTTCCAGCTGATCTTCACCACTGGATGCTCGTCAGTCTGTTCCCATTCCCTCTCCGGCTGCTGCCAGTCAGGCAGTCCCTCCGCCCTCAGGTATAGCTTCCACTCCCCGACCGTCATCTCTGTGCTGCTCATGAGCACCTCCGTCCCGGGCACAGGCACCAGCTTCGCTTCCAACCGTTTCACCAACTCGGGCAAAACACTTTCATCCTTCTTCCGGTCCTTCCAAAAATCCCCCAGCTCTTTTCCAAAAGCCATCGCCTCATACTGACGCCCCTGGCTGTTGAGCGCCTCAAACAAGGCGCCCTTCGCCTTCTCGTCCCCATCTTTCATAGCCCGTGCCAACAGAGCCTCCGTTAATGACAGGTTCGCGTTGACTTTATCGCTTGCCCCATGGCGCACGGCTACCTGATACGCCAACACCGCTTCCGGCCAGCGCACCAACACCTGCAATATATTCCCTCGTAACGCGTGATACCCGCCATTTCGTGGCTCTAAATCCACGGCAAAATCAATGCTCTTAAGCGCCTCCTCAAAGCTCCCCTCACGCAGCGCATCCTCAGCTCTGGTGGCGAACGTCGGCGCTGTCTCCTGTAAGCGGGCCAGTGCCCTTGTCGCCTTCCGCCCTTCAGAGACCACCTTGACTGTAAACCCGCTTACAACCACGAGCATCACCGCCGCCGAAGTCGCCAGTACCTTGTTCCGCCCCACCCACAGCTTCACACGCTTCCATGCACCCGGATCTTCCGCACTCGTGACAAACCCGTTCTGGTACGCCTCGATGTCCGCCGCAAACGCCTCCACGCTGGCGTAGCGCTTCGTGCGGTCCGTGGCCATCGCCTTGAGCGTCACCGCCTGCAACGCCTCCGGCACCTCCACGCCGATCGCCGCCGGGGAGCCGACAGTCGCGTCTCCCTTACCGCCCCGCTTGCTCGCCATCGAACTGATCTCGCCCTTCTTCACATTGGTGAGCACCTCAATCAACGTGCTCCCATCGATGGGCGGCCGCAGTGTGAGGATCGCGTACAGAATTCCTCCCAACGAATAGATGTCCGAGCGCGCGTCCAGCTCCGCCACCATGCCCTCCGCCTGCTCGGGCGACATGTACTGCGGCGTCCCCATGACTTCGCCCTCCAGAGTCATCCCGTAGTCGCCCGTGTCTCTCACAGGCGACTTTCCTGTGTAGACGTCGTCCTTGACCCCCAAAACCTTGGCCAGTCCCCAGTCCATGACAAGCACCTCGCCGTACTCGCCCACCATGATGTTCTCCGGCTTGAGGTCCCGGTGTAGCACACCCTTGGCGTGCGCAAAGGCCATGGCGTCGCACACCTTCCTGAAGATCGTCAACAGAGTGGCCCGCGGGTATTCCTTCACCTCCACCGCGTCGCCGTCGCGCCACGCATTGAGCACCTCCTGCAGCGTGCGCCCCTTCACCAGCTTCATCGCGTAAAACGGACGGCTCTGAGCGTCCACGCCGATGTTATAGATCGGCACGATGTTCGGGTGCGCCAAATGTGCGAGTATCTCCGCTTCCTTCGAAAAGCGAGGATCCTCCCCGCCTTCGCTGATGCTGCTCACCTTGACCGCCACCTGCCGTCTCAGTTGCGGATCTTCGGCAAAGTAAATCTGCCCCATCCCCCCGCGCGCAATCTCGCGCACGAGCGTATACTCCCCAATCAGAGGCGCCTTGTTCTTCTCGGTCGCAACCGCCTGAATTCCTGTCCGTCGTTTCTGCGCATCCGGGATGGAACGCTGCGGAATGGTTACATCCAGATTTGTTGCACTTTGCTTCGGCACGCGCTGCGGGATCGTCACCGCAAGTGATGGTTCCGGCACCTTTGGCACTTCCTCTATTTTGACATCCACCACCAGCGTCAGTTCGCCCATCTGCAGCGAAGCAGGATACTCCACCTCCACCCGTCCCTCGATGGCATGTCCGTTTACGAGCGTCCCTCCCGCGAGGTCTTCCACCTGCATGCACTGTTGCGCAATCCACACCCAAGCATGCCGGGGAGCAATCCCCTCTCCCTCGATCTTCCACACATCGGACGACTCCTCCGAACCGATCACGAACTGCGACTCAGTCGTTTCAATGCTGCTGAGGATGCCTAGGGGGCCATGAAGGATGATTGACCATTGTCGCATGAGCAGAACGCTAACTGGCGCCTCACTGTATTCAACTGTGATCGCGGCGCCTCGATTCTCGGCTGCCGAGACTCGGACAAGCTTGAGGATCCGTCTGTATGAGGAATTGGACATTCGCCCTGCAACATCTCTCTCCACTCAGGCTTACGCTGACGTCAACCCACTCGTCCTCCTGCGACTCTGTTATAAAGCCCATGCCCGAGGAACCTATCCATCATCCAAACGACAAACTTCTCAAAGCCACCTTCTCGAACACGGACAACGCCCGCGCCTTTTTTCAAAGTCATCTTCCCTCCGAACTCGCTTACGCCGTCGACTGGACCTCCCTCACCCTCGAATCCTCAACCTTCGTCGACCCGCAGTTCGCCGCCTCCGAAAGCGACCTGCTCTTCTCGCTCAAACTCCACCAGAGCGAAGCCTTCCTGTACCTCCTCTTTGAACACCAAAGTTCCGAAGACCCGCGCATGGCCCTGCGCCTGCTGTCCTACATTCTCCGCATCTGGGAACGGTTCGCCGCAGCGCATCCTCCTCCGGCAAAGCTTCCAGCGATTCTGCCCATCGTGCTCGCTCAGGGAAAACGCCCTTGGAAAACCGCCCCTCGCCTAGAGGAGCTCATTGATATGCCGGCTGTGATCGCAGACATTATTCGGCCGTGGCAACCCACTCTGGTGTATCATCTGCTTGAACTGGTGCGCATTCCCTACGAATCGCTGGCCGGAACGCCTGAGGGTATTCTCACGTTGCGCGCGCTAAAGGCGGAGCCAATGGATGAACTCCTCAGTGATGTGATGTGGGAGGAGTCTCTTTTATTCACGATTTCAGAGAGTGCGCTAGAGAGGATGTTGCGGTACATTCTCAACGCTGATTCAAACATCTCGCTGCTCAAAGAGCGCATACAGAAGATCCGCAACACCCCCCTTCAAACCAAAACCATGACCCTCGCCGATCAACTCAGACAGGAAGGCAAACTAGAAGGCAAGCTGGAGGGAAAGCTGGAGGGAAAGCTGGAGGGAAAGCTGGAGGGGCTCTCCGAGGGTCAGTTGAACGCATTCCGGACCGCCGTCTTGCGCGCTTTGGAAATCCGGCATGGCTCTTGCCCAGAAGGAATCCGCGAGGCGTTGGAGGCCATCGAGGATTCCAGGAGCTTGGAGCAACTTCTCGAAACCGCCATTCGCTCCAACTCGCTTGAGGACTTTGCGCAGAAGCTTTAAAATTCAAATTTGAACCCCCGTTCCCTTGCCCCTTTCATACACTGTCCGTGGAGAAAGGATGCTTGGGTGCAATGACTTAACTCTCAATTTTCCACACACCGGGCGCATCCTTAGATGCCTATCACAAACCGCTCGGATCGGCCTCACAAAGCCCAAGGCATCACACGGGCAGTTGACGAAAATTAAGGCCTTCAAACATTTGAAAGTCCGCGTCCAGCGAAACGAGACGGCAACCAGAGGCTGCGCATGTTGAATGCGGCTCTTAACCTCGGTGACCTGCGTATTCCCCCCAACAACCACCTCGAAGCTCTAAAAGACGACCGCAAGGGACAAAACAGCATTCGAGTAAACCGACAGTGGCGGCTTTGCTTCCGATGGAGCCGACAACGGTCCTTCGGATGTTGAAATCATTGATTACCATTAGACTATGAACACACAAGAAGACTTGCTGCCATTAGTCGCCCCCCGGTGAAATCCTATCCGAAGAGTTCTTAATCCCCCTTGGGATCTCTGAATATCGCGTTGCGAAAGCCATCGGAGTGTCGCCTCGCCGGATCAATGAGATCGTGCACGGTTCGCGCGCTATTACGCCGAATACGGCGCTGCGTCTTGCAATGTACTTTGGAACCACCCCGCATTTTTGGATCAATCTGCAAACTGATTTTGAGCTCAGGAAATTGCAGCGAATGGGGTCGCTTCCGCCCATTCGGAGGTGCGAAAAACTGGTGGAAGTCGAATAGGGACTCAGGAGTGAGCAAGCTCGTTACAACCTCTGAGAGGTCCGGGGAGCTAGCGCTGTAAACGCAGTCCGGCGTGAACCCGCGGATCAAGGGCCAGCCCGCAGCGAAGGTGGCGCATTCGACGAACTCCATCCCAGCCGGCTTTACCTTCCAAAGCCGCTCGCGGATCTGATCCTTTACCGGATTCACAAGTCGGTCGCGATTGTGGAGTGCCGGTGATTTTTTGCTGGGCTCGGATATCTGTGCCGTACCGCGAAAGCCGGCGCTCGTTTTAGCCCGAAAAACTTACAAAACATTTATGGCGTGAGCTGGTTGATCGTACCCAGTTGCACAACGTTGTGGGCGTTTAGCAAGGAGGCGCCCTCGGGAACTGACCGCCGTCTGCACCGGACAAATGGGAGGAACAGTGGGCGCCTTATGGGATGCAGCGAAAAGTCCGCGAAGCCCGGGAGGCGTGAGCGGGCATGCCTGACTGACGCTGATGTTGCCGTTGTGGAAAAGTTTGCATAATAAACTGAAGCCTGAGGATTCAGTTATTCCGCACCTTTCTCTTACAATTCATGAACATCCCCCCCGTGACCCGCCGCCGTTTTCTTCAGCGCTCCCTCCTTGGAGGCGGGGCTTCGGTTTTTGGATTCCCTGCAATCACGTCGGCTAGGTCGCCGAATTCCAAGATGAACGTCGCGTGCATTGCGGTCGGCGGGCGGGGAGGTTCGCATCTGGGCGAGGTGAAGAAGATGTCGGAGATTGCGCAGATGGTGGCGCTGTGTGATGTGAACTCCCGGACTCTGGAGGCTGCGGCCGCCCAATTCCCCGGCGCGCGCACTTACAAGGACTTCCGCGAGTTGCACACCAAGATGGACGACATTGACGCGGTGTTCGTTGCCACAACCGAGCACACGCACGCCTTCGCCATTCTTCCGGCGCTCCGGGCGAAGAAGCACGTCTATTGTGAAAAGCCGCTGACGCGCGATGTGCACGAGTGCCGCGTGGTCATGGAGGAGGCGCGACGGGCGGACGTGACCACGCAGATGGGCACGCAGATGCATTCGGCTCCCGCGTACCACCGTACTGTCGAACTGATCCAGAGCGGCGCGATCGGCCAGATTCGCGAGGTACACACGTGGGTTTCACGTGCCTGGGGGATGCAGTCGCGCTCCGAGGCCGAAGCCAACGGGGATCTTTTTGTAAAAGCTGGCCTCCTAGACTATATCGACAAGATGCCCCCGAACGGGATGCCTGTGCCACCAGAGTTGGACTGGGATTTGTGGATCGGCCCGGCACCGATGCGGGCCTATCACGACATCTATTTCCCGGGACCTCGCTGGTATCGCTACTGGAGTTTTGCCAACGGTACCATGAGCGACCTCGGCAGCCACTCGAACGACCTGCCGTTCTGGGCGCTGAAGCTGGACCACCCCCTGACAGTCGAGGGCTACGGCGCGCCGCCGCATCCGGAAATCGCGCCCGCAAACATGCGCGCCACATGGACGTACGGACAGCGGGTTGATCTGGCCCCCGTGACACACCACTGGTACCAGGGGTCTGAGAAGCCAAAGATCTGGACGGAAGGGAAAATTCCGCAGTGGAAGGACGGTTCCCTCTTCATCGGCGAAAGGGGCATGGTCATCGCCAATTACGGGGGCCATCTGCTCCTGCTGGACGACAAGGTGCAGGAGTTTAAGCGGCCCGCAAAAACCATCGAAGACGGCCCCAGCCATCAACAGCAGTTTATTGAATGCGCGCGCGCCGGAAAGAAGGCGCCGTGCGACTTCAGTTATTCGGGACTGCTGACGATTGCCAATCATCTCGGTGGCGTGGCTTATCGCTCCGGAAAGAAGATTAAATGGGATCCTCTTACTGGAAAAACGGATGATGCGGGCGCGAACGCTCTTCTCCAGAGGGAGTATCGGCCGGGTTGGAAGCTGTAGTGAAGTGGACTCGAGAGCCGGTTGCTCCGCGAGGCTGAGCGTTCCCGGGGTGGGGCGAGCGCTGTTTCCTGCGAAGGATGAAAAACGCAGCCGCCCGAGGGTCTGCGTTTGCGATTTGGCAGCGTCAACTTGTGAGTTTCCACCCGGTTCGGTGCATCATTTATGAAAGCGATTCTGAGTGCGGTTGTCCTGTTCGCGGCTTTTGCGGAGAATTCGTCCGCGGAGGTCGCGCTGCACCGCCCCGCGAAGGACCACCTGCTGCTTCTGGACCGTCGCGTGGTGGAGTCGACCTCGGGCGTGGAGCTTGTCGTTGGGAAACCGGAGCGTGATGCGCGCAATCCGCTGCTGACCAGCGACCAGCCGTGGGAAAACGCCACGAACAACTATTATCCAAACGTCACCTGGGAGGCATCCTCGAGGCGCTGGATGATGTGGTACAAGGACGTTCTCGCGGATCCCGAAGCCATTGCCCGGATGGACGTGCCTTCGACGGTGCACAACGTGGGTTGGTACTTGTTGTACGCCACCTCGGTCGACGGCGGGAAGTGGGAGCGTCCGGCGCTGGGGTTGCACCGGTTTGGTGGCGACGCCGCGAACAACATCGTGGCGCGTGACTGCCCGAATGTCGGCGTGTTCTTGGACGAGGCCGAAAAGGAGCCTGCGCGTCGTTACAAGATGGCGTATGACGCGGGTTTGGGGAAGCCACGGGTGCGTTTCAGTGCCGATGGAATCCACTGGGGGGAGGCGGTGGAGGCCTCCGGTTTCAAGTCAAGCCAGGGCGACACCCACAACAATGCGTTCCGCGATCCGAGGACTGGGAAATTTCTTTGGTTCACAAAGATGTATTTGGGAGAGCGCCTGGTGAGCAGGCTCGAGAGCGACGATTTTGTCAACTGGCGCGCGGGCGGTGTGGTGTTGCGGAGCAGTCTTGAGGAGGGGCGCAGCTCGCAGACGTACGCGCTGACGGTGTTTCCCTACGCCAACGGTTACCTGGGGTACCTCATGATGTATCATGTGGCGGGCGGCCGTGGGGTGGACTGCGAGTTGGCGTGGAGTCCGGACTCACTGCATTGGGAGCGGGTTTCTCCCGGGCGGCCCCTGCTGGCGAACGGTCCGGAGGGCTCTTACGACGGGGGGTGTATTTATGCGCAGGCCGGGGGACAGGCGTTCCTGGAGAATGGACGGAACGTGGTGTTCTATGGAGGCAGCCCGACGGTGCATCTGGGGTGGAAGCGGTCCGGGGCGTTGTGCCGCGCGACACTGCCCGAGGACGGGTTTGCGGGCTATCGCGCATCGGGTGCCGACGGGGGGCAAATCCTGACGGCCTGGTTGCGGCCCGCGGGGAAGGTTAGGGTAACGGGAGAGGGTGACTTTAGTTTCACCGAGGAAAAGAACGATTCGGGACTGGTGAGGTTGAGGTTTCAGGTGAATGCGGGAGGGGTGGTTTACGGAATTCATGGAGTGGCGTTGGCCGACGAGGCTTTGCAGGAGCGGAAGCTGCCGCCATTCAAGCCGCAGCCTGTGCGAACGGGCGCGGTTCGCGTGGGTTTTGAAAGAGTACCGGAAGGTTGGAAGGGAACGGATGCCATGGAGGCCATGCAGGGCGGTGGCGGGGTAACGGTTTCGCGCAAGCCGGGACTGCGGCCATTTGCGTCGGGGAAGGTGTTCGAGGGGGATTGGACGCAGCACTTTGGGGGGAGGGGGGTGCGGATGTCGGCGCGTCTGCGCACGCCGAAACCGGGGGCGGCGGTGCGGTTTGAAATTTTCGCCCGGGAGGTGGCGCAGTGGTACCGTGAGACGACGGAGCTTTCGCAGAAGGACTTCACGAACTTCAGCGTGGAGGCGGATTTCGGATGGACGGATGCCGAGGCGCGGGCGGCGGGTTGGGTGCGGAGCGAGCAGGGGTTTGGTTGGCGGGAGACCCTGCAAAACGCCGGTCGGGTGGTGGTGATGCCCTCGGGCAAGTTTGACGGTGACCGTTTTGATCTTGTGGAAGTCCGGGTTGAGGCGGTTGCTGCGGAGCGAAAGTGAGGCTGCCGCTCGGGGCCAAGGGCAGCGATCCCGTTGATGCCATTCCTGATCTTGCTCTGCGTATGGATTTCTGAGCGGGGAAGGGCTACGGATGTTTAGGGTGGTCTTCGCGGTGCTCACGGCGCAGGGCGCTGAAGTGGCTGACCATTTAGCGCATTGGACACTTGTGGAACTGCCGGCTAGGCTTTTGGGGAATGTCTAAACTGCGCATCACCTTCCTTGGCACGGGCACTTCTCAGGGAGTGCCCCGCATCGGATGCGGCTGTGCTGTTTGTCTTTCCCCCGATCCCAGGGACAAACGGTCCCGGTGTTCGCTGTTTGTCGAGTCGGAATCCCTCAACTGGGTGGTGGACACGGGGGCGGACTTCCGAAGCCAGTGCCTGCGCCACAAGGTGGAACAGGTGGACGCCGCGGTCTTTACCCACGCGCACGCGGACCACATCATGGGTTTTGACGATCTGAGGCCGTTTTGCCGCTCCGGCAACGCCCTGCCCGTCTATGGCTCGGCGCACACGCTGGGGGAGTTGGAGCGGATTTTCGCGTTCGCCTTCAATCCAAGGGAAAGGTTCCCGACCTACCTGCATCCGGAGTCGAGAATTGTGAGCGGAGTTTTTTCGCTGGGAGAGGTGGAGTTGACCCCGCTGCCGCTTCCCCACGGTCGTATGACGTCGTTTGGATACCTCCTGAAGGTCGGAGGGGAGTCCCTTTTTGCGTATCTGACCGACTGCAAGTCCGTCCCCCCAGAGGTGGAGGAGGCTGTGGCCGGGGTGCGTCACCTGGCGATCGACGCGCTGCGTGCAAGGCCGCATCCGACCCATCTGAGCATCGGCGAGGCGCTGGAGGTGATTGAAAGGGTCAGGCCCGGGGCGGCCTGGCTGACGCATTTGTGCCACGAACATTTGCATGCAGATCTCGAGAAAAGCCTGCCTGAGGGGGTTCGGGTGGCCTACGACGGCCTGGCTTTGGAGCTCTGAGAGGCTCTCGGAGGGTGTGGACGGGCCGGGATTCAGCGAAAAGAGGATCTGCGGGGGGACATCTTTTGACTTTCCAGTCTCGGATCGCGTAGTGTTTGCCACGTTCTGTTCCTTCGGTGCCGCGGTGCGCCGGGGGGCGGTTGCGGCCGGTTCAGGCCGCAGGGGCCTTTCCGGTTGAGACCGGTTCAGGCCGGGCATTGCACCGCGCCCCCATCCCACCCCTAGAACCGGACAAGTGAGTGTCAATCAAGAGTTTATACTGGAGATTCTGCTGGACAGCGGACTCGTGTCCCAGAGAGATGTGGACGCGGCCCGGGCCGACCATCCCCTGGGGGGCTTGGTGGATGCTCTTGTTGAGAAGGGGGTTCTGAGCGAGGAGGACTACATGCGGGCGCTGGCGATGCACTCCTCTATGGAGTTTGTCGAAGTTGGCGCTATGCATGTTCCCGAGGATGTTCTCGCCGAAATGCCCAGGGAACTGGCTGAGCGCTTCAAGGTGGTGCCCGTCGCACGCACCGAGGGCGGGTTGGTGGTTGCGGTGTCTAACCCTTTGGATTTCGACACGTTTGACAGCCTTTCCCACATGCTTGGGACTTCGCCTGAATTTGTGTGCGGAACTCCGGGCGCGATCAAGGAGGCGTTGTTCAAGTGGTACGGCATCGGGCAGGACCCGGCTAGCGCGAAAGCGGGGGAGCCAAACCCCTACGAGATGGACACGGCCGAGGGGGAGGCGGGCGAGGGGCCGATCATCCGGATGGTCACATCCCTGCTTCTGGAGGCCTACAATTTGCGGGCGAGCGACATCCATCTGGAACCGATGGAGAAGGTCTTCCGGGTCCGCTTCCGGATCGACGGAGTGTTGCAGGAGATGCAGAGTCCGCCGAAGCGCCTGCAGTCGGCGATCATCTCGCGCTTGAAGATCATGTCGGGCACGATGTCGATCGCCGAAAAGCGCATGCCGCAGGACGGCCGTATTCAGGTGACGGTGGGGGGGCGCCAGGTGGATCTGCGTGTTTCGACGGTGCCCACCCCGCACGGGGAGAGCGTGGTGATGCGTATTCTCGACAAGTCCGCGTTGCAGTTGGGCCTGCCGCAGCTTGGGTTCCTTTCGGACGACCAGGCGATCTTCGAGAAACTGATCACGCTGCCGGACGGGATTTTGCTGGTGACGGGGCCCACGGGTTCCGGCAAGACGACGACGTTGTACGCGTGTTTGAACTACATCAACCGGACGGATAAGAAGCTGATAACGGTGGAGGACCCGGTGGAGTACCAGATGGCGGGGATCAACCAGGTGCAGGTGAACGCGGAGATCGGGATGACGTTTCCGGCGGCGTTGCGTTCGATGCTGCGCCAGGCGCCGAACATCATTATGGTCGGGGAAATTCGCGACGCGGACACGGCCAATATCGCAATCAACGCCTCGCTCACGGGGCACCTAGTGTTTTCAACGCTTCACACCAACGACGCGCCCGGCGCTGTGGCGCGTCTGGTGGACATTGGAGTGCAGCCGTTTTTGGTTTCTTCGGCGGTGCGCGCGGTGGTTGCTCAGCGTCTAGTGCGGCGGATTTGTCCCAAATGCAAGGAGCCGTCTGAGTTGCTGCCCTCCGACATGAGGGCCCTTGGGGTGGACGCCCTGCAGTTGGCGAGCGCCAGCATCTCGAAAGGCCGTGGCTGTGATTTTTGCAGGAATGGCGGTTACAAGGGACGTTCCGGGATCTTCGAGTTTTTCCTCGTGGACGACGAGGTGCGGCGGATGATCAATGAACGCAGCACGACCTTGCAGCTGCGGCGCCGTGCGAGGGAGATGGGAATGCGCACGCTGCGGGAGGACGGGATCCGGAAAGTGTTGTCTGGGATGACGACGGCGGAGGAGGTTATCGGCGCCACGATGGGCGACAAGGAGTAGGTGTTGAAGATTTAAGGAGACCTGCGATGAACCATTCGATTGTACTGCAGATGCTGGTCGACCAGGGCATTGTTTCCGAGGAGGCCGTGGATGACGTGGGTTTCGAGATCAACCAGAGCGGGCTTTCGCTTGCAAAGGTTCTGGCGAAGAAGGAGCTGATGTCGGAGGACCAGTTCTACCTCATTATCGCCCAGATGCTGGGGACCGAAGCTGTGAATCTGGAGGGTTTCGAGCCCCCGGGGGAGCTTCTTGCGATGCTGCCCGTGAATCAGGCGCAGATGCACCAGGCGTTTCCGGTGGGATGGGACGGCCAGACCCTGCAGGTGGCGCTGGTGGATCCTTTTCACCACCAGTCTCTGGAGGACATCCGCTTTGCGCTGGGGGTGGAGATTCAACTGGTGATTGCCCCGGTGGACGACGTCGCCGAGATGTTGCGGCGCCACTATAGCCGCGGGGCAGGGGAGTTGAAGGAGGTCCTGTCGCAGATGGGAACGGATGAGGGTGAGGAGCTTGCGTCGGAGGCGCCGATCATCCGGTATGTGGACTTGGTCATGCAGCAGGCGATCAACGACCGGGCCTCGGACATCCACTTCGAGCCCTTCGAGCACGATTTCAAGATCCGCTACCGGGTGGACGGGGCGCTGTACGAGATGGCGCCTCCCCCGAGGCACATGGCGTCCTCGATCATTTCGCGTGTGAAGGTGATGGCCAATTTGAACATCGCCGAGCGGCGCCTGCCGCAGGACGGGCGCATCCAGCGGGATGTGGGCGGACGTTCCGTAGACATGCGTGTGTCCACCCTGCCGACGCAGTTTGGAGAGAGCGTGGTGCTTCGCGTGCTGGACCGCTCCAGCGTGAATCTGAGTCTGGAGGCGCTTGGCCTCCCCGTAAACCTGCACAATTACCTGCTCCGCACGATCGAATTGCCAAACGGGATTTTCATCGTCACGGGCCCCACGGGGTCGGGCAAGACGACCACGCTGTACGCCTGCCTTGAGAAGATCAACACGATCGACGCCAAGGTTTTGACGGCCGAGGATCCGGTGGAATTCGACATCGACGGCATCATTCAGGTGCCGGTGAACGACGGGATCGGACTGACGTTCTCGAGGGTGCTGAGGGCGTTTTTGCGCCAGGACCCGGACCGGATCATGGTGGGTGAAACGCGTGATGTGGAGACGGCCCAGATTGCGATCCAGGCGTCGCTGACGGGGCACTTGGTGCTGACGACGTTGCACACGAATGACGCGCCGGGAGCGGTGACACGTTTGATCGACATGGGAGTGGAGCCGTTTATGATTTCAGCCTCCCTCGAGGGAGTGCTGGGCCAGAGGTTGATCCGGAAAGTCTGCTCTCAGTGCAGGACGCCCTACGAACCGACGGAGGCGATGCTGGACCAGCTGGGGTTGTCGCCCCACGAGATCGGGGACAAGCAGTTTTACTACGGAGCCGGATGTACGCACTGCAACAGTACGGGCTACCGGGGGCGGAAGGGGATCTATGAGCTTCTGGACGTGACGGAACCGATTCGGGAGCTGATCAACCAGAGGGCGCCTGGGGTGGTTTTGAAGCAGAAGGCGATCGAGCTGGGGATGACGTCGCTGCGCGAGGATGGATTGCGTTTGATTTATGACGGTGAGACTTCTATCGAAGAGGTTCTCAAGTATACTTGATTGAAAGATTTGCCCACCGAGACCTGACCTATGCCCAAGTTTGAATACGTAGCGTTGGACGCCGCCGGCCAGGAGGCCCGAGGAGTCATGGATGCGGCCTCGACAAACGAGGCGGTGGCTTTGCTGCGCAAATCGGGTTTTTTCCCGACAAGCGTGACTGAGGCGGGGAAGTCGGCGGCGGTGGCCGTGGCAAAGTCAGCGAAGAGTTCTGGGGCTGCTGTTGCGGTGGCTGTGGCGGCGCCAAAGGTGAAGGCGAAGGCCAAGGGGGAGGGGATCAAGTTTTTTGAAAAGACGACGGTCGAAGGCAAGGTGCTCATGATCTTCACGCGCCAGCTGGCGACCCTGATCGACGCCGGACTGCCCCTGCTGCGCGGCCTGGACGTGCTTGGAAAGCAGGAGAAGGATCCTGTTCTCAAGAAGGTCATCACCTCCATCAGCGAGGGGGTCCAGGGCGGGGGGACGTTTTCTGAGTCGCTCGCATCCCATCCTAAGGTGTTCAACCGGCTGTACGTGAACATGGTGAAGGCCGGGGAGTTGGGCGGTGTGTTGGAGATCGTGTTGAACCGGCTGGCTGAGTTTCAGGAAAAGGCGCAGAAGCTGAGGAACAAGGTGGTGTCCGCGATGACGTACCCGGTGATCGTGCTGAGCATTGCCGTGATCATCCTGATCTTCCTGCTGGCGTTCATCGTGCCGAAGTTTGAGCAGATCTTTAAGGACCTCCTGGGCAACAAGCCGCTTCCGGATCTGACCCGTTTCATCATGGGCCTCAGCGGCAGCATTGTCTCGAATTGGTACATCGTATTGGGCGTGGTGATTGCGGCCGCGGCGGGGTGGAAGGTGTTTTCCAGTTCTGCAAAGGGGCGGGTCATTTTGGACCAGCTCGCGCTCAAGCTTCCGCTTTTTGGAGATCTCACCCGTAAGAGCTCCATCTCCAGGTTTAGCCGCACCCTCGGAACCTTGGTGACGAGCGGCGTTCCGATTCTGCAGGCGCTGACGATCACCCGTGAGACGGCGGGAAATTCGGTGATCATGGATGCCGTCACGAAGGTGCACGACGCGGTCAAGGAGGGGGAGTCGATCGTGACGCCCCTCGAGGCGAGCGGGGTGTTTCCGCCGATGGTAATTTCGATGGTGGACGTGGGTGAGGAGACCGGCCAGTTGCCGGACATGCTTTTGAAGGTGGCGGATGTTTTTGACGACGAGGTGGACAACACGGTGGATGCGCTGACTTCGCTCATGGAGCCCCTGATGATTGTGTTTTTGGCCCTGGTGGTGGGGACGATCGTCATCGCGCTCTTTTTGCCGATGGTGGATCTGCTCAAAAACATGAGCGCTCCGGGTGGAGGATAGCAGGCGCGCCGGCCCTGCGCGCGACGGCCAGAATGAATCTCTAAAACTTTTCCCCCTAGAATGATGCGAATTTCACGGAGTCACAGAAACAGTGCGTTTACGCTGGTGGAGCTGCTGGTGGTGATCGGCATCATGGGCATGTTGATGTCGATGGTGCTGGGGGTTCAGCGGTACGCTCAGAGCAAGTCTAACCGCAGCCGCGTGGAGGGGCAGATCGCAGCTTTCGCCGCAGCCGCGGAGGCGTACAAGGCTGACAATGCTGTTTATCCCCGTTCAGCGGAGACGGACGACCTCTCTTCGCTCACCTCAGGAATGGGGGCGGCCGACGCATCGGCTTACAAGCCGGCGAATCTCGCGTTTTACACGATGCTTTCGGGCGATGCCAACTTGGACGGCCGGCCCGATGCCAATGAGTCCACGGGTGCGGGAACGGCTGCATCGGCTCCGGTGAGTTATTACAACTTCGCCCCCTCGCTTCTGCAGATTGATTCGGGCAAGGTGGTGTTCATCAGGGATCCCTGGGGCAAGCCGTACGGTTATTCGACCAAGCGGCAGAAGGTATTGCAGTCGGGGTTGCAGGATGACCCCAGTGCCGGTCACAACATCACCTACGACTTCTGGAGCACCGCCAATTCCGACGCCAACGAAAGGGCGTGGATTGCGAACTGGTAGAGAGACAGAGACTCCTCAGAGCTGGGCGGGAGGGGTGGAGGCTGCGATCCAGCTGCACACGGCGGAAAGCGACCAGGCTGCGGTTCTGAGCCAGTTCGACTGGACCAGTGTTTTCATGATGCGCTCATCCCTCTGGTTCTGAAGTTTCGCGTGGAGCGGAACGGAAACAAACCCGGTCACGGCCCAGGCGAGGAGGGTGCAGAGGCATTCCGCCGACCAGAGGATATCGGGGTGATCCAGAAAAAGCAGCCGCGCCGCAACGCCGGCCGTTTGCAGGAGGATGAGGGGTGCCACCACCCACGTGATGGCGCCCGTGTATCTGTAATGCCAGTTGGCGAAGTGCTCAGGGTCGATGAAACGGAACGCCGGGTAGACGACCAGCTGAACCACCCAAAGGACGGAGGCGAGTGAAAGGCTGATTGCGGCGTGCGACGCAAGGACGTTCATTTTCTAGCGGCGGGGGATCGCCGCCCGGACGCCAAGCGGGCGGGTACAGGGGGGCGAATGCTGCGGGCGGGTGCTGGCGAACTTGATTCCAGGCCTCTGCGGCAAGGACGGCTACTGGGCCTGGGCGGTCTGCGGCAGCGCGCGGAGGGCGGCGGCTTCGGTCATGTTAATCCGCTCCTGAAGGGAGGGTTCGATTGCGCGCATCTTGCTGTAGAGGCCCCGCATGTAGGCGCGCATTGCCCGGGTGGCGGCCTCCTGTGTTTTCGCCGTGTCGGCCTTGGCTCGGAGTTCGGAGACGACCTTGTCCTCGGAAGCTGCGGCGCGGGCGGAGGAGAAGCGCTCGTCTTCCGTGGCGGGCGGACGGTCCGAGGAGGCGGACTTTTCTTTGGAATCTTTCGTAGCCTTTTTGGTTTTGGAGGCTTCCTTGGAAGGTTCTTTAGACGCCTCTACGGATGCTTTGGCAGTTTCAGCGGCGGGTTTTTCGGCCGATTTCTTCTGGGTGGAACCTGTTGACTCCGTTGTTTTTGAAGATGATTTTTGAGATCCAGTGCCCGAGGTTGCCGGAGTGCTTTCCGCTGCCTGAAGCAGGGAGGCGGCCAGGAGCGAAACAAAGGCGCAAATGAATGTTCGGCGCATAAAAGGATTCAAGATTTGACTGGATAAATGACACAGGATTGAAGCGTTGTCTAGGGGCAAGCCTGATGGGATCTAGGGGTCGGGGCATGCTGTCCGGCTTGCAGATCTAGGCCGGTGCACCCGCGGGAAAGCGGGGGGCAGCGGTTGACGCTGAAATCGGCGTCGAAGAACGCTCTTTTGCCTATTCCATCGTGCGGCTAATAAAAGGGTGTGCACGAGCAATCAACAGAGGGTGAGCGTTGTTGGGTCGAAGTCAGCCGGAGCGCGTTCCGGCAGAACGTGGCGGCTTTGCGCCGGGCCGCGCCAGCAGGTGCCGCATTGATGGCCGTGGTGAAGGCGGACGCCTATGGGCATGGATTGGATATTGCGGTGGAAGCTATTGCCGGAGGTGTACAGTGGTTCGCCGTTGCAAATCTGGAGGAGGCTCTGGCCGTGCGCTGTCTGGCTCCCGGGCATCCTGTTTTGATCTTGGGTCCGGTGCTGCCTTTTGAGCGCTCACGTGTGGTGCGCGAGGGGTTTGTGCCGATGATCTCGAGTTACGAGGAGGCTGCCCATTTTGCCGCTGGTCCGGGGAGGCCGCCGACGCCCGTCCATCTGGCGGTGGACACTGGGATGGGCAGGATCGGGGTTTGGGAGAGGGATGCAGTCGGGCTGGCACAGGCTTTAAGCGGAGTTGAGGGAGTGCGAGTGTGCGGGGTGGGCTCTCACTTTCCGTCCGCTGACGAGGAGGAGGGCTACACGAGGGCGCAGGCGGATTTGTTTGCGCGGTTGACCGCGGAATTGCGCGGCAGGGGGCTGGTGCATGGCCCCGCGCATATCGCCAATAGCGCAGGCGTGATTGGTTACTCGGAATCAGCGGGCGAGCTTTACCGGGCCGGTCTGGCTCTTTACGGATGTTCCCCCCTTCCCGAGTTTCAGTCCGAGCTGCGTCCGGTGATGCGCTGGAAGGCGAGGGTGAGTCTGGTGCGGGATTTCGGGGTCGGACGGAGCGTTTCGTACGGACGGACTTTTGTGACGGAGAAACCGACGCGGGTGGCGACGGTGACGGTGGGATACGCCGACGGTTTTCGGCGGCACCTTTCCGGCCGCGGGGCGGAGGTGTTGGTGGGGGGGAGTCGGTGTGCGGTGTTGGGGCGCGTGACGATGGACCAGATCATGGTGGACGTGACGGCAGCGGGGGACGCAGCGCCCGGATCTGAGGTTGTTTTGCTCGGGGAGGAAGGAGGGCAGGCCGTGACGGTGGGCGAGCTTGCGCGGAACGCCGGGACGATCCCGTGGGAGATTTTCACCGGGATCGGCCCGCGTGTGAGGCGGCTGGGCGTGGACTGAAAAAGACGCTGGCGCGGCGTGAAGTGATAAAAGTGTTACGAGGCGGGTCCGGTTGGACTAGTCTATCAAAAAAAATAAGCTCTCGCTGTGCCGCCCCCTTCCCATCCCCCCCGTCGTCCGCGCTCCCCAGGGGCGCAGCCCAAGGGCCGCTCCGGCGGCCGGGTGCGGAGGTTGCTGTTGTTTCTGACCATGTGGGGGGCCTTGTTCGGGGCCGTGGTCGGGGGAGTGTACGCGTTTTGGGCTGCGCAGTTGGACATGAGCGACGTGCAGCAGATCCGGGAGCGGTCCACCGTGTTTGACAGGGACGGCAAGCCGTACGGGCGCCTGCAGGGGGAGAACCGGCTGGTGGTTCCGCTGAAGCAGGTTTCGCCCTTTTTCATCAAGGCGCTTCTGGCCCGGGAGGACTCCCGCTTTTACAAGCATTCCGGCGTTGATCCGGTGGGGATCGCGCGGGCCGTGGTGCGGAACGCCGTTTCGGGTTCGGCGGCGCAGGGGGCCAGCACGCTGACCCAGCAGCTTGCGCGGAATTCCTTCCCGCTGGGCGGGAAAAACATGCATCGCAAGATCTTGGAGGCTTTTGTTTCGGTTAGGATAGAGCGGTATTTCTCGAAGGACGAAATCCTGGAGCATTATATGAACCGGATTTACTTCGGAGCCGGCGTGTTCGGCGTGGAGACGGCCTGCCAGGCGTACTTTAACAAGCACGCCTCGGAGCTGACGCTTGGCGAGGCTGCCATGCTTTCGGGTATTATTCGCGGTCCCTCGAGGTTTTCACCCTTGAATAACTATGCCGGCGCGATCAGGCAGCGGGACACTGTTTTGGAGCGGATGGTCAAGATGGAGATGATTCCGCAGGCGCAGGCCGATGCCGCGCGCGAGGCGGCGATAGTGCTCAATCCAAAGAAGCGGCTCACGGTGCAGGAGAACTACGTGATGGACGCTGTGTTGCGGGAGTTGAACAAGGTTCTTACCGAGGACCAGGTACTGGAGAGCGGGTTGAGAATCTACACCTCCATAGATCCCGTGCTGCAGGACACAGCGCAGACGGCACTGAACAACCACCTGACAAAAATCGAGTCACAGCCAAAGTACAACCATCCCAAGAAGGCCGACTTCACGAAGGAGGCGAGGGAGGCGGAACTGGAGCCGGCCTACATTCAAGGGGCCGTGGTGGTGATCGACAACCGGACGGGCGGCATTCGCTCGCTCGTGGGCGGGAGGGAGTACGCGGACAGCCGCTACAACCGGGCGTTGCTTTCGGAGCGGCCGGTGGGGTCCACGTTCAAATCGTTCGTGTATCTGGCCGCCTTTGGCCGGGGACTTTCTCCCGGAACGATGGTGAACGACGGTCCCATCCAGAAGGGCGAGGTCAAGGGCGCAGCCAACTGGTCGCCGGGCAATTCGGACGGAACCTTCAAAGGACCGATGACCGCTGAGGACGGGTTGGTACAGTCCCGGAATACGGTGACGGTGCGCGTGGGCGAGCAGGCGGGGCTCACCGAGGTGGGCCGGGTGGCGGGTGCGGTGGGGTTGGAAAAGATGCCGCTACGGCCGTCCGCTTATCTTGGGGCGTTTGAAGCCAGTCTCCTCCGAATGACAAACGCGTACACGGTGTTTCCAAACGGGGGACGGCTCAGGCAGCCGTACTTGATCGAGCGCATTGATGATGCCGGGGGGACGACTTTGTACCGGGCGCAGGCGCCGTCGAAGGCGGTATTGCAGCCGGGGGCGTGTGCGACGCTGACGGGGGTGTTGACCAAGGTTTTCGACCGGGGGACTGCGGCGACTGCCAGGGCTGCGGGTTTCAAGAAACCGGCGGCGGGCAAGACGGGCACGACGGACGACTACAAGGACGCCTGGTTTGTCGGCTTTACAAGCAGTCTGACGGCTGGGGTTTGGGTGGGGTTTGACAAGCCGCAGCGCACCGTGGCCCAGGGCTACGGCGCGACGATGGCGCTGCCCGTGTGGGTGGAGGTGATGAATGCCGCAACTGAACCGCGTTACCCAGCCTCAGTGTTGCGTGGAGGGGGAGACCCGGGCCCGTCGGTGACACTGCAGCAGTGGACTGCCGCTGCCGCAGAGGCGCGCGGTTCAAGCGGGCGGCCGCCGCAGGTGCAGGCGGTGAATCCAGCGGATAATCCAGCGAGTGCGGCCCCCCCGAAGGTCGAGGCGGTCCGCGGGGCCGAAGCGCCGCCCCGGGTGGAACCGGTGTTGAAACCTTTCCGGCCGTAGGAGCCAGGCCCGTGCGAAAAGCAGTTCGCCACGCGCTGACATCTGTTTCAAGTTAACCCAAGTGAGTACATCCCGTCGTCAAATCAATACCAGGGCAGCCGGAATTGTGGGGCTGGCCGTTTTGTGCAGCCGCTTGCTGGGGCTGGCGCGCGAGCTCATTCTCGCGCGTTTGTTCGGCGCGGGCTTCGCGATGGACGCGTTCAAGTCGGCGTTTCGGATCCCGAACCTGCTGCGGGACCTGTTCGCGGAGGGGGCGCTTTCGACGGCTTTTGTAACCGTGTTTTCAAAAAAGACGGCGCAGGGGGACGATGAGTCGGCGTGGGCGCTGGCGAACAAGGTGGCGACGCTGGCGACGCTGGTGTTGAGCGTGGTGGTGATTGTGGGGGTGTTTCTGGCGCCCCTTTTGGTGGACACGCTCGCGGGCGGCTTCAGTCCCGAGAAGGCCGCGCTGACGATGCTGCTCACGCAGATCATGTTTCCGTTCATCCTGTTCGTCTCCCTGGCGGCACTGGTGATGGGGCTTCTCAACTCAAAGGACGTGTTTGGAGCGCCCGCGATGGCCTCGAGCTTTTTCAACATCGGTTCCATCGCCGGCGGCGTCGGGCTTGCGTGGTGGATTGACCCCGAGTTCGGTCCGAGGTCTTTGATCGGCCTTGCCATCGGAACTCTGATCGGGGGATGCGCGCAGCTCGTGGCGCAGTTTCCGGCGCTGTTCCGCGTGGGGTACCGGTTCCGGCCTGACTTCCGCTGGAACGACGAGGGCGTGCGGAGCGTGTTGCGGTTGATGGGACCCGCGGTGATTGCCGCAAGCGCGGTGCAGGTGAACGTGATGATCAACCAGAAGTTCGCCTCGCACATCCCCGGGGACGGGCCGGTGAGCTGGCTGGACTACGCCTTCCGCCTGATGCAGCTGCCGCTCGGCCTCTTCGGCGTCGCCATTGGAACGGTGACGCTTCCCCTGGTGGCGCGCCACGCGGGGGCGGGGGATACGGAGGGGCTCCGGAGTACGCTGGCAAAGGGCCTCCGGCTGGGGCTGCTGCTGACGATCCCCTCTACACTCGGGCTGGTGTTTCTGGCGGAGCCGATCATTTCGTTGATCTACGAGTCTGGAAAGTTCGACGCGGAGGCGACGCTGCAGACGGCCTCCGCCCTGAAGTTTTACGCGGTGGGGCTGGCGGCGTATTCGGGAATCAAGGTGCTGGCGCCGGCCTTCTACGCGATCGACCGGCGGACGACGCCGATGATGGTGAGTTTCGGGGCGATCGGGGCGAACCTGCTGCTGAACTGGTTTTTCACGTTTCACCTCGGGATGGGCCACAGGGGGCTGGCTCTCTCGACGGGCTGCGTCGCGATCTGCAACTTTGTGGCGCTTTATCTTTTGATGCGCAAGGCCACCGGTTCGCTCGAAACTGGGCAGCTGGTCTCCGGCACCTGCAAGCTTCTCGTGGCGGGTGCCGCGATGAGCGCCGTGTGTGTGGGGGGGGCGCGCTGGATGGCGGCGGACTGGGTCCATTCAAACCGGGGCGTCCATGCGTTGCAGCTCGGTGCCGTGATCGTGGCGGCCGCGGTGGTGTTTTTTGCGGTCGCGCGTGTGCTCCGCGTTGAGGAGATGGACGATCTTACGGGCGCACTGCGCCGGCGTTTAAAGCGCTAGCCCCTCCTGGGGCTCCATGCTCCCAGGGAAGATACCCTGTCTGTTCAGCGGGGGCAGTGAACGGAGCGGTCGTTTTCCAGCGTTATTTGAGCCGCACGAATTCCTTCAGGAACTGGAACCACAGGTAGAAGCAGCCCTTCCAAGAGTACGCCACGAGGTGCTCGTCGATTTCCAAAAGAAGGCCGCAGTCCAGATTGTGGACCACCTGCGCGTACATTTCGCTCTCGAGTTCCGCCGTGATCGTCTCGGGCTCTGCGGGTACGGGTTCCGGGTTGGTCACTTTGTTGACCTTGAGCCAGTAGCGGTGTGACTCCAGCATTTCCAGAAAGCCCTGGCTGTCTGAAACCCGCTGGATCTTGCACTTCGGGGACGGTCTCAGGCTGAGTGAAAAGGGATAGTTCCAGGTGTGCCAGATGCAGCCGTCCGTGGTTTTCGAACTGATGGTGATGTAAAAAAAGGCGAATTCCTCGCCCTCCACCAGGTTGATGGCGGCGCGCACGGGTTCGTGCGAGTGCGAGAGCAGGCGCACGGAGTGTCTTTGTTCCTCGTGGTCCCAGCCGGCGTCTTCGACGACGAAAAACCCCTCGGCCTCGGCCTCCTCAGTCAGTTCTTCAAGGCTTGGGAAGCGGCTCGAATTCGGAGGGTGCTGCGGTTTGACCGGGCGTTTTTTCGGAAGGCGCATTCTGCGCACGCGCGTGAGGATGTCGACCCAGGGAAGGACGAACCAGAGGGAGGCGCAAAGGATTCCGACGGTGCGGAACCCGGTGATGAAGAATCCGAGCAGGTAGGAGGCAACGAGCATGCACAGGTTGCCGAGACGGAAGAGAACGGGGTGCTCGAAGCTGCGCAATGCGATACTGAGGACGACGGCGCCTGCTGTCAGGAGGATTTCAAAGGACATGAGGGCTTGGAGCGGGGGGCGAAGTTGCGGGTATTGGCGGCCTGTCTATGCGGGAGGGGGCTGCGGGAGTGGGGGAAGCGCCCCAGCAGGGTGGGGGATCAGTGGAGCAGGCCGTGTTTTTTGAGGAAGGGTGCGATTTCCTCGGGACCGAAGTCGCTCAATACGTGGTCGTCCGCCTCCATGGTCGGGACGCGCGTCTGGCCGGAGATGAGGCGCATCCTGTCGGCTGCGGCCCGGTTCTCCTCGACATCATAAGAGGTGTAGGTGCAGCCCAGGGCGTCGAGTGTCTCGAGCGCCGCCACGCACCATGGGCACCAAGTTTTGATGTAGATTTGCAGCATGGGGTCCTTCCGGATGAAACGGCCGGTCAAGCTAGTGCCGAAAATTGCGGGGCTCAAGTCCGGTTTGGGCCGGGTTTTTGGGCGCCTGTGGCGGGATTGCTTGCAGGAGACCGGCGGCGGCGCCTTGACTCTCTGGCTCTCTGGGGGAAATCTGCGTGGCTATGTCTGATGCGCCCGCCTCCGTTTCCAAGGATTTTATACGCGAACTCATCGCCGCCGATGTTGCCGCGCAGCGCAACGAAGGCTGGGTGATCACCCGGTTTCCGCCGGAGCCGAACGGATACCTGCACATCGGGCACGCCAAGAGCATCTGCCTCAACTTCGGCCTGGCGTTGGAAAACGCCCCGAAGTCCCGCTGCCACCTGCGTTTCGACGACACCAATCCGGTCAAGGAGGAGGTCGAGTACGTGCACAGTATTCAGGAGGACGTGAAATGGCTGGGGTTCGACTGGGGACAGAACCTTTTCTACGCGAGCGACTACTTTGAGAAGCTCTACGGGTTCGCCGTGCAGCTGATTGAAAAGGGACTGGCCTACGTGGACGACCAGACTTTGGAGCAGGTCCGCGCCCACCGCGGTTCGCTGACCCAGCCGGGCACTCCGAGCCCGTATAGAGACCGTTCGGTGGCCGAAAACAAGGACATGTTTGCGAGGATGCGCGCCGGAGAGTTCCGGGAGGGGGAGCGCATTCTGCGGGCCAAAATCGACATGGCCTCCCCGAACATGAATTTGAGGGACCCGGTCATCTACCGGATTCTGCACGCCCACCACCACCGCACTGGGGACGCGTGGTGCATCTATCCGATGTACGACTATGCGCACCCCTTGAGCGACGCCCTGGAGGGGATCACGCACAGCCTTTGCACGCTTGAGTTTGAACACCACCGGCCCCTCTACGAGTGGCTCATCGACAACGTGGATGGCCTTCCCGGAAAACCGTACCAGCGGGAGTTTGCCCGCCTGAACCTGACCTACACGGTGATGAGCAAGCGGAAGCTGCTCGAGATGGTGAAGGCGGGGCTGGTGAACGGGTGGGACGATCCGCGCATGCCCACCATCAGCGGGATCCGGCGCAGGGGTTACACGCCGGCGTCGGTGCGCGTGTTTTGCGAGACGATCGGCCTCACGAAGTATCCGTCCCTCACGGAGTTGGCGCTTCTGGAGCATTGCGTCCGCGAGGATTTGAACAAGCACGCGCAGCGCGTTTACGGGGTGTTGCGGCCGCTGAAGGTGGTGATCACCAATTATCCCGAGGGGCAGGTCGAGGAGGTCGAGCTGGTGAACAATCCGGAGGATCCCGAGGCCGGCAAGCGGCGCGTGCCGCTCAGCCGCGAGCTTTATATCGAGCGCGATGATTTCATGGAGCACCCGGTGCCCGACTTCCACAGGCTGGTTCCGGGTGGCGAGGTGCGACTGAAGTACGCGTTCTGCATCATCTGTCACGAAGTGGTGAAGGACGCCGCTGGCGAGGTGGTGGAGTTGCGCTGCACCTACGACGACGCGACCCGGCGCGGGGTGAAGCCCGTGGGGCGTCCCAAGGTGAAGGGAACCATCCACTGGGTGAGCGCTGCGCAGGCGCTCGACGTCCAGGTGCGCCTGTACGACAAGCTCTTCACCGAGGCCCAGCCGGACGAGGCGGCGGGCGAGGAGGGAAGTTTCACCCAGTTCCTGAACCCGGCGTCCCTCGAGGTCGTCACGGCGAAGCTGGAGCCCTCTGTGGCGTCGGCTTCCGGCGGGGCCCACTACCAGTTTGAGCGGGTCGGTTACTTTTACACCGATCCGAAGGACAGCCGCCCGGGCGCGCCGGTGTTCAACCGGACGGTGGCGTTGAAGGACGGTTTCGCCAAGGGGAAGTAGGCGGGCGGGCTGGAGGAAGGAGGGGGATTCGTGCGGCGTGCAGCGCGGCGGGGGAGGCCTGTGCCTGCGCGCGCACTGAAACGCATGGACACATCATGATGCGTCCATTTGTTTTGCTTGCCCCCCGGCCCCCGCTGGTTGTTTAGTAGGCCACGATCATGGAATCTGTTCACCCGCTTCTCTCCCTTCTTCAAAGACGTGTCGTTGTTCTGGACGGCGCCATGGGCACGATGGTTCAGCGCTACAAGCTGGACGAGGCGGCCTACCGCGGGGAGTCGTTCAAAGACTGGTCGGGCAAGGATTTGAAGGGTAACAATGAGATGCTTCTGCTCACCCGTCCCTCCGTGATTGAGGAGATCCACACGGGCTATCTCGAGGCGGGTTCGGACCTGATCGAGACCAATACCTTTTCCGCAACGACCATCGGCCAGCACGATTTCCTCCTCAAGGGGGAGCACGGGCGCAAGGACCAGGAGTTCATGGACCGGGTCATCCACGACCCTTTCCTGCGGGACACGGCGCGGGAGATGAACCTCGCAGCCGCCCGGATCGCGCGCGCGGCGGCCGACCGTGTGGCGGAAAAAACGGGGCAGCAGCGCTTTGTGGCGGGAGCCATCGGGCCGATGCCGGTGACGGGGTCCATTTCCCCGGATGTGAACGACCCCGGGTTCCGCACGGTGAACTTTGAACAGCTGCGGTATGCCTATCGTGAACAGGTGGAGGCATTGCTGGAGGGCGGGGTGGACACGCTGCTGGTGGAGACGATTTTTGACACGCTGAATGCAAAGGCTGCGTTCGCTGCGATTCTGGACGTGTACGAGAAGCTGGGGATTGACCCGGTGCCAGCGCAGGGGGGCATCTACACGCCCGGGCGCCGCCGGGTGCCGATCATGGCGTCCGTCACGTTCACGCAGGCGAACAGCGACCGCAGCCTGACGGGGCAGACTCCGGAGGGTTTCTGGAACTCGGTTTCGCACGTGCCGCTGCTCAGCGTTGGGATTAACTGTGCCCTAGGGCCCAAAGAGATGCGGCCGCGCGTGGAGGAGCTCTCCGTGTGCTCGCCGGTGTACCTGAGCGTGTATCCGAACGCCGGTCTTCCCGATCCGCTTTCGGAAACCGGGTTCCCGGAGACCCCGGAGTCGCTGGCGCCCCAGCTCGGGGATTGGGCGGCGGACGGTCTTTTGAACGTGGTGGGCGGTTGCTGCGGCACGACGCCCGCGCACATCGCGCGGATGGCGGAGGCCGTGCGGGAGTCGGCGCCGCGGGCCATTCCCGTGATCGCGGAGCCCGGGGCGCTCCGGCTTTCCGGACTGGAGCCGTTCAACGCGACGGCGCTGACGAATTTTGTGAACGTCGGCGAGCGCACCAACGTGACGGGTTCGCCCAAGTTTCAAAAGCTCGTCCTCGCCGGCGACTACGAGGGGGCGCTTACCGTGGCCCGGCAGCAGGTTGAGAACGGGGCGCAGATCATCGACGTCAACATGGACGAGGGGATGCTGGACGGGGTGGGTGCCATGACGAGATTTCTGCATTTGATCGGGTCGGAGCCCGATATTTCGAGAGTTCCGGTGATGGTGGACTCCTCGAAGTGGGAGGTGCTGGAGGCGGGGCTGCAGTGTTTGCAGGGCAAGGGGGTGGTGAACTCGATTTCGCTGAAGGAGGGGGAGGAGAAGTTTTTGCAGCAGGCGCGGAGCATCCGGCGCTACGGAGCGGCCGTGGTGGTGATGGCCTTTGACGAGCGCGGGCAGGCGGACAATTTGGAGCGACGCAAGGAGATCTGTTCGCGCTCCTACAAACTGCTCACGGAGAAGGCGGGGTTCCCCGCCCAGGACATCATTTTTGACCCGAACATTCTGACGGTGGCGACCGGGATCGAGGAGCACCAGAACTACGCGGTCGACTTCATCGACGCGACGCGCTGGATCAAGGCGAACCTTCCGGGCGCCAAGGTCAGCGGCGGTTTGTCGAACATCTCCTTCAGCTTCCGGGGCAACAACCCCGTGCGCGAAGCCATGCATTCGGCCTTTCTGTTCCACGCCATCCGCGCGGGGCTCGACATGGGCATTGTGAACGCCGGCATG
The DNA here is from genome assembly GCA_947449735.1 of Chthoniobacteraceae bacterium. Classification (GTDB taxonomy): domain Bacteria; phylum Verrucomicrobiota; class Verrucomicrobiia; order Chthoniobacterales; family Chthoniobacteraceae; genus Chth-196. Next base: position 68,397 of record CANFTB010000005.1, on the reverse strand, counting down.
CTGGAGGTTTACGAGGAGATCCCCCGCGACCTTCTGGAGCGCGTTGAGGACGTCCTGTTGAACCGGCGTTCGGATGCGACCGAGCGTTTGGTGGAGTTTGCCGAGACCATCCGCAACAAGGGTCGCGTGGAGAGCGCCGCGGAGGAGCAGTTGTGGCGGCAGGGGAGCGTCCATGCCCGCTTGAAGCACGCCCTGATAAAAGGGATTGTCGACCATATCGAGGCCGATGCGGAGGAGGCGAGGGTGCTTCTGGGGCGTCCTCTGTTGGTGATCGAAGGGCCGCTGATGGACGGGATGTCGGTGGTCGGCGACTTGTTCGGCGCCGGGAAGATGTTTCTGCCGCAGGTGGTGAAGTCGGCCCGCGTGATGAAAAAGGCGGTGGCTTACCTGACTCCCTTCATGGAGCAGGAGAAGGCCGCCTCCGGGGGGTCGCATGCGCAGGGTAAGGTCCTGCTGGCCACGGTGAAGGGGGACGTGCACGACATCGGCAAGAACATCGTGGGTGTCGTGCTGGGTTGTAACAACTACGAGGTGATCGACCTTGGGGTGATGGTGTCCTGCGACAAGATTTTGGAGGCCGCGCGGGAGCACGCGGTGGACGTCATCGGCTTAAGCGGGCTGATCACGCCTTCGCTGGATGAGATGATTTACGTGGCGCGTGAAATGAAGCGCCAGGGCTTCAAGATCCCCCTGCTGATCGGGGGGGCGACGACCAGCAAGGCGCACACGGCGGTGAAGATCGCGCCCGTGTACGACCATTCTGTGGTGCATGTTTTGGATGCGAGCCGGGCGGTGCCGACTGTGGGAGCGCTGATCAGTCCGGAGCAAAGGCGCAAGTACGTGGAGGACAACGCGCGGATGCAGGAGTCCCTGCGCAACCAGCATCAGGCTGCGGCGGATCCGCTCGTGTCTCTGGAGCATGCGCGTGCGCACCGGACGCCCATCACTTGGAGGGCGGAGGATGTTCCCACGCCGGCATTCCACGGGGTCAGGGTGATCGCGACGCCCCTGGCGGCGGGGGTTCGGGCGCCGGAGTTGAATCCGCACGGGGCACCGGTGATCGAGGCCAAGTTAGAGGAAATCGCGGCCTACATCGACTGGGGTCCGTTTTTCCACACCTGGGATTTGCGCGGGGTGTACCCAAAGATTTTCACCCACGAGAAGTACGGCGAAACGGCGCGGAAGCTTTTTGCCGACGCGCAGGAGTTGTTGGAGCGGATTCTCAGCCAGAACCTACTTGGGTTGAGAGCTGTTTACGGCTTCTTCCCCGCCGCCTCGGTGTCTGACGACGTGGCGGTCTTCTCCGATGATTCCCGCGCTGTCGAGCTGGAGCGTTTTCATTTCCTGAGGCAGCAGCGCGAGAAGGAGGAGGGTAAGCCTTACCGTTCTCTGGCTGATTTTGTGGCTCCAGTGGAGAGCGGGCTTCCGGATTATATCGGGGGCTTTGCCGTGACGTCCGGATTTGGGTTGCCGGAGTTGATTGAGGAGTTCAGGGCGGGCCACGATGACTATGGCGTCATCATGGCGGAGGCGCTGGCGGACCGTCTTGCGGAGGCTTTTGCGGAGTGGCTGCATGCGCGCGCCCGCTTGGAATGGGGTTACGGCGCCGCGGAATCGCTGAGCATGGAGGAAGTGATTGAGGAGCGGTACCGTGGGATCCGTCCGGCGCCCGGGTATCCAGCGTGCCCGGACCACACCGAGAAGGGCAAGCTGTGGAAGTTGCTGCATGTGGAGGAGCGGCTTGGGATGCGTTTGACGGAGAGTTATGCGATGTGGCCCGGGTCGAGTGTGAGCGGACTGTATTTCGGGCATCCGGAATCGCGTTATTTTGGAGTGGGGAATCTGGGACGGGATCAGATGGAGGATTATGCGGGAAGAAAGTCGCTTCCTTTGAGCGAGGTCGAGCGCTGGCTTGGGCCATGGCTTGGCTACTCTCCAGAGTAGCGGACGGCGGAGGGAGGGCGGTGTTTTTGCCGCTCCTTCCCGAGGTTGGGGGCATCGGGTTTCAGAGGTTCCACGGACGTGTACAATAAACGCGTGGCGGGGGAGGATCCGATTGACAGGAGGCGGTTTGAGGTGAGAAGAAAGGGGTCGCAAAGGCGCTCCCACGTGTATGTCTGAGATTCCCCCACAAGCTCCTGGTTCAGAAGGTGTGTCTTCCGACACTATCAAGATTACTTTGCCCCCGAGGCCCAGCGGTGGCCCCTTGAAGGCGGCCGCGATTACGGCTCCGGGCAAGCCTCCTATGAAGCTGACTTCAGCTCAGGTGGTTCAGGCTCCCGCTCCGGGAGTTCCGTCCAGGCCCGAAACAGTAAAGTTGGTTGCCGCTCCGGGTGTGTTGAAACCTGTGGCTTCGCCTGTTGGTGCAACGGTTGCTGGGAACGTTTCGCCACTGCCCATCGTGTCCGCAGCCGCAGCGCTCGCCCCGATTGCAGGGCCCGCCCGGATTGCAGCGCCTGCCCCGATTGCGGCGCCTGCCCCGATTGCGGCGCCTGCCCCGATTGCGGCGCCTGCCCCGATTGCGGCGCCTGCCCCGATTGCGGCGCCTGCCCCGATTGCGGCGCCTGCCCCGATTGCAGGACCCGCCCAGATTGCAGGACCCGCCCAGATTGCGGCGCCTGCCCCGATTGCAGCGCCCGCCCCGATTGCAGCGCCCGCCCCGATTGCAGCGCCCGCCCCGATTGCAGCGCCCGCCCCGATTGCAGGACCCGCTCCGATTGCAGGACCCGCCCCGATTGCAGGACCCGCCCCGATTGCAGGGCCTGCTCCGATTGCAGCGCCCGCCTTGAAGCCTTTGTCGCCGGCAGGCGCTCCGCCCGCTCCCCCGGCGCATCCCGGACCTCCTCTCCCCAAACTTTCTGCCCCCGGCGCTCCGCCTGCACCCCCCGCGCCTCCGAAGCCGCCAGGTGTCGGTCCCGTTACGGCGCCGCTCCAGACAGCGCCTGTCGCTCCTGTCCGCCCTGCCAGCGTGACTCCCCCTGCAGTTGCCATGAGCGCTTCCGGGGTTCAAACGGTTCCGCTGCGTGCTGGAGGAGCTCCCGTATCTGGGGCACCTGCCGCTCCCGCCGCACCAGCCTCCCCGGGTCTCCCGAAGGCCACTGTAAGGTTGCAGTCGCCTGCAGCCGTTACGATTCCATCGATGCCCAAGCCGGCACCGAAAGCGACCGTGCCGCTCGCGACCGCGCCTGTTCCTGCCGCCGCTCCCGGGGGCGTCGCCCCCGTGGCCGCTCCTCCCAAGAAAGCGGCCGTGCCTGCCGCCGCGATTATGGCTGACATCGGCGAGGAACCGGAGGCTCAGCCCGAGGCCGCAGGAGGGATGGAAAAATGGCTCGCGATCGCGGCGACCGTGGTGGCTTTGCTTGCGGCGATCAGCACCTTTATGGCTTATTCAGTGGTCAATTAATCGCTTAACTTTTTGCTCTTATGGCTAGTTCAAACGTACTCACAATCACCGAAACCAACTTCGACTCTGAAATCCTTCACTCCACCGTTCCTGTGCTTGTGGATTTCTGGGCGCCCTGGTGTGGACCCTGCAAAATGCTGAGCCCGGTCATCGATGAGATCGCCGACGCCAAGGTGGGGCAGGTGAAGGTCGCGAAGGTCAATGTGGACGATGCACAGGCGCTCGCCGCCCGTTATCGGATCAACTCCATCCCGGCGCTTCTGTTCTTCAAGAATGGCGAGCCGGTCGAGCAGTTGGTGGGGGCGGTGTCCAAGTCCGTCCTGACTGCAAAGCTGGATTCTTTGCTGTAGCATCTGTTCCTGCGGATCGTTTAAGGAAAAATTTGAGAAGGCCCGCCTCCCTCACGGGGGAGCGGGTCTTTTTGATTTCAAAGGGGCATCCGGGTGCATGCGTTCCGGGCGCCTGTTCCGGGGTTGAAAACGCAGTTGTGATCTTTGGTGTCCGAGGCTAAAAGACTTATGAACACCCCCTCCCATGTCATTTCTGCGAAACGTACTATTTACCCTCCTCGGCTGTCTGGCTTCCCAAGTACACGCCGTGGAGCCTGTGGTTCTCAAGCTTTGGCCCGAGGGGGCGCCTGAGAAGTCCACCGTGGTGCTTGAACCCGAGAAGCGCCTTGAGCCGAAGGGGCCCAATGATGTGCTTCGCATCACCAACGTCTCCGATCCCACCCTGACCGTTTACCGTCCGGACAAAGCGAACGGTACGGCTGTGATTGTTTGTCCGGGCGGCGGCTACGGGATTTTGGCGATCGAGCACGAGGGGACGCAGGTGTGCGAATGGTTGAACTCTCTCGGTGTCACCGCGGTTTTGTTGAAGTACAGGGTGCCCGTGCGCAACAAGGTTCCGGGCGTGGAACCGCTCCAGGATGCCCAGCGGGCGATGGGGCAGGTTCGCCGCCATGCCGAGGAGTGGGGGATCAATCCGAAGAAGGTAGGCATCCTTGGGTTTTCGGCGGGGGGCCATCTGGCGGTCATGGCTTCGCTGTATCCCAACGAGAGGACCTACCGCACCGATCCCGCCTGTGACGTTGAGGACGCCACTCCGGACTTTGTGATTCCGGTGTATCCCGCATATCTTGTTTCGGCAGAGAATCCTTTTGCGCTTTTGCCAACCGTCAAGGTGACTCCCAAATCGCCGCCCGCGTGTCTGGTCCATGCCCACGACGACAGGGGAACCACTAGCGCCAGCGCCAGCGCCCTTCTCTATTTGGAGTACAAGAAGCTGAGTTTGCCGGCGGAGTTGCATGTTTTCCACACTGGCGGCCACGGTTTTGGGATGCGTCAGGGGAGCAACCCGGTGGCGAGTTGGCCGCAGCGCGTGGGCGAGTGGATGGCTGCGATGGGGTGGATTGACAAGCCGGCCGCGCAGTAAAGACCGCGGAGCCTGCTTTGATTTGGGCGCGTATTCTAAGACTGCGCGAGGATCTCGACATGCAGCGGGAGTTGGCCGAGTATTGCCGCCAGAGAGATTTTCGATATGCAATTGACTGACGAGCAGAAAAGCAAAGTAGCCCAATGGATTGCGGATGGTATGAAACTCTCGGAGATCCAGTCCCGTCTGGGCAGCGAGCTGGACATCCGCCTGACCTACATGGAGACCCGCATGCTGGTGGACGATCTGAAGCTGCTTCCAAAGGATCCGATTCCCGAGGCGAAGCCCGTTCCGGCTGATGATCCCGCCGTCCCCGGTGCTGCTGCCGACGCCGCCGGCGCTCCCGAGGGAGCGGCGGAGGCCCCCGTGCCGACGGGCGGTGTCACGGTTGCGGTGGACACCTTGATGCGTCCGGGGGCCATGGTGAGTGGAAGCGTGACTTTCTCCGACGGCCAGAAGGCTGCGTGGTATTTGGACAACATGGGGCAGCTGGGGATGGTTCCGCCGTTTCCGGGTTACAAACCCGCGCCGACAGATGTTCCCCAGTTTCAGATGCTTCTCGACAAGGAGCTTACTAAGATGGGGTTGTAGCCGCGCATCGCCCCGGCGGGTTGCCAGATGTGATCAGCAGCTACAGCCGGTGGTCTTTGCTAAAAGGGAGCCTGCAAGGCAAACCGTCGGAGTTCCGTAATCGAACAATCCATGAGTTCTCAATGGCGTGAGCGCTTGATTCAGGTGGGTCTCGGCCTGCTGCTTGTAGTCGCGAGCTGTGTTTTCCTGTGGAAGGACACGATTGACCCGATTCTGCGCTCCAATCCGAGCTTGGAGGGCATTTCCCATTCGGTTCGCATCGGGGTGCGTTACTGGGCCTGGAAGCAGAAGGCGGAGGAGCGGGCGAAGGCTAGGGAACTTGAGGATGCGAGACTGCGTGAGTTGACACCGGATCCCGAGGGCGGCGGAGCCACGGTGGAGTCTCCAAACCGGCGGCCCTGAACCTCTTTTGGCAGGGCCTTGAAGATTATCAAGGCGTCCAATGAGACGGCCTCATATACATGATGCATGCCAAGGTGCAAGGGTTTGGAAGATTAATAAGATTGCTTCATGTGTATCATACATTTTTGATGCCAAAGTCTTGACGTAGTTTCTGGGTTTTGTTGAACATACTGGGGTGTCCCCCCCGGCACATGTTAATGAACAAAGCGTTACACCAAAGTCGCAGCCGGGATACAATGGCCACTTTCAAAAGCATCCTAACAAGGAGTTTGAGGGCTGTCAGGGCCTCTCTTTTTTACGCACTTCTTGCCGCCGGTTTAATGGTTCTTTCTGGATGCAAGGAAGAGGGCGCAACCGAAGATGTTCAAAGCCCGTCTGAGATGACTGAGATCTTGAAGAAGAAGATTCATCTGGGGATGCCTTTGGAGTCGGCCAAGGCGTACCTCGTGGCTGAAAAGTTTGATTGCGAGATGCTTGAAAAGGCCAAGTGGAAGAAGGAAAAGGGGCTGACTTACCTGCACGGAAGCCGTCTGGACGGGCTCCCTCCGATCAAGCGGCAGTGGGAGGTCGCTGTCATGCACGACGGCAAGGTGGTCACCAAGGTGGATCTGCGGTCCGCGCTGGTTTACCCCTGATTACCGGCCTCAAAGCTGGCGGACGAGCGCCAGCAGGCTGGCCAGTCTTTTGGACGGGTTTGGCGACGAGGGCAGTCGCGGAAACTTGTTCCCAATGAGAATGTAGTCTTCTCCCCTGCGGAGCATGACTTTGCCTTCCTTGATTTCAACGGCGGTGATTTTCCGTTCGCCCGCCTCGACGCGGAGGGCGGTCAGCGAAAACAGATTTTCGACGGCCTCGGGGAAGCGCGCACCGAAGCGGTCCCTCCAGTTGGCCCTGAGTTCCTCGAGACCCCGCATTTCGCGCACGGAGGCCAGATGGCGGTAGGCCTCGATCCGGGGCTGCGATTCGGAGAGGTAGGAGAGGGGGATGAAGGCCGGCGCCTTCTGGCCCTTTGGGGCGGCCAGAAAATCGGGTTCCCGGAGGGAAACGAAGTCGATGTGGACGGCGGCCTGGTCGGGCGTCTGCTTCCACGTGCCCTTGTGCTTGGCCATGGCCTGTTTGAGGAGGCTGCAGTATAGCTCGAAGCCGATGGCGCAAATGTGGCCGCTCTGCTGGGTGCCCAGTACGTTGCCCGCCCCGCGGATCTCCAGGTCGCGCAGCGCGATTTTGAAGCCCGCCCCGAGCGAGGAGTACTGCTTGATGGCGTTGATGCGCTTGCGCGCTTCGCCGACGGAGAGCAGCGCGCGCGGGAGCAGCAGATAGGCGTAGGCCTGGTGGTCGCTGCGTCCGACGCGCCCCCTGAGCTGGTAGAGGTCGGCGAGGCCAAAGCGGTCCGCCCGGTCGATGAGGATCGTGTTCGCGTTCGGGATGTCCAGGCCGCTTTCGATGATGGTCGTAGAGATGAGCACGTCGGCGTCCCCGGAGACGAAACTGTGCATGACGTCCTCGAGTTCGGTTTCGTCCATCTTGCCGTGCCCGACGAGGAAGCGCACCTTCGGCAGGAGGGTCTGGAGGCGGTCGCGCACCCGGTGGATCGATTCGATTCGGTTGTGCAGGAAATAAACCTGGCCGCCGCGGGCCACCTCCCGCGCGATGGCGTCGCGGATGATGCGCTCGTCGTAGGGGCACACGAAGGTTTCGACTGGAATTCTGTTTGCGGGAGGGGTTTCCAGCGTGCTCATGTCCTTTGCTCCCATGAGAGAAAGGTAGAGCGTGCGCGGGATCGGCGTGGCGGAAAGGGTGAGCTGGTCGACGCGGCGGAAGCGCTCCTTGAGCTTCTCCTTATGCAGGACGCCGAAGCGTTGTTCTTCGTCGATGACGACAAGGCCGAGGTCCTTGAACTCGATGCTGCCGGAGAGAATGCGGTGGGTGCCGATGACGATGTCGACGGAGCCGTCGGTGAGTCCCTTGAGGGTGGTCTTTTGCTCGGACTGCGAGCGGAAGCGCGAAAGCATTTCGATGCGCACGGGAAAGGCGCTCATGCGTTCGCGAAAGTTGCGGTAATGCTGCTCGGCGAGGACGGTCGTGGGAACGAGCATGGCGACCTGCTTGCCCCCCATCACTGCCTTGAACGCGGCGCGGATCGCGATCTCGGTTTTTCCAAAGCCGACGTCCCCGCAGATGAGCCTGTCCATGGGGCGGGTGGACTCCATGTCAGTTTTTGCTGCGGCAATCGCCGAGATCTGGTCGTCGGTTTCCTGATAGGGAAAGGTGTCTTCGAACTCCTCCACCCAGTGGTTGTCTGGGGGGAAGGCGAAGCCGGTGCACGTCTCTCGTTCGGCCTGGAGCGCGAGGAGACGCGCTGCGTATTGAAACACCGCCTGCTCGGCGTTTTTGCGCGCCCGGGCCCACTTGCCGTCGCCGAGTTCGCTGAGCGGCGGGTTGCGTTTTCCAATGCCGACATAACGGCTGACAAGGCCGCTCTGCTCGAGTGGAACATAGAGGCGCGCGTGGTTGGCAAAAGAAAGTACGAGGACCTGTTCCGGGGTTCCCTCGCGCGGGATTTCTTTGAGTCCCTCAAAACGCCCGATGCCGTGTTCGAGGTGGACGACAAGTTCCCCTTCGGAAAGCTCCGTGAAATCGGGCATGCCCCGCTTGAGCGCCTCCGCCACGGGACGGCGCCGCATCCGCAAGTTTCGGGTGGAGCGGCCCAGCAGGTCGCTGTCGCACAAGACGGCGGCTTTTGCGCCGGGGCAGACGAAGCCCCCGTGCAGCTCGCCGGAAACCCAGACGAGAGCGTCGGTGACCGCCCCCGGCAGCATTTCCGCCAGACGCTCCTGCTCGCCTTCGTTGCGGCAGAACAGGAAGACTTTCCAGCCGTCCTTGCGCCACTGCAGGAGTTGGTCGGCAAGGCGTTCTCTTTTGTGCTCGTCGACGATGAAGTCGCCCGCGTCGAAGGGGCCGAGGCCCGATTCAAAGCAAGCGGTAGAGTAGTCGTCCGGGACGGCGGCCGGGTTGGGGGCGCTTCCGGTGAGGATCAGGAAATGTTCGCCTCCGATTCCGGGCGGCGGCAGTTCTGTCTCGGAAACGGCCTCCTCCGTTTGCACGGTCGACTGCATCGCGTATGCGTCCGAGAAGACGACCCTGTCGCTTTTGGCGATGAGTTTGGCGAGCGGGACGAGTCCGGATTCCGCGGCATCCACGCCAAGAAGGGAGCATTCGTCGAGGGGTTCGACGGAGGTCTGGGCGTCCAGGTCGAAGGCGCGGATGGACTCGACTTCGTCCCCGAAAAGTTCGACGCGCACGGGGCGCAGATGCTGGAATCCGAACACGTCGATGATTCCGCCTCGGAGTGCGATTTGCCCGCGTTCGGCCACCCGGGGAACAAGTTCGTATCCAACCTTTTCAAGCTGGGCGACGAGGGCATCTCTGTCGAGGGACTGGCCGGAACGGATACGGATTTCGGCGGAGTGCAGCGTTTCCGGACTGGGAACGGAGCCTGCGAGCGAGGCGAGTGTGAGGACGATGCATTCGCCGGGACGCCCCTTGTCGCGGAGCGTGCCGAGGACGGAAAGGCGCTCTGCCCCTGCTTCAGGGTCGTGGAGGGCGCCGTCGATGGGCGGCGGCGGAGCGTCTGGAAAAAACAGGGCGTCGGGGAGCCACTGTTGAAGGATGGGAAAAAGACGTTCTAGGGCGCGCGAATCGTGGCACACGAGCCAGGTGCGTCCCGGGTGGGCGAGGGCGGCGAGGGCGGCCAGCAGGGGGTGGGCTTCGGGGACGGCCTGGGCAAGGGATGCGTGGGCTGGCGTTCCTTTTTTTGCCGCGCGCTTGCGGAGCGCCTGCTGGAAGGCAGGTGCGCAGGCGAAGGTTTCGATGAGGGTGGCGGCGGCGGCCATGGGTGGCGGGTGCTGGCTTGGGGCGATGCGACTGGAGGGAGAGCATACGAAAAAAAAAGGGCTTGGCTCCGTTTTTCGGAATTTTGGCGTTTGCCTCTGGGGGCGGCTCTGGGTACGGTCTGCACATGCGTCTCCCCAAGTCCACGTTACTGCTTGCCGTGATGTGCCTGCCTATGGCTATCGACGGGGTTTCAGAGTGTCGTGCGGATATTCATGATCCGCCGATGGTGTCGTACGGGCCCATTCGCAAGCTGGGACGCGGAATCGGGAACCTGGCCTTCGGAGGGTCGGAAATCTACAACTCCCTCGACGAAATCAATACGAAGGAGGGCAATTCGGGCGCCGCGAGCTACGGTCTGGTGAGGGGCGTGACCCGCACCCTGACCCGGATGGGAGCGGGCCTGTTTGAGATCGTGACCTGGCCTTTCCCTACGACACGAGGGACTTACGAGCCGATCCTCCGCCAGCCGGTACCGTGGATGCAGCGTGGGTTCGAAGATTTTCCGCCCGAACTGGGATTTGAGACGCGCATGGATTACTGCCGGATCCAGACGTTTTACACGCGTATCCCCTGATTTCGGGGATCCTTATCGGTTTGGGTACACGGCCTTGTGGGGCCGAGGGCTGAGGACGTGCCCGGGTGTAGACGAAAACGTCTCCTCTTGGGGTGAAGTGGTCCGCTTGTCGATGAGATTGGCCGCTAAGCGTTTCTTGCGGCAGCGCAGCGATGGCAGCTGATTCTTGAAACTCGACGGTGTCGGGACCGTGATTCAATCTGCATCGAGGAAACACCCCGAAAGACGTTTCAACGTCCGTCCATTAACGCCCATCCATTGAATGCCAGAGCCAACCGATCCGCCCGCTGTTGAAGGAGTCCCCGAGGGAATGCGGGAGGTCGAGATCAGCCGTATTGCCTACGGCGGGGCTGGAATCGGGCGGCTGGATGGAAAGGTGGTGTTCGTGCCCTTCACCATCCCCGGAGAACGCGTCGGGGTGAGGGTCGTGCGCGAACAAAAACGGCACAGCGAGGCGGAGCTCGCCCAGATCCTCGAGCCGGCTCCGGAACGCCGGACGCCGCGCTGCGAAGTTTTCGGAAGATGCGGCGGGTGCGCTTATCAGCATGTGGATTATGGGGTGCAATTGGAATGGAAGACGGCCCAGGTGAGGGATCTGTTGCAACGTGTCGGGAAGTTGACGGATGCGCCCGTGGAGGCGGCGTTGCCTTCGCCCCTGGAGTGGGGCTTCCGGAACCGGATCCGGGTGCATGCTAAAGACGGCCGCGTAGGGTTTTACGGCAAAAACGGCCACCGCCTCGTGGATGTGCGCGAGTGCGCCATTGCGTCTGCGGACGTGAACGAGGCGCTCCTCAAATTAAGGCGCTCCCGGCCTGAACCCGGCGAGTACACTTTGTCGGGGCGGGGAAGCGTGCGTTTCTTTGAACAGACCAACGACGGGGCAGCGGCCGTCTTGTCGGGACTTGTGGAGGCCATCGTCGGCTCGGGACGGGGCACGCTGGTCGACGCCTATAGCGGCGCCGGTTTTTTTGGACGCCGGCTGGCGCCTCGGTTTGAGTCTGTGATCGGCATCGAGTCGCACGAGGGGGCTGTTGCGGCAGCGAGGCGACAGGCTGGGGACAAGGAGCGTTATATTTGTGGCGACGTTGCCGTGCATTTGGGGGAGGTGCTGGAAACACTGGATCGCGGCCGTTCGGTGGTGTTGCTGGATCCGCCCGCTGCCGGGGTGGAGGCCAGGGTGACCGATCTTCTCACGGCGCTTCCCGTGGAAACTGTCGTGTACGTCTCCTGCGACCCTGCGACGCAGGCGCGGGATCTTGGATTTCTGGTGAGGGGCGGCTACCGGCTGGAACGGGTCATCCCTGTCGACATGTTTCCGCAAACAGCGGACATCGAAGTGGTCGCGGTTTTGAGTTATCCATCAAAGACTTAGGAGGGAATCATTTCCGCCGCAACCCTTCGTCGCTCCGGAGTTTTTTTCGCAGGATCAATCCGGTGATAAAATTTTATCTTCCTCCGCGGCTCTGCGCCTCCGCGTGAACTTCCGTTCGGCGCCCGGTTACCAGGCGGTTGTGAGTTATCCGACTTCGGAACGCTGCCACGCGACGTGCTTTCCGAAGGCCAATGTTCTAGTGCCCATTCGCATGACGGAGAGTCGGGCGGATTGTTTTTAATCGGTTCTTGGCGCATCGCGCATTGCTGATTGGGGGGTCGGGCGGGCCGCCCACTCTCCTTGCAATCTGATTAACGACTGGGGGACACCCATCCGATGCTTGATAAAATGTCTTAATCTGCATCCAGTTTAAAGAGTGGTGGCGATTTACTTAGGTGAACGCTTCCTTGAGATTTGGATCCCTAATCATGTTTGGAGCTCTGGCAGGGATTGTCATCGAGCATGTTAGGCGGGAACCGGAAGCGGCTCGGGAGGTAAATGTAGAAGCACCACATTATAGCGCGGGCCTGGCGAGTGAATTACGGCCATCAGTTGCCCGTAAAGAGGAGGGACAGCGGCTTACTTTACCGGCTGTGGACGCGGAGGTTCTCGACATTGAAAGGGCCATGGGGCGCGACAAGGCTGACTCTCTGGATCCTGTAGAGAAGGAAGTGGCTGGGGCCGAGGTGATCGATTCAAAAATTGAGTTCAAGAACGGTGGCAGAGAATGGATTCGCTCCCGTTTGGTTCGCAGACAAAATCAATCCAGGCTTGTTCGCGTAGTGGAAGCCTGGGGCAGGGAGGACGGGTCGGATACTGGAGTTTGCTTGAGCAGGGAAATGTTTCTCGCAGACCAGTTGATTATTCGTGCCGCGCGCGGAGTGGACGTTCGGCAGTTGCGGACGGGGTTGAACGCAATTGGTATGCAGTTGGGCGTTTCGATTGCCGAGGGTGTGTTTATTTCAACGGTCTCTGAATCAAGCTTGGAATCTGTTCCAAAGGCGATGGCTCTGCTCGCGGACCATCCTGACTTGGTGGATATCTCCGAGCCTGACGGCGTGGGGTTTGGATCGGGAATTCCAAACGACTCGTTTTTTGACTACCAGTGGGCGTTACGCAATAGCGCTCGTTCGGACGGAAGCACCGGCGTGGATGTCGGCGCCAGCGAATTTTGGGACGTGGCGGGTCAAGCTCCGGGAGTGGTGGTCGCGATTCTGGATACGGGCCTGAACTTTAAACACCCAGATCTTTCTCATGTTGAGTGGATTAATCCTAAAGAGAACGGCTCAAACGGCATTGACGATGATGGGAATGGAAAAGTCGATGACACCCGGGGGTGGAATTTTGTTTCAGACAATAATGATCCGACTGACGACTATGGCCACGGTTCGAACGTTGCGGGAATTATCGCGGCACGTCGTGGAAATGGATACGGGATGGCCGGGTTGCTTTCAGACGTGCAAGTTCTTCCCTGTAAAATCCTGGACGCTAAAGGCTCGGGGGTTACGTCTGCGCTGGTAGCAGCCACCACGTACGTGCGAAAAATGGGTGTGACGGTCATTAACATGTCCCTCCAAAATTACCCGTTTAGCAACCTCGTGAGCGCCGAATTTGACGCATGTGAAGCGGCTGGGATCTTAATCTGTGCGGCTGCCGGGAATCAGGGGAGCGACAATGATAAAAGACCCAACTATCCGAGCTGCTACAAACATTCGAATGTCATCGCTGTTGGCAATCATGACGCTGCAAACAAACGGTCCGAAAGCTCGAACTACGGAAACAAAAGCGTGCACGTGTTTGCGCCCGGGACGGAAATTCTCAGCACTGTGCTTGGGGCAGACTTTCAATATTACACTGGAACCTCTCAGGCAGCGCCATTCGTCACTGCCGCCGCCGCAGCAATCAAGTATGCCAATCCCAGTTGGAGTGCTGCTGAAATTAAAAGTAGCATTCTGCGGTCCTGTATTTTCGGGGATGCCTACAAAGGTTTTTGTTCAAGCGGTGGTCGATTGAGCATCCGGGATGCGCTCTTCCACGCCGTCCGGCAGGTGCCTTTGGCCATTCAAAAGCAGTCCGGCAACATCACGGTTACACAAGGGCAGCCGGCAGTTTTTACAGTCCAAGCCGGCGGTTCGAACCCGATCGCTTACGAGTGGCGCAGAAACAATATCCCTTTGAGCGGCAGTATAGGCCCATTGATGCTCATTGGTGAGGCGCAGACGTCAGACGCCGGGTCCTATACCGTGGTGGTGACTAATCCGGCGGGGAGCGTCACGAGTGAGCCCATGAAACTCTCCGTGAATGTGCCGGCTTCGATCCAGACTCAACCGGTGTCTGTTGCCGTAGCCGTTGGCGAGGTTGCCTCTTTTTGCGTTGCCGCCATTGGAACCGAGCCCTTGTCCTACCAGTGGCGCAAGGACGGAGTTGCCATTCCCGGCGCAACATCCTCCTCGTTTAATTTCGCCAAGGTTAAGGAATTTCAATCCGGATCCTATGACGTGGTCGTCGCTAATCTCTTGGGCGCAGTGACTAGCTTGCCTGCAACGCTGAAGGTTATTGTCCCGAGTTTTGTCGTCATTCAGCCGAATGCGGTTGCGGTGAACGTTGGGGAATCCGCAAGCTTTTCGGTGCTCGCAGGAGGCACCGAGCCTTTGCATTACCAATGGCGCAGGGATGGCGTCGCCATTTCTGGGGCGAACTCGGCGGTGTTGATCGTGCCTGTTGTGACGCGTTTTGAAACAGGTTCCTATGATGTTGTCGTCAGTAATAGCGCAGGCGAGGCGGTGAGTCGTAAAGCGGACCTGTTTGTGAATTCTCCGGTCGTCATTACCCAGCAGCCAGCGGGAATGCTGGTCGAACCCGGAACCCCTGCAAAACTGGCGGTGAAAGCGAAGGGCACTGTGCCAATGGCCTATCAGTGGCGTCGGAATGGAGTTCCGATCCCCGGGGCAACAAGAGAGGAGTACCTCATTGCCGCGGTCACTTCGGCGAGTGCGAGCGCCTATGACGTGGTCATTACTAATCCAGCGGGAAGTGTGAGCAGTTCGGTTGTTGAAGTTTCGATGCGAAACGCGGTGGCGATTCAGGCGAATCCGATGAGCGAGAGATTTAAAACCGGCGCCGAAGCCTTGTTTTTTGTCGAAGCGACTGGAGCCGGAGAGCTTCATTACCAATGGAGAAAAAACGGTGTGCCTGTTTCAGGGGCAAACGCTTCAAAACTCCATGTCTCTCGAGTGTCCCATCGGGATTTAGGGAGATACGACGTTGTGGTGTCCAATGCTTTTAGTTCGGCAGTGAGTACGCAAGCCGCGCTCTCAGTCGATGGGATGACGGTTCGCGGCTATTCCTCGGTCATTTCGATGGATGTTCCCTTTGCAGGTTCGAGCGGCGAGCCGGTCACTGCTCAGCTCTACCTTCGCACACGAGGGACGTCGCTCGAGGCGGTCGGGCCTGTGATGCCGGTGCCTGGTGCAGTGTTCAGCCTAAACTTAAGAAAAGTCACTGTGTCAGGTGACTATGTAGTGCGTTTTTCACGAACGGAGGGAGCGAACAAAATCAGCGCTTGGGATTCTGTACCTTTTGGCGTGAATGTTGTCTCCGGCGAGGACTGTGCAGGGGTGTATGAGACGCTTGTGGAGGCGAAACTAGACGAGGCGCCCGACGGGGCCACTTATAGAGGACTGCTGCAGCTCACGGTCACCCGGTCCGGCGTGGTCAGCGGGCGTTTGCGTTATATCGAGGCCGTCCCTGTGGCAGGGCATAATGGAGCGGGGAATGGCGGACGTACGTATATTCCCGTTAACCGTACATTTTCTGGGGCGTTTGTGTCCTCCGACGCGGATCAAATGACTTACGTTTATTCCTCCAGTCTTGGGTTTGATGATCAAAAGGGGCGACAGGCGCTTTCCCTCGAATTGAATTTTCGGCCTGGATCCTTGGGATTGTCGGGCCAGGTGACGGATAAAGTGTCTGCAAACCCGGCAGAGTGGACCCTTCTGACGCGCAAAAACATGCGTCCGCTTGTCCCGTACTCGCGTGCGCCGAGATCTTCGACGGAGCCAGTCATGGGGGAACTTGCAGGACGATACACCTTACTTTCTGATCGAATGGAGGAGAGTGTCGATAACTTCGGATACGTGCAGGCGCTCGTGGGGGCGGCGGGGCGGGTGTTGTGGATGGCGAGGTTCCCTGGGCACAAGGCAAGCGGTAGCAGTACGCTTTGCGCAGACGATTTCGAGAATCCCAGTCTGGAGGTTCTTCATTCGCAGCGAGTTTTTCTGGTTGGAGGAGCGAGTGCGGTTTCAGTCCTGGGGCGCCTTTGTTTTACACGCGATGAGACGGGAGTCTGGCGCTTCGCGGCTGGCAGCCATCGCGAGGACCGATGCCTGGAGCGTCATGCTAATGATGCAGAGAGGCAGTTCGATGGACCCCCTAGTACTACACTCTCTCAGGGGTCTGATAAGGTAGCTTGGAACGGAGTGAGAAAGGTCTACTTTAGAGACAATGAAAGTGTTCGTTGGAGTGGGGTGACTCCGGGAGGTGTGCCTTCGTTTTTCTCGCCTGGCGGGCCGGAGGGAAGCATGCTTTTGGTGCTGGATGATCCGGAAGTTGATGAGCAGGGGCGTCATGCGCGCTTCGCCTGGAACGTGAGTGTCATAGGTTCCGGGGTGTTAAAGACGGTTCCTGCTGCTGGAAGCGGCTCCCCTTGGCTGAACCTGAGGCTTGATAAGTTTGGGGAGATGCGAGGGGAATACTTCTTTCGAGGCGGGAGACGCTTATTGTTTGGCGCTGCTGTTCCTTCAGCCAGTTTGAGTCAGGCCGGGCGGGGTTGGATTGAGAAGGGAGCTGTGCCTACGGTGCAACGAGCGGAGTGGCTGCTGCAGACGAAGTGAGTGAAGCACGGGATTGGTTGAGTCGCTGGTGAGCGATCGGCGTGTGAGGTGTTGAGGCCTGTTTTTTGACCCAGCTCCGAGGCTGAGCGCCGTTGCCTTTGCCTGGCAGGAGAGGACGCTGATTTGGTTGCGAACAGGAACGCATCAAAGAAGGTGTTCGCTCCTTGTGATCAGCGTCAGGCAATGCAGGCGCCTCAATGTCATTGGGACGCAGGAAGTGGTTTTCCGACTGGATCGGGCTTCGGCGCGGCCGCGGCTTGCTGGGCGGCGTCGAACAGGGAGCGCCAGTATTCCAGGCGTTCTTTGACCCGGCGTTCGGCTCCGTTTTCTCCGGGTTCGTAATAGCGGCGGCCCTCCTCGAGGTAGGCCTGCGGCACGAAGCCGCCCTCGAAGTCGTGCGGATAGATATACCCGGTGTGCCCGAGGTCCTCGGCTCCCTTGTAGTGCGTGTCCCTGAGCGCCCTAGGGACGGCGAGCGTGCGGCCGTGTTCCACGTCTTTGCGCGCCGCAATCAGCGCGCCGTAAGCCCGGTTGCTCTTGGGCGAGGTCGACAGGTAGACGGTCGCGTGCGCCAGGGGGATTTGCGCCTCAGGCAATCCCACAAACTCGACCGCCTGCATCGCGGCCACCGCAAGCGGGAGCGCCTGGGGGTCCGCCATGCCGACGTCCTCGCTGGCCAGGATCACCAAGCGTCGCGCGAGAAACCGGATGTCCTCCCCCGCCACTAGCATACGCGCGAGCCAGTACAGGGCGGCATCCGGGTCCCCGCCCCGGATGCTTTTAATCAGCGCCGAGGCGGTGTCATAATGCTGGTCGCCGTCCCGGTCATAGACGACCGCCTTGCGCTGGATGCTTTCCTGGGCCTCGTGGATCCCGACTCTGACGAGGCCGCTTGCGTCCGCGGGGGTGGTGAGAGCGGCAAGTTCGAGGGCGCTCAGGCATTTGCGGGCGTCGCCCTCGGAGTGCAGTGCAAAGTGGGAGAGGGCCTCCGGCGAGGCCTCGACCGACAGCTGGCCGAGGCCTCGTTCCTTGTCGGCGAGGGCGCGGCGCTGGAGGGCGACCAGGTGGTCCTGTGTCAGGGGTTCGAGCTGGAAGATCTGGGAGCGGGATACCAGGGCGGAGGTCAGGGCAAAGTGGGGGTTGTGAGTCGTGGCGCCGATGAACTGGACGGTGCCGTCTTCGAGTGCTGGGAGCAGGACGTCCTGCTGGGATTTGTTGAGGCGGTGGATCTCGTCGATGAAGAGAACGGTGCGTGTGCCGTTGGCTTGGCGGCGCTCTGCGGCGCGCTGGAGCGCCTTGCGGAGGTCTGCCACTGAATTCTCAACGCCGCTGAAAGGCTCGAAGGCCGAGCCGGTGGCGCGGGCGATGATCCGGGCGAGGGTGGTTTTGCCGGTGCCGGGCGGACCGTAGAGGAGGACGGAGCCAAGTCTGCGGGCTTCGATGGCCCGGCGCAGTAGTTTGCCTTCGGCCAGAATGTGTTCCTGTCCCGTGTACTCCTCCAAGGTGGCGGGGCGCATCCTTTCCGCCAGCGGAATGGACGCCGGGTTTGAAGGAGGGGAGAGGGGGGCTGAAGATTGAAATAAATCCGTCATCTCTCCAGCTACGATGCAAGAGATGAGGCCCGAGAGCGAGAGCGGCTTGAGGTCGGATGATTTGGTGGGGCAAACGGGACCGTTTCTTGGAGGCGACGGCGTTGTGGTGGCAAAGGGGCCGTGGAGGCAGCGGGAAAAGGGGGGATTTATGAATCTGGATTTAATCTTGGTGGCGGTGGATTTTTCTGAGGTGAGCGCGTCGGTGTATGACGTCGCGGTGGAATTGGCCTCGCTCATGCACGCGGAGGTTGTGGTTGTGAATGTGACGGAGCCTCAGGTGGACTACGTGGGGCTGGCGGCTCCGCTGGAGTACGCGGTGCGCGACAGCGAACTGGAAAAGATCCTGGAGGCGCGCCTGAGCGCGGCGCGGGAGGCCTTCGAAATCCGGGGCGTGACGGTGAAGGTGGAGCACCACTGGGGCCCGGTGGTGGGGAGCATTCTGGAGAGGGCGCAGAAGCTGCGGGCCGGGATGGTGGTGCTCGGGTCGCACGGGCACGGGGCGGTTTACAACTTGCTGGTGGGCAGCGTGGCTGCCGGGGTGATTAAGCACTCCCCGCTCCCAGTGCTGGTGGTGCCGGACGTCCGGGCGCCCAAAACGGCTCTTCCCCCCGTTCCTGAAGTGAACGTGGTTGAGGAGTAGGGGGATTAGAAGGATTAGGCTGGGGTGGGCCTGAGTGCATTTCTCCTGAGCCTCTTGTTTTATTCCTGCGGAACTTCCGCTAGGGTGGCGCGATGAAGCTTGGATTGATTGGCTGTGGAAAAATGGCGTCCGCCCTGGTGCGGGGAGTCTTGGGGGCTGGCGTTGTGGCGCCGGACGCCGTCTGGGCGAGCGACTGTTTTCCAAAGGCGGTCGCCGAACTGGCCGGAGAGACGGGGATTCATGCGGCGGGTTCGAACGCCGAGGTGGCGGCTGCGAGCGAAGTTGTGTTGCTGTGCGTGAAGCCGCAGGACGTGGGGCCGGTGTTGGAGTCGCTGCGTTCCGGGTTGCAGGGCAAGCTGGTGGTGTCGATCGCCGCGGGGGTGTCGATTTCCGCCCTCCAGAAGGCGGCGGGCCCGGGGGTGCGGGTGGTGCGAGTGATGCCCAACACCCCGGCTTTGGTGCAGCGGGCGGCTTCGGCGTACTGCCTGGGGGACACGGCCACGGAAGCAGACGCTGCGGTGGTGGACCGTTTGTTTGGAGCGGTGGGTTTTGTGGGCAGGGTGAAGGAAAAACTGCTGGATGCCGTCACGGGCCTGAGCGGCAGCGGTCCGGCGTATGCATTTTTGATGATCGAGGCCTTGGCCGACGGGGGCGTTCTGATGGGGCTACCGCGCGATCTTGCGCTGAAGCTCGCCGCTCAGACGCTTGAGGGCGCGGCCAGGATGGTTTTGGAAACCGGCCAGCATCCGGCTGCCCTCCGGGACGCGGTGGCGAGTCCGGGCGGAACGACCATTGCCGGGATTGAGGCTCTCGAAATGGGAGGTGTGCGGGCGGGAATCATCGGCGCAGTGCGCGCGGCAGCTGAGAAGTCGCAGGATATGGGAAGGGCGTCCTGAATTCCTCTCGGGTTTGATTTGAGAAGGGGAGAGGTTTTCTAATGCTGGTCAGCGTTTCATCCAAGAAGCGGTTGAAATCCTCCCGGGCGGGTTTTCTCCTCGGGTGGACCGCCGCGCTGATTCTACTGGCGGACGTTTCCCCCCAGGGGGCTGAGTTGGTGCCTTTTCGGGGGATCGATCCGGCGGAGCTCAGATTGGAGCCGCTTTTTCACGGCGAGGCGCAAAGTTCGCCGCCCGCCAAAAGGGCCCAAAGCTTGAGCGAGGATCCCGAGGGGACGGAAGCCGAGCTCAACGCATTCAAGCTGGGGTTGGCCGCCATGGACCGCGGCGACATGATCGCCGCCAAGGCGTCTTTTGTGGCGATTCTGGGCAGGCACCCCGAGCACCAGGGGGCGCTCATCAACATGGGCTGGATCGCTCAGAAGGAGAAAGACTGGGGGCAGTCGGAGTCCTTTTTGAAGCGCGCCCAGAAGCTGGATCCTGAAAACGCCGCCGTCTGGATGGCGCTGGGAGTCGTGTACATGGAGCAGGACCGGTTGGATTTCGCCGCCGGGGCGCTGTTTCAGGTAGTCGCCTTGCAGCCTAAAAATGCCCGGGGTCACCGGTTGCTTGGGCTTGCCCTGGGCCGCAAGAGCTGGAACTCGGGGGCCGAGTCGGAATTGCGGCGCTCGCTGGAGTTGGAGCCCGATGATGCCGGGGCGCACTACAATCTTGCAGTGATTTACCTTCAGCGGAATCCTCCCGCAGTGGAGCTCGCCCGGAGGCATTACTACCGTGCCGTCGACCTAGGCGGGGCTCCCGACCAGAGTGTAGAAGCACTCGTCGCGAAAGAAGGCGGGGGTGAGAAAAGGCCCAAACTTTCCAAGGCCGCCCGTTAAGGTGCTCGTTTTTCAAATTTCTGCCAATCCATCCCGTGTCTGATTTACTTCCCGCCGCCCTCGACCTAGTGATTGACGCGCTGCAATCCAAGCAGCGGGCCGGGGCCGATTTGAAGGCTCCTGCCTCGGTGCTTGCGGCGCTTCAGCAAAGCCGTTCGTCTTCGAATCCGCCCGCGGTTGCGGTGCCGTCCACGCCAACGGCCAGCGCCGCCGCTCCCGTCGAAAACCGGCAACCGGAGCCGCCCCGCGCAGTCGAGCCCCGAAGGGTTTCGCCGAAGACGGCGCAATCCGCTGCCCCGGCGTTTCCGCCGCTTCCCGATCTCGGCGTGGGCGGCTCGGCTTTTGAGCGACTGGAGGCGCTTCAGGCGGAGGTTTTGCCCTGCACTTTGTGTCCCCAGCTGGCTTCGCGCAGGAGTCACGTGGTTTTTGGGGAAGGGGACGCCGCCGCCGAGTTGATGTTCGTGGGGGACGCTCCTGGGCCCGAGGAGGACGCTGCGGGCAGGCCGTTCATGGGGGAGGCAGGCGGGCTTTTGGACAAGATGCTTGTGGCAATGGGGCTGTCCCGCAAGGAGGTCTATTTGACCAGCGTCTTAAAATGTTATCCCGCCGCCGCTCTTGCGGACGAGGGGGGGCGCCCCCCGGCTCCCGACGAAATTGGACGGTGCGCTCCGTACCTGGCCACCCAGATCGCCATTGTGAAACCCAAGGTGATCGTGGCCCTGGGAGCCGGCGCCATGCGTGCGCTCTTCGGTTCGACCGAGCCCGTTGGAAAGCTGCGCTCCCGCTGGCACGAACTGCACGGCATCCCCGTGATGCCCACCTTCAATCCCGCCTATTTGATCCGCAATTCGGCGAACTCTGAAAAACGCAAGGTTTGGGAGGATTTGCTGAGCGTCTTGGAGCGGATGGGGCGGACGGTCACGGCGAAGCAGCAGGGGTATTTTCTCGCCAAAAAATAGGGCGTCTACTGGAACGCCTATCTTCCTGCCTT
Organism: Chthoniobacteraceae bacterium; assembly: GCA_947449735.1. Taxonomy (GTDB): domain Bacteria; phylum Verrucomicrobiota; class Verrucomicrobiia; order Chthoniobacterales; family Chthoniobacteraceae; genus Chth-196. Next base: position 46,838 of record CANFTB010000005.1, on the reverse strand, counting down.
CGCGCTTTCCCGAAACAGAAAGCGCGCCGGGTCGATGGAATCGAGCAGGTCGGCCGCCACCGGTGCGGGTTCCCCGTTCAAAAGGCAGGCGAGGATTTCCCCCGCGAGCGTGGACCACACGGCGCCGCGCGATCCCAAACCGATCAGCGCATAAAGTCCGGGTTCTCTGGGGACGTTCAAAGGGCCGCCGGAGAAGGAGCCTCTTTCGCCCAGACAAGCGAGCGGGCCAACGACGGGCATCCGGTCGGGAGTCAGCGAGCGGAAGCCGACCCGGGCGCCGCAGATTGGGACGTTTTGCGGGTTGAGGTCCGGCAGGAGCTGGGGAAGGCGCGCGAGGTTGTTGAGGTCGCTTTGCTCCGTGGGGGCGCTGATCTGGGAGTCGAAATCGTAGGTGGCCCCCAGGCCGCAAACCCCGTCGATGGACGGGGTGAGGTAGCCGTCGCGGCTGAGGACCCTTCGCAATGGCGGGAGCGAGGCGCCGCTGAGATGCGTGACCTGGCCCCTGACCTTTTTGAAGTGCAGTCCCGCCCGAGGGGCTAGGAGGGCCGCCTCGTAAGCGTTCGCGAGCACTAGGACGGGGGCCTGGGCCAGGATGTTCTGACCGGCGTCGACGGCCTGCCATAAGCCGTCCTTGCGGCGGAGTTCCAGAACGCCGTTGCCGAAAAGCTGCCGGATCCCGGGATGTGCCGCGAGACGCGCCCTGCAAAGCGAGGCCGGGTTGAGCCAGCCACCGCCGGGGAAAAGCCAGCCGCCGGCGGCAACGGGTTGTTGGAGGTCGCGGTCCGCCTCCTCCCGGCTCAGGAGCGTCGCGTAGTCGACAGGGTATCTGTGTTGTTTTGCGACTTCCGCAAACAGCGCTTCTTCCTTGGGCGTCTTGGCGAGTTGAAGCACTCCGCAATCGGACCAAATTGGTGGCTCCGCCGATCGGGAGAGGGTGAGTAGTTCCTGCTTCAAACTCAAAAAACTCGCCCGCGAAAGACGCGCCGCGGGACCGTCGTCCTTCGAAAGCATGGGAGAAAACACCGCCGCCAGATTGCCGCTCGCTTCCTGCGCGGGTGCGTGATGCCGCTCCACGAGGGAGACTTTCCACCCCCGTTTTGCAAGCGCGGCTGCGGCGGAAGTCCCCGCCAGTCCGGCTCCGATCACGATGGCTTCGCGCGCGTGTTCCGACCGGGGGTCCAGGGCAGGGGAAGGCAGGGGCGAGGTCCGGCGTTTTTGGGTTCGGAAAATTCCGGTGGTGAGCGGGCCGTTTTCCGAGATTTCAAAACCGGAATGGTTCAACGCCTGGAGCCACCCGGGATCGCGGCAGAGCGAGGCCAGAATGGCGCCGGGTTTTGCAAGGCGTGCCAGGGCGGCGGCGCTGAGCGTGGCGGCGTTTGCTCCAACGAGCAGGGCGTCGCAGCCCGCCCGGATGCGGCGGAGTTCCTGTTCGGCGTTCCCGAAAACAAGGGTGAGGATGAGGCGTCCCTCGTCCAGTTCGATGCGGTGGAAGCCCGGAAGGGGCAGGGGCCATTGTCTGGCAAGAGCCTCTGCGAGGGGGGGGAGTTCGCTTGGGAACGCCCCGGAAGGGTCCGGCGGCGTCTGGGGGTCGCAAACGGCGATGTAATCCAGACGCCTGCATGCGCCGCGCGACTGGAGCCAGCGCGAGCAGATCGACAGAAAGAGGGCGCCCGACGCAAAGTCGGTATCCAGAATACAGAAGGCATCGGCTTCCCGCCAGCGGCCGGGAAGGTCGCTGGCGGCAAGAAGCGGATGGTCGGTCATGGGAGCCTGCTGGCTTCCTGCGGGTCAGGCGCGGGAAGGCGCCTGTTCCGGGTTACGCGAGTTTCCAGTCGCCCCGGATTTCAGGACGCAGCCAGCGGTCTTCGCCGGTCCCGTCGCGGAAGGCGTTTGCGGCCGGGTTCCACTTGAGGTGTTTGCCGTGGTAGTAGGCGAACCCGAGCAAGTGGCAGCCGATGACGGTGCGAGCGCCGGTTTCGACGTCGGCAATCGGTTGTTTGCGGGAGACCATGGAGGCGAGGAAGTCCGACTTGTGGTCGGTGCTGGAGTAGAGGCGCACTTTCGCGTCTGCGAGCAAATCCTTCTCGAGCTTGTCGAGCTGGTCAGCGAGGGCCGGCTGGTCTTCCTTGGCCATGAAGGAGGCCTTGGTTTCGCCACGCAGTGAGACCTTGATCTTGCCGCGGTTGACATAGATTTCCCCGTCGGCTCCAAAGAAGGTGACTCCGTTGTTCACCACGTGGGTGACTTCGACGCCGCTGGGATAAATCAGGCGCGCTCCGGACACCGCGCTCGACCAGTCGGCGGGCGGGAGGATTTCGGAGGGGCCGCTGCGGTCCATGTCCAGACCCCAGTGGGTGATGTCCAGGTGGTGGGCGCCCCAGTCGGTGACCATGCCGCCGCCGTATTCCCGGTACTGGCGCCACATGGGGAAGTGTTTGTGGATGCCTCGCGGGCTGAGAATGGAGTTGTAGTCGCGCACAGGCGCCGGCCCGAGCCACATGTTCCAGTCGAGGCCGGGTTCCGCCATCTCCGCCGGCAGGTCGCAGGGTTTGCCCGGGCCGCCGAAGCCAGCCTCGACCCGCGAAATTTTTCCAATGACTCCGTTCCGCACGAGCTCGCAGGCGACCCTGAACTCGCGGGAGGAGCGCTGCATGGAACCTGTCTGGAAAACGCGGCCGTGTTTTTGAATGGCGGCCACGAGGGAGGTCGCCTCGAATACGGTGTTGGTCAGCGGTTTTTCACAGTAAATGTCCTTCCCTGCGGCGGCGGCGGCCACGGCGATGATCGCGTGCCAGTGGTCCGGCGTGGCAATGACCACCGCGTCGATGTCCCGGCGTGCGAGGAGTTCGCGGAAGTCGTTGTGGACGGTGCAGCCCTTGAACTCGGAGCCAGCGGCCTTGGAGTAGAACTCCTCGACGGTCTGTTTGTGGGCGTCTCTCCGGGTCTGGTCGACGTCGCACACCGCGACGACGCGGGTGTTGGGCTGCTTGAGGAACCCGCCCATCAGGCCGCGGGACTGGGTGCCGCATCCGATGATCCCCATGCGGATGGTGTCGTTCGGACCGACTTTTGCGGCCCAAATCCGGGAGGGCAGCAGCAGCGGGGCGGCGCCGGCGGCAAGGATGGTTTTGAGGAAGGAACGGCGGTGGAGTGGCGTCTGGGTGGTGGACATGGGCTTGTCCTAAAACCACCGGCCCCTCGGGACAATGCAAATCCTCGCGGAGCGGATTCTCTGAAAACGACCGAATGCAATATCCGGTGGTGGTTTTTGCTGGGGCATCGTCCTCTTGGTCCGCGCCTTGCTTGGGGTAGTATCACGGTGAGAGGCTGCTTTCCGCGGACGAATGACGCGAGGGCTGCCCAGCCTAGAGCGTTTTCCCGCCTGAGGCCCGCGCCCCCGAGTGCGGCTCTCGTTGTTCTTCCCTTTTCCCTCGTCATTCCCCCCAGCCCTCCTATTTCCCTCAAAACCATGTTGCGCCCCTTCCTCCTTGTGCTGTGCTGCCTGAGCCTGTGCGTGAGCGCCTCCGCCGCGCCGCTTCGCATCTTCATCCGGTCCGGCCCCAAAACGCACGGACCCGGCGCGCACGACCACCCGTCGTACCTGCGCGACTGGGTGCCTCTCCTGAAGGAGCGCGGGGCGGTGGCGACGGGCTCGGAGGTGTTTCCCACCAAGGAGGAGCTGGATAAGACCGATGTCCTCGTGATCCACCGGGACGGCGGTGGTGATTTTTCCCCCGAGGAAAAGGAGCGCATCACCGCCTTCACCCAGCGCGGGGGCGGGGTTGTGGTGATCCACGCCGGCTGCGTGGCTGGCACTCCGGAGCGGACGGCCTTTTACAAGGAACTCATCGGGGGGGCGTGGCTCCGTCCGGTCACTCGCTGGAAGGAGGGCCCGATGAACCTCTATTTTACCGACCGCGAAAACCCCATCACGAAGGACTGCTCGAACTTCGAGATGGACGACGAAATTTACTACGACATGGACATGTCCCCCGGGGTGCGCGTGCTCGCCGGGGCCTACACCCCAAAGCCCGCGGGCCGGAATGACGGGGCCCAAAAGCGCGCGGAAGAACTCACCGAGGGTGGCAAGAAGGTTTCAGTTTACGATATCCAGCCCCAAGTCTGGACCTACGAAAAGGACCAGTACCGGGCGTTCGTGTGCATCCCAGGCCACAATTACATCAACTTCGCCCGTCCTAACTTTCGGGCGCTGCTCTTACGCGGGATTGCCTGGGCGGGAAAACGCTCCAACGTGGACGAACTCTGCCGCTCGCAGGAGCTCGGGGACAACTTGCGCTACGTGGAGGGCGGTCCGGTCCGGCCTTCAGAGGCGGCGGAAAAACTCGAGGTGCACCCGGAGTTCAACCTCTCGCTGGTGGCCTCCGAGCCGCTGGTGAACAAGGTGATGAACGTCGATTGGGACGCCAAGGGGCGCATGTGGGTCTGTGAAACCCCCGAGTATCCCAACGGCCTGAGGCAGCAGAACACGGATCCGTGGAAAGACGCCGGTTCGCTGGTGCCGGGGCGCTTCGAGCGGGAGCCCCAGGATCGCATCAGCTGGCTTGAGGACACGGACGGCGACGGTGTGATGGACAAGAAGCACGTATTCGCGGACAAGCTCGAGTTGGTGACGAGCTTCGTGTTTCACAAAAACGGAGTGATCGCGGGCTCGGCGCCGGACATCTGGCTGCTCGAGGACACAAAGGGCACGGGCGTCTGTGACAAACGCACCAAGCTGTACACCGGGCTCGGGACGGCAGACACCCACGCCGTCATCAACAACCTGAGGTGGGGCAACGACGGCTGGATCTACGCCACCAACGGCTACAGCACGAGCCCGAAGGTCACCAACGGAGATGGAAGCCGGGACTTCGGCGGCTACAGCGCCGGGGTCGTCCGCTTCAAGCCGGACGGCAGCGCCTTTGAACAGTATTCCTCCAAGGGTAGCAACACCTGGGGGCTCAACATGACTTGGGACGGGCAGTGCTTTTTCACCCAGCCCACCTGCGGCGAGGTGCTGATGCACGTCGCCCTGCCGGAGCACATTCTTGCCAAGGGCAAGCTTCCCGGAACCAACAGCTACAATGTGCTTGTGAAGGGGCAGCCGACCTTCCCCCTGATGAAGTGGAAGGAGCAGGCCTACGTGCAGATCGACCAGGTCGGCTACTACACCGCCGCCGCTGGTTGCGCCATCTACGAGGGGGGCGCTTGGCCCGCCCGCTGGAACTACAGCTATTTCACCACGGAGCCGACCATCAACATCGTCAGTCACTTCTTTGTGTCGCGTGACGGGGTTTCTTATAAGGCCCAGAAACAGACGGGTCGCGAGCAGACCGAGTTCATCCGGAGTCGCGACCTGTGGTTCCGCCCGATCGAGACGCGGGTGGGCCCAGACGGCGCCCTCTACGTCGTGGATTTCTACAACCAGGCGGTCATCCACAACGACACCCGGGGCCCACAGCACGGTCCCGCCAACGCCGCGGTGCGTCCCGACCGGGATCACTACTTCGCACGGGTCTGGAAGCTGCAGCACAAGGAGGCCGTCAAGCTCGAGGTGCCGGACCTCTCCAAGGCCGACCGCACGGTGCTGGTCGACACCCTCAAGTTTCACCCGAACGCCCACGTGCGTTTTACGGCGGCCCGTTTGCTCAAGGAAGGAGGGGACAAGGACGCGGTGCCTCCGCTGCCCGCCACGGGGAGCGCCGCGGTGCAGGCCTATGAACAGGCGGCGGCCCTCCCGGCGAACGCCGAAAACCGCGCGGCGCTGGTGCGGAAGTTTGCCGCGGCCAGCGACGCGTGGACCAAGTCCGCGCTGGTGGCGGCCGCCTCTGGGAACGCGGTGGCGTACCTCAAGGACGCGCTTTCCGCTTCGGCCCCCGAGGGCGGGCGCGAATTGGTTGCGGCGCTGCTGCCAGGGGTCCTGAAGTCTGATTTCGAGCATGTCGGTCCAGCGCTGGTCCAGGCCTGCGCCGCCGCTCCCCAGACGCGGCAGGTGGAGACGAACATCATTCTCGAAGCCATCGCGAGGGTGGACGCGAACGCACCGTCGCTGGATGGTCCCACTCTGGCGGCATTGCGGACGTTGATCACCGAGGCCTCGTCGGCCGGTCCGGCGCTGCCATTGGTGTCACGATGGGACGTTCAGGGCGTCCTAAAAAAGGAGCTCGAGGCGCAGGTTGCCCTGCTTCAGGAAAAGTTGAAAAACACCGCGACGCCCGAGGCAGAAAGCCTGACTGCCGCCGCGAACCTGCTTGCCGCTTTCTCGTCGCGTCCCGACGTGCTTCAGGCATTTGGCGAGATGCTGGCGAGTTCCGCATCAGAGGGCTTCAAGACGCGTCTTTTGGAAACGCTCGGGGACGCCAGTCATCTCGAGTGCGCCCATCTGGTGTTGCGCCATTACGGCGGATTTTCACCATCGCTGAAGGAGGTTGCCTTCAATCAGTTGGTGCGGCGCCCCGAGTGGACCCAGATCTTGCTGGCGGCTCTCAAAGACGGTTCGCTGACGGTGGACAAAATCGGGCCGGCGAATCAGGCGCGTTTGCGTACCCATCCCAACAAGGTGACTGCCGCGTTCGCCAGCCGTTTACTGGACGAACTTGGGCGGCCTGCTCGTCTGGAAAAGAACAAACTGCTCGCCGAACTGACCCCCGCGGTCGAGAAGCCGGGCGGCGACGTGGAGAAGGGCAGGGCGTTGTTTGCGAGCGCCTGCACGGTGTGTCACAAGCTTGGAGGAGCGGGCGGCGAAGTCGGACCTGCCCTCGACGGGATGGGGGCGCACAGCGCGGCGGACCTGCTCGTGGCTGTGGTGGATCCAAACCGCGAAGTAGATCCGAGTTTCTACACCTGGAACATCGTCAAAAAGAACGGGGAAACCCTCGCTGGAGTGATCGCACAGGAAAACTCGGCCTCTATCCTGCTGCGGAGTCCGGCCGGCGTCGTGGAGATTTCCAAGGACCAGATCGCCTCCCGTGAAAACACGAAGCGTTCCCTCATGCCCGAGGGTTTTGAAGCCCTGGGCGCCGAGGGCCTGCGCGACCTGATGGCCTACTTGAATTCAACTGGGGGCCGTTTCCGCTTCATCAATTTGGCGGGAGCCTTCACCGCCGACACCCGGAACGGCATTTTTGAAGACGCTTCCAAAAAGGGCGACACCCTCCAGTTTGTGAAGTTCGGTTCCGTAACGGCCCTGGAGCTGCCCTTCGTCATCGTGGACCCGGCGAAGTCCCGGACCGGTGCGAACGTCGTGGTTTTGAAGGGGGGCGCAAAGCCCACTGCGACTTCGAAGGGGTATCCGCAGTCTGTCGAGGTGCCGGTGCACTGCGAGGCGACGAAGCTTCACCTTCTCGGCGGGGTGGGCAGTTGGGGCGGCGGCCGCGAGAAAGCGCCCGTGATGAAGGTCCTGGTGCTTTTTGAGTCCGGTGAGAGCGAGGAGTTCGTGCTGCGGGACGGGGAGCACATCGCTGATTTCAACGGTGTGGCCCAGGTGCCTGGGTCCCGTCAGACGCAGGGGCTTGTCACAAGGGGGCAGCTGCGTTTGATCACGCTGGATTTAAAAAAGAAGGGTGTCATCCGCAGCCTGAAGCTGGAAAGCACGGACCACAAGGTGGCGCCCGTGGTGGTGGCGATTACGGCCGACCAAGCGGGGTAGAACCGGGCTGGAAGCGGAGTGCCTTTGGCTGCGACGGGGAGGGAGGGTGTCCGCCCCGTGTCCTCTCCCGGTTCCTCAGTGAATCGGGCTCCAGAGGCTCTTGCCGTGCAGGACGCCTGCGATCTCGAGGCGGTCGGGGTGCACGGTTGCGAACACTGTCGCGAGGGTGATTTTAGTCCCGCAATGTGTTTCCAGAAACCTCTGGGGGACGATGGACGCGGCGTCCCACGCTTCGGAGAGGGGAATGCGGGCCAGATGGGCGGCCAGAGGCACCGCCCGGTTCATCGTCAGCGCGGATCCGGCGAAGGCCGTCGTTCCCGGAAGGCGCACCACGCCGTCGGCGCCCACCTCGGTGGTGATGCTCCCGATGGTGTAGCGGCCGGGGGGCGCCCAGGCGGCGGACATGCAGTCCGTTGTGAGAATGCGTGGGCTGCCGTGCTTGGCCCGCCAAAAGGACTGGAACGCCGCCGGGGGGAGATGGATTCCATCCGGGATGTAGGACGCCCCGAGCCGATCCTCGGCGAGTTGGGCCAGAACGGGGTTGCGGTGGCGGTCCATGAGCGCCGGGCACCCGTTGCCAAGGTGCGTGGATAGGAGGGCGCCGGCGCCCGCCGCGGCTGAGATCTCCTCGGCGGTGGCCATGCAGTGGCCGAGGGCGGGGATCACGTTCTCTTTGCGAAGCTGCGAAATGAAACCCATAGCGCCCTGCGTCTCGGGAGCCAGCGTGAGCATCCGGATCTTGCCCGAGGCCGCATTCTGGAGGCGGCGCCACAATGCCGGGTCCGGATTGCAAACGGCCGCGAACGGGTGCGCTCCCCGTGCGCCGTCCACCGGGCTGATGAACGGGCCTTCGAGGTGGAAGCCCGGGATGGAGGTGCCGTCGCTTAAACGCGAGGGCAGGCGGCTAAGTTGTTCAAAGCTATGGATGAGCGAGGAGTCCCCGGCGGTGATGAGCGTTGGAAGAACGGCTGTGCAGCCGGTTTCCTTCAGGCGGCCGAGTGCCAGCGCGCAGTCGGCCGCGGTGACATCGGGAGCGTTGAAGTCGACTCCGGCAAATCCGTTGCACTGGATGTCGCAAAAGCCGGGGCCGAAAACCAGCTCCGTATCCTCCTTGGAGGGCAACTCTTCCAGCAGTTCTCCGTCTTTGAAAACGAAGGAGTACGTCTTCCCGCTTTTGTAATTGCGGGCCGCGAGACGGCCGGAAAACGCGCTCATTCCGGCCTAGTTCAGGTCTGCCACCATGGATTGGAGGTGGGCCATGCAGATGCGGCTGGCGGGTTCTGCGTTGGCGGAGAACCCGTAGCCGGCCGGGAGATGCTGGGTCTCGGCATCCAGCGCGACGGTGCGCCAGTGGGTTTCGAGCGAAATCCAGCCCTGGTAGCCTGTTTTTTTGAGCAGCACCATCTGCGAGGGAAAGTCGATTTCTCCGGTGCCGAGTTCGATGCAGGTTTGTGCGGGCCGTTCGCCTTCACGGCTCGCGTCCTTGACGTGGACATGCGCCAGCCAGGGGCGGATGGCCTCAAAATCGGAGTGCACGGGGTCGCTCTGTCCTTCGACATATAGAACGTTGCACGGATCCCAGACAACGCCCAGTGACGAATGCTGTGGGAGGTGCTCCATCACGGTCCGGGTTTCTTGTCCCGTCCCCGCGAGGCAGCTCGCCTCGTTTTCCACTCCGATTTTCACCCCGGCCTGTTCGGCGTAGGGCAGGAGCTTGGCGATTTCATCCGCGGCCCTGAGCAGGTGGTCTCGCTTGGTGAAGGCCTCCCTGCGCAGGAAAGTGAAAATCCGCACCATGGGGGACTTTAGCGCGAGGGCCTTGTCCACGGAGCGCTTGAAGAGGTCCTGATGGATGGCGATGTCGGCGGCGCTGTCGAGGTCGCATTTGAACACGGGACTTGCGCAGCCGCACACGGTGAGGCCGGCGTCCGCGGCGGCTTTGGCTACCAGGGAGATGTCTTCGGGGGTGAGATCCTTGAATGCGCGGCCGAAGAGGCTGCGGAGCTCAATACCATCCAGGTGAAATTCTTTAGCGAAGGCGATGACGGCATCGAGTTCTTGGGAGACTTCGTCGGTGATGATGGCGAGGGAAAAAGGGTGGCCGCTCATGCCGTGTGCATACCGTATACCCGGGGCGCCTGCAAGACATGGCGCACGCACCGGGCCCGTCCCCTCGCCGGAAAACGGCTCATCTCAGCCAATGGCGCATTCCGGTTCCTCGGGTTCCTCCTCCTGTTCGATCCGCATCCAGTCTTCCCAAGCTGCTTCATTCAGCAGCGGGTTTCCCGGGTGTACGAAGTGCCCCAGGTTCCCCTGACACCCTTTTTCCGGACACTGGAACGCCGGCTTTCCATTGCGCACGCTGATCAGGACTTCGGACCCGCTGAACTCGCCGCCGCACAGCAGGCAGAGCCGTCGGTCCTCCAGGGCGGCCCAGTTTCGAATTTTGTCGTTATCGCGTAAAAGTCTCAGCTTGAGATTTTTAATTTGTGTGCCACGCAGGGCGTTGGAAGAGGTGTGGTGGGAAGTCGGGATTTGGTTGGTTAAGGAGGAAAAGTTCATGAAAAACCGCTGGTAGCCGCCACAGGCCGCCGTCCGCTGGACGGGGGCCTCATAAGGGAGCATCGCCGCAGGGGGGCGGCCGGGAGGGAAAAATGTGGCTCCGGAGACGGTTTTTTTAGAATGCAAAAGGGGCGTCCCTCCGGATGGAGGAACGCCCCTTGAAATGGATGCTCTTCCCGCGTCGAATCAGGCGGCTAGCGAGAAGGGGATGGAGTCGCCGGAGAGCTCCTTGAGCTTGCAGGCGATTTTCCTCACCCCCAGCTCCAGACGGGTCTTGATGGTGCCCAGCGGAATCCCAGTATGGGTTGAAATCTCCCTCTGGCTCATGCCTTTGTAAAATGCAAACTCGACTGCATCCCGCTGCGCCTCAGGCAGGCCGGCGATGATCTCGCCCAACACCCGCCGCATGTCCGCCGTCTCCACATCCTCGCAGCTGTTTCCCAAGCCCCAGGACTCGGGCTGCTGCTCGGCCTCCTTCTGGTAGCGCTCCTCCACGCGGCTGTAGGCCTGTTCCCGGCGCAGGCGGTCAATGGCCCGCCGGCGGGAGAGGGTGATCATCCACCCGAGGGCCTTGCCCTTTTCCGAGGAGTAGCGCGCGGCCAGGCGCCAGATCTCCATGAACACCTCCTGCAGCAGGTCCTCGATAGACTGCTCGTTGTGGAGCACCCTCGAGATCACGGCCCGCAGGGTGAGGTGGTGCCGGCGGTAGAGTTCGCCCAGCGCCTCCTTGGACTCCATGCGGACGGCGTCCATCAGGGTCTCGTCGGTGCTTTGCTGGAGGGAGCTCAGAAGTTCAGAGTGTGATTCGAATGTGTACAGCATGGGAATTTAGGGTTGAATCCCATTTAGCATCAGCAATGCCATGGCTATTTTACTCTGAGCGATGGGTTTAACTGGATAAAATTGCGTTTCAATTCCTTGCAAAAGTGTTTGTTTTTTATACACAATTGGGGTGTTGGCGGGGTCCCTCCGCCGGGGTTCCACCCGCAGCCCTAGTCGTTTGCCCTAATCCGCGCGTGATGGCGTAACGGCGGGTGACATCAGGCCCACCCTTGTCTAAAGATAAGGACTCACTGCTCCTTCCCTGTCCTATGCTTGTCGAAGTCCAACACCTGAACAAATCCCTCGCCGCCCCCGGCGGGGGCAAACCCGTGGAAATCCTCAAGGACCTCGACTTCACGATGGAAGCAGGCGAAACCGCCGCCATCGTCGGCCCTTCCGGCGCCGGTAAGAGCACCTTTTTGAATATTTTGGGTGCCTTGGATTATGCGGACTCGGGAATTGTCCGAGTCAACGGCCTTGTTCCCTCCGAGTTAAAGGGGGCCGAAATGGTGGATTTCCGCAGGCGCTCCGTCGGGATCGTTTTTCAGGGACATCACCTGCTCCCCCAGTGTTCGGTGCTTGAAAACGTGATCGCCCCCTCACTGGCCGACCGCCGGCAGGCCCGCATCAACGGCGAAGCCAACGCCAGGGAGCTTCTGGACGCGCTCGGCCTTGCGCACCGGCTCGACCACCGCCCCTCGGAACTCTCCGGCGGCGAACGCCAGAGGGTTGCCGTCGCCCGGGCCCTCGCCGGCTCGCCCCGGCTCCTGCTCGCCGACGAACCCACCGGCGCCCTCGACAGAGCCACCGCCACCCAGCTCACCGGCATCCTTTTGGATTTAAACCGCACCCGCAAGGTCGCCCTCCTGGTCGTTACTCACTCGCGTGAACTCGCCGACCGCATGCAAAGCGTCTGGGAACTGGTGGATGGAAAGCTTCTTAAGGTGTCATGACGATTTTCAGCCTCGCTTGGAGCGGCATCCGTTACCAGTGGCGCGCCCATCTTGGCGCAGCCCTCGGCGCCGCCCTTTGTTCCATGGTCCTCACAGGATCCCTGCTCATCGGCGATTCCCTGCGCGGAACCCTCCAGGAGCAGGCGGCCGCGCGCGTCGGCCGGGTCAACTCGGCCCTCGTCGGCGGGGAGCACTTTTTCCGAAGCGCCCTTGCCGGTGAGGTTTCGAGCGAGGCCGCCCCGGTCCTCCTCCTCCGGGGTAGCGCGACCAAGGCCGACGGCTCGGCCCGTCTGAACCAGGTGCAGATCCTCGGCGTCGATTCTCGTTTTTGGGCGCTCGCCCCTACCTCTGACCGCCGCGAACTGCAGCCCGGCGATTGCGTGGTCAGCGCCGCCCTCGCCACCCGCCTCGGCCTGGCCGCGGGCGACAATCTGGTGGTGCGTGTTGAAAAGCCCTCGTCTTTTTCAAAGGACGCCCCGCTTTCCGGCGAGGAGGACTCCATTGAGGCTCTCCGCGCCCGCATCGTTTTGGTGGCCGACGATTCGAGGTTCGGCCGCTTTGCCATGCACGCCAGCCAGGTCCCGGCGGCCTCCGTGTTTCTTCCCCTGGAACAGCTGCAGCAGCGCTTGGACGTAGCGGGCAAGGCCAACGTCATCCTCTCGGCCGAGCAACCCGAAAAACTCGCGTCCGCGGCCGCTGCCCGCTGGACTCAGGAGGACGCCTCCCTCGAAGTCCGGCCGTTGTCCTCCGACGCGGGGTTTGAGGTGCGTTCTTCCAAGGTTTTCCTCAACGATTCCCTGGTCAAGGCCATCCCGGCGGGAGATCCTTCGCTCACCTACTTTGTGAATGCTCTCAGGAGCGGCGAGAAGTCCACACCTTACTCGATGGTGTCGGCCGCCACTCCCGGGACGCTCTCCTTTTTGCCGGCGGATCTTGCCTCGGACGAGATGGTTGTGAGTGACTGGTTGGCGGAGGACCTCGGGGTCGAGGCGGGCGGGGAGCTGGAAATCGCCTATCTTGTGATGAACGCCAAGCGGCAGTTCGAAGAACGCACCCGCAAGTTTCGCATCCGGGCGGTGGAGCCCCTGGGCGCTAACGGCTGGGACGGTTCGTGGATGCCCGATTTTCCGGGACTTGCCGACGCCGGCAACTGCCGCGAGTGGAAGCCGGGGTTCGCTCTCGACACGACCAAGATCAGGGACAAGGACGAGGCCTATTGGAAGGAGCACAAGGGAGCTCCCAAGGCGTTTGTCTCGCTCCAAACGGCGCGGGAAATGTGGGCCAACAGGTGGGGCGCCGCGACCTCGGTGCGCTACCGCGGCGGGGCGGAAGGTGCAGAGCGGATGGCGGCGCTGCCGGCCACGCTGAGTCCGGACGTTTCTGGTGTGCAGATGGTGGCTTTGAAGCAACTCGCCGAGGCGGCCACGGCAGCACCGGTGGATTTTGCGGGGCTGTTTTTCGGGTTCAGCATCTTTTTGGTCGCCGCCGCGCTGGCACTGATCGGGCTGCTGTTTGGCCTGATGGTGGAAACGCGCATCCGCGAGGCCGGTTCGCTGCTGGCCATGGGCTGGTCGAGATTCTGGGTGCGCGCGTTGTTTTTGTTGGAGGGATCTGGGGTGGCGCTTCTCGGCGCCGTGTTCGGGGCAGGGCTTGGAGTCGCGTACACGCGCGGGGTGCTCGCCGCCTTGATGGGGGTTTGGAGCGGCGCCACCGGCGGGGCGAGCTTGAATTTTTACGGGGCTCCGTCCTCGCTGGGTGTGGGAGTTCTGGGCTCCGCTGCCATGGCACTGTTCGCCATGGGGTGGGCGATCCGTCATTCGTGGAAAAGGCCTGTCCGCGAACTGCTCGCGGGAGAGCGTCCCGCGGAGGACGGAGTCCGCGTTTTCTCCGGGCCCAAGTGGATGCTCCTTCTGTCGCTCGCTTTTCTGGCGGCGGGCTCCGGGTTGATTCTAAACTGCGTCCTCAAGCGCGAGGTAAACCCCGGCGTGTTTTTTGGCGGAGGGGCTATGCTGTTGGTTGCCCTGCTGCTGGTCTGCCGCGTCGGGTTGCGCCGCCTTTCTTCCGGGCTCCTCGCCTCTATCGGCGATCTTTCCCGTAGAAACGTCGGCCGCCGTCCGGGCCGTTCCCTGGCGGTTGTGGCAGTGCTCGCCTCGGGCGCCTTCCTTGTGCTCTCCGTCCAGGTCTTCCGCAAGGAGCCTCCTGCGGGACCGGGCGCAAGGCACTCCGGCACAGGCGGCTTTGCCCTCATCGGCGAACTCGCCGCTCCCGTCTACGAGGACCTTAACATTGCGACCGTAAAGGACGCGCTCGGACTGCCCGTCGATTCTCCTGCCCATGTCGTGGCCCTGCGCGTCCGGGAGGGGGAGGACGCCAGCTGCTTGAATTTGAACCGCGCGGTGCGCCCAAAGCTCGTGGGTGTGCCTTCGGCGGAACTCGAAAAACTCGGCGCCTTCCGTTTCGTCGGAAAGAACGCCTCTTGGGCCATGCTCCGCGCGGAGCCGCAAGGCGCCGACATCCTCCCCGCCGTGGTGGACGAGGACACCTTGCAGTGGGCGTTGCAGAAAGAAATCGGCGACGAAATTCCTCTTCCCGATGGAAAAGGCGGCCAGGTGCGCGTCAAGGTGGTGGGCACGCTCGGGGGGTCTATCCTGCAGGGTGCGCTTCTAATCGACGAGTCGAGCTTCGTGCGCGCCTTCCCGGACGCCGGCGGATACCGGATGCTGTTGATGGACGTGGCGCCCGACAAGATCGATCCGGTGCGTTCCTCCTGGTCCCGGGCCCTCCAGGACAGGGGGTTGGAGCTGCGCCCGGCCGCGGAGCGTCTTGCGGAACTTGAGGCAGTGTCGAATACCTACCTCGCGATTTTCCAGGTGCTTGGAGGTCTTGGCGTGCTGCTCGGCGCGGTGGGTGTGGGCGTGGTCGCCTCCCGGAATGTGGTCGAGAGGCGCGCCGAGCTGGCCTTGCTGGAGGTGGGCGGCTGGTTGAAGTCGCAGGTGATGGGGCTCATGCTGCGGGAACTGGCGATGCTCACCGTTGCAGGGCTTGTCATCGGCGGGGTTTGCGCCTGGTTGGTCACCGTACCGGGACAATGGATCCGCGGGGCCGAGGTCTCCTACGGCCCTCTGCTGGCCGCGCTCGCCGTCCTCGGGGCCGTTTCACTCTTTGCCGTCCGCGTCGCCCTCGGGCTGAGCCTGAGGGGTTCACCGGGTGAGATTTTGCGGCGAGAATAAGTTCCCAAGATCCTCTGCTTTGCCCTCGCCGTGACCCCGGTGTAGGCTTCCAAACCACCCATGCCTGATCCGTTCGTCCACCTTCACGTTCACACCGAGTACTCCCTTTTGGACGGCGCCGTCCGGATCCCTGCCCTCATGAAGAAGGTGAAGGAGTTCGGCATGCCCGCGATCGCCCTCACGGATCATGGAAACCTGTTTGGAGCCATTGAGTTTTACCAGGAAGCGGAGAAAGCGGGGGTCAAGCCCATCATCGGCGTGGAGGCGTACGTCGCCCCCGGCTCGCACAAGGACCGCAAGTCCTCCAGCGGCAGGGACACGGCCTTCCACCTCACCCTGCTGGCAAAGGACGCGACCGGCTACGCAAACCTCGTGAAGCTTGTCTCCATCGCCCACCTCGACGGGATGTACTACAAGCCCCAGGTAGACAAGGAACTGCTCTCGCAGTACGGCCAGGGGCTCATTGCCCTCAGCGGCTGTCTGAAAGGGGAGGTGAACTCCGCCATTCTCGCCGATAATGAGCCGCGCGCGTGGGAACTTGCCGCCCAGTACCGGGACATCTTCGGAAAAGAAAACTTCTTCATGGAGCTGCACGATCACGGCATCGAGCAGCAAATCCGCTGCAACCGGCTGCTTCCAAAAATGGCGCGCGACCTCGGAGTCGGGATGGTTGCCGCGAACGACGTGCATTTCCTAGACCGCTCGCATCACGAAGCCCACGACGTCATGATCTGCATCGGCACGGGGTGCAACGTCGCCGACGAAAAGCGGATGCGCTACGTGCCCGAACTCTTTTTCAAGAGTCCGCAGGAGATGTCCGAGCTTTTCCGCGAGCATCCCGAGTCGGTTCGAAACACGCTCGAGATCGCCGACCGCTGCAATCTCAAGATCGAGTTCGGCGTCCCCAAGTATCCCGCCTACGAGCCCCCGGCGGGCATGGATCAAAACCAGTATCTGCGCCAGATCTGCCAGCAGGGACTCGCCGGCCGCTACGGTGCCGAGGCCGAGTCAGCGCTCATCCAGGAGCGTCTCGAGCGCGAGCTGGGCCTTCTGGAAAAGCAGGGGTTCGTGAATTACTTTCTCATCGTCTGGGACTTCATCAACTGGGCCAAGAGCCGCGGCATCCCCGTCGGTCCGGGGCGCGGTTCGGCGGCCGGTTCCATGGTCGCCTACCTCATGGGGATCACCGACATCGACCCGATAAAGTTCAAGCTGCTCTTCGAGCGGTTCTTGAACCCCGAGCGCGTCAGCCCCCCCGACATCGACGTGGACTTCTGCCAGAGCCGCCGCGGCGAGGTCATCGACTACGTTCGCGTCAAATACGGCGAGCGCGCCGTCGCGCAGATCGCCACCTTCGGCACCATGGGGGCGAAGTCCGTCGTGCGCGACGTCGGGCGCGTGCTCGGCTGGAGCTACGGCGACGCCGACCGGGTGTCGAAAATGATTCCGAACGAACTCGGCATCACTCTGGCCGGCGTCGACAAGAAGAACAAGGAAACCGGCCAGATCGACCACACCGACGGCGCGATCGACAAAAATCCCGAGCTCCGGGCCGCCGTCGAGAACGAGGACGCCACACGGCAGCTTTGGGATTACGCCTGCACCCTCGAGGGGCTCACGCGCGGGGTCGGTGTGCACGCCGCCGGCGTCGTGATCAGCGACCGCGATCTCTCCGAGTACATCCCGCTCACGCGCGCCAACGACGGTTCCATCGTCAGCCAATACTCGATGTCCCCGCTCGGGGACCTTGGCATGCTCAAGATGGACTTCCTGGGGCTCAAGACGCTCACCGTCATTCACGACGCAGTGCAGCTCATCCGGCGCCGGGTGCCGGACTTTGACATCGATAAGATTCCGCTCACGGACCAACCCACCTTCGACCTGCTCAACCGTGGAGAATCGGTCGCTGTGTTCCAGTTGGAATCCGGAGGCATGATCAAGACGTGCCGCCGTTTCGACATCAAGGACATCGAGGATATCAACGCGATCCTGGCCCTTTACCGTCCGGGTCCGATGGATCTCATCGACGACTACATCAAGCGCAAGAAGGGGGAGGAGAAAATCAAATACTCCCACCCGCTGCTCGAAAAGGTCACTGCGGAAACCTACGGAATCTTTGTGTACCAGGAGCAGGTCATGCAGGCCGCCCAGGTGCTGGCCGGATATACGCTTGGGGGCGCCGATTTGCTGCGGCGCGCGATGGGAAAGAAGGACAAGGAGAAGATGGCCAAGGAACGCGAAAAGTTCCGGGACGGATGCCTTGCGATCAACGGGATCGAGGAGCGCCAGGCAAACGACATCTTCGACTTGCTGGAGAAGTTCGCGGGTTACGGGTTCAACCGCTCCCACTCCGCGGCTTACGCGTGGGTCAGTTATCAGACCGCGTTTTTGAAGGCCAACTATCCCGTGGAGTTCATGGCGGGCGTCATGGGCAACGAAGTGGGAAAGACCGACAAGCTCACGATCTTTGTGGCGGAATGCCAGCGCATGGGGCTCCAGATCCTGCCGCCCGACATCAACCGCAGCGGACTCTCCTTCCTGCCCGAGGCGGACGACGGCAAGCCCGGAATCCGGTACGGGCTCGCCGCCATCAAGAACGTCGGGGAGGCCGCCATGGAGGCCGCGCTGGAGGAACGCGAGGCGAACGGCGTGTTTGCTTCGCTAGAGGATTTTTGCGCGAGGGTCGACACCAAGCGAGTGAACAAGAAGTCGGTGGAAAGCCTCGTGCGCTGCGGCGCCTTCGATTGGACGGGCGTGGAGCGCGCGGAATTGTTCGATGGAATCGAACTCGCGATGGCGGCCGCGGCGAGCATCGGAAGGGACCGTGCCGCGGGGCAGGTCTCCTTGTTTGACGCCATCAGCACGCCTGCTCCCAAGCCGAAGAAGCGGTCGGCAAAAGTCATCGACCCCTGGAGCCCCGAGGAGAAGCTCGCTGCCGAAAAGGAACTGCTCGGATTTTACGTCACAGGACATCCGCTGGACCGGTACCGGTCCCTTTTTGAATCTGGAAAATACGTCCCCCTGGCGAACCTTGCGGAGCAGGTGGAGATCGGACAGAGAAGCGTGGTGGTCCAGGTGGCGGGGGCGTTCGGTACGGTCGAAAAGCGGTTTTCGAAAAAGGGAAACAAGCCCTTCGCGATCACGTTTTTGGAAGACTTGAGCGAGTCCCTTGAGGTCTCCATTTTCGGCGAGGCGTACGCGAGCGGTGCTGCTTTCATCGAGACGGGCAAGATTGTTGCCATGCAGGTGCGGGTCGAGGTGCGAGAGGACGGCGGGCTCCGGGTGACGGCCACTGAGGTCAAGCCCTTGAAGCGCCCGGCCGAGGCCGTGCGTCCCGTTTATTTGAAGATGCCCTGGCCGGGGACCTCGGACGCGGACTTGATGTCGATTCGCGAAACGCTGGTGTCGAGTCCCGGGATGCGTGGGGTGGTGCTCCAGTTCGAGCACAAGGACGGCCGCAGGGTGCGCGTGCATCCGGCGGAGCAGTATCGAGTGGCCTGGGCGCCGCATATCGAGGAGCGTCTCGAGCGGTGGATCGTCAGGGAGGAATGAGGCGTTCGAAGAGCGTTTAAAAAGTGACAAAGGCAGATTCATAATCATTTGTATGGCAATCATCACCCCTTCGAAAACGCAACCGGCCTACGACGTGATCATCGTGGGCTCCGGCGCCGGCGGCGGCCAGGCGGCCTACACCCTTACTCTCGCCGGCATGAAGTGCGTGATGTTGGAGGCGGGGCGCAACTACGAGCCTGCCCGCGAGACGCCGATGTTTCAGCGTCCGGATCAGGCGCCACTGCGGGGCCTCACCACGCCGGAGAAGCCCTTCGGATTTTACGACTCCACCATTGATGGCGGCTGGGAGGTTCCGGGTGAGCCTTACACGCAGGCCTCGGACAAAAGGGAGGAGCAGTTCCACTGGTGGCGGCCTCGGATGCTCGGGGGGCGCACAAACCACTGGGGGCGCATTTCCCTGCGCAACGGTCCCTACGATTTTAAGCCGCGTTCCAGGGACGGACTGGGATTCGACTGGCCCATCGCATACGAGGATGTGGATCCGTACTACACCAGGGTCGAGCAGCTCATCGGCGTGTTCGGTACAAACTCCGGCATGGAGAACACCCCGGACTCGCCCGAGGGCGTTCTGATGCCGCCTCCCAAGGGCCGGATCGCCGAGTTGCTGGCTCAAAAGTTCGGCAGGAAAATGGGGGTGCCGTTCATGCCCATCCATCGCGCCGTGCTGACGCGTCAGCAGGACTGGCAGGGTTTGCCCGCCAAGCTGCATCCCGACAACCCTCGGGCTCAGCGCATAGTGCAGGAGGCGATGCGTGCGCGGGCGGCTTGTTTTTGGGCCACCGATTGCGGCCGCGGTTGCAGCATCGGCGCCAACTACCAGTCCACAACCGTGCACTTGCCGCCGGCGCTGGCCACGGGTGATCTCGACATTCTTCCAAACGCCCACGCCCGCGAGGTCCTCGTGAATGCCGAGGGAAAAGCCGTGGGGGTGTTGTATATCGACAAGGCGACAGGGAAGGAGATGCGGGTTCTGGGAAGGGCAGTGATCCTCGCAGCGAGCAGCGGCGAGACCGTCCGGATTCTTCTGAATTCGAACGGCGGCAAGGGAGTCGCAAACTCAAGCGGCCTCGTTGGGAAGTACATTATGGACACGGTCGGTACTTCTGTTGCAGGACAGATCCCGCAGCTTGAAGACTGCCCTCCGCACAACGAGGACGGCGCGGGCGGGGCGCACTTTTACGCGCCGTGGTGGGGATACAAGGACCAGGCGGCCGGACAACTCGATTTTCCCCGTGGATATCACATCGAAACGGGGGGCTCGCGCCGCATGCCATCGGGGGCCAACCCGGTGCCCGAGGATTTCACGAGGGGATTGTATGGAACGCGCCTCAAAGAGGCCGCCCGCAGGTACTATGGCTCCTTTGTTTCGTACTCGTGCCGCGGCGAGATGATCCCCAACGAGGGCAGTTTTTGCGAACTGGATCCTGCGCTCAAAGACAAGTGGGGCATCCCCGTGCTGCGCTGGCACTGGAAATGGAGCGAGCACGAACTCAGGCAGGTTGCCCACGCCCGCAAGACTTTCATCGAATTGATCCAGTCCATGGGCGGCAGCATGCGTTCGCCCGAGTCGAACAATCCGCTCGAGTACATCGAGGCCGGGGGGAAGATCATCCACGAGGTGGGCGGCGCCATCATGGGCGCCGATCCAAAGCATTCGGTCTGCAACCAGTGGAACCAGACGTGGGATGTGAAAAACCTTTTCCTCTGCGACGGTTCATCATTTGCGTCCAACGCGGACAAGAATCCGACCCTCACCATCATGGCGCTCGCGTGGCGGGCCGGCGACCACCTCGTCGAGCAAGCGAAGAAGGGCAACCTCTAAGATCATAACGTTATGCAAGAGACTTCCCTTCACCGTCTTTCCCGCCGCGACGTTTTCAAGTGGTTCGCTGCCGCGGCTGTCGCGATGTCCGCCGAGGAGGGCGTGTTCGCCGTCGGTTCGGGCGTTCCAAATCCCGCGGGGCGCGGCTACGGAACCGACCCCGACTTGACCCGCGACTACAAGCCCGGGGACATCTGGCCGCTGACTTTTGACGCCCCCCAGCGCGCCGCCGCTGCCGTTCTCTGCGACTTGATCTTTCCGGAGGACCACCTTGGCCCCTCGGCAAGCTCGCTTGGCGTGCCGGCGTTCATCGACGAATGGATCAGCGCGCCGTATCCCGTCCAATCGGCCGACCGGCCGGTGGTTGTGGAGGGACTTGTCTGGCTGGATGCGGAGGCCGGCCGCCGCTTCAAGAGGGGTTTTGCTGCCTTGGACGAGGATCAAAGGCGCGCCATTTGTGACGACATTTGCGACCTGGCAAAGGCCTCCCCGGAGCACAAAAAGGCCGCAAGGTTCTTTTCAAAATTCCGAAGCCTGTGCGCCGGAGGATATTTCAGCACGCCGCCCGGATGGAAAGCCATCGGTTACGTGGGAAACACTCCCTCCGCCACCTTTGACGGTCCGCCACCCGAGGCGCTCAAAAAGGTGGGCGTGGAACAGACGGTGGGATAGCCGCGGGGCAGGGGCTTTGGAAGGGGGCGCTGGGCTGACGGCACAAGAGCGCTAGTTCCACAGGGTGCTTGCCGTTTGGTTCGCCCGCCAGGAAATCGTGTTCTACCGCGGACTGGCAAAGGACGGCTCGGAACCGCAGGCGTTCCGACAGGGCTGGCTCAACCGGCTGGAATTGTTTGTGGCCGCAGTGTCAGGAGGCGACCGAGAGGAGGCTTGGTTGCGGTACAGAAAAATCTCTGCTACCTTCTGGTTGTGCCCAGAATCTTCGAGGAAGACGGATACATATTTTTCTTTTAAAGCAATGACCATGAACCCATTCATGTGCATGTCCGGAAAGGAAATGGAGAGGCTGTTTTTCTTGTGGCAGACGAGGTCTTTCTTCGGGAATCTGAAGGACTGAAAGTAGCAGAACTCGCCAAAGCTGAATTACTTGCCGAAGCAAATCGTGAACTTATCACCAGGAGTTGGCATGAGCACTTTGACCGAGCCTAAACGAACAGCCCGTTACGATGGCGGTTATGTGACCGTCCTTATCGCGGGTACGGTTGAAATCCGGTTTCCGATCACGGTAAGCGACCGACTGGCGAGAGGCACCGAAGCGCAGCTCAAGAACATTGAGGTTTCCCCCTTCGGCCTGCACTGGCCTGAACTGGATGAGGACCTGTCTTACAAAGGGCTTTTGAAGGGCGAGTTTTAGAAGGATGCGTTGGTCTCTCCTCGACTAGCAGAGCCTGGCCGGGTCTGTCCGCCAACGCATCGTGTTCCGCCGTGAACTGGCGAGGCATGATCCAGAGCAGCAGGTCATCCTTCAGGGCTGGCTCAACCGGATGGAGGCAGCTCAAGCAACAATATGATTATGGCAATGTTGAAGCGGTTCGTCGCCACCTCGCAACCATGTCTCAGGGACATTTAACTTAATCTGTCTTGGGGCTGTAGAAGCCTCCCGTGGGGTCAGTTTCGGAAAGGGGAGATCCAAGGCGTCTCCGAGTTTCTGACGAACCGCCTCGCGTAAACGGTCCTTCACGAAAACAGATTTTACACTAAAGCGGTCTTTTTAAAAGACTGATTTTGTGAACCTGCAAAGTGGTCCTGGTTTTGAAATGCTCGGAACGGCCTTGATTGAATCTTCAATCAAGACGGAGAGCCGGAGGATGAGTCTCCGCCGACCTCGCCATCCTCGACCACCCTCCTGCAAAACGCCGAGATGATCGCCATCACCGGAGCCGCTACCGGCTTGTCTCGCTCAATCCCCTTGCGCTTGCGGCGATTGCCGCCTACATTCCCCGCTTATTCTGCGGAGATTATGGCGTTTATTCACCAACAGGCAGTCTGGCCAGATTTCAAGTGGGACGCATCCAGTCTTTCTCCACTTCTAGCCGATGTGCGCAACTCTCAGGGGCGATTGTTGGGACGCATGGACGGGCTCGGCCTTCCGCTAAGGGCCCAGGCCACCCTGACGACCCTCACCGCAGATGTTATCAAATCCAGCGCCATCGAAGGGGAGTTTCTCAATCAGGAGCAGGTGCGATCCTCCATTGCGCGCAAGCTCGGCTTGGATGTTGCCGGAATGGTTTCTTCATCCCGGGACATCGATGGGATTGTGGAGATGATGTTGGATGCCACGCAGAAATTTCAACAGCCGCTCACCTCTGATCGGCTCTTTGCATGGCAGTCAGCTCTTTTTCCCACAGGGAGAAGCGGAATGCTTCGGATCACCGTGGGGAGTTGGCGCACGGCTGAATCTGGCCCCATGCAGGTGGTGTCCGGAGCCATGGGAAGGGAGCGTGTCCATTTTGAAGCACCCGCCGCTGAGCGCATACCGCACGAGATGGAACGGTTTCTCTTGTGGCTTGAGCAAGACCAGGGAATTGACCCAGTCCTTAAAGCCGGAATCGGCCATTTCTGGTTTGTGACCATCCACCCCTTTGAAGATGGGAACGGACGCATCGGCAGGGCGATTGCGGACCTGCTTCTCGCGAGAAGTGATGGAATGGCCGAGCGATTCTACAGTTTGTCGTCTCAAATCGAGACCGAGAGGAAAGGGTATTACGAAAAGCTGGAGGCATGTCAGCGAGGGGGGCTCGACATTACCGTCTGGCTCGGGTGGTTTTTGGAATGCTTCGGCCGTGCAATCAAGGGGGCTGAGGGATTACTGGAGCAGGTTTTACGCAAGGCGCGCCTGTGGGATCGAATCAATCAAGGTCCCGTGAACGACAGGCAGCGAGCGGTGCTCAACCGGCTTCTCGATGGGTTTGACGGCAGACTCACTTCGTCAAAATACAGCAAGTTAGCCAGGTGTTCCCCAGACACAGCACTTCGTGACATTCAAGACTTGGTGGGCCAAGGGATCATGCTCCAAAGCTCCTCGGGCGGCCGAAGCACGAGTTACGAGCTGGTGGATTGAATTTCCCTGAAGCGCTTGTTGTGAAACTCGCTCGGTCGCCGCAGCACGTTTCCAATGAGCGTTCACGTTCATTCGACGGCACCTGCCCTTTTCACAACGCCGGAGGAGAACACAACGACGAGTGAGCGCGCTGCGCTCGGCAAGGGCCGGCGCGCCAGCTCTCAAGCCCAACTTGGAACCATCCGGAAAGCTTACTTAAAAACCGGTCCCAATGGCTCCGCACCCCGAACCGGCTCTCTAATAAAAGCTGATACCGGGGCCAAAACAAACCTACATCTGCTCAAAATACACAGGTGTTGTCTTTCCTTCCGGGCAACCCCGGAGTGCCTTCGAAGATGCTGGCCACAGCAGAGCCCGGGGACTAAACTCCTCGCGTTCACCCCGGAGTCGCCAGAGTCTTTCCACCGCAAATGGGAGCCCGATTCCAATGTCCATACACGCAGCACTCGCGCACCGCACCCGCTATACCTACGACCGATCTGTCACCCACGGTCCGCACATTGTGCGCCTCCGGCCCGCACCCCACTGCAAGACCAAGATCGTCAGCTATTCGCTGAAAGTCGAAGGGGGAACGGTTTTTACAAACTGGCAGCAGGATCCCTTCTCGAACTGGAACGCGCGCCTTGTGTTTCCCGACCCGCTGCGCGAGCTCGTCATCGAGGTCGAGTTGATTGTGGAAATGGCCGTGCTGAACCCGTTCGATTTTTTCCTCGAGGAATCCGCCCAAAAAGTCCCCTTCGAGTACGACGTTTCCCTGGCGAGGGACCTTGCCCCTTTCATTTCGACCGCCGCAGCGGGCGAGCGGTTTGAGAGTTATTTCAAGGTTTGGAAGAGGACGATGCTCGCGGAAAAGAGCCCCTCCTCCGGGACCCTCGATTTTCTGGTGGCCCTGAACCAGGCGCTGCAGCGGGACGTGTCCTACCTGATCCGACTGGAGCCGGGGGTGCAGTCTCCCGAAGAGACACTAGAGAAGGGAAGCGGTTCCTGCCGGGATTCGGCTTGGCTGATGTGCGCCCTCCTGCGGCGCCTCGGGTTCGCCTCCCGGTTTGTAAGCGGCTATCTAATTCAGCTGAAACCGGATGTGAAGGCGGTCGACGGGCCCTCCGGTGCTTCCGAGGACTTCACCGATCTGCACGCCTGGTGCGAGGTGTATCTTCCGGGAGCGGGCTGGGTGGGCTTTGACCCGACCTCGGGCCTCCTCGCGGGAGAGGGGCACGTTCCGCTTTCGTGCACGCCGGAACCGAGTTCCGCGGCACCCGTGACTGGAATGGTTGGTCCCTGCCAGTCGCAGTTGGAGCATCACATGAACGTTGCGCGGGTTTATGAGTCACCCCGCGTCACCAAGCCGTACACCGAAGATGAGTGGGGCCGGATCCTCGCTTTGGGACATGACGTAGACGCCGCGCTGAAGGCGGATGACGTGCGGCTGACAATGGGCGGCGAACCCACGTTTGTTTCGACCGAGAACCCCGACGGTCCTGAGTGGAATTTCACCGCCGTTTCCCAGCCCAAGCGCGTGCTTTCAGGCCAGCTGCTCAGGCGCCTGAGCGAGCGCTTCGCTCCCGGAGCATTGCTCCACTACGGACAGGGCAAGTGGTACCCAGGCGAGGTGTTGCCGAGGTACGCTCTATCCGCCTTCTGGCGCAGGGACGGAGTGCCTGTATGGAAAAATCCCGATTGGATCGCGGACGAAGCCCGGGATTACGGGCATGGTTTAAATGAGGCGAAGCAGCTCGTTGAAGAGGTCGTGAGGCTTTTGAGGCTGGATCGGACCCATATCCTTCCGGCCTATGAAGACGCCCTTTACTATCATTGGAAGGAGAGCCGTCTTCCTTCCAACGTGAAGGCGGAAGAACCCAAAGTGGGCACCCCTCAGGAGAAAGAGCGTCTGCGGCGCCTCTATCTGAGCGGGCTCGAGAGCGAAGCCGGCTATGTGCTGCCGCTCAGAAACGTGCAGGGAACATGGCACAGCAGTCGCTGGTTTCTGCGGCATGACGGCGGACTTTGGCTGATTCCCGGCGACTCTCCCATGGGGCTGCGGCTCCCTCTGGATTCGCTGCCGTGGGTGAGCGAAGCGGACTTTCCCCACCAGCCTCCGCCGGACCCCACGCAGCCTCTGCCTCCTCTGCGAAAGGCGTTTGCATTTCCAGTCACGGCTCCTTCGGCGCGCGCCCGGATCTCCGGAGCGGGGGCTGGCAGGGCGCCCGCGTCTGGCGAAAGCGCCCCCTGGGTGGTCCGGACAGCGCTCTGTGTTGAGCCTAGAAACGGACGTTTGCACGTTTTCCTTCCGCCTCTGCAGGATGCGGAGGCGTTCCTTGAGTTGATTGCCGCAGTCGAACACGCCGCCGCCGCGCTGGAGACCCCCGTGGTCATCGAAGGCGATCCGCCCCCTGCGGATCCGCGGCTCAACAAGCTCGGTGTGACACCGGACCCAGGTGTGATCGAGGTGAACCTGCATCCGAGCGCAACATGGGGAGAGCTCGTGGAGCGCACTGAGGTGCTTTACGAGGAGGCGCGTCTCCTGCGTCTGGGCACGGAAAAGTTCATGCTGGACGGGCGCCACACCGGAACCGGCGGCGGAAACCATGTGATCCTCGGCGGCGCCACGCCCCTAGATTCGCCAGTGCTGCGGCGGCCCGATCTTTTGCGCTCGATGCTTTCCTACTGGCAGAACCATCCATCGCTTAGCTGGCTTTTCAGCGGCCTTTTCATCGGCCCTACGAGCCAGGCTCCGCGGGTTGACGAGTCCAGGCATGACAGTCTCTACGAGCTGGAGATCGCCTTCCAGCAGGTGCCTCCGCCCGGCGAGGCCGGATCAGCTGATGCGCCTCCGCCCTGGCTGGTGGACCGTCTCTTCCGGAACCTGCTGATGGATGCAAGCGGCAACACACACCGCACGGAGTTCTCAATCGACAAGCTCTACTCGCCGGATGGTCCGACGGGCCGGCTCGGTTTGCTGGAGCTGCGCGCGTTTGAAATGCCGCCTCACGCGCGAATGAGTCTCGTGCAGCAGTTGCTGTTGCGGTCACTCGTTTCGATGTTCTGGCGCAAGCCCTATACAAACGGGTTTGTGCGCTGGGGAGCCGACCTGCATGACCGCTGGATGCTGCCTCACTTTTGCAGGACGGACATGCTCGAGGTGGTTCGCGATCTGAACGATGCCGGCTTCCCGTTCCTGGCCGAATGGCTTGCGCCCCACTTTGAATTCCGCTTCCCGAAAATCGGGGAGATTGAGGTGCGTGATATCCGCATGGAACTGCGGTTTGCGCTCGAGCCGTGGCATGTGCTGGGAGAGGAGGGGGCCGGTGGCGGCGCAGTCCGTTATGTCGACAGCTCCCTCGAGAGGTTGCAGGTGAAGGTCAGCGGGATTTCGGGCGACCGTTTCGTCGTGGCCTGTAACGGCAGGCGTGTTCCGCTTCACGCCACCGGCACCAACGGCGAGGCGGTGGCCGGGGTTCGCTACCGCGCCTGGCAGCCTCCGGGATGCCTGCATCCCAACCTGCCTCCCGACGCGCCGCTCGTGTTCGACATTTACGACACATGGAACAAGCGCTCCCTCGGCGGCTGCACCTATCATGTCGCCCACCCGGGCGGGCGCAATTACGAGACCTTCCCTGTAAATGCCTACGAGGCAGAAAGCCGCAGGCTAGCGAGATTTTTTGCCCACGGACACACGCAGGGGAAGTACGTTTTACCGCCCGGGGAGGTTGCCTCGGAGTGCCCTTTCACGTTGGATCTACGCCGCGCGCGGAACGCCTAACGGTGGGCTGAGCGCGTTTGCGAAGAACCATGAAGGCCCTTACCCTACCCTCCGCCATCCAGACGGGCTCCGAGCCTGCTTCCTCCCTGTCCTTCAGGGAGGCTGTGGGTGCCGACGGTCTGCCCCGGGGCCACTGGCGCTCGCTGTGGCAGGAGATGGAGGCGTTGGGGCCCCAGGAAAGGTTGCGCCGGTTTGAGACGGCAGGCCGGATCATCCACGAGCAGGGCGTCACTTACAACGTGTACGGGGACGCCCAGGGCATGGAGAGGCCTTGGGAACTGGATCCCCTGCCGATGCTTGTCAGTGCTCCCGAGTGGAAGCAGATCGAGCGCGGCTTGATCCAGCGGGCCACCCTGATCAACACGCTTATGGGCGACTGCTACGGAGCCCAGCGCTTCATCCGTTCTGGTGATCTGCCTCCCGCTCTTTTGTTTGCGCAGTCCGATTTTCTCCGCGCCTCGCACGGCATCAAACCCGGCGGGGGCGTGTTTCTTAATTTTTACGCGGCGGACATTGCGCGCGCCCCGGACGGACAGTGGTGGGTGCTTTCCGACCGAACCCAGATTCCGACGGGCGCCGGGTACGCTCTTGCGAACAGGCTCGTCACCGCGCGGGTGCTGCCCGAGGCGTTTCGCGAAAATCAGGTGCACCGCCTGGCCGGTTTCTTCCGCACGCTGCAATCCTCCCTAGCCGGCTCGGCTCCGCAGCCCTTGGGTGAGCCCAGGGTCGTGGTTTTGACTCCGGGGCCTTACAACGAGACGTACTTTGAACAAGCCTATCTGGCGCGCTACCTCGGCTACTCCCTGGTCGAGGGGCAGGATCTCACTGTCCAAAACAGAAGGGTGTACCTCAAAACGCTGAGCGGCCTCGAGCAGGTGGATGTCATCTTGCGCCGCGTGGACGACGCCTTCTGCGATCCGCTGGAGCTGCGGAACGACTCTATCCTCGGAGTTTCCGGACTGACCGAGGCGATCCGCGCGGGGCACGTAGCAGTTTCCAACGCCCTTGGATCCGGGATTTTGCAAAGCTCCGCGTTCCGCCCGTTTCTTCCGGGCCTGTGCCGCGCAATCTTGGGAGAGTCGCTGCTGATGCCCTCCGTGGCCACTTGGTGGTGCGGGCAGCAAGACGCCCGCGAGGCGGTGCTCTTGAACGTGGAGAACCTGGACGTGCGTCCGGCTTTCGGCGGAAATTCGCCTCTTCCAAAGACATTCGACGACCTCAGGAGAGCCATCCAGTTCGCCCCCCACAAGTGGTCCGCGCAGGAGCGCATGCAGTTTTCGCTCACCCCGTGTTGGGAGAGGGACGCGATTGTGGAGCGCCCTGTCGAACTCCGGGTCTTTCTGCTCGGGACCCCCGACGGCTACATCGTGATGCCGGGCGGGCTTGCGCGGACCGGAGTGAGCAGCTCCAGCTTTGGCATCTCGATGCAGAACGGCGGCGCCAGTAAGGACACCTGGGTGCTCAGCGAACATCCAGTCGAGGAGGTTTCGCTGCTTGCTGCGGCTGACACTCCGGTGGAGATACGGCGGGTTGGAAACAACCTTCCGAGCCGGCTTGCCGACAACTTTTTCTGGATGGGACGCTACACCGAGCGACTCGACGCGTCCGCGCGAGCGCTGCGCGCCGCGCTGCTGCGCTTCAGCCCCGAAACTGGTGGCAGCGAACTAGATCTGCTGCAGCCTCTTCTACGGATCCTTGCCGTGCAGGAGCAGCTTCCCGCCGAGTCGGTGCGGGAGGACCGGTCCGTGGAGGCTCTGGAAGGGGATTTTCTCGATGCCATTTACAATGAGACGCGCCCAGGCAGTCTTCGCAACATCGCCTCTCGGGTTTGCCGTCTTGCGATGCTGGTCCGGGACAGGACGTCCAACGATCTCTGGCGCGCGCTGAGCCAGTTGGAGGATAGCGTTGCGGTTGAAATGTCTTCGTGGTCGGCGGGCGAGGCGATCGGGCTCTTGAACCGCGTCCTGATGTTGTCTTCTTCTTTCAAGGGGATTGTGCGGGAGAACATGACCCGTGCGCAGGGCTGGCGCTTTCTCGACATGGGCCAGCGGATCGAGCGTGCGCTGAGCTTGTGCAACCTTCTTCAGGAGTCTCTGAGTGCCTCGCATCCCCGCAGCCAGGGACTGCTGGAATCCATTCTCGAGATAGCCGACAGCACCATCACCTACCGCTCGCGCTACAATCTGGTTCCGAACTTGATGGCGGTCTACGATCTGGTGCTCCTCGACGATACGAATCCCAGGTCGATGCTCTTCCAGTTGCTTCAGCTTGAAAAACACCTCGACCGGCTTCCCCGGAAGGGCGCTCAGGGCCCTGCCTCGCCTGAGAAGCGCCTACTGCTGCGCATGTTGAACGCTCTGAAGCTGCTCGATCCCAGCGAGCTTGGGGTGCCGGGCGCAGTCTTGGAGCGCAGCGAGACCGCCGGTGTTCTGGCCCTGGTGTATGACTCCATGCCGCGTCTCTCCGAGCTGCTCGCCGTGACGTATTTCGAGCACTCCCACATTTCACGCACCAGCGCCTGATGGAATACGAACTCATCCACAGAACGGAGTACCGGTATTCCGAGCCCGTGACGGTGTCCCAACACGCGGCGCGCCTGGAGCCCCTGTTTGAAGGCCGTCAGGAACTATCGGGTTTTTCGCTCGGAATCTATCCAAAGCCCGATTCCATCAGCAGCCGGCAAGACTACTTTGGAAACAAGGTCACGGTTTTTGGAATCCGCGAGCTCCACAGGAAACTTGTCGTCGAGGCACGCAGCCGGGTTGTCGTGAAACCATTGACGCCCCCCGTTCCGGCGCTGTCTCCCCTTTGGACCCAGCTTGCTGCGCGGCTGAGGGATCCTGTTTCGCCCCAGGATGCGGGAATTTATGAGTTTTGCATGGACTCGCCGATGGTCCAGATTTCGCCCGAGTTTGCGCAGTGGGCGGGCCCTTGTTTCGGCGCTTCGACTCCGCTGCTCACGGGCATTGGGATGTTGATGGAGCGCTTGTACACGGAGTTTGAATTCGATCCCGTCGCTACCGAGGTGGCGACGCCTTTGGAGCAGGTGTGGAAGAAGCGGAGGGGTGTCTGCCAGGATTTCGCCCACGTGGCGATCGCCTGCCTGCGTTCGCTGGGTCTGCCTGCGCGTTACGTCAGCGGATACCTGCGAACGATCCCACCGGAGGGACAGCCCAGAATGCAGGGTGCCGATGCGTCCCACGCGTGGTTCTCTGCCTATTGTCCCGTCAACGGTTGGGTCGACTTTGATCCGACGAACAATCTGATGCCCTCGGATGGGCACATCGTGGTCGCCGTGGGGAGGGACTACAGCGATGTCAGTCCGCTGTGCGGCATCCTGACCGGAGGCGGGGAACACAGTCTGAGCGTTGCCGTCGATGTGCTTCCAGTGGAGGGGAAAGGAAGGTAGCCGCGCACTTCAATCCGAAAACAGAAGTTCACGCGGAGATGCGGAGCCGCGGAGGAGAATGAATTTTTTTATCGGTTTAGTTGATTTTTCTCCGCGCCCTCCGCGGCCCCGCGTGAGAATCCCATTTTTCTGGTGCTTCGACGTTCGGGTTCAAACAGGTGAGGATCTCGGCGATTAGCTGCAAAAAAGGGCTCCCGGTTGGGAGCCCTTTTTGGTCGAATGGCAAGAGAGTTGCGTCTGGTTGCTATTTGTCCGATGCCGGTTTCGCGTAGCCCGCCTTGGCCGTGCCGTCTTCGTTGAGGTGGTCGGTCGCCCAAAGGACTCCGCGGGAGACGAAGTCCAAATACCGGTCGTCGGAGACCGTGTCGTTATTGTGGCCGATGGTGTTGCTGAAGACGCGGGTCTTGCCCTTGTAGAGGTTTGTCCACGCGGTGACGTACTCCACCTCTTTTTGGGAACCGTCTTTGTTTTTCACCGTTTGCCTGCCGATCGTGACCGGCTTTGCAGTGTCGAACATCTTGATGTTGTTGTAGAGCTCCTCTTTGAGGGTCGTCCAATCCGGAAGACCTTTGGAAAGCGAGTCCGACTTGCTGACGTGTGTGATGCTGATTGGCTCCTGGGGGCCGTGTCCGCTGGACTGGAGTCCGAGATATTCAAACCACCAGCCGTGCGGAGTGTCGAAGGTTGCGGGTTCGCCGGCGCTCCCGATTCTGTAGCAATGCATTCCGCAGTGCAGGTTCACACCCGGAATGCCCTCCCTGTGGGGCTTGAGGACGCCTTCGATGACGGCCTCTTCGCTGATGCCGGCGGCGCACTCGTCGTGGATGACGAGATCGAACCCTTTTGCGTAGTCTGGGTTTCCGTAAATGGAGAGGGGCGGCTTCGTGCTCTTGTCGTCGGTGTGGACTTGGGTGACGTCCGCGTTCAGGCGCTTCTCAATGCCTTCCTTGAGAATGTCCTTCTGCTTCGCGTAGTCGTGGCAGCATCCACCCGTGATCAGCAGAATCTTGATGGGTTTTGGCGAGGGTTCCTGGGCGCTAGCGCTAAACAGGCCGATGGAGGTAAAGAGGATTACGGGGAGAAGTTTCATATTTAATTCAGATAACACACGCTGGGTGGTCATGTGTTCAAGCGGAGATCTGCACTAATATTAGAATGGCCTTTTGCGGCGGGCTTTCGGGATCTTGAATTCTCGCCTCGACACCCTCCGCCCATGAGGCTTCGATCATTTTCCAATGAGCACGCTTTGGGACCGCTTTCAGAATTATTTTCTCTCTCAACAGGGACTCGGCATTTCGATTGATGTCTCCCGGATGGGGTTCTCCCCGGATTTTCTCTCCAAGATGGACGCCCCGGCCCGCAAGGCCTTCGCTGCGATGGCAGCGCTAGAGGGCGGCGCGGAGGCCAACCCGGACGAGCACCGGATGGTCGGCCACTACTGGCTGAGGTCTCCGTCCCTTGCGCCTTCCCCGGAACTGGGCGAGACGATCGTTTCCACCAACGCGAGCATCGAGGCCTTTGCCAAGGATGTGCACGCTACCGGCGAATTTACGGAGGTTCTTGTCGTGGGCATCGGCGGCTCTGCGCTCGGGCCGCAGTTCATCGCCGACGCCCTGGGATCCGCTTCCGATCCGATGCGGTTGCATTTCCTCGATAACACGGACCCGGACGGCATCGACCGTGTCTTCGAAACGCTTCAGGGCCGCTTGGATCACACCCTCACGGTGGTGATTTCGAAGTCGGGGGGAACCAAGGAGACTCGCAACGGGATGTTGGAAGCCAAGAGACGCTATGATCTTGCTGGCGTTCCTTTTGAACCTCGTGCAATCGCAGTCACTGGCGAAGGCAGCGAGTTGGACAAGTACGCGATCTCCAACCACTGGCTGGTGCGTTTTCCGATGTGGGACTGGGTGGGCGGGCGCACGTCTGTCATGAGCGCCGTGGGTATGGTGCCGCTGATTTTGCAGGGCATTGAGATGGGGCGTCTGCTGAAGGGGGCGGCCGAGATGGACGTGTGGACCCGGGTTCAGGATCCTCTCAAAAACCCGGCGATGCTGCTTGCATTGATGTGGTTTTACGCTGGCAAGGGAAGGGGGGAGAAGGACATGGTTGTGCTGCCGTACAAAGACAGGCTCGTGCTTTTCTCAAAATATCTGCAGCAGTTGGTGATGGAGTCGCTGGGGAAACGCCACGACATGGACGGGCGTGAGGTGCACCAGGGTATAGCCGTCTACGGCAACAAGGGATCCACAGACCAGCATGCCTATGTGCAGCAGCTGCGTGACGGGGTACACAATTTCTTCGTCACGTTTGTGGAGGTCCGTAAGGACCGGGCCGGAGAATCTTTTGAAGTGGAGCCCGGGACTACGACGGGTGACTACTTGCAGGGGTTCCTGCGTGGCACGCGTTCCGCCCTGTACGATAGCGGCCGTGAATCCATCACGGTGAGTTTGCCGGATGTGACGCCGGAGTCTGTGGGCGCACTGATCGCCTTGTATGAGCGGGCTGTGGGCTTCTATGGGAGCTTGGTGAACGTGAACGCCTATCATCAGCCCGGCGTGGAGGCCGGCAAAAAGGCGGCCACTGCCGTTTTGTCCCTTCAACAAAAAGTGCAATCGGCACTTGGTGCGGACGGTGTCACTGCTCCGGAGTTGGCTCAGCGCCTTGGAGTGGATCCGGAGGACGTTTACCACGTGCTGGTGCACCTGGTGAGCAACCGTTCGGGAACTCGCGTTTCTGCTGGCGGCGGGCCAGCTTTGGATCGCTACAGTTTGGACTCATGATCCGCCCGGCCGGCTTGTCTAACGGGTCGGTTAAACAGGCGGAGCTTCCTTCTGATGCAGGAATTCGGGTGGAAGACTTGGGTGTGTTCCTACGCAGGCTGGCGCATGACGTCCGCAACGATTTAAGCGCCATCAAGCTCCTACTCGCGTGCCTACAGGAGTCCGATAGTGCGGATGCAGGCGCCCTGCTGGGTGGACAAATGGACGATGCATTGCGACACGGCACCCGCCGCATGTCGCGCGTTGCCAAGGCGTTTGAATCACCCTCGGTGGATGCCATGGATTATCCTCTGGACCTGTTCTTCGAGGATTTCAAAGCCCGCGCGACGTCCTCGCGCCCGGACTCCTCAGGGCGGATTAAATGGGAATTGAACGGCGGGCAAAAGGTGGGCGTTTTCGATCCCGCTCTGGCAATGGAAGCATTGGATGAACTTCTCGATAACGCATTGACCTTCTCGCCGCACGATACCTCCGTATGGGTGCTCGCAACAGGGTTAGATGCGGGCGTCGAATGGCGCTTTCGGCAGAGCCTCGAGGGTATTCCGAGGGGAACCGATCAATGGGGACGCACGCCGCTGGGTGGAAGCCGGAAGGGCGGCTATGGACTCGGATTGTTCAGGGCGCGCCGGATCATTGAGGCCCACGGGGGCCTCCTTGACTTCGCTCACGCCGCTGACAGTGGGACTTTGGTTGCCGAAGCTTTTTTTCCCGGAGGTAGTCAGTGAAGCAGGAGCCGTCGAAGGTTTTGGTGATTGATGACGAGCGTCCGGTTCTTTTGACACTGGAGGCATTTCTGCAGCGGCGGGGGTTTAACGTGCACGCCTCCCCGACCGCCGCCGCCGGCCTCGCAGCGTTCCGTCGGTGGGAGCCGGACATCGTGTTGCTCGACCTGGGACTTCCCGACGCGGAGGGGATCGAGGTGCTGAAAACGATCAAGGCGGAGGCGCCAGCCGTGCAGGTGTTGATCCTGACGGCGAACGATTCGATCGCCAACGCGATCGAATCGATTAAGGCTGGGGCGTTCCATTTCATCAGCAAGCCATACGCACCCGAGGAATTGGTAAGCCTGATGACGAGGGCCCTGAAGACCCGCGAACTGGAGAAGGAGACGACGGTTCTTCGGGAGGAGAGCGCGCGTCTTGCGTTGCGCCTCGCGGAGGTTGAGGCCAGAAGCCTTCCTGTGTTCCACAGCAGGTCCATGAAGCGGTTGGAGGATTTGTTAAAACGGGTCGCTCCCACCGATGCGAATGTTCTGCTGCTCGGGGAAAGCGGCGTGGGCAAGGAAGTACTCGCGAACAGGATCCATGGGATAAGCCGCCGCTCGTCACGCTCCCTGATCAAGCTGAACTGCGCCGCGTTTCCCGCAAACATGATCGAGGCCGAGCTTTTCGGCTATGTGAAGGGTGCCTTCACCGGGGCTGTTTCGGACTTCAGGGGGATGATTGCGGAGTCCGACGGGGGTACGCTTTTTCTCGACGAAGTGGCAGAGATGCCGCCCGAATTGCAGACTCGGTTTTTACGCGTGCTGCAGGAAAGGGAGTACAGGCCGCTCGGAAGCACCAAGACCCTCAAGGTGGACTTCCGCTTGGTTGCAGCGACGAACCGCCGGATGCCGGAGGCGGTCCAGAGCGGGGTGCTCCGGCAGGATTTATACTACAGGCTGAATACTTTCCAGGTGGAGATTCCGCCCCTGCGGGAGCGCCGCGAGGATATTCCCCCGCTGGTCGCCCGATTTGCCGCAGAGTTTGCCTCACGCCACGATGTGGCTCTCCCACAGATCCGTCCCGAGGCGATGGAGCGGCTCTGTTCCTACTCCTGGCCGGGTAATATTCGCGAGCTCCAGAACGCGGTGGAGTACGCCGTTGTGCTCGCGGATGGCGACGGAGTCGGCATCAAACAGTTGCCTGCAGAGCTTCATGTGTGCCCTGTGTTGCGCGCGTCTCTTGACCAGACGTCGGAGGGAGTCAACCTGGAGGTTCGCGAACGTCAGGCCATTCTGGAGGCGCTGGTGAAGACGGGGGGAAACAAAAAGCGGGCTGCGGAGGCACTGGGTATCCAGAGGCCGACGCTCTACGCCAAGCTTAGGCGCTACGGAATGCTTTCGGGAAACTGATGAAATGCACGTCGTCAGACTGGGCGGTTTTCTGTCTCGGTGTCGGACAGAAAACGCTCGAGGCTCAAAATATTCAACAGCGCCTTTGGTACGAACGAGTGCGTGTCTACAAACTCCGGAACTTTTGAGCCTTCGTCGGACCGTTCCGAACAGTGCGCATTCCCACCGGAAGGACCCAGGCCGTCGAGGGTTGGGCCGAGGGTGTGTAGGTAGTTTGCATCGCTTAATCCCCCCCTTGAGACGGGCTTGATGGTCAGTCCTAGGCCCTGGGCCGTCTGCTGCCAGTTTTCGATGAGACGCGACGTGCATTCCTTCAAGGGCCAGGACGGCGAGTCGCCCAGAATCTCAATGTCAATCCGCGGGACCGCGGCGGATCCCGGTGCCGCCGCGAGTGCTTCCAGGCCGGTCCGCGCCTCTGCGAGGCGCAATGGATCAAATGCGCGTATCTCGAGCTCCGCAACAGCCTCCTGGGGGACCCTGTTTACAACAGTTCCCCCCTCGATGCGCCCGACGTTTACTGTCAAAGCGTGCTCGTAGTTAGTAATTTCGGAAACGGCTCTCACGGTTTCACACAGGGTTGTGATAGCGTTGATCCCGTCTGCGTGCGAACTGCCTGCATGTGCCCCTCGGCCTGTGGATTTGATGCGGTACACAGTGCGCCCCTTCCTTTCCGTCACAAGGTGGAACGTGCTCTTCTCTCGCGGGCCCCCTTCGAATACCAGTACGATGCGGGCGCCGAGCGGGGCGCGTTCGGAAAGGCGGTTCGAAAACTCGATGCCGGTCACCTCTTCGGATGCGTTCGTCGCGATGATCCAGTGCGTACTCTCAAAGAGAGAGCTCATTTGTTTTTGCATCGCACTGAGCATCAGCCAGATCAAAGCAGTGCCCCCTTTGATGTCTACGACTCCAGGGCCGTAGATGCGTCCTTCCTCCGGAGATTCGCGCCAGTGGAAGGCGTTCCTGGACTCTTCTTCGGCGGGGAACACGGTGTCCAGGTGCGTGACAAGAACCACCGGAGTCTTCTGTTTGTCCCCTCTGGAAAGAAAAAGGTGCCTCCCGTGCGAAGCGTCTTCGGAGGGGACAAAATCAGGTTCAAATCCGAGGGATGCGAAGCAGCTCGCGGTGAGCTCCCCCAGGTGGTTCACACCCGACGCGTTGGTGGTGAAACTATTGATGTCCACCATCCTCTTGAGCCAATCCATCGCCTCCGGCATCAGATCTCGTAGCGCATTTTGGATGCGCACCGCCGTTTCACTGGTTGCGTGGCAGTCTACAGATGCGGGATCGTGTGGCATGGGGGGGCGGTGGGGTGATGGGGATAGCACCTATCCCCGCACGTTCGGGCAAAAGCAAGCGGCCGTTGGAATCAAACTGCAAGCCGGTGCCGTAGTCATTGCCGAGTGAGAGAGAATGGTCGATGTCGATAACTCCATGTGGGCAAGATATACTGCCGTCCGGCGTTGCTGCTCTTTAGACTGGCGGTTCACCACCGGATACGCTCGAGTCGAGTTCAAACGAGTTCACCCGAGATGATACGGTTTACTGGGTAATGCTAGGAACCCCTGGCTCGGCGGTCTCAAGGAGAAGGGCGTTTTCGAGAGAGGTGACACCGGGATCCGAAGCAGGGAATGCTTCGCGCAGGGTGCCGTTAGCATCCACCCAAAGCATCGTTTGAGCGTGCTCAAAAATTCCTTCAGCCACGGTCTTGAACCATATGCCGCATAGTTTTGAAAGCGCTTGGACCGCCTCGTAGGATCCTGTGAGCATTGAGACTCCCGGAACGTTTGCATTACGGGCCTTGAGATATTCCAAGCAACGGGCTGGAGTATCGAACTGTGGGTCGAGGGTGATGAAGACGATTTCTACTTTGTCGCGACAGGCAGTCGGCAGACGATCCCTCAGACGCGTCATGCGGATGGCTGTTGCCGGGCACATCGCGGGATCTGCGCACCGGCCGTAAATAAAGTTGATGACTACTTGTTTGCCCCGGAAGCGGTCGCTTGAAATCACATTCGCGTGCTGGTCCAAAAAGCCTTCGAGCGGAAGGGGAAAGCCCGTTCCGATTCGGAAGGAAGGGTCTTTGAGAAGCGTTGCCAGCTTTTTAAGGGCGGTCTCTTGTGCTTCAACGACGGGTGAGTCCGCCGGCCACAGGTTATCAAGCAAGGGGAGCGCATTTGGC
Organism: Chthoniobacteraceae bacterium; assembly: GCA_947449735.1. Classification (GTDB taxonomy): domain Bacteria; phylum Verrucomicrobiota; class Verrucomicrobiia; order Chthoniobacterales; family Chthoniobacteraceae; genus Chth-196. The sequence goes on along the minus strand of CANFTB010000005.1, from coordinate 8,908 downwards.
CCGGACTGTGGCAGTAAGAAACCCCGGACGGAGGTGGTCGACTTGAATAGCTCGGCATTCGCCACCGAAACTGAGACTCTGAGTTCCTGTTGGCGGAGAGAAACCGTCATCTCACTCTTTGCCGCGTTGACGGCAAGAACGCGTACGAAAACCTCCTGGGCCTCCTCCTGTGGCGTTGGTTTATCTGGAGCCAAAGCGACTCGAACCGAAGAAGGAGCAGTCTCTGCCCCCTTCGCGACAAGGGAACAGGTGAGGAGCGGCCAGAGGGCCGATAAGGCGAAGGTTTTTCCCAAGCTTGATTTAGCCAAAACGGGAGATGGAGAATCTGACCACCTAGCTCGGCTTCAGCAGCGAAAGCATGGATTCCTGCACTTTGTTGGCTGTGGTCAGGGCAGCGGCACTCGTTTGAATGAGGATGTTGCTCCGGCTCAAATCCTGAGTGGACTCGGCGACGTTCGTATCAACCAGCAGCCCACGGCTGCGTTCGATGGACAACGTCGTGCCTTGAACTCGGTCCATTGAGAACCGGACTTGCAACTGCTGGGCTGCATTGTTTGCGACGAGCTGGGCTACGGTCTCCAAATCACTCGATAGGTTCGGTCCAAAAACACCGCCCTGAACGTCGGAGATGTCGCTAGGTCCCCAAGATCCAGTGCCGTCCGCAGCGTAGTTGGATTCGTTGATGCCGGCTCCTAACGGGGATGTGAAAAAAAGGACTCGGAGTTGCCCCAAGTCTGCCTGCGTGAGCGTGACGGTTTGGTCGGGACTGTCTCCCGTGTAAACAGACAAGCTACCATCACCCGAACCAACAGTCGCAAAAAGATTGGTGTCGTTGAATTTGCTGTCAGTCAAAGAGATCATCTCCCCCTGAAGCGATTTAAACTCAGAGGCATAATTGTCCAAATCCAGGGTGGTTTTCGTAGCGTCCTGCATCAGGCTGGAAATCTCGCTCATTCTGGAAACAACCTTTCCCAAGTGCTGGAGGGCAGCGCCTTGTGTTTGCAAAAATGACAGTGCATTTGCGAGGACGCCGGTTGTTGCAGAACTTCGTGAGAGTGCTGAACGCAAGTCGATCGCGTTGGAGAATGCTCCCGTATCGTCAGCTGCCGAGGTCATGCGCTCACCAGAGGTGAGTTGGTTGATGGTTTTCTGTTGGACTGTGTAATGCTGCGAGAGTTCAGCGGCAGCTCTTGTGGCGGAAATGTTGGTGTTCAGAGAAATGGACATAAAAGAAGAGGAAGTGGTGGTGGCTGAGTAAGCGGCAGGGACGAGTGATATCCAGGGACTGATAGGTATCTACTCTCCCTTGGGCAGTACGGTTAGGGCGACCATTTGGCTGCAAACTGTGTTTCCTGCGGAATCTGCTGCAATTGCCATGTAGGCGCCATCGTCGGCAAGTGTGACAGAATTGATTCGCAACGTGGTTGTGCTATTCCCCGGAATCAACTGCATCGAGCCCGCTGTGTCAAACCGGTACCAAGTGATGGTTGCGACTCCTCCTGAAATGCTCCAGTTGAAAGTGGCCGGGCTTCCAGCAATGGCAACAACAGCAGAGGGTTGGGTTTGAACTGCCAGCACGGTGGGGGAGGACGGTGCGTTAGAGAACGCTGATATAAGGAACTTACACAAAGTACTTCCATTGGGATTCGTTGCAGTGATTTGGAATGTACCGAGCTTGCCCTTCATTGAGGTTGGCAAAGTACTAAAGTCCAAGGTACTGCTGGTGGCGCCAGCGATATTGGCGAACGTCCTTGCGGTCATGGACTGATAAGACCACTGGTAGGTGGTGACTCCCGCTGAACGGATGTCCAAAATCAAGCGCTCCGTGTTGTACGCTGTTTTCAGAGAAACCGTCGGAGTCGTTCCGGTGGTCCTCAGGCTCGTTGCTGCGGACATCGAATTGCTGAGTTTATAGGTCAGCAGCTTGGGCGCTGAAAGGTCTGTGACGACCGCAGCATTGCTGGAAACTGGAGAGGATGCCGATCTCGAGTTCGATAGGACAAGCGTATAGCTGCCCGCTGGAGACACGTCCCCGCTTCCAGTGATAGTCAGCGTGAAGGAGATAGTGGAAGGTCCGCCCGAGATGGTGCTCGTAGTTGTGCATTGGACGCCGTTTTTCTTCCAGTAGTAGGTGAGGGTGGTGGCGCTCACCGCGTTGGCCTTGAGCGTTGCCGAGCCTGCGGCCGTGACGGAGGTGTTCACGGGTTGGAGAGTGACCACAGGAGGCCCGTCAATCTGAACCATGGCCGTATTGCTGGTGACAGAACCCAATGCGTTGCTCACGGTCACGTAGTAGCTTCCCCAGTTGTTTGCGATTGAGGCGCTGACGGAATACGTGGAGGACGTCGCGCCCGAGATGGCCGAGCCGTCTTTGAACCACTGGTAGGTGATGGGGCTGCCGGGACCAGTTGCAGTCACACTGAGGTTGAGCGCACTGCCTAGAAGGACGGTGGCGCTCGCGGGGTGGACTGTGATGGAAGGGGGCGATTGAACCGTAAGCGTGGCCGAACTGCTCGTCACGGAGCCTGCTGCATTGGTGACGACCACCGTATAAGCTCCAGCGTCGGCTGTGGTGCTTCTGGCGATCGTGTAGGTGGCGCTAGTGGCGCCTGTAACGACGGAGGCGTCCTTTTTCCACTGATACGTAAACGGGGCCGTTCCCGCCGCTACTACAGACAGTGACGCTGCAGAACCAGCGCGTACCGTTAGAGACGCGGGCTGCGTGCTGATGGTGGGGGCAATATTGAGCGTGAGGACCGCAGTGTTTGAGGTGACGGAACCAATTGCATTTGTGACCGTGACCTTGAAGCTGCCTGCGTCCGATGCCTGCGCCGAGGCGATCGTGTAGGTGGACGACGTGGCTCCACTGATGGCCGTGTTGTTCTTGTACCACTGGTAGGTAAACGGAGCGAGGCCTGTCGCGGAAACTGTGAGAGAGACGGAGCTGCCGGAATTGAATCCCTGGGTGAGCGGATGGGAGACAATTGTCGGGGAGCTTCCGATGGAGATTGTCGCTGCATTGCTAGTGACGCTTCCTGCAGGGTTTGTGACGACAACGGTGTAACTGCCGGCATTGGATGCTGCGGCGGACGCAACTGTGTAAGAGGCGTTCGTGGCTCCAGTGATAGAGGCCCCGTCCTTTTTCCACTGATAGGTGATCGGAGCGGAGCCGCTCGCAACCACACTTAAAGTGAAGGAAGCGCCGGTCGAGACGCTCGCACCGGCAGGTTGCTGGGTGATGGTGACGGGAATGTTCAGCGTCAACGTGGCCGTGTTGCTGGTTGCCGAGCCGAGCGCATTGGTCACCACGACCTTGTAAGCACCGGCGTCAGAGGCTTGCGCTGAGGCGATCGAGTAGGTCGACGCGGTTGCGCCGGAGATCGCTGCATTGTCTTTGTACCATTGATAAGTGAAAGGCGACGAGCCTGAGGCGCTGGCACTCAGCGAAATCGTTGCGCCGGCGTTGAATCCCTGGGTGAGCGGATGGGTTAGGATGACTGGCGCCGTACGCACCATAACCGTTACGGCTGAACTGGTGACGCTTCCAGCTGGGTTTGTCACGACAACGGTGTAGCTGCCTGCGTGGCTGGAGGCGGCGGACGCGACCGTGTAGGTGGCGCTTGTGGCACCGGCGATGGTGGTGCCGTCTTTTTTCCACTGGTAAGTGATCGGGGCCGTCCCTGTCGCTGTAACGCTGAGAGTGAAGGAAGCGCCGGGGTTTACCGCCGTGTCAACGGGTTGCTGCGTGATCGTCACTGCGGTGTTGATTGTGAGCGTCGCCACGTTGCTCGTCACCGAGCCGTTGCTGTTGCTGACGACCACGGTATAGTCGCCGGCATCTGAGCTTGAGACCGAAGCGATTGTGTAAGAGGACGCTGTGGCGCCCGAAATGCTGGTGTCTCCCTTTTTCCACTGGTAGGAGAGAGGGGCCGCCCCGGACGCTGTTACCGAGAGTGTGGTGCTTGCGCCGGGGTTCACAGCGCGAGACGTGGGCTGGCTAGTGATGGAGGGGGGTGTGGTCGGATTGTCCGTCGGGGTCGTGAAGGAGTTGGTGACCGCCGTCGTGGTACGCACGATCTTGTAGGATGCGTAGTTCACTCCGCCTTGTACGACGATGTCCTGCTGGATCATGAAAAGATAACCGGAAAGCACATCTGCTCCGATGATGTTCCGGTTGCCCCCGTCCAGGTTTATCTTGAACCAGTCTAGGCCGTTGCTAGAGAGCTGCAGGGCATAAGAGGAGGTTACAGCCTCTTTGGCGATGGCGAAGGAACTGTTGGAGCTGATGAAAAGGTTGGATTCAGAGGATTTGATTTGTCCCACGGTCGTGAAGATCCGGCCTTCACCCGTGATCTTGGCGATGTTGGTGTTCCAACCGCCTGCATAAAAGTCGCCCTTGAAAAAGGTGCAGTCGTCGCCGCGTGCGTTCAGGTCCGCGGTATAGGTCGACCAAGTGGCGCCGTGATCTGAGGAATAAGCTGTGCAGACGATGAAGCTCTGGTCACCGGTCATGAGAACGGCCCCATTCCCATCGCTTGCGATGCTACGCCACTGGCCTGCCTTTGGGGTGGCGACGGTGACTTTTGTCCAGTTTACTCCGTCTGCCGAGGTGAGCACGTAATTGTTGGCAGCAGTTCCCGCGGCGGCGACAAACTTGGACCCTGTCCATGTTAGCCGTGTGAGGGTCATTGAGCCTGAAGGCACGGTTGCCGCGGTCCAATTCGCCCCGTCATCGGTAGATTTGTAGATTTTAACGTTGGTCGAGGAATCGGTTCCCAAAACCACGATTGCCGAATCATTCTTGATGGCATCTGTGAAGGTAACACTGCTGGCACCGGGCACGTTGATGAGACTCCAAGAGGAGGCGTCGGTGGTTTTGTAAATGCGTCCAGCGCTGCACAACGCGAAAAGGAGGGAGTCGCCTAAGTTACGAAGTCTCTTGATGGAGCCGCCGTTGTAGGACGGCAGGGTTTGGTCTGCGACTGTACGGAGGGGATCAGTCACGGAGATGTTTGCCGTTGCCGAAGCGGTTCCCCCTTTCTTATCCGTCACTGTCACGCTGACCGTGTAGGCGCCTCCGACTGTGTAGGTCTTGGTTTGAGCCGCCCCAGCGGCATCGCCAAAAGTACCGTCACCGAAATTCCAGTGGTAAGCGAGGGAGTCTCCGTCCGAGTCGCTGGCGGTTGCAGACATGCTAATGCTGTTTCGCGCGGTTCCGGTGGAGGGCACGGTCAGCGTCAATCCCGTGGGAGCATGGTTTCCAGTAAATGGTCCAAATTTGACATCGGTCTCTACATACACGTTTGGCGGGGTTCCCTTGATCGCAAGGGGAGTGATGGAGATGCCGCCCACTGAGTCGTAAAATGTTTTTCCAATCGGCAGCCCCCCGTCTTTGTTGTCTCCGCTAGTGTCGGGAGTCAGGTCCAGCATCTGGCTCTGAGTTGTATCGTACCAACCGGGCTTTTGGTTTTCGGTGATCCGGACGATTTGCAGTCCTTTTCCAATGGTCGGCAGATAGGTGTAGCTTGCCCTGTGGACCAGCGACAACAGCTGGCCGCTGACGCCCGAGCGCCGCACGCGTATTCCTTGGGCGAGCGGATTGCCTGCTGTTTTTTCGCTGCTCCCCATGTTGGGTGCATCATATCTGTAGATGTTGTAGACGCCTGGGGTCGTAATTTCGGGGTATTCCGCGTCATCCCTCCATCCAATGCTCCAGAGTGCATGCATTCTCCAGTAGCCTTGTGGGTAGGTTCCATTACCCATAACGTCCATTTGGTCACCGTATTCGTCGTGGGCGCCCGAAACGGAGAGGGGGTCTGTCACGCCTGCGTTCAAAACCCAGGAGCTAGCATGGGGCAATCCATAGCAGTGACCGTATTCGTGGCACCACAGGCCCTGAGCTGTGCTATCTGTGATCCAGCACTTCCATGCGCCTGCCAGCCCTCGGCCTGCGTACCCGGCTCCGCCGTTGGTCGTTTCGACAAAACTCGTCCAGATGTCCACTTGGTCGGGGTTCCCCCCCATGGTTGTCTGGTAGTAATCCTTCATCTTGTTTAGAAGGGCGTCGCTTTCATTGGGGTAAAGCGTCTTGTCCAGCACCAGGGCAGACGAGGCCATGACGATGTTAAACTTCGACTGTCCCCGGGAGATGTCTTGGATGAACTTGTCCACGCCAGAGGCGATGCCCTGCACCACCGGGACATACTGATTGGTGTCCCAGCCGTCCTGCGTGTACTTGACGACTCCCACAAAAACCTTTTTAGGAGCGCAACTCCACGAACGGCTGTACCCGTTGAACGCGAACGCAACCAAGACCGGATAGGTGTCGGGATTCAGCCATTCCGTGGTGGCACCGCGCGCCAGACCGGCAAACCCGAATTGGTCGAAGTAGCGGGTGATCGGCTTGGGATTGATGGAGGTGTCGATCGCAGACAGAAGGCTCTCGGCTTTGGCTAGATCTTGCTTGTTCTCAAACCAGTGCACCTTGCCGCCGTAAACGGCTGCGATGGACTCGTCTGTGGCGCCGCCCGTGATGGGGCTGGCTGAGCGGCCGAAGGAGCTTTCTCCAAAGAGCTGGACGGCTGCTTCGATGTCCGCGGGGTCGAGTTTCTGAATCGAGTTTTCCCCCACCACCTGCCGTCCGTTGAGAGAGTAGCCAAAAAGCGTGGTGCTCTCCTTGCCCGGATAGGCATCGAGCCGTCCGCCGAAGCTGTAGGTTTCAGCATCCGGATTGTTTCCCGAGCGAAGGACAACCTTGCCGTTGGGAGTGTCCTGCTCGCCCGCCATGGGAGCTGCCGGGGCACAAATAACCTGTTCGGTGACCGCCATCCGGCGCAGAGGGTCGAAGGATGTCTGAACGTTGAAAGGCGTCTCAACCTTCTCCCGCACAGAGGCAGGCAGAGCGACGTAATCCCTGAGCGGGATGCCCAGCTCGAAAGCCCGCTGAGGAGATGCCTGCATCATCTCACGCATGGCAGCGCTTCGCACCTCTGCAAGCAGGATACCCTCGGACTCAAGTGATCCGCGCTCGGCTCCGTCTGCCACTTGCCACTTGGCGAACCACTCAGAAAAACGCACCCACTCCTGCGGTCGCGAGTCAGCGCTCCTTGATGGCGGCGCTGGGAGTGGGGATTGGCTGTTGCCGGTGGCTGTGGCATCCCCAGACTGGGAAATGGAGTCCGCGGGTACCTTGCTCGTCTGCTCTGGGGGAGTGCTGTGAGAAACCTGTTCGGAACCAGAATTTGAACTGTGTAAAACGACTCCAACGAAAAGTCCAAAGGCAGCCAGTGCAGTGTAAATTCGGCGCATAAAAAGATAGGAAAGCAAATTTTGGGAAAGCAGAGCTGCGAACCAACCAAAACAGGGGTGACTGCCGCCGTTTAGAGCTCACGACTAGACAGAGTCGGATAAATCTTTCGAAAGTTAAGCAAAATAACTGGCTGTCGTCATCTTTGGCTCAAAGTGTCTGATTCGCTTTATGTAAGCAGAGTCATGAGGTGGAGGGGCTGTATTTAACGGGCGCAGCGTTCGGGTTTCGGATAAAAATTCCCCCCGTGCAGAGGGAAGAGCAATGTGATAAGCGTGTGAAGACTTTATCGGCACCTCAACTTTACTTTTGTGGAAAAAAATTTTTACCAAGACGCTGCTGAGAAGCCTGATACCCCCTTTGACGTTTCTCTTAGACCGCCCATGTTTAGTGAGTTTGCGGGGCAGGAGAAGGTCTGTCAGCGCCTTGGGGTGATGGTTGAGGCTGCCCGGCAAAGGGGCGATGTGCTTGATCACATCCTGCTGAGCGGCCCGCCGGGCTTGGGTAAAACCACGCTCGCCTACATCCTTGCGAATGCCATGGGCGGCAATATCAAGAGCACCAGCGGTCCGACTGTTGAAAAGGCTGGGGACCTGGCGGGATTGCTGACGACACTTGAGCGCGGTGACCTGCTTTTCATCGACGAAATTCACCGCCTGCAGCCGGCGATCGAGGAGTATCTGTATCCAGCGATGGAGGACTTTAAACTGGATATCATCATCGACCAGGGCCCGAACGCCCGTTCTGTCAGGCTGAATCTGCCCAAGTTCACCCTAGTCGGGGCCACGACTCGGGCGGGAATGATTTCATCTCCGCTCAGGTCGAGGTTTGGAATGAATTGCCGCCTGGACTACTACACAGCGGAGGAATTGCAAAAAATCCTCCTGCGCAGTGCCGGGCTTATCGGGTTGCATACGGATTCGGCAGGGGCACTTGAAATTGCGGCGCGCTCGCGGGGGACTCCGCGTGTTGCCAACAACCTGTTGCGGTGGGTGAGGGACTACGCGCAAGTGAACGCAGACGGCGTTGTTTCCCAGGAGGTTGCCGACGCAGCTCTGTCCATGCTTGAGATCGATCAGGATGGGTTTGATGAGATGGATAAGCGCATTTTGGAGGCGTTGATTCACCGTTTCGAGGGCGGGCCTGTGGGGTTGAATTCCCTTGCCGTAGCGATCGGTGAGGAAGCTGGCACCATCGAGGATGTCAACGAGCCTTACTTGATTATGCAGGGGTATTTAAAGCGGACTCCTCAGGGCCGCGTTGCGCTTGCCCCAGCATACCGCAAACTTGGAGTGGTGGAACCACAGCGGGACGGAAGACTATTTTAAGTAAAACAGTTTATTATGTGTGCCTTGCGAAGCTTTCAGTTCGCTTGGCGGTATCAACTTGAGAGCGACCGAACGGGGCTGGGTATACGGTCGGCGCGTGTTCGATGGATATGAGCGGCGCTTCGGGAGCGCTTGGAGCTGGGGTTGGCGGCGGCGCTGGCGAGGGAAGTGCGATTGCAAGACGTTGATTGTGAAACTCCTGAAACAAAAGTGCACGGGAAGGCTTGACGGGCCGCTTTGGTCCGCTACTTTTTGCGGCCCCGAAGGTCCCGTG
>CANFTB010000004.1 GCA_947449735.1 Chthoniobacteraceae bacterium | reverse complement strand
GGCGATGACCTCCCTGGCGAGCCCCATGTCCTCGGACTCCTTCGGGTTGATGCAAAGCCAGGAAAAATGGGGAAGCCCGAACTTCGCCGCGCGCTTCGGCTCGTAGTCGGTGAGCTGGCAGAAATAGTCGTAAAACCCGTCCGCGCTGCTGCGGTCGAATCCGGCCCAGAAGGCGGGCTCGCAGATGGCGGCGCAACCGGCGAGGCGCATCGCCTCGTAGTCGTCGGTGATACGGCTCACCATGTGGGCATGCGGTTCGATGTAGCGCATGGAATTGGCGGGCAAAAAGGGAAAGAGGAAAGGGCCGGGCCTACTCCGGAGGGCCGGGCCAGGCTCCGCAGGCACCCTTGCCGGGAGCGGCATTCAGGGGCTGTTCGGTCGGGTCGCTCAGGGCCATGAGGACCGAACGCGCGCGCCCCGGCTGGTCGGAGGCCAGCGCCGAAAGGGCGTTTTGGAGGGCGGATAAACGAAAATCCGCCTCTCCCTCGGACCGGTCCACCCTGTCAAGGAAGGCTGCCAGCTCGATGAGCTTGCAGCGCGCGTCCATGAAGTACAGGTCGAGAACCTGCTGGCGGGTCATCGGAGGGAGAAGGCGGAGTACGATCTGGTAAAAGGACCGACTAGTCCTTCTTGAAGTCTTCGTGACCCTTTTTCTTGAGCTCGTTGAGCTTGTCAAAGGAGGCCTTGGCGGCGGCGGTGTTGCCGGCGGTCACGGCAGCCTCGAGATCGGCGACTTCCTTGGCGAAAGCGGCCATCTGGGCCTTGTACTTCTCCAAGTAGGCGGGCTTGGCGGCGGCGGGCTGGTCGGCCGCAGTCTTGGGCTCCATCTTGGAGGAGGCTTCGGTCGTCTTCTTAATGTCGGCGATCAGCTTCAGGTTTTCAGCCTTGGCTGCGGGATCTTCCACAGACTTTTTGAGGGCCTTGTAAGCCTTGTTCATCGCGCTCATTTCCTTCTCCATGGGTGTGTCTTCCGCGAAAGCGGTGACTCCGAGGGATAGGACGATGGCGAGGGGGGTGAGGTGTTTCAGCATTTTCATAAGAGGGCAGCGATTTGGTTAACGGCGATCCAGCATTTTGCCAAGAATCGTTTACAGGATCCACCAGTATGATCCCTGAATTGGGCAAACCGTTGAAAAAAACTGCGGATTCGGAGCCCGGAACGCAGCCGCCCTCCAAAAAACGGCCGAACCGGCCCGATTTCCACGTTGCACGGAGCCCCGCCCGCACACCAAGTTGAAGGCCCCCCACCGCCTTCCATCCAATCCACAGCCGTACCCCGACGAAGATGAGCTCCCAACCCGACCACTCCCGCAAACTTTTTGGAACCGACGGCGTGCGCGGCGTAGCGAACCTGGAGCCGGTGACGGCGGAAACCGCTTTAAAACTGGGGAGGGCGGCGGCGCACGTCCTGAGCCAGCGAGGAACGCCTAGGGCGTCCAACAGTTCGCGGCCGACGATCGTCATCGGGAAAGACACGCGCCTGTCCGGGTACATGCTGGAAAACGCGCTGGCCGCAGGGGTCATGTCGCTGGGGGCGAATGTGATTTTCATCGGGCCCCTGCCCACTCCCGGGGTGGCCTACATCACGAGGTCGCTGCGGGCGGACGCCGGGATTGTCCTCAGCGCCTCCCACAATCCTTACGAAGACAACGGGATCAAGTTTTTCAGGCACGACGGCTACAAGCTCGACGACGCGGTCGAGCGGCGCATCGAACAACTGGTCTTCAGCGGCGAGATCGAGTCCGTGCGCCCGATCGCCGGGGAGATCGGCCGGGCCAAGCGCATCGACGACGCGTTGGGCCGGTACGTCGAGTTTGCCAAAGCCAGTTTCCCCAAGGGCATGACGCTGGAGGGCATGCACCTCGCCGTGGACTGCGCCAACGGCGCCGCCTACAAGTCGACCCCCTGTGTGCTTCGGGAACTGGGCGCGAAATTGACGGTCGCCCACGACTCCCCGGACGGTCGCAACATCAACACCGATTGCGGCAGCACCCACCCGGAGGCGATCAGCCGGCTGATGCGCTCGAGCGGCGCCAGCTTTGGAATTTCGCACGACGGGGACGCCGACCGGGTGATTCTGTGCGATGAAACGGGCGAAATCGTCGACGGGGACGAGATTCTCGCGATTGCGGCGCTGGACGCGATCCGCCGGGGCACCCTTTCGAAGAACACCCTGGTAGCGACGGTCATGAGCAACTTTGGATTGGACGAGACGCTCCGGGCGAACGGGGGGCGCGTCTTGCGCACAGGCGTGGGCGACCGCTACGTCATCGAGGCGATGGTGCGGGAAAACCTGAACATCGGCGGGGAGCAGAGCGGGCACATGATTTTCCGCGACTTCGGCACCACGGGCGACGGGTTGGTTGCGGCGCTGCAAATCGTGCGGATCGTGGCCGAAACGGGACGTTCGCTCAGCGAACTCAAGCGCTGCCTTTCGAAGTTTCCCCAGGCGCAACGCAACCTGAAGGTCAACAGGAAGCCCCCTTTTACTGAGCTTCCCCAAGTGACGAGCTTGGTAAAGACGGCGGAGGAGGAGTTGAACGGCAAGGGCCGGGTGCTACTGCGTTATTCGGGAACCGAGCCCAAGGTCCGGCTGCTGATCGAGGGTCCGGACATGGCCCAAATCGACGCCCATGCGGACCGGATCGCCGAGGCGCTCCAGACGGCCATCGGGGCCTGAGGGACTGAGGCACGAACTCATGCACGGCGGCATTTTCATCAGCGGCACGGATACGGGGGTTGGCAAAACCTACCTGAGCGCGCTCTTGGTCCGGGCCCTGCGGGCGGCCGGGGTGGACGCGGTCGGGATGAAGCCCTTCTGCTGCGGCGACCGGGAAGATGCGGAATTGCTCTGGGCTGCCTCGGATGAAGCGGAGGATCTTGGACTGATCAACCCGGTGTGGCTTCGGGTTCCTGCCGCTCCCTACGCGGCCAGTCTTGTGGAAAACCGGGCGCTGGATTTGGCGACTGCCCGGGAGGCGGTTGAGGTCCTGCGCTCGCGCCATGCGTTTTTGGTGGTGGAAGGGGTGGGCGGCTGGCGTGTGCCGCTCACGCACGACTATTGCATGAGCGACTTTGCCACGGAACTGGGGCTCCCGGTGGTGGTGGCTGCCGCCAACCGGCTGGGGGCGCTTAACCACACGCAGTTGACGGTGGATGCGGTCCTGCGCCGGGGCGCGCGCTGCGGCGGAGTGGTGCTGACCCACCCGCATGCGGGTGAACCAGACCTCGCCACGGTCACCAACCGGGGCGTTCTGGAACAAATTTTGACGGTTCCGGTCCTGGGCGAAGTGCTCCACGGCGAAGCGAGTCTCGCCTCCTCGCTGCTGGAAAGGCTCAGGGCGGAAGGCCTCGTTCCCTGAGAGTGCGGAGCCCTTACTCCGCCTAGACGTTCCGAGTGTTTGGACCTTCCGTGCGGAGCTGGGGCTCCGCGCTCCCAGGGGGAGGACGGTCCAAACCTTTACTTGGTTTGAGCGGCAAACAGAGACCAGTAGGCGGACAGCAGCTCCGGACCGGCAAAAATCCAAAGCACGGCGCCGAAAGCCAGGTAGGGGCCGAAGGGGATTTTGGAGGACCACTCCCTTTTACCCAGAAAAAACGCAGCGGTTCCCAAAAGCGCCCCGGCGGTGGACGCGGCCATCACGGTGAAAAGGACGGCCTTCCATCCGGTGAAAGCACCGATGGCGGCCAGGAACTTGACATCCCCGAACCCCATCACCTCCCGGGGCAGTATCAGGATGTTCACTTTCGCGGAAACCGTATTCACCTGGTTTAAGTCGAGGGAACCCTCCGCCGTCCCGAGAGACTCGAAGCGCCATTCCCATTTGGGGTCCCTTTGGGGTTTGCCGTCCACCTCGCCAGCCAACACCTCCATCACCACTTTTTCTGTTCCCCTGGGAAACAGGGAGGCCCACTCGAGCTCTTCCCCGTCCACGGTCAAAGAAGCGGTCTCGCCGGTCCTGACCCAGGTCACCGAAGCCGGCGGGTCAAAAACCAAACGGCGTCTCCCGAAAACCAGACGGCCGACTTCAACCACAGTCCAGAGGCCGCCGTAGCCGACCGCCGCCCCAAGCAAAGCGGTCAAGAGCCCCCCGCCCCACCCCGCGGCGCCGTGGAGATCCGGAAAGACCAGCGAGGCCACGCAACCCGCCGCGACCCCGCCCCAGGTCACTTCGTCGGGAATGATCATGTGTTCCAAGTCAACGAATGTGGCCACCACCAGAAGACTGACCAGCGTGCCGTAGGGAATCAAAAGCCAGGGGTTCGAGTGAGCGACTCGAAGGGCGATTGCGGCGAAGAGGACGGCGTTCAGGATCTCCACCACCAGATACCGGGCGGGGATGGGGGCATTACAGCCCGAGCAGCGTCCCCTCAACAAAATCCACGACAAGACAGGTATGTTTTGAAACCAGGGGATTTGGCGTCTGCAGGCGGGACAGAAGGAACGGGCGGGAGAGCGCACCGACATGTCCAGGGGAAGCCGGTAGATGCAAACATTCAGGAAGGATCCGACCATGGCCCCCAGCAGAGCCGCCAGCGCGGGGAACACACCCGTGAGGTAGATTGTCACGAGATAGGAAGACAACGCGGGTAGCCACCGGGGTCAACTCTCTACTGGCGAAGCCTCAAAAATTAGTTTAACTGAACACTAGATGAAACCCACCCCTTTCATAAAAGCCAGCGTCCTTGCCCTGCTCTCCACGGCGGCCCTGTTCTGCCAGGCGGCCGCGTCGGTCGAAGTTACAGCGGAGGTCGTGATTTCCCACGAAAAGAAGGATGCTTCCGCGGAAAAAGAAGAGAAAAAGCCGGGGATGGCTCCCAAGGCAGCAACCGCGCAGGAAAAAGCCCTCAAGATCGCCGTCAAAAGCAGCAAGCCCGAATCCGGAGCGGTGGTGCGCTACTGGTTTGTGGGTCGCGACATGAAGACGAACAAGGTGGCACTTTTGGACGGAGGCGAATCCCCCGCGAACCTGAAGGGGACCGCCGATGAGATCATCGTCACCAAAGCCGTCAAAGTTGCCAAACCCAAGCAGGGTGGTGCGGCAAAACCCGGCGCCAAACCCGGGGCGGCGCCCGCCGGCGGAGCAGGCGCGGCAGACTCCATCAAACTGGCCGGGTATGGAGTCCAGGTGATCAAGGAGAACGCGGTCATCGCCGAATTTTTCTCTGAGCCGGGCGTAAAGCAGGTGATCGGCTCCAATGGCAAGACTCCCGGCCCGCTGTTCCAGGCCCCGGAACCTGAAGCGAAGTAAGGCTTCCAGAATTGCTGATAAGCCTCGCGAGCGGGGCAACGTTTACTCAGGACCGCCTGGTCCAGACGGAGGCTTGGGCCACGCTCCACTGGTATTTCCGGGCGTGCTCGCGGATGAGGAACGGAAGGTCAAGGGTGCGCTCCAACTGAAAGTCCGACCCCAGCGCCTCCCGCAGGCCGTCCAGTGTGCGAACGGGACGGCCCTCTTCCCGAGCAACGCCGCCGAGCCAGTTTTCTCGGGGCGTGTAATCCTCCAGCCAGGTGTAGGGGGAGGTCACGACCAGCTGGCCCCCCGCCCTGACCAGAGCCGCCAGCCTGGAAAGACACAGCAGCGGCTGCCGGAGGCGGTCGATCAGATTGGCCATCAGCACCACGTCGAAAACGCCGAGGTCCTCCCGCAAATGCATGGCATCCCCCGCCTCAAAGGCGACGCGCGCCGGATCTACTCCCGGCGGTCTCAGCGCGACAAGCTCCGTGGTGAGGCTCCCCTCCTCGAGGCGTTGATAGGCCAGACTCCCGAGAGTCCGGATCGTTTCGGCGGCGCCGACAAAACGTTGAGAGAAATCAATCCCGACCGCCTCGGCGCAGTGGCGGGCCAGTTCAAAAGTGGACCGGCCGACGGCGCAGCCCAGGTCCAAAGCACGGGCCCCCGCCGGAAGCCGGGAAACGTCCACGCACTCGCTGACACAACGCACGGGATACCCCAGCGCGTCGGCCGGTCCGGACGCATGCGGCAAGACCTCGCCCGGTTCCCCGTAGTGAAACAGCAGATACTCGTTTAAAAGCCGGTCCGTTTCGTAGGGATTCGCCTCCGGTGAAAAAGAAAGTGCGTCGCCGGAAGTTCCCAAGATTGCGGTAGCCATGGAGCTGAGATAGACGACACAGCCTGTCTTCGCAATGGCACAGGTCCCGGGCACGCCTTGCAAGTCCCCTTTCAGTTCCCTCCGCATGCATTGGAAAGTTCGAGATCACACTTTAGATTTGAGCAGCCGCACTCTGGTGATGGGCGTGCTTAACGTCACGCCCGACTCGTTTTCGGACGGCGGCCTGTGGCTTGACCCGGACGCGGCTGTGGAGCGGGGAATGGCGATGGCAGCCATGGGCGCGACGATTCTGGACGTCGGCGGCGAATCCAGCCGTCCCGGCGCGGAGCCGGTTTCGAGCGAGGAGGAACTGCGCCGGGTTCTGCCGGTGATTGAAGCGCTGTCCAAACGCAGCACTGCCTTGATCTCCATCGACACCACCAAACCCGGGGTGGCCCTGGAGGCAGTGCGCCGCGGAGCCTCCATTGTCAACGACATCACCGGACTGCAAAACCCGGAGATGCTGGAGGTGCTGCGTCAGACTGGAGCGGGCGCCGTGGCGATGCACATGAAGGGCACTCCCACCACGATGCAACAAGCCCCCGTATATGAAGACGTGGTGCGGGAGGTGCGCGCTTTCTTGGAGGAATCGCTGCTGCGTTGCGAAAAAGCGGGGATTGAAAGGGCGCGCCTGGCCCTCGACCCGGGGATCGGGTTCGGGAAGACGCTGGAGCACAATCTGCGTCTGCTGCGGGAGCTGAAGTCCCTGCACGCGCTGGGCCGGCCGCTGGTGCTGGGGGTTTCCCGCAAGTCCTTCCTGAGTGCTGTCTCCGGCTGCGCCTCCGTGGAGGAACGGTTGTGGCCGACGGTTGCCCTGAGCAGCTTTGCCATGAACCAGGGCGTGTCGGTCGTGCGCGTCCACGATGTGGCGCCCAACGTTGAGGCGCTGCGCGCGAGCCGCGCGATTCTGGAGGCCTGCGCATGAGCTCCCCTTCCCTGACCCATTTTCTCCAGGACCACTGGCGCGACGGACTCGAAATCTCGCTGATCTGGCTGGCTCTGTACCAGACGTGGAGGCGCCTGCGCGATTCACGCGGCATCCACATTGTCACGGGAGTCGCCATCGGTACGGTGTCCATCCTGCTGCTTTCGGAGGTCCTGCACCTGCCCGCGCTGGACTGGCTGCTGCGGAACATTTCGGCGCTGGGGCTGTTCACCCTCGTGGTGATTTTCCAGCCCGAACTCCGCAGGGCCGCCGCCCGGCTCGGAAACAAAGGTCTGTTTCGGAACCCCCAGCACAACCGGGAAACCGTCGAGGTGGTGAGTGAATTGACCTTCGAACTGGCAAACCGCGAACTCGGGGCGTTGATCGCCATCGAACGCGATGTCCCGCTGCACGCCTGGGTGGAGAGCGGAGTGGAGATTGACGGCCAGCTCAGCACGGAGTTGGTGGTGTCGATCTTCCACCCGAAAACCCCGCTTCACGACGGCGGCCTGGTGATCAGGGATGAAAGACTCCTCGCGGGAGCCTGCATTTTTCCAGTCACCGATCGCACCGACCTGGACCGCAACCTCGGCCTGCGGCACCGAGCCGGACTGGGCCTCACGGAGGAAACGGACGCCGTGGTCATCGTAGTCAGCGAGGAAACCGGGGAGGTGTCTCTGTGCAAGGGGGGGGAAATGGAACGCGACTTTGACCCGGAAACCTTCCGCAAACGCCTGCAGGAACTCCTTTCAAGCACCGAAGATGACACCGCCAAATGAATCCCACTGGGTGGCAAAGCTCTGCACCCTCGTACTAGCGGTGGCGCTGTGGTTTGTAATCCGCCAGCACACCGAAGGACTGCCCAAAAACCTGCGCCCGGCGCGGGAACCGGCGGGAGCCGAAAGCCCCTGACACCGGCGCGCGGAGTCCCGGGGCGGACGGCCGCCAGCACCCCCTCCACCCTGCCGCCACCCAGCCCGGTTCCAATCTCGCGCCTTGAGTCTGCCGGAATCCGAAACTAAAACCTAACCTTATGCAGTCTCCGGAAGCTCAGTTAGAAATCCTCAAACGCGGTTCAGCCCAGATTTTATCCGAGGCGGAGCTGCTCACCAAACTACGCACCGGCCGGCCGCTGAATATCAAACTTGGGGTGGACCCCACAGCGCCCGACATTCATCTGGGGTTCACGGTCTGCCTCCAAAAACTGCGCCAGTTCCAGGATCTGGGGCACCAGGCGGTTCTCATCATCGGCGATTTTACCGCCATGATCGGCGACCCCTCGGGGCGCTCCAAGACGCGTCCCCAGCTCTCGCACGACGCCATCATGAGCAACGCGAAGAGCTTTCAGGAGCAGGCCTTCAAGATCCTCGACCCCGCACGGACGAAGACCGTTTTCAACGGAGAATGGTTTGAAATGATGAACTTCGAGCAAATCATCCGGCTGAACAGCCGGGTGACTCTGCAGCAGATGCTCCACCGGGAGGATTTCCGCTCCCGGATCGAACGGGGAGACTCCGTGCGTCTGCACGAGATCCAGTACCCGATCATCCAGGGCTGGGACTCCGTGATGGTGAAGGCCGACGTGGAGATGGGGGGGACGGACCAGCTCTTCAATATTCTCGTGGGTCGCGACCTCCAGAAGGAGGAGGGCATGCCCGAGCAGGTCGTTTTCCTGATGCCGCTTTTGGAAGGGTTGGACGGGGTGAACAAGATGTCCAAGAGCCTCAACAACTACGTCGGCGTGACGGAGGCCCCCTCGGAAATGTTCGGAAAGCTGATGAGCATTTCAGACACCCTGATGGCGCGCTACTACCTGCTGCTGCTCGGGGAGGAAATGCCCGCCATCCATCCGATGGACGCCAAGAAGGAACTGGCCCGCCGGATCGTCGCGCGCTACCACTCGGAGGAAGCAGGCCGGGCGGCGCTGGACGAGTTCAACACCCGGTTTTCAAAGCGCGACCTCGACAGCGCAGAGTTGCCGACCGTTACCACCGATTCACTCGGCACAGACATCATTTCAGCCGTCGTGGCCGCCTACGCACAGGGCTTTCAAATCACCAAGTCGCGCGGGGACGCCCGCAGGCTGGTGGAACAGGGCAGCGTCCAGTGGCGTTCCGAGAAGGTCACGGACCCGAAGGCCACGCCGGCTTTCACAGCGGGCGAGGTCCTGCGTTTGGACAAGACGCGCGCCGTCCGTCTGAGCTGAGGTTGAGCGGAAGGACCGGACGGTCAGGCCGGACGGGATTACGGCCTCAAGACGGAGGCGAGCCCGGCTAGGGTTTCGGGGTAAAGGGCGTGTTCGGCGACCTGGATCCGCGCGTGCAGCGAGGCCGGAGTGTCTCCAGCGAGCACGGGAACTCTGGCCTGCGCGAGGATTTCACCGGAATCCATCCCCGAGTCGACCCAGTGCACGGTGCAGCCAGCCTCGGACACGCCGGCTTCGCACGCCTGCCGCCAGGCTTCGAGGCCGGGGAACGCCGGCAACAGGGACGGGTGGATGTTCACGATCCGGTTGGGAAACCGGTCCAGCAGCGGCGCCTTGATCATGCGCATGTAGCCGGCGAGGACGACCAGTTCGACGTCCGCCTCCTCGAGCATCCGCGCCGCGAGGCTCTCGATTTCAGGCTCCAGCTTCGTCCGGAACTTGGACTGAGGCAGGACCGCCACCGGCAGTCCCAGCGCACGCGCCTTGTCCAAAATTCCGGCGTCCGGAAGGTCGGACATCACCAAACGCACCTCTGCGTGGAGGCGTTTTTCCGCGATGGCGCTGGCGATGGCCTGGAAGTTGGAGCCTTTGCCGGAGCCGAGGACGCCGAGCCTGAGAGGAGAGGTGTTCATTTTAAGCGGAAGGAAGGGCGGAACCGGCCAGCTTGTGGATGACGGCCGTCGTGCTTTTTCCGGGAACCAGTTCGAGGATTTCAATGCGGGACCCCGCCTCCTCGAGGGCCGCGCGCTCGCCCGGATCCAGCGCGTCGACCGTGTAGTCGCCGCCTTTTACGTAAAGCTGCGGGCGGACTTCACGCACCAACTCGGTGACGCGGGGCGTGTGGAAGAGAACGACAAAATCGACGCACCCGAGGGCGGCGAGGACCTCCGCGCGGTCCGCCTCCGGGTTGACCGGGCGGGTGGGCCCCTTGAGCGCCCTGACGGAAGCGTCGCCGTTGAGGGCGACGGCGAGCAAATCGCCCCGGGTTCTTGCGGCCTGCAGGTAGCGCACGTGGCCCACGTGCAGGATGTCGAAGCAGCCGTTTGTGAAAACCAGGGTCCGGCCGGAGGCCCGGCAGGCTTCGGCGGTCTGCGCCAGGTCGGAAACCGACACGATTTTGGAGACTCCCATGGGGCAACCTTACAAACTGGGCACACCGAGGGCAACACGGACGGAGGTTCGGAAACGGAGGTTCACGCGGAGCCGCGGAAGCGCGGAGGAAGCGCGGAGGGGGATAAATAATTTTTTCTTCAGTGTTTTATGAGTATTTTCTCTTCGCTCTCCGCGGCTCCGTGCCTCGCGTGAAATCCCCTCTTCTCTAGTGTCTTGGCGTTCGGGTTTAACGTTTAACCGAGCGGGCGCGGACAAACTTAAGCCCCTCGGCTTGATTAAATTTACCTAGTAAACCGCGCAGTTCTTGGTTTTACACAGTACACACCTCCCACCCCCTTATGCTCACGATCCGCAGCTCCCGTGGTTCCTCGTTCTGCGACGGCGTTTCCCGCCGCGATTTCCTGCGCATCGGCGGACTGGCTCTAGGCGGGGCCTCCCTGCCCGGGATCCTGCAGGCGGAAGCGCTCAAAGGCAAAGCGCCGGGCGGCCGCTCCCACAAGGCAGTGATCATGATTTTCCTCCCCGGAGGTCCGTCGCATCAGGACATGTTTGACCTGAAAATGGACGCCCCCTCCGAGATCCGGGGCGAGTTCAAACCCATTTCGACGAACGTTCCCGGAGTCCAAATCACAGAACATCTGCCAAAGCTGGCCCAGATGATGGACCGGACGACGCTCATCCGCTCGATGGTAGACTGCGACAACAAGCATGACGCCTTCCAGTGCCTGACCGGCCGCCCCAGCACCAACCAGCCCAGCGGCGGCTGGCCGGCGTTCGGTTCGGTCATCTCCAGCCTCCAAGGCTGCGCCGACCCGGCGGTTCCCTCCTTTGTCGGGCTGGCGCCCAAAATGGGGCACATGCCCTGGGCGCGTTGTGGCGAACCCGGTTACCTGGGAGTGGCGCACGGCCCCTTCCAACCCAACAAGGGCGGCGCCGCGGAAGACATGACCCTCAACGGAGTGACGCTGGAACGCCTGGGCGACCGCCGCGCGCTCCTGCAAAGTTTCGACACATTCCGCCGGGACGTGGATGCGAGCGGAATCATGGGCGGCCTCGACACCTTCAACCAGCAGGCCTTCAACGTCCTCACCTCGAGCCGGCTTCTGGAGGCTCTGGATGTTTCGCGGGAAGACCCAAAGATCCGGGAGCTCTACGGCAAAGGCGACCCGAATAACCGGGACGACGGCGGCCCCAAGATGATGGAGCATTTTCTGGCGGCCCGCCGTCTGGTGGAAGCCGGGGCGCGCTGCGTGACGGTGGCGTTCAGCCGCTGGGATCATCACAGCAAGAATTTTGACGCGCTCCGGCAGGACCTGCCCTTGCTGGACCAGGGAATCACCGCCCTGCTCGAGGACCTCAGACTGCGGGGGCTGGAACAGGATGTTTCCGTGGTGGTCTGGGGTGAATTCGGGCGCACCCCGACGATCAACGCGTCCGGCGGACGCGACCACTGGCCGCGGGTGTCCTGCGCGTTGCTAGCGGGGGGCGGGATGCGGCACGGCCAGGTGATCGGTTCCACGGACCGTCTGGGGGGCGAGGCGGACAGCCGGCCGGTGCGCTTCGGCGAGGTGTTTGCCACCCTGTACCGGAACATGGGTATCGACGCTTCAACCACGGCCATCAATGACCTGACCGGCCGCCCGCAGTACCTGGTCGAGCCGGGATGCAGCCCGCTGCCTGAACTGGTCTGAGCTGCCCCCGGGAGCGCGGAGCCCCAGCTCCGCAAAGACTTTCTGAGTATTTGGAGCATCAAAGCGGGGCTGGGGCCCTGAGCTGCCAGGGAAAAAGCCCGGGCGCCGATCAGCCCGCCGGCTGGATTTCCCAGCCCTTCCGGTACTGACGCCTCAACAGGCGCTCCGCCTCCGGCTTGGAAGGCAGCCGCATCGCTGCGGAGTCCCATTCCAGAGTCACTCCGGGGTAACGCGTCGCGACGTTGCCCAGCAGGACAGCCTCGGTGAGCGGCCCTGCGTAGGCGAAGTTGTCACTGGTCTCCGTCCCGTTCAGGGCGGCCTCGACCCAAGCGTGGTAGTGGTTGGCGGCGGGCTGCTTCTCGATCTGGAAAGATTCAAACTTTGCGGAGGGATAGACCTGGGGCATCCCCACATGCGGCTGGATCAGGACGCCGCCCTCCCCGATGAACAGGGAGCCTGCCTTCGCCAGTTCTTTTCCGGGCGGCAGCTGCGCGAGCGCGATGTCCGGAAGCCGTCCCCCGTCGTACCAGGTGACCGGCAGGGAGGGTCCGCCGGTGAAACGCGTCCTCGGAAACACGTAATGGATCGTTTCAGCGGAGGGCCAGGTGTGCGGGTTCATGCCCTCGTTTTCGGCCCGGACGCTGGTAGGTGCGCCAAGTTCCAATGCCGTGAAAACGGGATCCAGAATATGGCACCCGAAGTCTCCCATGGTGCCGCCGCCAAACTCCTGCCAGTCCCTCCATTTGAAGGGATGGTAGACATCGGGAGCGTATTCGCGATCGGGAGCAACGCCCAGCCACAGGTCCCAGTTGAGGTTCTCGGGAACCGGTCCGGGGGCGGGTGGCGCGGTGAGCTTGGTGTAGCCGTTGCCGTTGTTGCGCTGCCAGGAGTGCACCGCGAGGATTTTTCCAATGATCCCGTCGCGCAGCAGTTTCACTCCGGTGCGGTACTCGCTGGCGGAATGGATCTGGTTGCCCATCTGAGTGCGGACTTTCGACTTCAGCGCCTGGAGGCGGAGCTGCCGCGCCTCCCAGACGGTGTGCGTCAGGGGTTTTTGACAATACACATGCTTGCCCAAGCGCATCGCCTCCATGGCGATGGCGGCATGCATGTGGTCGGGCGTAGAAACGACGACGGCGTCGAATCCGGCACCCAGCTTGGCGAACATGGCGCGGTAATCGGCGTAGTGGGAAACCCCCGGGAACTTCTGGTCGATCTTGGCAAAACGGCTGGCGTCCACGTCGCAAAAGCCCACGTATTTGGAGCGGGCGTGCGAACCAACCTCGGTGAGGTCCGAAAGTCCCTTGCCATCGCAGCCGACGCCGACGATTTGCAGGTTCGAATTCGGGGATTGGGAACGCACCACTGCGGGGAAACCCAGCACAGCGGAAGCAGACGCCTTAAGAAAAGTCCGGCGGGATGTATTCATTTGGGGGGTGGGGCTGACAGAAGAGGAGACGGTCCAATCTGGCAAACCTTAGCGGAAAACGCCCGCAAAATGCATTCTTTCAGGCCATTCCCGCCCTTGCGGCAGGCCCGCCTTGCAGCAGACTACTTTTTGGGTTTCTGGGGCTTGAAAGAAGCAGGCTGATAAAGGCCGTTGATCCCGCCCGCACTCACATAGAGCCATTCACCGTCCGGCGAAATCGCCACGCGGTCAGGACGCTGCTCGGGCTGGGAGGCGATCCCGCGCAGTTCCTCCAACAGATGACCGTCTTTCAGATTCCAGATATGCACGGTCAAATCCTCAGAGGCGGTCACCAGCAGGGGCAGCTTGGGGTGCCAGACCACGTCGGTGATCGCCCCGTCATGGGCGCGGAACTCTTTTTCGACCTCCAACGTTTCACCATCCCGGATGCGAATGCGCATGTCTGCGCCGGCCTCCGCGATTTTTTTCCCGTCGCTCGAAACACTGAGGGCGTCCGCGTCGGGAGCGTCCATGGCAAGGAGGCGCTTCCCTGTTTCAGCGTCCCAGAGAAGGATCGCGCGCTCCATGGCCTCGGGCGAAGCGCCTTCCCAATCGGCCTTGACCATGGCCACTTCCGCGACCCTTTGAGAGCCCACCCATCTGGAAGCGCCGGAGCCAATGGGGGGAAACTCCACGTTCTGACGCTCGGCCTGGCACAGCATTTTACCGCTCGAGGTGTCGTACACCGCGATCCCTGTCCAGAGTTTGTCGCCCGCCGGGCTCAGTTGAAAATGCTCCCCCCCGCCATTCATCGGGGCTTTAAAGGCCTCGCCAAGGGCTCCTCCTTTTTTCCGGAAAATGCGCACCGGATTGCTGCTCATGGCCACCACGGAACCGTTCTGGCTGGCCGAAAGCACACTCCCGCCGAAGGACGGGTCTGAAATGGAGAAGAACGGTTTTTTCTGAAAGTCCGGGTCCCGGATATCCAGCCCCTCGAGGAAACTCTGAGCCCGGCTGACGCGCCGCAACAACTGCCCCGGGGAGTCCAAAAAGACACAGGAAAGCCTTCCGGTGCATTCAAACGTCTTCAAAGGCTTGGCGACCTGAAAACGCCACACCCTTAGCCGGGCTCCGTTCACCACGGCCACCTCCCCGGACTTGGGATGCACCGCCAACCGCCAGCCGCCCTTGAGTCCGCCGAGAACCGGCACGGATTTGATCAGCAGGCCCGTGGCGCCGTGCCAGTATTGCAGCGTCACACACCGGTCAGACCGCACGGAAAGGGTCACCACCGTGCCGGAGTCCTGCAGCATCCCCATCCCCCGGACCTCCTGGGTTCTGTTTTCGAAAAGATTCTTCCCCGAACTTGTTTCGACTTTCCGGAGGAACTTGGCGGGTGTGGACTGAGCCAAATAAACCGAGCTCCAATCGGGCGCGGAGGCGTAGTGCCAGGTCAGCCCGCTGGCGGCCGGAAGGGGGATTTTTGCCAACTCGCGCAGGACACTCCCCGTTTTGGCATCCAGTTCCAAAACCCCGGCCTTATCCGTCATGACCCGGATTTTGGAGCCGTCTCCTGAGTATTCGCCAAAAACACGGCCGTCTGGAGGGCGCTCCCAGAGAAGCTTACCGGAAGACGTCTCGTAGACCTGAAAACGCTGGGCGCCGCCTGCGAACTCCACGTACTCGCAAAGCAGGTGGTCGCCGCTGGGATTGAAAGTGAGCCTGGCGTTCGCGCAAACGGGCAGGCGCATTTCGTTCTGCTTCTTGCCCCCCTCGATCTGGATAAGACTCACAAAAGCCCCTTTAACCTGCCCCCTGTCGCGCTGGAGGCGCAACACCGCCACGCGTTTGGCGTCCCGGGAGATGGCAAAGAAATCACCCTGAAAACCGCCGTCCAGCTTGAGAAGCTCCTCTATTTTGCCGTTTCTCAAGTCAACGGTGCGCAGCCAACCGTTGGACTGCAAGGTCACCAAAACTCCATCCTTCAGGGGATGCGGCACCAGAAAGGTGAAAGGAGCCCCGTCCTTGGCGAGGACGTTCAACTCGGCCGACTCCAGTTTGGAATTGAGGTACTCCCACTTTTGATCCCGCAAATCCTTGGGAATCTCGGCAAGCGTGCGCTGCATTTCCTCCCCGTCCAGCTCACGTTCGGCGGCCTCGGCCAGTGCGATGTGCGCCTGTACAGAAGCGCGACGGGCGACCTCCTTCTCATCCACGGCCTTCTGCGCGTTTTCTTCGGCGGAACGCTTGTTTTCCTCCGCGATGCGGGCGCTTTCCCTAGCGGCGCGCTCGCTGGCGAACAATTTAACGGTGAAAACGGCGCCTGACAGCACCATGAACAAAATCATCGCCGCGGCGGTTTTATGCCGCCTCACGAGGAGCACCAACTGGCGCAGCAACCCGGCTTCTTCCGCCCGGGTGGCAAAACCACTCAGGTAGGACTCGATGTCCGAGGCAAGCGCCTCGACCGTCTGGTAGCGGTCCTCCCTGTTGAGCGCCATCGCGCGCCGGGTGACCGCCTTCAAAGCCGAAGGAATCCCCGCCCCCATCGCCGCCGGGTCCGCAGGCTTCGGGGCGGCCTGAGGATCACTGGAAACCTTGGTGCGCCGCGTCACCATGGCGGCAATCTCACCCGAGCGCACCTTGCTGAGCAGCTCGTCCAGGGTCTCCCCCTCCACCGGGGGACGCAGGGTGAGCATCGCGTAAAGAATCGCACCCAGCGCGTAGATGTCGGTTCTTTCGTCCAAATGGAAGGCCCTGCCTGAAGCCTGTTCGGGCGACATGTACTGGGGCGTGCCCATGACCTCGCCATCGAGGGTGGCGCCCAAGTCCGTGCTCTCCAGCGGCACGACCCGCGCGACCGGGGCCGCAGCTTCTTCGGCGGGCTTCGCAGTCAACTCTGCCGGCGGCGCCATTTCATCCAGGTGTTTGGCCAACCCCCAGTCCATGACGAGCACCTCGCCGAACTCACCCACCATGATGTTGTCGGGCTTGAGATCCCGGTGGATCACGCGCCGCGAATGTGAAAAGGCGATGGCGTCGCAAACCTTGCGGAAAATGTCGAGCAGGCGCTCCCGGGTGTAAGCCCTGGTCATCTCGGTGTCCCCCGCCTTGAGCCCTTTGATGATCTCCTGAAGCGTTTTTCCCTTCACCAGCTTCATGCTGTAGAAGGGAAACCCGTCCTCATCGACGCCCATCGTGTGGATGGGCACGATGTTGGGATGGGCCAGCTGCGCGAGAACCTTGGCCTCCTTGACGAAGCGCGGGTCGCACCCCTCCCCCATTTTACTCACCTTCACCGCAACTTCACGCTGCAGCTGCGAGTCCTCCCCGTGGTAGATGCGCCCCATCCCGCCCGCGGCGATCTCCTGCTTGAGCCTGTAGGCGGCCTGGGTGATCGCGTTTTTGGTGAACACCTCCGAAATCGCCTCCCCTGAAACCGGCGCTTCGAGAATTTCGGAATCCCCTTCCTTGCCCCCGGATTGGTCTGCACTCGGGGTAAATTCTGAGGGCTGGCCGGCCTGCGTGCCCGGCGCATAGACGCGCTCCACGACGAGCACCGCCTGCCCCATGGAAATCGAAGCCGGATATTCGACTTCGACCCGCCCGCTGATGTCGTACCCATTGACCAGGGTGCCGACACCGCTTCCGATGTCCTCCAGTTGCACGCGCTCGGGCTCAAGCCACAGCGTGGCGTGGTGGGCCGCGACGCCCTCCACTTCCAACACGAGGTCGCAAGAGGGATCCGCGCCCAGGATGAACACGCCCGGACCGGAAGTCCAGGAGGTGGGACCCTCCGGCTTTCCGTGCAAGGTGAGGTGGAAGGCGCGCTTCATCTAAATGCCTCTTTTCAGAAAAAAAGCGCTGATGCAATTCATATATCTTGCACGTTTACGCAAACACTTGAAAACCGGAGGGCCACCCAGGAAAACACCCTCCGGTCAGGCGCATTCTCAAATCCGGGTTCCCGACGGGATCACTGCATTCTTGGGAATCACGATAATTCCGTCCCGGATGAAAAAATTGGGCCCGTCAAAGGTGTCCGGCTTCCCCTCGGGGTTGATGACGACGTCGTCGCCGATGCGCGCGTTCTTGTCGATGATCGCGTTCTCGATGCGGCAGTTCCGCCCCACCCCGAGCGCCGGCACGCCGGCGGGCCGCGCCAGTTCCGAGTCGAAATGGTCGGCCCCCATCATCACACAATTCCGCAGGACGCTTCCCGTTTCGATGACGCTCCGAATGCCTATAACGGCGCGTTCGATGGTCGCCTCCGAGATGACGCATCCGTCGGAAACGACCGCCTCGCGGACGTGCGCGGAGTTGATCTTGCTCGCCGGCAGGAACCGGGCGTGGGTGAAGATGGGCGCGGCGCCGTCAAAAAAGTTGAAGGGCGGAAGCGTCCGAGCCAGGGCAAGATTGGCGTCGAAAAAGGAACGGATGGTGCCGATATCCTCCCAGTAGCCCTGGAAGATGTAGGCCGTGACCTTGGCCCTGTGGATTTGCTCGGGGATCACGTTTTTGCCGAAATCGACGTGGCTGTTGTCGAGGGCCTGGATCAGGGCGTTCCGGTTGAAGACGTAGATGCCCATGGAGGCCTGGTACAGGTCCGCGTCCGCCGGCTTGCCGAGCTTCTCCAGGAGCTGCGGCCCAATCCGCAGGGCGTCGAGCACGGCGGGATCCTTGGGTTTTTCCACAAACTCCGAAATGCGCCGGTTGGCGTCGGTGCGCATGATCCCGAACCCGGCGGCGTCCTGCCGGGAGACGGGGGTGGTGGCGATCGTGATGTCGGAACCGCTCTCGATGTGCCGTGCGAGGACGTCGCGGAAATCCATCCGGTAGAGCTGGTCTCCGGACAAGATGATGAAGTGTTCGTAGGAGGAGTTGAGGAAATCCGTCAGGTTCTGGCGGACGGCGTCTGCGGTTCCCTGGTACCAGCTTTCGCCGCTGGGAGTCTGCTGGGCGGCGAGGATTTCAACGAAGGCGCGGGAGAAATCGTCGAACTTGTAGGCGGCGTGGATGTGGCGGTGGAGCGAAACGCTGTTGAACTGGGTGAGGACGAAGATGCTGCGGAGGCCGCTGTTGATGCAGTTGCTGACGGCGATGTCCACGATCCGGTACTTGCCGGCCAGCGGGACGGCGGGTTTGGAGCGCTCCTTGGTGAGGGGAAACAAGCGGGTTCCCGCACCGCCACCCATGATGATGCAGAGGGTTTTGTCTGTGATGGAGGACCAATTCTGAAGGCTCATGGCAGGGAAATGGAAGGTTGAATCGAGACTGATGGGATGGGGCGGCGACTCATCATGACGCAGTCGGACGCCAAGTGCCCAGCGGGTTTTCTCGGAAGTTATTTTACGCGGTGGACAGGCCCTCCTACAGTGCCAGGATTATGTGCGGAATCGTCGGATATATTGGCAAACGCGAGGCGGCCCCCCTCCTGCTGGAGGGCCTCAGGCTGTTGGAGTACCGGGGTTATGACAGCGCCGGCATGGCGGTGCTGGACGCCGGCGAAATCGGCATCCGCAAGCGCATCGGCCGGATCGCAAACCTGGGCGAGCTTTTGACGGAACGCCCCGTGAAGGGCACGGCCGGCATCTCGCACACCCGCTGGGCCACGCACGGCGGGGTGACGGACGCCAACGCCCACCCGCACGCGGACCGTTCGGGGACGCTCGCGCTCGTGCACAACGGGGTGATCGAAAACCACTCCACCCTGCGGGACGGCCTTTCGGCGGAAGGACACGTGTTCCTATCCCAAACAGACACGGAAGTTCTGGCGCATTTGGTCGGAAAACACTTTGAAGCGGGCGGCTGGACCAGAGCCACGGGCAACGAGGCGGAGGGGGTGGAGAGTCTGGTGGAAGCGGTGCGCGCGGCCCTGAGGCAGGTGGTCGGAACGTACGGCATCGCCGTGGTGCACCGGGATCTGCCGGGAGTGCTGGTAGGGGCGCGCCGGGGCAGCCCCCTGGTGCTGGGGATCGGCCGGGGCGAACATTTTCTGGCGAGCGACGTGAGCGCCATCGCACGGCACACGAAGGAGGTCGTTTACCTAAAGGATTTCGACATCGCGACCGTGAGCGCCGCGGGGTTCGAACTCTCGAGTGTCGCGGGCGGACAGAGCGGCTATGAAATTACCGCGGTGGAGTTTCAGGAGAAGGACGTGGACAAGGGCGACTACCCGCACTTCATGCTCAAGGAAATCTACGAGCAGCCGGAGACGATCCGGGACGCGATGCGCGGGCGTCTTTCCCGGGAGGAAGCGACGGCCAAGCTTGGCGGCCTGAACATGAACAACGCCGAGCTCCGGGCGGTGGAGCGGGTGGTGCTCACGGGTTGCGGCACCGCGTTCCACGCGGCCATGGTGGGGGAACACCTCATCGAGCACCTGGCGCACATTCCCGCCGAGGTCGAGTTTGCCTCCGAGTTTCGCTACCGGAACATGCCGATGCCGAAGGATGTTCTGGTGTTTGCACTCAGCCAGAGCGGCGAAACCGCAGACACCCTCGCCGCGGTGCGCGAAAGCCAGCGCAAGGGCTACCGCA
Source organism: Chthoniobacteraceae bacterium (assembly GCA_947449735.1). Taxonomy (GTDB): domain Bacteria; phylum Verrucomicrobiota; class Verrucomicrobiia; order Chthoniobacterales; family Chthoniobacteraceae; genus Chth-196. The sequence goes on along the minus strand of CANFTB010000004.1, from coordinate 138,262 downwards.
CTCTAGGGATTTGCAACAACGTAGCCTCCACGATCGCGCGAGAGAGCGACGGCGGAGTGTACATGCACGCCGGAACGGAAATCGGGGTGGCCGCGACCAAAAGTTTCACCAGCCAGTGCACCGTGCTCACCCTGCTCGCGCTGCTCCAGGGGCGGATCCGGCACCTCTCCAGCTCCGAAGGGTTGCGGATGCTGGACGAACTGGAGGCGCTTCCAGACAAAGTGCGGGCGATCCTCAAGCTCTCGGACCAGATCCGGGAGATTGCCATGAAGTACGCCCATGCGCAGTCGATGATGTTTTTGGGCAGGCAATTCAACTACCCAGTCGCACTCGAGGGCGCGCTGAAGATGAAGGAAATTTCTTACATCCACGCCAGCGGCCACCCGAGCGCGGAGCTCAAGCACGGGATCATCGCCCTCATCACCCCCGAGCTTCCCAGCGTGTTCATCGCGCCCGAGGACAGCGTTTTTGAGAAAAACCTGAGTAACATTGAAGAGGTGCGCGCCAGGCGGGGGCCGGTGATCGGTATCGGGACGGAAGGAAGCCGGCGGCTCGAGGCCTGCTGCGACGACGTCATATTGATCCCGAAATGCCCCGACTACCTGTCCCCGATCCTGAACGCGGTTCCGCTGCAGCTTCTGGCGTACCACACGGCGGTGATCCTCGGCTGCGACGTGGACAAGCCCCGCAATCTGGCAAAAAGTGTCACCGTCGAGTAGCGCCCAAGGCCCGGACGCGTTAGTTTTGGTAAAGATTGCCGCAAAACTGTCACTTTTTCCCTCGATTCCGCCGCCGAGGCAAAACACGATGGGGGATCCCCGTTCGGGAGTTGCCTGAAGGCGCCTGCGGCCTTAACCTAGGGGAGCCTCCGATTCACTCAACCCACCTGCCATGGACACTGTAAAAACCTGCGATCATGCCTCGGCGCCGATTAACGCCGCGCTCGAACCCGCTGACAAAATCCGCCTTCTGCGCGAAATGCTCCGCATCCGGCGTTTTGAGCAAGCCAGTCTGCGGGCTTATCAGAACGGTAAGATGGGCGGGTTTCTGCACCTGTACATCGGCCAGGAAAGCGTGGCCGTGGGCACCTGCTCTCTGATGGGGCCCAACGACCACGTCATCACCGCCTACCGCGACCACGGGCACGCTCTGGCCGTGGGCATGAACATGAACGAGTGCATGGCGGAACTCTTCGGCAAGGCCACCGGCTGCTCCAAGGGCAAGGGCGGTTCGATGCACTTTTTCGCACCCGACAAAAACTACTGGGGCGGACACGGGATCGTGGGCGGGCAGACGCCCCTCGGCCTCGGTCTGGCTTACGGAGTTAAGTACAAGGGCCTCACGGGGTCGGCGATGTGTTTCATGGGAGACGGCGCGGTGAATCAGGGGTGCTTTTACGAGTCCCTGAACATGGCGTCCCTGTGGAACCTGCCGGTGATCTACATTATTGAAAACAACGGCTACTCCATGGGCACGAGTCTGGCCCGTTCGAGCGCCTTCAAGAGTTGCCTGGCGGAGCGGGCCGAAGGCTTTGGAATCGAGTGGGACACCGTCAACGGCGAGGATCTTTACGAAGTGAGAGCCAAGGTGCAGGTGGCCATGGACCGCGCGCACAAGGAATCGCGGCCGACTGTTTTGGAAATTTCGACCTACCGCTACTACGGACACTCTGTGGCGGACGCTAAACACAAGGTTTACCGGAGCGAGGACGAGATCGAGCGCTACAAGGCGCAGCACGACCCGATCAACCTCTGGAAGGCGCGCCTGCTCGAGGAGCGGGTCCTGAACGAAGAACAGTACGAGGCGATCGACGCCGCGGCGAAGCAGGAAGCGACGGACAGCGTGCAGTTTGCCGAGGAAAGCCCGATTCCCAGCGTGGAATCGATCACGCAGGACGTTTACTACGAAGTCGACCGCCACACGGCCGCGGGCCGCACCGGACGCCACTTCTTCAACGACTAACCGGCCGTTCGGGCTGCGCTTGGTCGTCCGAGAGGATGTTCCGGGCCGCCCCGAGCACAGACGCAATACTACTTTTAATATGGCAGAAATCACTTTCCGCGAGGCCCTGCGCCACGCCATGGCTGAAGAGATCGAGAGAGATCCCAACGTCGTCCTTCTGGGCGAAGAAGTGGCTGAGTACGACGGCGCCTACAAGGTGACCGAAGGCCTCTGGAAACGCTTCGGAGACAAGCGCGTCACCGACACGCCGATCAGCGAGTCCGCGTTCATCGGCATGGGAATCGGCGCCTCGATGCTGGGCCTGCGCCCGGTGATGGAGCTCATGTTCTGGAGCTTCTCCGCGGTGGCATGGGACCAGATCGTCAACAACGCCGGGTTCGTGCGCTACATGAGCGGCGGCCTCATTAACTGCCCCATCGTGATCCGCGGCCCCGCCAACGGCGGCACCAACGTCGGAGCCACGCACTCGCACACGCCTGAGAACTGGCTGGCGAACGTCCCCGGAATCAAGGTGGTCTGCCCCGCGACTCCCTACGACGCCAAGGGACTTTTGAAGGCAGCGATCCGCGACAACGACCCCGTGATGTTCATGGAAAACACCCTGCTCTACGGAGAAAAGGGCGAGGTTCCTGAGGAAGAATACGTGATCCCGCTGGGTGTCGCGGATTTGAAGCGCGAAGGCCGGGACGTCTCGATCATCGCCCACGGCCGCGCCGTGCTGACCGCCCTCAAGGCGGCGGAGCTGCTCGAAGCCGAGCACGACATCCACGCCGAGGTGCTGGATTTGCGCTCGATCCGTCCTCTGGACGAGGAGGCGATTCTCGCAACGGTCCGCAAGACGCACCGCGTGGTGCTCGTGGAGGAAAACAAACCCTTCTGCGGAGTGGACGCACAGATCGCCAGCATGATCCAGGAGAAGTGCTTCGACGACCTCGACGCCCCGATCCTCCGCATCAGCTCCATCGACGCCCCCGCCATCTACAGCCCAGAGCTGGAGCGTCGCCAGTTGCCCAGGCCCACCGACGTGGTCGACAAGGTGCTGAGCATCTGCCGCTAACCGCCACCCGTCCCACGCCACCCCTTGACTTTTGGGGAGCGGACCGAAAGGTTTCAGTTTTAAAAGCGCCGGAATCCAGAGGGTTCCGGCGCTTTCTGTTTGGGTAGCCCCCTGTTTAGCCAAAACGCCGAAGCCTTAGAGAAAAAGGGATCTCACGCGGAGCCGCGGAGGGCGCGGAGAAGAATCATCTAAACGAATAAAGCAGAACCATTCATTCCCCTCCGCGGCTCCGTGCCGCGTGAACTTCCGTTTCCGCCCAGAGACCTCTCAGCGGCTTGTTTTAAATGTGGGTCCCTCCAGAGTGAGGGTCTTGGCCGACTCCGGCAGGCTCAGCGTCGCCTTGATCTGGGGGAGCAGCTTCGGGTTCTGATACCCGTCCAGTTTGAAAATCGGCCTTTGCTCGCCCTCGTAGGTTTTCCCCTCCTCCTCGATGCAAAGATCCGCACCGAAGGCGCCTCCCCACCCTTCGCCGATGATTACCTCGACTTCAGAACCGTTCGGCTTGAACTGTACGTAGTCCCCGACCTTGCGGCCGTCGCTCCAGAGCGCGGATAAATTTCCCGAAGGCCGATGTCCAGTGGGGTTCGTTCCCTTTGTCCAGGGCAGATCCGACCAGCAACCGTCCAGCACCAGCTTGCCGTCCACTTTCACCAGAAGGACTTCATTTCCCCCGCCCACGAACCGGTACTTCTTCGGGGATTCGGCGAACACCTTGGCCTTATAAACGGCGAACCAGCTCTGGTTCCCCGGCACCTGGTTCACCCCGAAAGCCTTGGGGGCCATCTCCCCGGATATCGGCGGAAAAAGAATCACCGGAGTGACCAACTGCTGGCCGAAGGGCAGGTAGGATTTCGCCTCGGTTTCGTTGAACTTCCCCTTGTCGCCGAAAAGGCGCTCGATACGGGCCAGATAATCCGCGCGGTCGGTGTTCTCTGGATTCGGCGTGCCGTCGGGCTTGCGCCGCATGTAGTAGAGCGTGCCGCGAAACCCCGTGACTGGCGCATTCGGCGGAAGCTTGAACCCGAATGCCGTCACTCCCGCCGGGATGGCCGCCGGCATGGGAGCGACAGCAGCGGGCGCCGCGGGTGGTGCCGAAGCCGAGGCCACCGGCTTGAATGCAGAGGGGTTCCCCGCCATGCCGCTGATGCGGCTTGGGATTGCGAGGTTCGCGGTCGATGGAAGCGCGACTTCGGGCAGCGCCACCTTGACGTCCGCGGCCGACGAAACGATCCGGGTGGAGGCTGGCGGCGGCGTCATCGCAGCGGTGCGCCTTGCGGCCTGCACACGGTATTCCAGCTGACGGGACCCCTCCGAGGAGGAGGGAGGCGCAGCGCTGAAGTTCAACTTCCGCTTGGCCTGCACCGTTTGCACGACCCACATGGCGGCGCCGATCAAAAGAACACCGTGCACCACGATGCTGAACAGCAGGAATCCCCCCCCTGCCTGGAGCCAGCCACGCAGGCGCCCGGGAGGCTTTTCATCAGCATTGGGAGTCAAGTGCACAGGGGTGGACACTCTCGTACTATCCCCTAAGCCACCTGGGATCTCACCTCCAAAGTAACGGAAAGTTGCCTTCCTGCCCCCGGCTAGGACTCCTCAGGGGTTTTCACATGCAACCTGCGGAACCGCAGTTCCAGCACCCGCCGCCCGTCCGCCTTGGTCACGGTCACTTCAAAGGGCGGGATCTGGACCTGATCCCCCACGGCGGGCAGGTTGCCCGCGAGGTGGGTGATGTAGCCGCCGACGGTGCTGACGTCCTCGCTTTCGAGATTCACACCCGCAAGATCCTTGAGTTCGTAAAGGGCGAGCCCGCCGTCGACGACGAACTCGTCGGCGTTCACTCGCTTAAACTCGGGCAATTCCGTGTCAAATTCGTCCTGAATATCGCCCACGATCTCGGCCAGGACGTTGTCGAGGGTGACCACGCCGACCGTTCCACCGTATTCGTCTACCACGAGGGCAAGGTGGGCGTGTTTACCCAGGAAAAAGGTGAGCAGCTTCTCCAGCGGCATCATCTCCGGCACCGGCAGGATTTCCCGCTTGGCCTTCATGATGTCGGGCTCGGGCTCGCGCATCTGCACCAGCAAATCCTTGATGTGCACCAGTCCGATGGCGTGGTCCAAGTGCCCCTCGCAGACGGGAAAACGGGTGTGCCGGGACTCCACGGCGCGCTTCAGGTTCTCCTCGAAGGAATCCTCCGTGTTGAGGAAAATCACCTCCTTGCGGGGGGTCGTGATGTCGCGGACCACGCGCTTGCGCAGGTCGAGCGCGTTGATGAGGATCTCCTTCCCGATGGAGGTTACCTGCCGGGCGTCCTCGCTCTCGGCGAGGATCACGCGGAGTTCCTCCTCGGAGTGGGCCAGCTCATGCTCGCCCACGGGGCTGATTCTCAATATCTTGCGCAAAAACAAATTCGCCGCCTTGTTGAGGAACCAGATCGCAGGCCGGAACATCTGGTAGAATATTCCAAGCGGTACGCTGATCCAGATCGTGGTCGGCACGGGCTTGGAGATTGCCAGCGTTTTCGGGGCGAGCTCTCCCAGCACGATGTGCAGGAAGGTGATGACGGCGAAGGCCACCCCGACCGAGATGGTGTGCACAAAGGCTTCCGAACTCACTCCCACCCAGAGCAGCAGGGGCCGGATGAGACCGGCGACGCAGGGTTCCCCCACCCACCCGAGCGCAAGACTGGCCAGCGTAATCCCTAACTGGGTAGCAGAGAGGTAGGCCTCCAGGTTCTCCGTGACCTCGATGGCACGCCTGGCCTTTTTCTGGCCGGAAGCCTCCAACGCTTCCAGTTGGCTGGTGCGCACCTTGACGATGGCAAACTCCGAGGCAACAAAGAAACCGTTGAGTCCCACCAGAACCATAACGGCCGCCAGCTGGAAAAAAACTGAAACAACTTGAGAATCGGAACCAACTTCAGGTGACATACCGATGCGCCGTGGGGCGCAAAAAAGAACCGAGCCACAGGTTTATCCCGCGACTCGGATCCTTAAAAAATTCTAAAAGAGAAAAAAATTACCAACTCGACTTGGTCACCCCGGGGATCAACCCGTGGGACGCCAATTCGCGGAAGGCGATACGAGAAAGTTTGAAACGGCTGATGAAGGCGCGCTTGCGGCCAGTCTGCAGGCAGCGCTTGGACATGCGCACCGGACTTGCATTGCGGGGAAGAAGAGAAAGTCCGACATAGTCACCTTTCTGCTTCAACTCTGCACGCAGAGAGGCGTATTTAGCGACTGTTGCCGCCTTCTTCTTTTCACGTTCGATCCAGCTCGTCTTGGCCATAAATTTTACTGATTGGGCCGGGCACGATAGCAAACCCCTAACCATACGCAATCTTTTTCCATGCTCCAATCCCACCTGCCCTCCAACCCCTCCCCCCAAACCCCCACCCGCCCCGTGCGCATCGGCATCGGCGGCCCCGTCGGTTCGGGCAAAACCATGCTGCTGCTGCGCCTCTGCCAGTGGCTCCGCGCTGAACTCTCCATCGCAGTCGTGACAAACGACATCTACACACGGGAAGACGCCGAGTTTCTCACCCGCAACGAGGCCCTGGCCGCCGACCGCATTCTCGGAGTGGAAACCGGTGGCTGTCCACACACGGCCATTCGGGACGACACCAGCATGAACCTCGCCGCCATCGCCGAACTCGAAAGCCGCCACCCGGACGCCCGCCTCATCCTCGTCGAAAGCGGCGGCGACAACCTCTCCGCCACCTTCTCCCCCGAACTGGTGGACGCCTTCATCTATGTGATCGACGTCGCGCAGGGCGACAAGATCCCCCGCAAGGGCGGCCCCGCCATCCGCAACAGCGACCTTCTCCTTATCAACAAAACGGACCTCGCCCCCCACGTGGGCGCAGATTTGGACGTCATGGCAAGGGACGCGAAGCTCATGCGCGGCGACCGCCCCTTCTTGTTCGCCGACCTGCGCTCCGGCAAGGGCAAAGACCCGGTGCTGGACTGGATCCGGCGGGAGGCCCTTTTCGTCCTGTGAACACCACTGCCGAACAACCTCCACTCCGGAGCGGGATCCAGGGCCACCTCAAGCTGCTCTGCGCGCCCGACTCCCGAGGCGTCTCCAGCCTGCGAGAGCAATCATTCCGGGCTCCCATCCATCTCAGCAAGCCGCACTGGGAGCAGAACACGCTCGTCCTCAATGTCGTCAACCCGACGGCGGGACTGCTTCAAGACGACCGTATTACGCAGGAGGCAACCGTCGCCCGCGGGGCCAGCCTCCTGCTCACGATGCCGGGCGCCAGCAGGGCCCACCGCGTGCGCGAAGGCTGGGCGGCTCTGGAACAAAGATTCACCGTGGAAGACGGCGGTTTTTTAGAGGTGCTGCCCGAGGTGTTCATTCCTCAGTCCGGAGCCTGTTACCGGCAGTCCACTCTGCTGCGGGTCGAGGAGGGCGGCGAACTGCTTTACTTCGAATCACTGGCGCCCGGGCGCACCGCTTCGGGGGAGGTGTTTCAATACCGCTGGCTCGACTGGAGGACCGACCTGCACATCGGCAAAACCCACGCGGCCCGGGAGCGTCTGCGCATGGAACCCGGCACGCCGTCGCTGCGGGCCTTGGTCACGCAGTTTCCAACCGCTTATTACGCCAGCGCCTTTGGAGTGAGTCCAAAATTTGAAAATAACACGTCAGCTTTGCAGTCCATCCATGCACTCCACGGAGAGGAAAGCTGGGTAGGGGTGAGCCCCCTCGCCCACACGCACGGCCTAGGCATAAGGATCGTGTCACAAAATGCTACCGCCATGCGGGATACACTGCACAACCTGAGGCGCCTGCTGCATGAGGGCCTGGGCCGCCCGCCGGCGGATTTGCGAAGAACGACGGGGCGTTAGAATCCGCTCAAATGAGCAAATTGACACACGTCCGCAGGCAAAATGTAGCCATATTGTGACATTTTGCGCTTGCATGCTTGGCTCAATCTTTGTCAGGAAGGAACCTGCAGATGGGAACTAGCGGTCCCCCGACCGCCCCATCTCTAACCCAAAACACATCATCTATGACGCAGAAATCCGCAGCTAAGTTCGTTGCAATCGCCGCCCTAGTCGCCATGCCGACCCTTTCCTGGGCAGGCACGGCACCCAAGCAGATCAAGCCGATCAAACAGTCGGCGCCCGAGAAACTGCAGGAAAGCGCAATCTCCGGCGACCTCGGCATGAATGTGGTGACGTCCTACTACTCCCGTGGGATCTTGCAGACGAACCACTCGCCCTCCTTCCAGCCCTACGCCGACATCTACTTCAAGGCGTATGAAGGCGATGGAGCCCTGAACAAGGCCGTGCTGAACATCAGCGTCTGGGATTCGTTCACAAATCCTGCGACATTCACCAGCAAGGGCCTCAAGAACAGAGCGGCATGGTACGAGTCCGACTTCACTCCCGGGATCGCGCTGACTTTCGGCAAGTTGACCCTGACGGAATCCTACTTCCTGTACTCCTACCCGAACGATTCTTTGGGCACCTCTTCGGCCCTCAACTCCAAGCTCGCATTCGACGACAGCGACCTTCTGGGTGCTTTCGCGCTTCACCCCGCGGTGACACACCTGCGTGAACTCTCCAACAAGACCGGCGCAGGCGCAAGCAAGGGCGGCAACTACTGGGAAGGCTCCATCGCCCCCGGTATCTCCGCAGGCCCCGTTGCAGTGACCTTCCCGATCGCATTGGGATTTGGTTCGAACAAATTCTACATCAAGGACGGCTACGCCTACACCTCCGCAGGAGTCAACGTTGCCTACACCCTGCCCGTTTCCAAGAGCTACGGCACCTGGACGGTCAACGCAGGCGGCACCTACTACAACACCAGCAAAGCCGCCACAGGCAATGCCTCCGACAACGATGTCGTCGGATCCGTCGGCATGGCCGTCGCGTTCTAAGCCTGGCTGTTTAGCATCTGTTCAAAAGGGCAGCCCTCGGGCTGCCCTTTTTCTTTTCTCCAACCGCTGGATTCCCTCCGCCCCAGCAGCTACACCTGTCCCATGTTGACTCGCGTTGATGTCGCCCTCGGGCCCCGCTCCTACCCCGTTCTCATCGGCTCCGGCTGCCTCCAAGAACTGGGGGCCACCCTGCGCGCCCAGGGCCTGCCACAAACCAACGCCTTCGTCATCACCAACCCGGTGGTCGCCCCCCTGTACTTCCCGATTCTCGAAGAATCCCTGTCCGCCGCCGGATTTCAACGGATCGTCCGCCACGAAATCCCAGCAACCGAAGAGGGCAAAAACTGGGAGGTCTTCTCCGCGACCTGCGCCTCCCTCCTCGAACACTTTCCCGACGCCGGAGCCTCCCCCATAGTCATCCTCCTCGGCGGTGGAGTAGTCGGCGACCTCGGCGGGTTTGCCGCCGCGGTCTACCGGCGAGGCGTCCCCTTCGTCCAAGTACCCACCACTCTGCTCGCCGCCGTCGACTCCAGCGTGGGCGGCAAGGTCGCCGTCAACTTCGGCGGCGTCAAAAACATCATGGGCGCGTTTTCCCAACCGCGCCTCGTCTTCTGCGACCTCGGAACGCTCTCCACCCTGTCCGCCCGCGAACTGCGTTCGGGAACCGCCGAAATCATCAAGTACGGCGCCGTCTGCTGCCAATCCCTCTTCGAAGACCTCGAGGCGGGCGCCCTCAAAAAACTCCTCGCTCTGGATCCCCCCACGGTCGTCGACATTGTCGCGCGCTGCGTAAAACTCAAGGCCGCCGTGGTGGAACGCGACGAACTGGACAAGCTCGGCATCCGCAACGTGCTCAACTTTGGCCACACGATCGGCCACGCGCTGGAACTGAGCGCCGACTACGCCCTGACCCACGGAGAGGCCATTTCGGTCGGAATGGTCGCCGCCACCAAACTCGCCGTCCACCTCGGCCTTTGCGACACCGCCTTCCAAAGCCGTCTCGAGGCCCTGCTCCGCGAAGCGGGGCTGCCGCTCACGCATCCGGGCCATCCCGAGCTTTTTGAACCCATGCTCAAAGCGCTCCAGCTGGATAAAAAATTCCGCAACGGACGGAACCTGTTCGTCCTTCCCACAGCGCCGGGCGCCTGGCAGCAGAGGGAAGACCTCCCCTGGCCGCTCGTGCACCAGGTCATGCAGGAGGCCATCGCAGCGCAGCCCGGAACCCCTTTGTAATTTGGAATGGCGTGGCCCGCGCGCGCAGCCGATGCTCCTCCCGGTTCGTTTTAACTCAAACCCACGGCCCCCCCGGCAAGCCACTCGTTCAAAGGCCAACCATTCAACCTTTCCTTCCATGCTCCTCCACGCACCTGAACTTCCCGGCATCACCAAAGTGGCCTCCGGCAAAGTCCGCGACATCTACGACCTGGAAGAACACCTCCTCCTGGTCGCCTCGGACCGCATCTCGGCCTTCGACTGCATCCTTCCGACCGCCATTCCCCGCAAAGGGGACGTCCTTACACAGCTCTCCGCCTTCTGGTTCAAACGGTTCGATTTTCTCCCAAACCATATCGTAGCCACGGACTTCAACGCCTTCCCCAAAAGCCTCCAACCCTTCAGAGAACAACTCCAGGGCCGCGCCATGCTGGTCAAGAAGGCCCGCCCGCTCCCGGTCGAATGCGTCGTCCGCGGCTACCTTGCGGGCTCCGGCTGGAAGGAATACCAGCACTCCCAAAGCGTTTGCGGCATTCCGCTGCCCGAAGGCCTTCAGCAGGCCGACAAGCTTCCCAAAACCCTCTTCACCCCGTCCACCAAGGCGGCCTCCGGACACGATGAAAACATTCCCTGGGAGGAATGCAGCCGCATTCTCGGAGCCAACGTCGCCCATCAGGTCCGGGAATACGCCATCGCCCTGTACGAGGCCGGCCGCGTTTGGGCGGCGCAAAAGGGCATCCTCATCGCCGACACCAAATTTGAATTCGGCATTCTGGACGGAAAGGTCATCCTGATCGACGAATGCCTCACGCCGGACTCCTCCCGCTTCTGGCCCGCGTCGGATTACGCCCCCAGGATGAGCCCTCCAAGCTTCGACAAGCAGTTCGTAAGGGATTACCTCGAAACGCTCGACTGGGACAAAACGCCCCCTGCGCCGCCCCTTCCCTCGGAAATCGTGGAACGCACCAGCGCAAAGTACATCGAAGCTTACGAACGCCTGACAGGGCTGCCCCTCGAAAACTTCCAGTAGTACAGCCCCTCCCGGTCTCCCTCCCGCCCGGTGTGGTACCGGTGCCTGAGTCCCCGAACTTCATGCAAACTGACATCGAGGACTTCATCATCCACCTCGCTACGGAGCGCGGCCTCTCCGACCATTACCAGCTTTCCACGCGGATCTCGCTGGAAACCTTCCGCGCCTGGCTGCAGCAGACCCACGGGATTGCGCGCTCCGCGGAGGCGACCAGGGAGCACTTCACCGGCTTTCTGGAACACCGCAAGCGGGCCGGCATGGCAGCCGCCTCCATCAAGCTGAACGTCGTAGCCCTCAAGATTTTCTTTCGCTGGCTCCGGGGCCTCAACCGGATTCCCCTGGACCCGGCGGAGCTCCTGTCCCTGCCCCGGCTGGAGCGCTACCTGCCGGAAACCCTGAACGAACAGCAGGTGGAAACCCTGCTCGAAACGGTCTTAGAGGGCGAACCTCTCGGGCTTAGAAACCGGGCCATTTTTGAAACCCTCTACGCGTGCGGGCTGCGGGTTTCGGAGCTGTGCGGGGCGCGCCTTGAGCATCTCAACCTGGACGTCCGCATCCTGAGGGTCACCGGCAAGGGGGACAAAACCCGAGTGGTGCCTGTGGGCAAAAAAGCAGCCGCGGCCCTCCACGCGTATCTGGAGGGGGAGCGTCCGGAGTTGGTGCGCAAGCACACCAAAAGCCACGTCTTTTTATCCATCCGGGGCCGCGCCCTGACGCCGGACCGCATCTGGCAGCTGACGAAGGAAGCGGCGGCACGGGCGGGCCTTTCCAGTGGGGTCTATCCCCACCTGCTGAGGCATTCCTTTGCGACGCACCTGCTTGGCAACGGGGCGGACCTCCGGGTCATCCAGGAACTTCTAGGCCACGCAGATATCGCGACCACGCAGATTTACACCCATGTGGACGGGCAGCGCCTCAAATCCGTGCACTACAAGTTTCATCCGAGGGCGCGCTGACAAATGTTTTTATTTGACGCCACCCCCGGCCTGTGGAAAATTCGTTTCGTAATGAACGGGGCGCAGGGTGGATGTGCTTGCGCCGCTTCGGATGACCTTCCGGCGAACTTGAATAGTGTTCTGGAAGTAGTTTCCAGCCTTTCGATTGAAACCTTGGAACTTTGAACTTCGAACTTTGAGTACCCGCCTCTATGGGTGGCGGCATTCAGGGCAAGATCCAAGGAACCTTCAGGAAAAGGGACTGAAAATTTGTGGCTTATTCCGCCGATGAAAGGCGTAACAGTCCGCTTCCGGGGCCAGGCCTAAACAGGCATTCCTTCCAGTAATGTATTTTGCATAAGAGCAAATCGCACGCTGCGCACCGCAGACGGACAGGTTTTAAAGCGACTGTTTTCGAAACATCTCTTTGGAGCTGAAGTCCCTGCACCGGACGGCCGGTCCGAATTCCCCTTTTTTTCAAGCGATCGACGCAAGACAGTCCCTAGCCCCGACCCAATTGTTCCCAAAAGCCGCCGCTCCCAGCTCTGGTTCCTCAACCGTCAAGGGGGCGGGAGATTGAGAAGGAAACCTCCAAGTGAGAGGGAAACCTTCAAGGAAAAGCCAGCCCAAGCAAACAAACAAAGCCCCCCCGCAGGCGGCCGAAGGAGCCCCAAGCCCCGGCCTCGGCTGACTTTTAATAAATTTACCAAATGACAGAGACCAAGACCGAGCTTCCGCAGGAAGCCGCCGCCACCCCGAAAAAAATCAGCCGTCGCAAAGCAATTCCGGCGGCTGCGCAGGGCACTCAAACCGAAACCCTCCCGAAGGCATCCGTCCCCCCGGATGCCGCTCCTAAAAAGCGCGCCGTACGGCGCAAGGCCCCCGCACAAGCGCCTGAGGAAGCCGGTCTGCTCGCGTCCGTCCCGCACACTCCGGCAGACGTCTACAAAGCGCCGAGAAAACAACGGACGCCTTCCGTTAAGGAAGATTCCAGCAAGGAAGAGAACTTCGCAGCCAAAGCGCCTGCTCCCAAACCGCCGCGCAAAAAGTCGGCCGCTTCAACCGAAAATTTGACCGCGGTGGCGGCGCCGACAGCAGACACTCAGCAGGCCGAACCTGCAAAGAAAAGCCCGAGATCCCGGCAGAAAAAAACTCAGGAGCCCGCAGCCGAAACGCTGCAACCGAGTCCTGCTGCGCCCCATACTCCCACCCCTGCTGCTGCTGATGGAGACGGTTACGAGGTCTGGCGACCAAGGGATTCAAGAAGGGCCGCCGAGCCACAGGAACAGTCTGGCTCGCCGGTTGAAGCCGTGCGTAAACCCTACCCGGTTTACGTGCCGCTGCACATCGCCAAACAAATGGAGCAGGAAGGCAAACCCGCTCCGCTGGCGGTCGATGCCAACGCCCAGCAGGCAGCCGCCATCAGGGCAGCGGCTCACGAGAACCGCCACGCGCCGCACCCCCAGCATGCGCAGTCTCAGCGTCACGAAAACACTCCCCGCCAGCACCAGCAGTCTCAGCAATCCCATCAAGCCCCCGAGCGCAGGGACCGGGCGCCGCACGAACAAGGATACTCGGACGCCCCCCGCCAAGATGCCCGCCCTGGCGAGCGTTCCCACGACAGGCACGATCGCCATGACCGCAAACGCGGACGCAACGACCGGCGCCGCGGAGACCGCCGCGACGACTCGTCAAATTCCCACGACCGTCCGCAGTCGGAAGGCCGCCATGACGGCCGCCATGACGGACGCCATGACGCAAGGCACGACGGACGCCAGGATTCCTCCCGCGAGCTGCCGCCCCCCACCCCGGACGAGCTCTTTCCGGGAGAAGGCATCATCGAAATATCCGGCAAAGGATTCGGCTTCCTCCGCGACCCGCAGCGCAACTTTGCGCAGAGCCCCGCTGACATTTTTGTGTCCCCGGAAATGGTGCGCCGATTCAATTTGAGAGACGGCCAGTGGATCAAGGGAACGGTGCGCAAAAGCGGCCGGGGCCAGCAGATGCACGAGATCGAATCCGTGAACGGAGACGAACCGAGCGCCTCCTGCCGGCAGCCGATGTTTGACGAGCTTACGGTCATCAATCCGAATGAGCCGCTGATGATGGCCACCACCTCGGAACGCTACACGACCAGGGTGTTGGACATGATCGCCCCCATTGGAAAAGGCCAGCGCGGCCTCATCGTCGCACAGCCGCGCACAGGCAAAACCACCCTCCTGCAGCATATTGCCGACGCCATGATGAAAAACCACCCCGAGGTGAAGCTCATCATGCTGCTCGTCGACGAACGGCCCGAGGAGGTGACCGAAATCCGCCACACCGTTCCCAATGCCGAAATCATGGCGAGCTCCAACGACATGGATGTGCGCAGCCACACCCGCATCGCAGAACTCGCCATCGAACGCGCCAAGCGTCTCGTGGAATCGGGACGGGACGTGTTCATCCTGCTCGACTCCATCACGCGGCTCGGACGCGCGTTCAACAACGCTCTCACCAACGGAGGCCGCACCATGTCGGGCGGCATGGACGCGCGCGCGATGGAAATGCCAAGAAAGCTCTTCGCCGCGGCCCGCAACACCGAGGAGGCAGGCTCGCTGACCATCATCGCCACCGCCCTCATCGATACCGGCAGCCGCATGGACGAGATCATTTTCCAGGAATTCAAGGGCACGGGAAACATGGAACTCGTCCTGGACCGCAAGGTTGCAGAACAGCGCATCTACCCGGCCGTGGACATCTTCCAGTCCGGCACCCGGCGCGAAGAGCTGCTGATCCCCGCCGACACGCTGCAGAAAATCCACTTCCTGCGCCGCGGTCTTTCAGGCTGCCGCCCGCTGGACGCCATCGAAAGGCTGCTGTTTTATCTCAAGAAGTTTCCGACCAACGAACAGATGCTGCGGGAAATCAGGGCCTAATGGAGGGAATTAGTTAAGGGTATGGAAACGTTCATTCCCCGACGGGACAGGGTATCTTCCCAGGGAGAGCGGAGCCCCAGGTGTCTGGAACGTACAAACTTTTGCCTCATTTAGGGCACCAGCCCAGACGCCCTCCCCGGCCACAACGCGTCCAGCCTTTGCAGACCCTCAGCAAAGCCGCCCCGCCCCCGCTCAGTACGGGCTGGGATAGTAACGAGCTTCGGGCTTCAATGCCTTGCGGCTCTTAAAAATCGGACCTGGTGTTTTGCTCAGAAGTTCCGCCTTCTTCAGGATGAACTCCGGATAGATGCCGTTGCTGGCGGGCTCGTAAACGTCCTTTCCGGAGAACTGTCCGGTCAGCTTGTACTCAAATCCGTTGTCCGACCCGATCGTGTTCTCGGCTCTGTCCGGGGCGAGGGTGATGTCCTCGTTAAACATCACGAGGCGCGAATCACTCCAAGGCTCGCCAGGTTTGCGCACGTAACCCCACATCTTGTAGTCCACTTTGTAGTACCTCCGGCCGACGTAGTAGTCCCCCTTCGGCTCGCGCGGAATGCTCTCCTCCATCGTCCGGCGAGCCTCCTCGAGTTGCTTGCGGGAGGGCACGGTCTGACACGCGCCAAACAGCAGCGCACACGCGAGACAAAAAACAAAGACGACTGGAGATTTCATGCAGAGGAACGGGCGTTGCGCACGGGGGACACCCCGCCGCAGATGCTGCGTAAAAGGGCGGGACGCCGCTTGAGATGACAGGTGAGGCTTTCGATGGCATGCATGGTCGCAGGACTCACGTGATGCTCCATCCCTTCGACGTCGTGGTGGATTGTCTGGGCGTCCAGACCAAGCAACTGGAGAAAGTCCGTGAGCAACTGGTGCCGGTGCGTGATATTGCGGGCAAGCTCCTCTCCGGCCGTCGTTAGCACCAGTCCACGGTACTTTTCGTATTTTAAGAGCCCCTCTGCATCGAGCTTCTGCACCATGTTGGTGACGCTCGCCTGCGAGATCGCAAGGCGCTCCGCGATGTCGACAACCCGGGCGTAGCCCTTGGTATTCATCAACTCCAGAATCTGCTCGAGATAGTCCTCCACTGCAGAAGACGCGGGACGTTGAGCTGACCGGGGAGGCATGGTTGCAACCTAAGCGGAAGGGACGGCAAGGTCAACGTGCAGCTGCGAGCGGCGGCGGCGCAGCACATCCAAACAATATTAGTCTGGGCTAATTCCGAAATTGACCAAGGCACCCCGGGAGGCGAACATGCTTGGGTGCAAAAGGCCGGAAATTCAGAAAATTCAGGCTTCGACTCCGGGGGACGAGAGGATGCAGCGGACGGTAGAAGCCTGCCAGAGGCGCATGCCAGCATCCCAGTGTGCAGCAAAGCGTCATGGCCCCGGCAAATTCTAGCGTTTGCCGGTCCGGGATGCCTTGTGAGCGTCGGCTACATGGATCCGGGCAACTGGGCGACTGGCATCGAGGGCGGAGCCAAATTCGGCTACCTCCTGCTGACCGTCATTCTTGTCTCCAACCTGTTTGCGATGCTCTTGCAGGGACTCGCGGCGAGGCTGGGAATCGCGACGGGCAGGGATCTCGCCCAAATCTGCCGGGAACAGCATTCCCCTGCCACAGGCCATGTTTTGTGGCTCCTGTGCGAAGTGGCCATCATCGCCTGCGACCTTGCCGAGGTCATCGGCACCGCCCTCGCGCTCAAGTTGCTTTTCGGCATCCCGATGGCCCTTGGAGCCGTTCTGACAGTGCTCGACGCCCTGCTCGTGCTCACGCTCATGCGCCGGGGCTTCCGCTGGCTCGAGGCCTTTATCTTCGCGCTGATTCTCCTCATCTCCGGCTGCTTTTGCATCCAACTCGCCCTCGCCCAACCCCTCCTGGCCGACCTGTTTTCGGGATTCTCCGACCCGACGGCGCCGTTTCGAAACCCGGAAATGCTCTACATTTCTATCGGCATCCTCGGCGCCACCGTGATGCCCCACAACTTGTACCTGCACTCGTCGATTGTCCAAACACGCGCGTTCGAACGGAACATCGAAGGCCGCCGGCACGCCATACGCTGGGCCACTCTGGACAGCACCCTCGCCCTCGGCCTCGCGCTTTTTGTAAACGCAGCGATCCTATCCGTTTCCGCAGCCGTCTTTCACCAGCGGGGTCGCACCGACGTCGTTGAAATACAGCAGGCTTACGAACTCCTCAGCCCGCTTCTTGGCGGAAGCATTGCTGCCGCCTTGTTCGGCGTCGCGCTTCTCGCTAGCGGCCTCAATTCCACAGTCACGGGAACCCTGGCCGGCCAAATAGTCATGGAGGGGTTTTTCAACCTACGCCTGCGCCCCTGGGTCCGCAGGCTGCTCACCAGGGGGCTGGCCGTGATCCCTGTCATTGTCGTCACCAGCCTTTACGGGGACCACGGCGCAAGCCGCCTGCTGGTTCTCAGTCAGGTGATTCTGTCCATGCAGCTGCCCTTCGCCGTCATTCCCTTGGTCAGGTTTGTCTCCAGTGAAAAGCTCATGGGGGAACTCAGAATATCCCGCTTCACCGCCGCCGCAGCCTGGACTGTCACCGCAATCATCATCGCACTCAACGGGCTGCTGCTGAAGGCAACGCTTCTGGACTGATTCACGATCGGGTCCGCCAGGGAATTGCGACTCGGCTTTTGAATACCGACCCGGCTATGTCTGTGCCGTGTCATTGAGAATTCAAATGCTTCAAGTCGCCAGAAGAGGCGCCCTCAGCCTGGGCGAATCTTTGGACGCCGTGCGCGAGTTCGCCCTCTCAAGCCTAACGGATGAAGGCTCGGGCAAGGACCGCGACGGGCGCCCCGACCTTTATTACACCATTTTCTCCCTCGCCGCCCTGCAAGCCGTCGATGCCCCTCTTCCCCTCCAATCCGTGCGCAGGCATCTGGAGTCGTTTGAAGACGGCCGCCAACTCGATTTCGTTCATCTGGGCGCGCTCGCGCGCTGCTGGTCGGTCGCGGGCGGCGCATCCCCGGCGCTCGCAACGGAAATCCTGCGGCGCATCGAATCCTTCCGCACCCCCAACGGCGGCTATGACGGGGATCCCGGGTCCGCCCACGGAACTGCGTACGGCGGATTTGTCGCACTGGGCGCCTATCAGGACCTCGCGGTGGAAATCCCGAAGCCGCTCAAACTGGTTCAATCCCTCAAGTTTCTGGAAACTCCGGACGGCGGCTGGGGCAATGCGCCGGGCCTTCGGGCGGGTTCCACCAACGCCGCAGCAGCCGCCATCACCCTGCTGCACCAGTTGAACATGCCGGTGAGTAACTCGTCGGCGGCATGGCTTCTCAAGCAAATGCATGCAGAGGGGGGCTTCCTCGCAATGCCACTCGCTCCCATTCCGGACCTGCTCTCTACAGCCACCGCCCTCCACGCCCTTGCCTGCCTGGACGCCCCCCTTCCCGCGCCGGCAAAGGAACGCTGCCTCGACTTTTTGGACTCGCTCTGGACCGCGGACGGCGGGTTCCACGGCCACTGGGCCGACGACCACCTCGACATCGAGTACACCTTTTACGGCCTGCTCGCGCTGGGACACCTCGCATGAATGAAGTGATTTCAGGCGAAAGAATATCCAACGCCCTCCATTCAGCAACGCGCGCGCTCCTAGGAGAGCTTGCTCCATCCGGCCACTGGGTCGGACACCTCTCCAGCAGCGCGCTTTCCACAGCCACCGCATGCATCGCGCTCTCTCTTGTGGAAAGACACCATCCCGGCCGCGGCGACACCACCGCCGTGGAGCGCGGGCTACGCTGGCTGGCATCCCACCAGAACAGCGACGGCGGCTGGGGTGACACCACTCTGAGCCGCTCCAATATCAGCACCACCGCGCTGGTGTGGGCAGCATTTGGTGCCGCCGGCAAGGACTCCTCTTTTCATTCACATATCAATCTTGCCACGAACTGGTTGCAGAACGCCTCCGGCCATTCCCAATCGGGCTGGGAGGAGCACCTCGCACAAGCCATCCGGCGCCGCTACGGAAAGGACAAGACGTTTTCGGTGCCCATCCTCACCGCATGCACCCTTGCCGGAAGGCTGGGCCAGAACGGCTGGAAACACGTCCCCGCACTTCCCTTCGAACTCGCCACACTTCCCCACGGCTTTTACGGCGCGCTTCAACTCCCGGTCGTCAGCTACGCCCTTCCCGCGCTCATCGCCATCGGGCGAAGCATCCACCGCCACGCTCCCACAAAGAACCCGCTGCTTCGCTGGCTCCGGAACCGTGTCGACTTGCGCACAGCAGCAAAGCTCGAAAGCCTACAGCCCTCCAACGGCGGTTTTCTTGAGGCAACGCCCCTCACGAGCTTCGTCCTCATGAACCTCGCCGCCATCGGAGAGGCGCTTTCTCCAACCGGACTCAAGTCGGCGGATTTCCTGCGCGCCTCCGTCCGCGAGGACGGCAGCTGGCCGATCGACACAAACCTGTCAACTTGGGTGAGCACGTGGGCCGTGTCCGCCCTCAGCCACCAGCCGGAATGCATGCGTTACGAAGAACGTACCACCCTGAAACAATGGCTCTTGGGGCAACAGTACAAAGCGGTGCACCCGTTCACGAACGCCGCGCCCGGAGGGTGGGCATGGACAGACCTCCCCGGCGGCGTCCCGGATGCCGACGACACCCCCGGAGCCCTGCTGGCCCTGCTAGCCCTCGGGCCAGTGGACTCAACCACCCGGCGCGCTGCCGAACTGGGGACACGCTGGCTCCTTAACCTTCAAAACAGGGACGGAGGCATTCCCACATTCTGCAAAGGCTGGGGAGCACTCCCCTTTGACCGGAGTGGCGATGACCTCACCGCCCACGCGCTCCGCGCCTGGAGCGCCTGGCTGCCCCAATGGAAAGGCAGCCTTCACAAGGACGTTCTGCGCGCCATCACCCGCGCCACGGCTTTTTTGCACTCAAGACAACGGCCCGATGGCACATGGGTTCCCCTCTGGTTTGGCAACCAACACGCTTGCGGGGACGAAAATCCTACCTGGGGTACTGCGAAAGTCGTACTGGCGCTCCGCGATCTGCAAAACCGGGGCATCGATTTTCCCACCGAAATGCTCCACCGGGGCAAAGCAGCACTCGCCCATCTCCAGCAGAAAGACGGCGGCTGGTCTGGAGGACACGGGGACAACCTGCCGAGCTCCGTTGAGGAAACCGGAGCCGCCCTGGAAGCGCTCGCAGGCACGGCCTACACAGACGCCACAGACAGGGGCACCGCGTGGCTCCTGCAGAAAGTCGAATCCGGCAAGTGGGCAAACCCCTCTCCGATTGGTTTTTATTTCGCCAAGCTATGGTACTTCGAAAAGCTCTACCCCCAAATCACCACGGTGGCGGCCCTCGGTGCGATTTTTAAAAAAGGCGCGTTTCCGGGAGGATCCATTCCCTCCTGATTCCGGACCCTTGCCGCGCAGACTTCCTGCGCCGTGGATTACCGTTCGCCGCTGACCACGAAATGAAGCACGCGCGCGGCATGGCCGGCACTCCGCTCGTCCTTCGCGTCAGACACCCTCAACTTCAATGTGTGTTTTCCGGGCGCCAGAGCGTCGCCGAACAACACTGTGCGAGGATAGTGCAACCCCTTGCTGAAGTCATGGAAGACATTCACCTTCACAGGCACACCCCCGTCGACTGAGGCCTCCAGCATTCCAGCATCCGGACCGGCAACCACATATGCGCCAACGGATGTTCCAGAGAATGTCATTTCAAGTTCAGCACCCGCCTCCTGCGCCTGCACGCAGGGAACGCTGGTGAACCGCTCACGTTTGCCCCCGGGGATTTTCTTCCAATCGGGAACAGCTAAGCTCCAGCCATTTCCGAGACGCAGCTCCGAGGGGTCCACGAATCGCCCCTTGAAGTAGGAGGATTGATCCAGAGGGACAGCCGGCAGGGCATTGGCCGACACCACACCCTTTGGCGGGACGCTCCACATGGCGTCGAACAACCCGCCGATCATGTCCGCAGCGATTCGGTTACCAAACGGCGCGGGATGGACACCCCCGAACTTCTTCCAGTCAAACTCGCCCGCAGCGATGCTGGAAGTCACCTTCTTCGCCAGGTTGACCGTCGAAACCTGGTAGTGCTCAGCAACCTCGCTGTGCGCGGCCACAGGCAGCGGCACCTGGCCCGCGTTGTATTTTTTCATGGAGCTTTCGTTCAAAAAGAACGTCATCACAACATCAGCATTCGGGTTGTGCAGACGCGTATGCCGTATCACACCCTCCATCCCGCGAATACACTCCTCACGCGTGTGGTGTGCGTCCTGGTCGTCGTTCACGGCATACTCCACAAACAGCAGGTCCACCGGCCCTAGCGACAAGATGTCGTTCTGAAGACGGAAGGCGCCGGTTGTGGAGCAGGTGGAACTGACACCTGCCGCAGTGAATGTGAATTGTGTCTCGGGAAAGCGCTTCTGCAGGATCTCGCACACCATGGGCCGGTAGCCGTCCATCTCGGTGATGGACCCCCCAAGAAAAGCCACGTGTCCTGTTTTCTGCGTTTGGAAACGATGCCACGCATTGTCGAGCTTACCCCGGACGACGACGTCCGCATCCACGGCGTGGCCACTCAAACTCAAGGCGAGACTCGCAACAGCAAACAACAGATGCTTCATGGTTCCTTTCTTCGCAGAAACCTTTGACCAATAAAAGTTTGAAAACATCCAGCCACCCCAAGCAATTCTAAGCGGAGTCACTAGGAAAACGGCTCAAGCCGCATTTCACCCCGGAAACGCCGTCAATAGACTTGGATTTTGGCCGGTTTTCATTTTCCTCACTTCCCTACCGGCCACCGTACCGCTCTTGCCCAACTGGACAAGGGGCTCAAGGTTCGACCCGGACCTCACCCTTTCCATCCCGCATTCACCACACCGCCTCCATCCCATGCTTTTCCGCCACCTCTTCCACCGGCACCACGAACCCACAGAACATCCCGATGTGGTTTTGATCGGGGCGGGCATCATGAGCGCCACGCTCGGCGTGATGCTTAAGAAACTGCATCCCTCTCTCAAGCTGCACATCTACGAGCGTCTGGACGTCGTCGCCGGAGAAAGCTCCGATGCATGGAACAACGCCGGCACCGGACACTCTGCCTTTTGTGAACTCAACTACACTCCCCAAAAGGAGGACGGTTCCATCGATATTTCAAAGGCTGTCAAAATTGCCGAGTCCTTCGAGGTTTCTAGGCAGTTCTGGTCCCATCTTGTGGAAACCGGCGCCCTTCCTGATCCCAAGGCCTTTGTAAATCCCATCCCGCACATGAGCATCGTCTGGGATGACAGTGTGGCTTATCTCAAGCAGAGGCACGCCCTCCTTTCCTCCTCCTCCCTCTTCTCAGGAATGACTTACACTGAGGACAAAGACCTCATTCAAAAGTGGATCCCGCTCATGATGGAAGGCCGTCCCCCTAAACAGCGGGTCGCGGTCACTCGCATGGAAGACGGAACGGACATAAACTTCGGCGCCCTCACCAAGGCCCTATTCAAACACCTCGAAACCCTGCCTGACGTGCACCTGCATCTCGGCTATGAGGTGGACTTCATCGAGCGCCGCAAAAACGACAACCACTGGGAAATCGAGGTATTACACCACACCACGGGCGACCGAAAGACTCTCGAGACGAGGTTCGTTTTCATCGGTGCGGGCGGCGGTTCCCTTCCCCTTCTGGAGGAGACTGAAATTCCCGAAGCTAAGGGCTACGGAGGGTTTCCCGTCAGCGGCCAGTGGCTTGTCTGCAAAGATGAAGAGACGATCCAGCGACATGCCGCGAAGGTCTACGGCAAGGCGGAGATCGGCGCACCTCCGATGTCAGTCCCCCATTTGGACACACGCATTATCGACGGCAAGAAGGCCCTGCTCTTCGGCCCTTTCGCCGGATTCTCCACTAAGTTCCTAAAACACGGCTCACTCGCAGACCTTCCCGAGTCGCTCCAGTTGAACAATCTGGTTCCGATGATGGCGGCTGGCCTGCACAATCTTCCGCTGACAAAGTACCTCATCGAGCAAGTGCGGCAGTCTCCGCAGGACAGGCTCGACGCCTTGCGCAAGTATCTGCCGGAGGCCAAGCTTGAGGACTGGAAGCTGGAGGAGGCGGGCCAGCGGGTGCAGATCATCAAAAAGGACGCAAAGGAGCTGGGAAAGTTGGAATTTGGGACCGAAATCGTCAGCGCCGCCGACGGTTCCATCGCCGCGCTACTCGGCGCTTCTCCGGGCGCCTCCACTGCTGTTTCGATCATGCTCGACTTGTTGCAGCGCTGTTTTCCGGACTATGTGCAGAGCCCTCAGTGGCAGGAAAAACTCAAAGCCATGATCCCTTCGTACGGACTCTCGCTGGCCGGTAACCCCGAGCTCTGTTCCAAGACTCGCGCCCGCACACGAAAAGTTCTAGCCCTTGACTCATGAGAGACCTTCCACGAACCCGGTTTGAAAGCGGCCGTCAGGGAACGCCTCGGAACATCTATGCATGCGCCTCAAATTCAGCCAATTAAATCGATCATTACTGCTTTCTTTTCTTGCGCTGGCAGCCGTCCCATTACTGGCGATTACCTTAACCGGTTGCGCAGTGTCCATGGCAGTAGACCAGCCCACAAAGAAGAACCTCGAAATACTGGAGGTGGGCGTTCACCGCTCCTATCTCATTGCAGAATTCGGGATGCCCGCTTCAACCCGGTGGGCCAATAGACGACGCGTGGACCGCTTTGAATTTGTGCAGGGCTACAGCCGGCGCCAGAGAGCGGGCAGGGCGCTGGCGCACGGCGCAGCAGATCTCGCAACCGGAGGAATTTGGGAGGCCGTAGCCACACCAACCGAGGGACATTTCAGCGGCACGCATGTCGCGTATGAGGTCTCCTATGACGAACAGAATCGCGTCCGGCGGTTTCGGGAGGTGGATCCCTAACAACCGCCAACAGGATCGCTCCTGCGTACCGATTGACCTTCCGCCGTCGTACCCCGCAGCGCCCGCCTCTTTACAGCGGAATTAAAATCGATCTAGCCTTCCGCATGTCCATTCACGCCCCGAAAGAAGCCATTTCCGCCCTCGCCACAAGCACCACGCTGGAGCCGACGCTCTTTTTCAACGGAACCATTTATGAGGTCCAAAGCGCCGCCAAGCACGTCGCCCCGACCGAGGGCTTCTACCCCATCCTGACCCTCGAAGCCCTTTCCGACTACTGTTCCGGCGCCCTTTCGGAAAACGCTCTGGCTGAAGCGGTTTCCTGGCTGTCGCAAAACCAGGAACAGTGGCTTTCAGTCGCCATGGAGAACGCTCTCGACTAACGCAAACAGCTAGGAGCGGCCCGAAGCCTTGGCCCAGGCAAGCCCGGCCGCGCCGCCCACCGCGAGCATGCCGCCGAACAGCGCCTTCCGGGTGGGGCGCGTTCCATCTAAAAACCACGCCAGCATCATCGTCACAAGCGGTGAGGTCGCCACCACAGGAAGCACATTCGCGCTGGGCGCGATCAAAAGTGCCCATTGAAAACAAGCCACGCCAAGGGTCGGACCTGACAGCGCATTTCCAACAATAAATGGCGTCGCCTGTTTCCAAACAGTGACCGGGTGGCGGGTTTCACTGCTCTTTCCAAGCACGCGCAAGACAGCCCAGAAAACCAGCGTTGTGAGAACGCCCGCGATGATTCTCTGGTAGGCTGCAGTAGCCCCGTCCACGACCGTTCCATCAAGCAGGGCAGCGGCGTTGCCGCGGCGCGAAAAAACGGCTCCAAAAGCCTGTCCGCATGCTGATCCAATGCCGCAGAGCACGCCGACTTTGAATGCCTTGGCATCCCCCTCCCATTGCTTGTCCGGCGCAAGGGCCAGGGCCACCCCGCAAAGGATCACCACGGCGAAGGCGATTTCCACAGGCTGGGGCAGCGTTCCCATTAAAAGATATTCCCCAAGCCCTGCGATCGGTGCCCCAAGGCATTGGGTCAGCAAAATCGCCAACCGGGGCCCGATCCTGGGCAGCGCTCCAAACAAGGCGACATCCCCCAAGCCAAACCCGATCACACCGCTTAAAAAAAACCACGGTAGCCCGGCGCCGTGAAGCCCGCCGCCCCAGCCGTGCGCCCAGATTCCGAGAAGCACCATCGCCAGCACCAGCCTCGTGACGTTGGCCTGCATCGGTCCGACCAATCGCGACGAACGCGAGGCAAACAACACCGAGCACGAAAACAGAACCGTGGTCAGAACTGCGGGAAACATGAGCGCTGGATTTCAGCAGTTCTATCGGGCAATGAACTGCTCGAATCCGCCTCCCAGCAACTGATGAACGTCCCGCTCTACCTCGGCACGCGTCACGTGCCAGCCCGTATCGGAAAGGTCGGAATACTTCTCGGCCAACACCTTCGCCAGAATCGGGCGCGAATGACTCCACTTGTAGGCCAGCTGGTCCGTCACGCGGCAGTCGCTGTGCTGGGGCGTCACGCCCACCCCCAGCAACTCCAAACGCATCCGCGTGATTTCCTCGATCAGGGACGGGTTGTTCAAAAACCACCAGCATCCGAAAATGTGGAGATTCCGGAACTTCCGCGATGCCACGCAAAGCGCATGCTGGTTTTCGCGCGCCAGCATCGTGCAGATGAACTTGTTGCCCGCGTGAGCCGCGCACAGCGTCTCCACAGACGGCACATCCGCCGGAGCCAGACTGTCACCGGCCATACGAAGCTCCGGATTCACGCCGCGCCTGACGCCAATCATCATGGCAAACGCCTGGCCCGACTCCTTGGCAAAGGGCAGAACAGCTCCTTCTAAAATTCTGTTTGTCACAGTATCCTCCGGATACCGCCATTCGGGCGGCAAAGACACCATGCAGTACTGCGAGTCCATGCGGACGGTCCAGTCCGACAGGAAGCGACGAATCTCTCCAAAAGTCTGACCCGAAAGGTCCGCACGCACATCATATCCCCACGAATACAGCTGCGCTGAAGTCTTGTCCCACTCCAAGAGCAACGGGTCCAGGCGGAGCGCCGCAACGAATGCAGGGTGCCGTTCGAAGCCCTTCTCCCAGTAGGGACGCTCCTGATCGTCGAATGGCAGGTTGGTCATACAGACCTTGCGTACCTTCGCCAGCTCGAGAACCTTGTCGATGTAGGTCGCCGGAGTCCATTTCGCAAAATGCCTGCGCAGCTTCGGAAGGTCCCGCTCGCGAGCGTCGATTCCCAGCAGGTGAAGCGTCGTCAACACTCCCCTGCAGGCCTCGGACAAAGGCGATTTCTCAATGAATAAATGGCGCCAGATCCAGTCCGCCTGCTGCGCCTTGTTCATTGCCCAAAAGGCTTCCGCAGGCTCCCGGGAACAGCGGAAAACTTCCGCGATCAAATAGTGGTAGGTCAGAAGGTCGTCGATGCCCCAGGAGACCAGCGATTGAAACGCAGGGTCGAAAAGATGGGTGTGAATGTCGAAAACAGGAGTGTTTTCGACAACCTCGCGAACAACTTGGCAAAGGGTTGGGTGCCTCTCAGAACTCATACCCCGTAAGCAAGCGAGACGGCCCATGCAAACGGAAGCCCTTTTTCAAAAAACATTCGCATTTCAACCACACGCGCCCGTCCGGATCAGACTGAATCGCAACGCGCCTGCGCCTGCTCCGGATAAGGGCACCGGACGCAGTCCGACGCGTCCCTGCAACAAAAGTCCTCGTACAACTGCAGCACCCCCTGCTGGCAGACGGCCTGGCTTAGCAACCCCCGAACATCCGCCCGCCGGCCAAGTACCCGCGCCGCCGCGATCCGGCTGCGGCTATTCTGTTCGGGCGCTCTAAGTAAAAGCAATGCCTCCCAGTCTCCGCTCATCGGCAGCAAGACGTTGATCAGGATCTCTTCGAAGCGCTCCCTCCCGAGCAGGCACAACGGATGCTCCAGTCCAACCGATCGGAAAGTATAGTGGTGACTCCAAAAAGGATGCGTTAAACCTCCCAACAAGCTTTGCACCTGCCGCCATTGACGCGCTCCGGCCAGCCTGCTGAAAACCTTCCACTGCCGGAGCATCTGCACAAGCGCCCCCAGGCGGCGCATGGGATGATTTGCGGGTCGCTGCAATCCGAGGCGCCACACTTGAGGAGACAAAACCAACGCCGAATGCGAATCCCGGTGCCCCCACCAACGCTCCCAAAGATTACGTACATAACGACGCGCCTCAGCCGAGTATCCGAAAAGATCCGGCACCGGTAAAAAACCCGCCACTCCAAACATCAACGCCTCAATATCGTCCGGCGCCTCCATCAAACGTTTGAGCGGCAACCTTTGAGCGAGCAGGCGGAAGGGCAGCTGGTTGCCGGGGTATCCCATCGCCGCTGCCACGCCCTGAAACAGCGCCTCCGTCTCACCGTGGACTTCAGCTACGCGCTGCAGATGGTGTGTCCGTCTTCTGAAACGAAGCGCCGCAGCCTCCCTTAACTCCAACTGCAAAGCGTCCAGATTCATTTTCTCCAACAATCTCGCACACCGCCCCGGGTGGGCCATCGGAGCGACGACGCTTCCGCCCTGATGCCCGTCAGTCAAGTGAACCTGCGGAACCGACCGGTGACTGTTTGTACGCGTGAACAGCCGCTTGGGGCCGCGCTCAAAAAACACATGGAGGACCACCCCGTCATATTCTCGATTTTGAGAATGTCCGTGCGCCTCCCAATCGCGAACGTCCATGTCTATCTCGATCGCGCCCCTGAAGATCCCAACGCCGTCCAGTTCCACCGCCGCGTCCGCAAAATCGGGTCCCGCGGAGCGATTCCAGACGCCAAACTGCACGACACGTATCCTCTCGCCGGAAGTCCCCTCGAACTCCCGCCCGAACTCGCCCGCAAACCACCGGGCCTGCACCTCCAGTTCGCCCGCCCGGCGCCGTTGACCAATCATTCCCCCCATACGCTCGCATCGTCCTTGGTCCAGACTTCAGGCGCCTGCAAAATCCAATCCCCCCATCAATCGGTTGGCGGAAAATGGTATAAAATCTGCTGTCTAAGGAGCATGCCGCTTCGTCTCCCCAAGATCCTCCTGGCACTCACAGCCCTCCTGTTTGTGTCCTTCACTCTCCGTCTCCATGCGGAAGTCAGAGAGATTGCCACTATTTTCACTAGCGCCGGGACCATGGAATTTGAGCTCTTCCGGGATGTCAGCCCGCGCACGGTTAAGAACTTCAAATATCTTGCTGACACGCATTTTTACGATAGCACAGCCTTTCACAGGGCGGTTCCCGGCTTTATGATACAGGGCGGGGACCCCAACACTCGCTACGCAGACCTTGCCGCCCAGTACGGATCCGGAGGCCCCGGATACACCATCCCGGACGAGCCCGTAAACACTGGCGACCACCCGAACCGCGCACACACAAGAGGCGTGCTGTCCATGGCAAAAACGGCGTTTGCCGATTCAGGCGGGAGCGGATTTTTTATCATGTATGGGAACGCCCCCCATCTCGACGGAGTCCACGCGCCGATCGGTTCCCTGATCAGCGGTGGAAGCGTTCTCGCGATTTTGGAAAGCCAGCCCGTGGCTGGCGAGACGCCAGTAAACCGGCTTGCAGTCAATTCAGTCCGCATCCGCTCGGAGGAAATCACCGACACTCCACGAGTCGCCTACGCGGCCCTGTTCCCGTCGGGAATGGCGCACGGACTGCTGCGCAATTTTGACCGGAACATTTTCGGCTCATACCAACTCAGCTTCACCAAAACAGGAACCCTGAGCGGACAGCTTGAATACTTCGGCCGCAGGTCTTCCTTTACAGGAAAGCTCACGCCCGTTGCCGGATCCACCTCGGAAAGTGAATGTTCTGTGCTGATCGACAGCAAAGCTGCGTTCCCATTGCGTGTCAGAATCCGTTTGAGACGCGTCGCAGCGACCGGCGCCAGCGTCTCGATCACTTTGTGCGGACTCAACACCGACAACGCCGACCTTTCCAAGGCGACCGACCTGAATGACTCCACTCTGGTTAGCGGAGCGACCGAACTGGCCATCCCGAACCTTGGCAGCCGCTACACGGCTGTGCTCAAGCCAAACGGACTCTCCAATATACGCGGCTCAGCGTTCCTGGCCTTAAACTTCTTGAAAACATCCGGCGTATGCATCGCCAGTGGGAAACTGCCGGACGGCAGAGCGCTTGCCTTTTCAAAGGTCCCCACAAACGAGGGGGGAAGGTACATGCTTCCGGTTTTTATTTGCGAACTGACTAAGGCGAACGAAGCGCTACGCAGCATCTTCCCGAGTGTTCCTCTCGCAAACTGGCAGGGCGTGTACAGGAATCTCTGGCTGACGGGAGGGCTGGAGATGCGTCCCTCAGGCGATCCGGCGGACATTTCGCCTCCCGCTGCTCCGACTCGGGAAGCCACTCAAACAGACGCTCAGTACACGAGCACACCTGCCTTTGTCGCATATCAAACAGCCTACGCTGCGTATTCCAACTGGCTCACGAATCTCAGTTACCTGTACTGGTACCGGCAGGCGATCCCTGCAAATTCCGTTCCCTCAGAACAAAACGGGCTTCTGATATCAACCATGGCACCGTGGACGCCGCCCGCCACGGGGATCGTTCTAGCACCCTTCCGAACAAACGCGGGCGCAGGCCGCATTCTGGGGGAAAACCTCGCCTCAACGGCGTTCCAAGTATCGCGCACAAACACCACCACCACTTTCGGAGCAAACCCATCGGGCGTCATCCTGCGATTCAACCCGCTGGACGGCACCTTCCAGGGCTCCTATGCCGCCGATGGTGGCCGCCTGAGTTTTTACGGAGTCAATGTCACCGGTTCGGGCTACACGAAATCCTCGGGGTTCGCCATTAAAGCGGGTGCGAGCATCCCGGTCTCGCTCACTGCCCCTTAGGGGTGGGGTGGCTTTGGTCCCGTTGAAACCGGCGGCGGAGGAAGCGGCATCGGCATGCCCTTGCTTCCCAAGACGCCAAGCACACTTTGCTGGTTGAGATACCAGTCCCGGAGGGTTCTCGAGAGCATCGACTCCTTGAACTCCCTCATGTTTTGCACATTCAATCCCGCGTCCACCGCGTCCTTTAACGCCTTGGCCAGATCCGTGCGCGACTCCACCGCCCAACTGCGGAACGACCCCGCGCCATCCGCCAGCATCCGGGCCGCAGTCGTCCGTGTTTCCAGATCGTGCCGGAACTCCACGACCTCGACTAGAGACTTGTCGACCTTGCCCTTGTGCCGGCGCTCCTCGTTCCGGGCCATAATCACCTCCCTGGCGACATCCACGATCCGCCTCTCAAGACGCGCCACCACATCGTCATCCGAGACTTCCTCCAAGGCCTGCACTCCAAGATCGCGCGGGGACTTCTCCAACTTCTGACACATCTTCTTCAGCACTTCCTTCTCGAACTCGTCGAAGTACAATTTCGCACGCCGGAGAATGAGGTCCTTGTCGACCTTTGAAAAACTAGCCGGCTTTTCATCCAGACCCGTGAAGTCGGTGTACTCCTTTGTTTCCAACAGTTTCGAAACTCTCTCCAAAAGCTGCTTCGCGTCGATCTTACCCACCAACTCGACCCCGTTTGGATCTCCCTTCAGCTCCAGCTTCAAGTCCAATGGCAGATAGGAAAACAACGCCCTGTCCACCCCTCCCAGCTTGTCCATCTGCTCATTCAACACCTTCCAGTGCTTCGCCATTACCTCACGCTGGTTCAGTGGCCCGACGAAGGGGAAATCCCGCTCCACCCGCAACGAACGGCGTCCAACCTTAAACCACGACAACAGCCGCCCGTAGGCCTCAGCCACCCGCGTCGCCGCCTTCTCAGGATCAAGACTCAGCTGTTCAAGCTGCTTCTTGTCACGCGGGTCACGGGGAGCCTTCGCGGCAATAAACTGCTCAAGCAAACTATTAGGCAGGTTCTTCAACTCCTCGCCGATGGAGGCATAGGCTCCAATCACCGGTTCCGCCCCAAAATCGAAAGGCGTTACGTCCCCATAACTCATCATGTCCTGGTCGGTTCCAAACAGCATCTTCTTCGTCGCCACATTGTTATCTGCAAGGTATCCCCAGCGGATCGCGGCCAAATCATAGGGCAGTACCTCCTGGGTCTTGCGGATTTTCCTTCCGACAAACGCTGCGGATTTGATGTCGATGTAGTCCATCACCGAGGACGAGGGAATCCGGTCGGCCAGCAACTGGGTGTCGTCGCTGGCAAGGTAGGCATTGAACCATTCGGAAAGCTCCTTGTGCGTCATTGTGCCGCTCAGAGTCCCCGCGAAATTGTGCCGCAGGCCGAGCATGTGCCCGACCTCGTGCGCCACCACTTCCCTCACGTAATCTCCCGAAACCCGCTTGGCGGCCTCATCCGTAAAACGCCCGTCGGCCAGCGCTGCCTCCAGGCCGGCGGCGAAGTGTTCCGCAAACTGCACCGGGTCGCACTCGCAAGCCCGCGCGCTCGAAAACAACGCCCCGTCCTCCCCCCGTCCGGTTCCCTCGGCCACCTCACCGGGCCCAAACTTCTTCGGACCGCCCTGCCCTCCTCCCGCGGCGACCGTCCGCATGGAGCGCAGCAGCGCACGCGCACGCGCTTTGCCGGTGAAGGAAAACGTGCTCGTCATGTAAGCCTGCCCCCTCTGCGAGGCTCCGGAGCGCGGGTCCACAATCACGTCAGCATAGGCGAACCCCGCCGAATCCCAGGGAACCCACTGCACCAGACTGAACCGCGGGTCGGGCGCCGTCACCCCCTCCTGCGCCTTTTCCGCCTTTACAACTTCCCGGCCGAAGGCCCTGTTCCAGTAAAGGATGCCGTCGCGCACTGCACCCTCGTACTCGGCGGGCGTGTTCGCGCTGTAGTGAATGACCACCGGTTGCCGGATGTCAAAGAGGGCAATCCGCGCCGCAGTCCGCCCCGTGGAGGCCTCAATTTGCGGGTGCGTTTCAAAAAAACGCACATAGCGTGAAACGTCGGGCGCATGCTCCTTGGTCTTGAAATCCCCCGGATTGTAGGGCGCGATGAAGTAGCGGATCTCGTACCTGTCCTCACGGTTGGAATCCTTCTCACGATCCCGCACCTGCGCGCTCTGCCTCACCACAATCTGCTCACCTTCTGCGCGCACCTCGAAGACACGCCCCTGGGGAATCTCCAAAGAGCGCGCCTGGGTCAGCGGCACCCTACCGGGCGTCGCCCCCGGAACCTCGGAGGAGGCATACCAGATGTCGTTAAAGACCCGGCGCATCCCCGCGTTAAAATCGATCACCACCCTCTCAGAGTCCTGAGAGACTATTGGAAACGTTGTCAACAAACGCCTCGCGGGGAGATCGTTGGTCACCACAAAACCCTCGTTCGACTCGTAAAGATCTACCCCGTCGTGAAACAATTCGAACCGCACAATCTTGCCGGCCAGGGAAGTACTCGTTGCCGCAACCAACTGCGGAATGACCGACGCGGAGACCAGAAACTCGCGCCCCAACGCCGCCTTCGCGACCGAGACGTGGTTGTTCGGGGCGGCTGCAAGCAGCGCAGCAATTTTGGGCTCCGGCTCCTGCGCAAACAGGGCACCGGGAGATGCTGCGCAGAACGCAGCGACAACACTCAGGAGGGATGTTTTCACGGGATGGGGATCTTTCTTATAAATCAACAGACTCCATATGGCGCGTGTAATCTGATGCCGGCGGCGTGTTTCCCAGTCACCTGCAGGCAGCCCCGCCCTCACCTCTCAAATCCTTGCCTGCGCTTGAGGACGGGACCACAATATCACAACCATGGAATTGAATCTCAAAGGCCAGAAGGTTGCAGTTTTCGGAGCCGCCCGCGGCATCGGAAAGGCCATTGCAGAGGGCTTTCTGCACGAAGGTTGCGTCGTTCACGGTTTTGATCTGGATGCAGGCGATGGTCCGCCCTCAGTAGTGAACATGCATGCCGGCGACGCCGGTTCGTACGACCAGGTGCAGGCCTTTGCAAGATCTCTGGGTGCCGTCGACCATGTGGTCCACTCCATTGGGGTTGGCTCGGGAAAGTTCGGCTTCCCCTTTTGGAATCTCGCCCCGGAGGACTGGCGCCGCGTCGTGGATGTCAACCTGATGACCGCGGTCCACGCGGCGCACGCGTTCGCCCTGAACTTTGTTGAAAAGAAGGGCGGAAGCCTCCTCTTTCTGGCCTCGGTCGCCGGCCAGATCGGCTCCCAAACCGACCCTCCCTACAGCGCGGCGAAGGCCGGCCTCATCAATTTCGTCCACTGCGCAGCAAAGGATTTCGCTCCCCACGGGGTGCGCGTAAACGCCCTCTCCCCGGGCATGGTGCGGACCGATTTAAACGAATCCGTCTGGAGGGCCGGCCAGACCAGTCTGCCCGCGGAGATGCGGCAGGACTACGCCGTCTGGGCGGAAGAAAAAATACGGAAGGTTTCCCCGCTCGGTCGCTGGCAAACCCCATCCGAATACGCAGCCATGGCCGTCTTCCTAGCCTCAGAGCACGCGGCAAACATCACAGGGCAAACGATCAACATCGACGGCGGCCAGGTCATGCATTCCTGATCCGGGCCGCCTGCGTGCCCTCGTTAAAGACACTGCATCCGGTCCCCAAAAACATTCCATACCCCGCTACCTCCATGTTTGAAAAACTATTCAGCCTCAAGGGCCGCACCGCCTGGATCACCGGCGCCACCCGTGGCCTCGGCCTTCAAATGGCCCGCTGCCTCGCCGCCGCCGGTGCCCGCATCGCCACCAACAGCCGCACATCAGATGCCGCCACCGCCGCCATGGAGGAGATCTCCGGAGAGTTCGGAGTCACAACTTACGGGGCCGCGGCGGACGTCACCAGCGAATCTTCCATCGCGGATTTCGTGAAGGCCGCGACTGAACGCCTCGGGCCGATCGACATTCTGGTAAACAATGCCGGCATAAATTTCAGAAAGCCCACCGTCGAAATGCCGCTTGAGGAATGGCAGAAGGTGATCGACATCAATCTCACAGGTCCGTTCATCTGCTCCAAAGCGGTTCTTCCCTCCATGATGGATCGCAACTGGGGCAGGGTCATACACATCTCGAGCATGCTCGGCACCATCGGCCTCGCCGAACGACCACCCTACACAGCCAGCAAGGGCGGCCTCGTTCTTCTCACCAAGACACAGGCCCTCGAGGTTGCCTCCAAGGGCGTCACAGTGAATGCGTTGTGTCCCGGCCCTTTCGCCACGGAAATGAACAAGGCGCTGCTGGACGACCCCGTCAAATACGAGGCGTTCCGCTCCAAAATTCCGCTCGGCCGCTGGGGCGAACTTGACGAAATTGACGGCGCCATCCTCTTCCTAGCCTCTCCGGCCTCCAGCTTTGTGACCGGCAGCTGCCTGATGATCGACGGCGGTTGGACGGCCCAGTAGCACCGCGAGGACCGCGGGCGCGCTCCGCATTTGAAACGCGCCCGGACCACTGGACTCAGGAACGAGGCAAGCCCGGCTAGGCGCTGAGCTTGGGCACTTCGAACCCTTTGCGGTCCTTGCGATGCAACATGGCGTTAGCCGCGTCGTTTTTCACAAACCGCTCGGTGCTCCGGTCGAGGTTCAAACGCGCCCCCAGGGTCAGCGGAGTTTTTGCCAAATCCACAAGGTTCGACTTGAGATGCTCGAGCATGCGTCCCACGGATTCCTGGGCCTCCGCATCCGCTTTCAGCGCTCCCTGAATCTCGTCGGCCGATGCCGTCCTGCCCAAACGATGGGAAATGCCCGCCATGTGGCAAAGCGCCGCCGACAAGTGTCCTTCGCTCGGAGGACAGGACAGGGCCGCAGCGTTACGCGAGGCAACAGCTTTCAGAAAGTTTTGCGCGTGGGTTTCCTTGCCACCTTCAGTGGAGGGAATACTGACTTGCCCGGACGCCGGTTTAGCCGTGCCAAAGTAATGCACAGGGTTTCCGGCAGTATCGAACGCGGTCACACCAGTATAGTTCGGAATCAAAACATGTCCGTTTTCGTACTGCAGGACGACCCCGATTTGAGAACCGCGATAGGAATCCATCTCCTTTGAATCCGATTCTTTAGGGAGCCCGTGCACCTCGAAGTACATTGGCGCCTTCTGATAATCGAAGGCAATCATCTGCGTGTTTGGCGTTTCACCGTCATCCTCGTAACCAAGCCTGCCGCCAACGCTGATCGCCGACTTGGGCAGTCCCTCCTCGCCCATGAACCAGCGCGCGATGTCCGCCTGATGCACACCCTGATTGCCCAAATCGCCGTTTCCGTATTCCCAAACCCAATGCCAGTCGTAATGGAGCTTTGCCCGGTTCAATGGCAGTACGGCCGCAGGTCCGCACCAAAGGTCATGATCGATCCCTTCGGGAAGAGCCTGTGGGCCAGAGGACTTTCCGATCGAGGGCCTGCGCTTGAAGCACGTGCCCCTGGCGTACTTGAGCTTGCCAAGCGGCGAACCCTTGAGCCATTCGGCGGCGGCCTTCAAACCTCCTGAAGAGCGGCTCTGCGTTCCCGATTGCACAATGCGGCCGTACTTCGCGGCGGCGGCGACCAACTGGCGCCCCTCCCAAAGCGTATGCGACACGGGCTTCTCCACGTACACGTCCTTGCCGGCCTGCATGGCCCAGATGGCGGCGAGCGTGTGCCAGTGATTCGGGGTCGCGATCATCACTGCATCGATCTCCTTGCTCTCCAACATTCTGCGAAAATCAGAATAGCCCTGCACGGTTTGTCCGGCATTCAATGGATCGGCCTCGTAATTCACCTTTCCCTGCGCCACGCGCTTTGGATCCACGTCGCAAAGAGCCACGATGCGGCCCAGTTTTCCCTCCAACGCCCCCTTGAAAAGGCCGGCCCCTCTTCCCCCAACCCCGATACCGGCAATCCGGATGCTGGAGTTGGCGCCCTGGGCGCGGAGGTAAGAACCAGCGGGAAGAACGGTGGAAGCACCTGCAATGGCGAGGGACTTGAGGAAGGATCTGCGTGTGTTCATCATGGGGGGTGGTCAGTTCTAGGATTTAGTGACTGAATTTCCCACTTTTGACAAGCCGGCCCGTCAAGTTTGAGATCCCGCCGCAGCCACTCCCCGAAGCTCCACGCCCTTCCTGTTCGCACATAGTACCTTCGCGGCATACGACGTGTTCGAAAAAGTTCAAATCTCTCCCCGGCGTCCCCAAAGGAAATGAGCTCCATCGGGTTTTCATAGTGCCCCATGGTCTTCCACCCCACCAGACTAGCCGCGCTGGCTGTTGCATGCATTGTATCCGATGCGTGCGCTGCAGCCGAGACGCCCCAAAAGCTCAGCTTCATCAACGATGTCGCCCCCGTACTGACCAAGGCCAGTTGCAACACGGGCGCTTGCCACGCCAAGGCCGGCAACGGGCAAAACGGCTTCCGTCTTTCGCTGTTCGGTTTCGAACCCGAGGAGGATTTCGAGCACATCGTCAAAGAGGACAGGGGCAGGCGCTTGTTTCCCGCCGCTCCGGAACACAGCCTTCTCCTTAGAAAGGCGACAAACTCGCTTCCTCACGGGGGCGGCCTCAAAATCTCCCCGGATTCCGAGGACTACCGGGTCTTGCTAGAGTGGGTCCGCCAAGGAGCCCCCTACGGCGACGCAGCCACTCCAAAAGTAACTAGACTCGAGGTGCTGCCGGCAAACCAGACCCTTAGAATGCACGCAGAGCAACAACTTAGGGTGCTCGCGCACTTTTCGGACGGCTCGCAAAAGGACGTGACGCGGCACGCAAATTACGAGCCGAACGACAAAAACTTGGCTGAAGTCGACGAGGCCGGCCTGGTGCGCACCTCCGACATTCCCGGAAACGCCGCCATCATGATCCGCTACCAGGGCAAGGTGGCCACCTTCAGCACCTCCATTCCCCTCGGGGCGGCGGTGGAGAAAACGCCGTCGCCCTCGAACTTCGTGGACGAACTCGTCTTTGCGAACCTGCGCCGATTGGGCATCCCGCCCTCGCCTGTATGCGACGACTCCACGTTTCTGCGGAGGGTCTCCATCGACATCGCCGGGCACCAACCCACCATGGAGGAGGCGCGCGCGTTTCTTGCGGACAAGTCCCCGGACAAGCGCGCCAAACTGGTCGACTCCCTGCTCTCAAGCCCCGGCTACGCCGACTATTTCGCCAACAAGTGGGCGGCCATCCTGCGCAACAAACGCCTCGATAAAGGCACCCCTGCAAGCTTCGCGTTTCACTCGTGGCTAAGGGACGGACTGCTGGCGAACAAACCTTACGACGTTCTTATCCGCGAGCTGCTGGCGGCGACCGGCGAGGCCGTGAGCAACCCTCCCGTCGCCTGGTACAACCAAGTCAAAACCCCTGAGCAACAACTCGAGGACGTCGCACAGCTTTTTCTTGGCGTCAGGATGAACTGCGCCCAGTGCCACCACCATCCGTTTGAGCGTTGGAGCCAGAACGACTACTACGCCCTCTCCGCTTTTTTCAGCCAAATCGGCAGGCGCCCCACCCCCATTGCGGGCCAGTCTGTTATCTTCCACAAGCGCGGCATCGCACTCGGGGAAAACAAAAAAACCAAGGCTCAGGTCAAGCCGGCCGGGCTCGGAGGACCGGAACTGGAGATCCCCCCCGACGATGATCCCCGCCTGAGACTCGCAGACTGGATGAGCGACAAGGCGAATCCCTTCTTTGCGAAGTCGCTGGTCAATCGCTACTGGAAGCACTTCTTCAACCGCGGACTAATCGAGCCGGAGGATGACATCAGGGACACGAACCCTCCCTCAAACCCCGAACTCCTGGACGCCCTCGCCCGGCACTTCAAGGATAGCAACTATGATCTGAAGGCGGTTGTGCGCACCATCACCACCTCCGCCGCGTATCAGCTCGACGCCATGCCCAACGCCGTAAACGCGGCTGACCGCCAGAACTTCTCCCACTTCTATCCCAAGCGTTTGAACGCCGAAGTGCTTCTGGATGCGGTAGATCAGCTCACCGGATCGGCGACCGACTTTGCCGACCTTCCCGCCGGCACACGCGCGATCGCACTCCCCGACAACAGCTATAACAAGTCGTCTTACTTTCTGACCGTGTTCGGCCGGCCCGAGGGAGACAGCGTCTGCGAGTGCGAAAGAGTCCAGTCTTCCAGCCTCTCCCAAAGCCTCCACCTGATGAACGCGCCAGAGGTGAAGGCCAAACTTTCGAAAGCAGGCGGGCGCGCCGCCGCCCTCGCAAAGGCGTCCGACGACAACGCCTCCATCGCCGAAATCTACGCCGCCGCTCTTTCCCGAACCCCGAGGGAATCCGAACTGAAAACAGCCCTGGAGTTTTTAGGACGCCCGCGCTCCGATGCAAAGGGCGTTCAGCTTGACCCCGCAAAGACGCGCACCGCCGCGTATGAAGACCTGCTCTGGGCGCTCATCAACACGAAAGAGTTTCTCTACAACCACTGAAGTCATGCCGACTCCGCCCTACCCCCGCTTCATCAGACTAGCACTCCTGAGCGCCCTCGCGGCCGCCTCCGCCCAGTTCTCAAATGGCCAGCTCGTAGTCCTTCCAGCTCCGCGACTTTTGACTGTCATGCCGATGGGAACCAGTGCGGGCAGCACCGTGGAGGTGGCGATCACAGGCGAAAACATCGACGACGATATCCAGCTCGTTTTTTCGAATCCGAAGCTTTCTGCGCAGCCTAAACTCGAACCTTCGGGAACCGTTGTGAAGAACAAGTTTGTGGTGACCGTGCCGCCGGACGCGCAGGAGGGTGTGTACGACGCGCGCCTCATGACTCGTCTGGGAGTATCCGCCGCCCGCTGCTTTTCGATCAGCAGGAAGACCGAAGTGACCCGCCTCAAACCAAACACCAGTTTGGAAACGGCCTTGCGTCTGGAAGCCAACTCCATCTGCAACGCCTACACCACCGCCAGGGCCGTCGACTTTTACACCTTCGATGCCACAAAAGGACAGCGCTTCTCGATCGACTGCGCAGCGCAGGGCATCGACTCCAAGCTCACTCCCGTCGTCATCCTTGCCGACAAGCAGGGAAAGGACATTCGCGCAGAACGGCAGGGCGGCATGGTGGAATTCACGGCGCCCGACTCCGGACAGTACGTCATCAAGATCCACGGACTCACCTACCAAGGGGGGGCGGAAAGCTTCTACCGCCTTGCACTAACCGAAATGAAGGAAGGGGAGACTCCCCGCAGCCAAGCCTCCACCCGGAGCGTAAGTTCCGGGTCCGCCTCCAGGTTTCCCCTCGCTGCCGAGGGCGACAGCTTGAAGGAAACCGAGCCCAACGACAAAGCCGAGCAGGCTCAAAAAATCCAACTCCCCTGCCTCATCCACGGCAGCTTCGCGAAGGCCGGTGACGTGGACTCGTTCGAGTTTGAGGCGAAAAAGGGAGAAGTTTGGTGGGTCGAAGTTTTATCAGAAAGACTGGGGCTTCCCACGGACCCGTTCGTTTTGATCCAGCAGGTCACCAAGGCCGAGGCTGTGGAGAAGCTTGTGGATGTTGCGGAGTTCAACGACATCGCCAGTCCGGTCAAGCTTTCCACCAACGGGTACGCCTACGACGGCGCTCCCTACGACGTGGGCAGCCCCGATGCGCTCGGAAAGTTTGAAGCTAAGCAGGACGGAGTGTACCGCCTGCAGCTGAGGGATTTGTTCGGAGGAACAAGGAACGATCCGAAGAACGTTTATCAGTTGAGCATCCGCAAGGCGGCCCCGGATTTCACCCTCACCGCATGGGCCCTCCACATGGAGTTGCGCAACGGGGATCGCGCCGCTCTCTCCAAGCCTGTGGCACTTCGGAGTGGTGCAACAATGGGATTCGACGTCACCGTCGTGAGACGCGATGGCTTTGAAGGAGAGATCGAGCTCTTAACCGAAAACCTACCCACCGGTGTCAGTGCCGCAGGATTGAAAATCCCCGCCGGAAAGAGCCAGGGGTCTGTGCTTTTGACCGCAGCAGAAGGCGCCCCCAGGGGAATGTCACTGGCCCGCATTTATGGCAAGGCAAAGATCAACGGCTCAGAGGTTTCCCGAGACTGTACCGTC
Source organism: Chthoniobacteraceae bacterium (assembly GCA_947449735.1). Classification (GTDB taxonomy): domain Bacteria; phylum Verrucomicrobiota; class Verrucomicrobiia; order Chthoniobacterales; family Chthoniobacteraceae; genus Chth-196. The sequence goes on along the minus strand of CANFTB010000004.1, from coordinate 98,365 downwards.
GCCTCAATGAAATGGCCGGTGAAGGACGCAAGCGGTGAAATCCCGGCTCCGCGCTTGATGGCAGACTTCCCGGTCTCCGTCGGAGGATCAGAAACAGCACCCCTTACCATCCAACCGGCCGCAGCAGAGGTTTACCAAGCTGCGGCTGGTTCGAAATTAAAAATCCCCCTCAAGCTGACGTGGCGCGGCGACTTTTCCGGAGGCACGGTGAAGCTCAAGCCGCTCGGCGGAGACTTTGCCGGACTGGCTCCGGTCGATGTCATGTCCAAGGCTCCCGAGTCCGAAATCGCGCTCGACCTGGCGCAGCTCAAGATGCCACCCGGAGACTACGCGTTTGCTATGCACGGCGGGCTCGTTGCCAAGTACAGCTACAACCCTGCTGCTCTAAAAGAGGCGGAAAAACTCCAGAAGGACGCGGAGCTGCAGGTAGAGAAGGCAACAGCAGAGGTCCAGAGGCTTGCAAACGCGCCAAAGGCTGGCAACGGGGAGACTGCCCCGGAACCTGGTGCCTCGGGCGCCTCCGCCAGTGAGCGCCTGAAAGCCGCGGAAGCCGCGAAGACTGAGGCTGCCAAACGGCTGAAAGCCGCGACAGATGCGGCTGCACCAAAGGACATCGTCGACATCGTTTTTTCCGAACCCATCCGCGTCCGAGTCACCGCTCCGGAGACCAAATAACAATGCCGCGGACGCGCCACCTCCAGACCAGCATCAACCGCCCCAGGATCACGGGACTACTCGTCTCCGCGGCTCTGTACCTATCCGTCTACGCAGATGCCGAGGACGTCGACTTCTACCGGGAGGTTTATCCGTTTCTCCAGTCTAACTGCGTCCCTTGTCACAATAAAAAGACCACCAAAGCCGGGCTTAATCTTGAGACGCGTGAGAATGTCTTGAAGGGCGGCGAGTCTGGGGCGGGCCTCTTGCCAGGCAAGTCCAAGGAGAGCCTCCTCTATCAATCCGCAGCGCACCTGGGCGAGTCGCCGATGCCTCCCAAGAACAACAAGTCCGGCGCAAAAGATCTCACCCAGGCACAGTTGGACCTACTTGGAGGATGGATAGATCAGGGCGCGAAACCCTCCACCAAGGCGGTCTCCAAGGTTTCTCTGGGCGACCTTCCCAAGACGCTGAAGCCGGTTTACAGCGTGGCCATCACTCCGGACGGCCGGTACGCAGCCTGCGGAAGAGGCGGCGAGCTTTCCATTTACGACCTTGCCACCCGCGAGTTTGTAGACAGCCTGACAGATCGATCCCTCAAGCCCGCGCGCGCCCACGGGGACCTGGTCCACTCATTGCACTTCAGTCCTGATGGGGAGCGCCTTGCGTCCGGCGGCTTCCGCGAGGTCAAAATCTGGCGCCGGGTCCACGAGGAAGAGCAGGCAGGAAAAAAGGCAAGCATGCCACTTGGAAAAATCGCCATCACCCCCGATGGCAGGCATCTGGTGTCGGCAGACGCTTCCAATGGAGTTCAGGTTTTCAACGCCGCAACCGGAGTTCTGGAGCAAGCCGTTCAGGAGACGGCCAAGACGGACTACCGCGCAATTTCCATCTCCCCGGATGGAAGCTCGATTGCACTCATCGCACAGGATGGCTCGTTGAGCGTACGCCCCATTTCCCAAAGCGGCGTCCGGATGGACCATCCCGAGAGAACACCCGTTAACGCTGTTGCATGGGGCCCCGACGGGAAGTCTCTCATCACCGGGGGCGAAGACAAAACCGTGCGCGTCGGGCCCGCCGCGAGCGCCCAAATCCAGTTTGAATTCAAGGTTCCAACCGGTTCAATCACCGCCGTCGCACAGGACCCTGGATCAGCACAAATGGTGGTGTCCACGGACGACGGTCACATAAGGTTCTGGACGCCCGGCGATTCGAAGATGGCCAGGGAAATCAAAACTCCCGCCCCCATCATGCTAAGCATCTCTTCGGCAGCCAGACGCGTAGCGGTGGGTGCGGCAGATTCGACCATCCGGATCTTTGATTTCAAATCGGATAAACCGCTGTTCGAACTGCGCGCCGATTCCTCCATGGATCGCGAAGCAGCATCCTTGGAGTGGCAGATCGCGCGGCACGGGTTGGACCAGACCCACCAGACCGCCGTGATCACACGCATCGACACGGTTGCCAAGTCGCTCGACACCCACGTCAAGAAAGCCACGGATGCCATCGCGGCAGCGAAGAAGGAACTTCCTGAAAAGCAAAAGGCTCTGCTCACTGCGCAGGAAGTCCGTGATACTGCTGAAAAGGCTGCAAACGACGCCGAAGCTTCCGGCAAGTCGACTCCCGAAGCCAAGACCGACGCCGGCCTGCAATCCAAGATCAAGGAAGCCACCACCAAACTGGCAGCGGCAATCATGAGCGCAAACTCCGCAACCGCGGCAGTGAACGCGGCTGAAAACCACATCAAAGACGGAGCGGAACAACTCCAACGCATCGAAGAAAACAGAACCAAGAACGGACTCGAAAAGGCGGAAGCCCAGATGGGACTGGAGGCCTCCAAGCTGGCCCAAACAGAGGCCCAAAACGCTCTGGCCAAGCTCAAAAAAGAGGCGCCAGCCAACCACGGAAAACCGCTCGCCATCGCCTTCTCCGGCACGGGACACAAACTCGCAGCCGTCTTCACCGACGGCCTCCGTCAAACATGGGCCACCGCTTCGGGAACAGCCCTTGAAACACTGGCCGGAGGAGCCCCCCTGCACTCCGCCGTAATCGCCCCATTCAAGGACAGCGAAATCTGCTTCTGGGGATCGGATGGCACCTTGTGCTCTTCCAAGCATGCGTCGAAGTGGATTCTAGAACAGACTCTTGGTGCTCCAGCAGACAAGTCGCCCTTCACTGACAGGGTGAGCGCAGTGCGGTTCAGTCCGGACGGAAAGACCCTCGCCACGGGCGGCGGTGAAGTTTCGCGAACCGGCGACATCCTGCTCTGGGACACCGCAAGCTGGCAGCTCCTTCAAACCTGGACCGACCGGCACGACGACACCGTGCTCAGCCTGGATTTTTCTCCCGACGGAAAATGGCTGGCTTCCGGCGGGGCCGACAAGCTGGCTAAAGTTTGTGAGGTCCAAACCGGCAAGCCGGTCTACGTGCTGGAAGCGCACACACACCATGTCATGGGGGTCGCATTCCGGGCCGACGGACGGATTCTCGCCACCTCAGGCGGGGACGGCGTTGTGAACACTTGGGACATGCAGAGCGGCGAACGCGTCAAAAAAATCATCGGCTGGACGAAGGAAGTCACCTCCCTTCAGTTCATGGGAGCCTCGAACAAAATAGTCACCTCGGCCGGGGAGAAACTCGTGCGCATCGTGTCGGATGACGGAACGGAGGTCCGCGCCATCCCCAAGCTTCCCGACTTTATGCAGTCCGCAGCGAGCGCGGCGAGCAGCCCCCTGATCATCGCCGGGGGCGAAGACGGTGCGCTGCGCGTATGGGACGCTCCGAGCGGCGTTGAACTGGCTGTTTTCCAGACTCCGTAAAAAGACATCCCGGAGCTTCCAATCCTTCCATCGACATCCGATCATCCTAACGCAATAAGGCTTATGTTTGCAGGCAACCACTCCCCACAATTCAGCCCGTGCCCCGGTCCCTTGGGCCGCCGCAGTTTCATGAGACTGGGCCTGGCGGGCTTCGCAAGTCTGAGCCTGCCCGGCATCCTCCGCGCCCGGGCCCATGCTGCGGCTGCCGCGGGAATTGCCAAACCGGCGGCCAACCGCACCGCAGTAATCATGGTTTGGCAGCCCGGCGGCTGCTCCCATGTCGACACCTACGATCCCAAACCCGACATCGGCAGCGAGTACCGGGGCCCGTTCAAAACCATCGCCACGAAGGTCCCGGGGACGCGTATCACGGAACTGCTCCCGCTTCAGGCGCGCATCGCGGACAAGTTCACCATTCTCCGTTCGATGAACCAGAAGGCCGCGGGCCATCCCGCCGGTTCCATGCAGTTGTTGTCCGGAGACCCAGACACCAGAGACAAGCCCAAGCCGCGCCTCCCGGACTGGATGTCCATCGCCTCCTATTTCCGCTCCAAGCAGGGAGGACGAGACAACCCGCTCCCCAACTACATCGGTGTGAATCCGGTGATCGAGTACAACGGTCCCGTTTACGTCGGCGCCGCCTACGCGCCCTTCTCCGTCTCCGGCGACCCGAATCTGCCGAACTTTGAAGTTCCCAATATCGGCCTCTCGGATCCCGCCGAGGCGAGCCGGATCGGCGGTCGCGTCGCGCTCCGCAAGAGCCTGGACACTATGGAGCGCGCCTTCGACACGCTCGGCGAGCTGGGGGCACTGGACCAGTTCGAAGCGCAGGCGGTGACGCTGCTCACCAACCCGCAGACGCGCGACGCTTTTGACCTTTCCAAGGAAGACCCGAAGGTGCGCGACCGCTACGGCAGAAACCGCTGGGGGCAGCAATTGCTCCTCGCCCGACGCCTCGCCGAAGCGGGCGTTGAAATCCTGACCAGCAGTCTGAGCGGCCCCCTTTGCGGCCGCGTCAGCAACTGGGACGACCACGCCGTGAACCACAATATTTTCGACGCTCTACGTTTCCGCGCCGGAGCCTACGACCAGGCCGTGTCCGCGCTGATCGAGGACATTTACGCGCGCGGCCTGGACAAGCGCGTTCTGGTCGTCGTCACCGGCGAGTTCGGACGCACCCCGAAGATCGAATTCAGCCCTAGCACCGGCGCGGGCGACGGAAGCGCACCCGCTGGCACGACCCAGCCCGGCCGCGACCACTGGCCGCGTGCGTTCAGCAACATCTGGGCGGGCGGCGGAATCCAGACGGGCGGCGTCATCGGCGCCACGGACAAGCGAGGCGAAGACGTCGTGGAACGCGCATGCGGTCCGGACGACTTTCTGGCAACGATTTACCATCACCTCGGCATCGACAGTGCCAAAGAGGCCATTCAGGACTTCAACGGACGCCCCACTCTCATTGTGCAAAACGGACGCCCCATTCCCGAACTGATCGGCAGGACTTGACCCGCCGGGGCCCACAACGGGCTCGTCAGGACACGGACTCAATCCGGTGGGTGGGCACCGGCTTGCCTGGGCGGAAATGCTCGAGATGCTCGAGTTCTCCACCCAGTCCCTGACAACTTTCAAGTGCCACCGGCAGAGCCTCTTTCAGCGCAGAGGCAAGCAACTCGGGTGCGCCCTCCGCGCGCAGATTGACAATGACCTGGCCGCTTCCCGCCGGTTGCTCCAAACGGATTGCCAGCTCGGGTACAAAGTCGCTGCGCACCAAATTCACCACAGCAATGTCGCCCAGCCCGGCGTCCGGACTGAACGTCATCTTCAAGTGGGCGATCTCCACGCCGGAACGCTGGAGATTCGCCTGGATCGCCCCGGCGAAGGCTTTCAAAAAGGCATTCGCATCAAACTCCTGCGCCGGAGAGCAAATCACCGTCGCATTCAGCCACCCCAAGAGCGCCTCGCCTTCGGCGTACTCAACGTAATCCACCACCATCGAACGCCGCTCCACCTGCTCACCCTCTTCGACTTTCGAAAACCACTCATCCACGCCCTCTCCCGTGCGGATCGAGACGGATAAAACCTCCGCGTGTGGAAACTCTGCGGAAATCGCCGCCTTCAACTCCGCCAACCGGTCGGGTGCAACGAGCTCCGACTTGCTCACCACGATGATGTCGGCCTCCTCAAGCTGCTTCTTGTATATGTAAACAACCTTCGGGGAGAATGTTCCCCCAGGCTGCAATCCAAAAATACGCAGCGCTCTCACCGGATCAACCAGCACGCTCAAGGGGGCGATTTTAAACTGGTCGCCGTACATGCGCCTCAGGGGGTAGGTCACGGTCGCAACCAAATCGGTGCAACTCCCCACAGGTTCTGCGATGAAAACCTCGGGCCGATTCGACTCGGTCAGCCGGTCAGCCGCGTCCACAAGCGAGTTGAACCTGCAGCAAAAACACCCTCCCGGAATCTCCTCAGTGGCAAAACCCTTAGAGCGCAGCATAGCGGTGTCCACCAGTTCCTGCCCCTGGTCGTTGGTGATCAACCCGACCCGGCGGCCCTTTGCGCTAAGCCTCTGGGCGAGAGCTGCCACGGCGGTCGTCTTGCCGGCGCCTAGGAAGCCGCCGATCATCATATACTGCGCCCGCACTTTCGCGCCTGTCATGCCTGGGGAGTGGTCCATGGGGCGCACAGTAGCATACCCTGATACGTCAAAAAGGAAATCCAAGCCGGGCCGCTGGAATCAGTTTTTCTTGGCTTTGAACTGCTCCTTCATTTTTTCGCGCTGCTCCGGCGTGAGTTCGACCGCAATCCTTCCGAAACTCTCCCGAATCATCTCCCGTCTTTGCTCGGGCGACGCGTCCTTAAGCTTGGGCGCCTCCTCCTCCAAAATCGGCCTGATCTTCGCGGCCTGTTCGTCGCTCAATCCAAGCTTCTCCTTCATTCCGCGCAAGCGCTGCTCAGCCGCGGCCCCGGGCTTGTCTCCCCCGCGCTCTTTCATCATCCCTGCGAGCTTCGCCTTTTGCTCGGAGCTGAGCACATCATCCATCACCTTTCTCATCTCCCCCGACTCGCTTCGAGCCTTCTCGCGCTTCTGCTCCTCGGAAAGAGAACCATCCTCCCTAATCGCCTTGAGTCTGGAGGCCTGCTCCTCCAATGCCGGCTTGATCTTAGCCAGCTGCTCCTCCGTGAGCCCCAACTTCTCACGCATCGCCTCGAGGCGGGCTGCTCCCTCGGGCTTCGCTTTGGCATCCTGTGCTGAAAGGGGAACCGCTTGAACAAGAGACAGCAGCGTTGCACATCCCAAAAGACGAACTGTGCGGGCAAGAATCCGTAGAGAAGAGTTCATAACCCTTCTAACCCCGAGCCCGGCGGCTGGTTTCAAAAATCTCACTGCACCGGGCAACCTTTCTGCCGCCTCCCGGATCAGCGCCTCGGTCCGTCACCGACGGGCTCGCAGACTCTTGTGAATGGACGAGACCAGTCCCGGCCCCTCGTAGATAAATCCCGTGTAGATCTGCACAAGGGCAGCCCCCGCATCAAGCCGCTCCAAGGCATCGTCCGCACTCGCGATTCCGCCCACACCAATCACCGGCAGACTGGTGCGTGCGGTGATAAATTTGAGAACTTCCAACGCGCGCTTCTTCAGCGGCTGCCCGCTCAATCCCCCCTGCTGGCGCCGCGCTTCGGGCACTGCAGAATGATCGATCGTGGTGTTCGTCGCGATGATGCCGCTCAAGCGGTGCCGCCCGACAAGCGCTAGAATTTCCTCGATGGCGTCCCACTCCAAATCCGGGGCGATTTTGAGAAGCAAAGGGAGTCCCGAAACATTGGCCTGCTGCACAGAGCCCAGCAGTCCGTCCAGAGCCGCGCTGTCTTGCAGCTTTCTGAGTCCCGGAGTGTTGGGCGAGGACACGTTGAGTACGAAGTAGTCCCCGTAACCTTTCAGCTTTTCGAATGAAAAAACATAATCCGCGTTAGCTTCCTCAAGCGGGGTCACCTTGGATTTTCCCAGATTCACGCCGACCGGAATGCGAGGCCACCGCCCGGACGCCCTCAGATGGGAAAGCCTTTCGGCCACAGCCTCGGCACCGTCATTGTTAAATCCAAGCCGGTTGATTACGCCCTCCAGTTCCGGCACCCGGAAGAGTCGCGGCTTCGGGTTTCCAGGTTGCCCCTTCGCCGTCACGGTCCCGATTTCCGCGAAACCGAAGCCAAGCCCCTCCCACGCGGAAAGCGCTACGGCGTTTTTGTCGAATCCAGCCGCAAGCCCCACCGGAGAGGGAAAACGAACCCCAAACACCGTCCGCTCAAGACGATGATCGTGCGGCGGGCAAAGATCCTGCAGCCAAGGACCGGCGACCTCCAGACAGCCCATTGCGAGATGGTGCACCGTCTCGGGGTCGATCGTGAACAAAAGGGGGCGGATGATTTTGCGATACAAACTCACCCCTCAAAGCAAACGCGGATCCCTGCGGGGCTTCAACGGTTTTCGGGGATGCTACGCCTCTTTTTGAAGCGCGGACAAAGGGATCCACAGCCAGTCGGGGCGGTGCCGAAGCTCGTAAAGCGCCTCGTAGACGGCCTTCTCCCAGACCAGGCCCTCTAGCAGCCCGCTCCAGTCGCCCTCAGGCAGGCTCATGCGTTCGCACCAGCCCGCGAGGAAATCCTGCCGCCATGCTTCCACCAAGCTACCGTCCGCACCGGCTACGGCCCCTGCATAGGCAAGCGAGCGCCACATCCCCGCGACGTCCCGCAGCGGCAGATCAAGCTCCCTGCGCTCCCTCAACGGCCGCATGGGTTCCCCTTCGAAGTCCACCACGCAAAACCGGCCCTCCGCCGAAAAACCATGCCGCTCAAGCACCTGCCCAAGGTGCAAATCCCCGTGCACCCTGCTTTTGAATCCCCGCACCCTCAGCGAACGCAAGCCAGCCAGCTTTTCCCTCCACAGCGTTCGTCCGGTATCCAGCGCCTTCCGGACTAGGTCCGCGTCCGGCACGCTGCCTTGAGCCAGTCCCATTTCCAGCTCCACGATCAGCGCCCCGACCCCTCTTTCGATACGATCCACCCAGGCGATCAAATCGACGCTACCCCAGGCTGCACATTCAAATCCTGTGCCGATGCTGCCCGAGGCGAGAGCGGCGTGCAGCCCGCCAATGCCGCCCCCCAGATCTCGCGAAAAGCCCGAAACATCACCGCTCCTTAGCGCATCCAGAGTCCTGTCCCAGGTTGAAACTCCATTCACCCAGGGCTGGACGAAGGCGACCGTCTCCCAACCGCCATGCTGGAGCCGGTCCAGCCTCGCCCCAAAGCCGGCCGCCCCCTCGAAGTGGATCGAGTCGAGGAACTCCGCGACCTCAGGTTCCGGGTGAACCCCGGGCTCAGGATACTTGTACCACTTCAAAAGCCACTCACGCCCCCCGCCGGTCCCCTTCCAAAGGCTGTTTGTGGAACCCGTTCCGTCGACGGAATAAGGCTCCCAGCAAACTCTGCGGACCATCAGGGCACCCCGCCGGACTCGCCAGCGAAAGCCACCCTCCGGGGACATGCTCATGCCCGGGAAAACGCGCCAAAGTGGGCAAGCGCCTCCACCACGCCGGAGCTGCACCGATTTTTGGCAACATAACCTCCAGCTCCGATGACTGTTTGCTTCACCGCTTGCACAGCGTTCTCCGGACACATCACCCACTTGGCGTGGACTCCGTCGAGCATCGGAAGGTCGTTGTAATGGTCCCCGGCGGCGAAAATCTCATCCCTCGAAATGCCAGTAAGCCGGGCTAGCTCAGCGAGGGCCGTTCCCTTGCTGTATGCCTCGTGACAAAACCTCACCCAAATCGTGTTTCGCATGTAGGCGAAGCCCGGAACTTTGACCCGTTCCCTCTCTAGAAACTCGCAAATGCGGTCCATCTGCTCCTCCGACTTGGATGCCAGGCCGACCATGCGAGAACCCTCCAAAATGGGTTCTGCCCCCTCGCCCGCTTGCTTCAAAAAAAGCCGTATGTCGTCCAGCAAAACCGAGGCCGACTCAAATAACACGTCGTGCGCATCGTAACAACGCCGGTTCCAGTCACCGAAGTCCTGCCAACTTCCGTCCGCTCCCCGGTGAAAAACCTCCCTTTCAGCAGTTAACACGAAATCCGGCTCGATCGGAAATACAAACTCGCGAAGGCCGTCGTCGACGAAGTGAAGATCCCTGCCGGTGTTCACTGCCCATAAAACGCCCCTTGAACGCAGGTCCCTCAGGACCGAAAACAACTCGTCATCCACGGGCGGATTCCCATAGTGGTCTACCAAGGTGCCGTCGAAATCAGTACTGAGTAAGCGGATCATCTCGCAAAGACTGACTCAAACGGACATTTTTTTCACGAAATTCCCCATGAAAAGCGCCTACGAACTCGCAATGGAACGCCTCGAGAAGCACAGCCCTAGTGCAAAACTGAATGCTGCACAGAAGAGCAAAATCGCGGAGATCGACTCCCTGGCGAAGGCAAAGGTGGCTGAAAAGGAGCTTTTTCTGAAGGAACAGGTCAGCAAGGCTCAGGCTGCGGGCGACCATTCCTCGGTTCTTCAGATTGAAGAGCAGCTCGCACGCGAAATCCGGCGTATTCACTCCGATGCCGAGGACAAGAAAAACGCCGTCCGCCAGGAGTAGAAAGAGAAAACTCCTCCTTTTCAGGAAAGCCCGCTCCGGCGACGCCCCTTCACAGGCGTCTGGCGCCAGAGAAACACCGGGCGGCGGCGCGCGGAGTCGTTGATCAACGTCCCGCGCGCGCCCACCCCGGAATTCACGATGTGAAGCAGGCGTCAGTGCGCGATGTTCGCGGCGTGAACGCGGGACGCTACCTTCAAGCGCAGTGCGTTGAGGGCGATAAATCCCGTGGCGTCGTTCTGGTTGTAAGCCTTCGTCGGGTCGGCTTCCATCGTGGCGATGTGCGGATTGTAGAGGCTCACCGGGGATTTGCGCCCCGCGGCGATGACATTTCCCTTGTAGAGCTTCAGTCGCACGGAACCGGTGACGTTGCGCTGGCTTTCGGAAACCAGGGCCTGCAGCGCGTCGCGCTCCGGGCTGAACCAGAAGCCGTTGTAAACGAGCGCGGCGTACTTTGGGATCAACCCGTCACGCAGGTGCATGACTTCACGGTCCATGGTGAGCGACTCAATCTGACGGTGGCCGAAGTGGAGAATGGCGCCGCCCGGCGTTTCATAAACGCCACGAGACTTCATCCCGACAAACCGGTTCTCGACCATGTCAACGCGCCCGATCCCGTTACGGCCGCCGAGACGGTTCAGCACCTTCATGATCCAGTAGGGGGACAGTTTCGTATTCCCCTCCCCATCATGAGCCTGGGGACCGCTATAGCCGAGCTGGGAGAGAATTTCCGCGACCTCCTCGTGCCCGACTGCGGTGCAGATCCCCTTCTCGAAGCTCAGGTGCACGTACTCCGCGTGGTCGGGCGCCTGTTCGGGCGAAACCGAAAGCACATACATCCCCGAGGCGGCCGGCGCGGAGGCGTCGTACCAAGGGTCCTCCAGAATGCCCGCCTCAAAGGAGATGTGCAAAAGGTTGCGGTCCATCGAGTAAGGCTTTTTCGCCGTGGCCTGAACCGGGATGCCTAGCTTTTCGCAGTATGCGATCATTTCGGCGCGCCCTGGGAACTGCTCGCGAAAGCGGTCCTGGCGCCAGGGGGCGATCACCTCTAGTTCTGGAGCGAGCGCCGCCGCCGTGAGTTCGAAGCGCACTTGGTCATTGCCCTTCCCCGTGGCACCGTGCGCCACGGCATCGGCCCCCTCAGCCCTCGCAATTTCTACCATCCTCTTGGCGATCAGCGGACGTGCGATGGAAGTGCCGAGGAAGTACTGGCCCTCGTAAATGGCGTTCGCCTGGATCATCGGAAAGATGAAGTCGCTCGCAAACTCCTCACACAGATCGTCGATGTAGATCTTTGAGGCGCCGGTTTTTGCGGCTTTCTCCTCAAGGCCGTGGAGCTCGTCCTCCTGCCCCACATCCGCGCAAAACGCGATGATCTCCGCCTGATAGGTTTCCTTCAACCAGGCCAGAAGCACTGAGGTGTCGAGCCCTCCCGAGTACGCTAGAACAATTTTCATAAAGATGCCGGATGGAACCAGAGTCCTCGCCCGCATCCAACCCCTTTCAGAAAATGTTACGTAGACGCAACGCTCTTTCTGGGTGAGCCAACCTGAAAAGACCTCCGTCCGGGATTGCCAAGGATTGCCGGTCGATGCTGCGCGCGAGTCTTTACACTACGCGCCGCCTTGCTAACCTGATCGGTTCTTATGCGCAAAGTCATTGCTTCCACCGAAGCCCCTGCAGCCGTCGGCCCCTACTCCCAGGCCGTGGCCGCCGGCAACACCCTCTATTGCGCGGGGCAAATCCCTCTAGATCCCGTCACGGGCGAGATCGTGGCGGGCGGCGTCTCGGAACAGACGACGCGCGTGCTTGAGAATGTCGGCGCAGTGCTCCGCGCCAACAGCATGGACTACTCCCATGTGGTGAAGGCGACAGTCTTCATGACAGACCTCGCCCACTTCGGGGAAATGAACGCCGTGTACTCCAAATACTTCCAGTCACCGTATCCCGCGCGCTCAACCGTGCAAGTGGCGGCCCTCCCCCGGGGTGCCCGGGTGGAAATTGAAGTCACCGCCGTCTCCTAACTCTACGCCCATCGACTCATGTCTGACGTGATCCAACTCTTTAAAGAATCGGGGGCCCTCCTTGAGGGACACTTTCTGCTCCGCTCGGGACTCCACAGCCGCCAGTTCTTCCAGTGTGCGCTCTTGCTTCAGCATCCTAGGATTGCGGCTGAAGTCTGCGGGCAACTAGCCGAAAAAGCCCGGAGCGCAGGTGCCACACGCGTAATTTCACCCGCTCTTGGAGGCCTGATTGTGGGACATGAAGTGGCACGTCACCTCGGACTGCCCCATGTTTTTGCGGAAAAGGAGAACAACCTCCTGGTGCTTCGGCGCGGGTTTGAGATCCGGCCGGGCGACAAGTTTTTGGTGGTCGAGGACGTGGTCACTCGGGGGGGACGGGTTCTTGAAACCCTCGCCATTGTGCGCGAGCACGGCGCCGAGGCGGTGGCTGTAGCGAGTATTGTCGACCGGAGCAGCGGAAACGCGCCCGACTTTGGCTGTCCCTTTTTGAGTCTCGCCCAGCTGAACGTTGAAACGTTCGAACCGGACAAGCTCCCGCCGGATCTCGCGGCGACCAAGGCTGTAAAGCCCGGCAGCAAGTAAGCCTTCCACCCCAAACCTCCCAATTTACCGGCGCGCAACGCGCCCCTTTTTCTCATGATCCAGTGGCTTCTCAAGAAGGTGATCGGCTCCAAGCACACCCGCATGCTCAAGAGCATGCGCCCCATGGTGGAGCGCATCAATGAACTGGAGCGCGAGTTCCAGCAGCTCAGTGATACGGAGCTGCGTGACAAGGTGAACGGCTGGAGGGAACAGCTCCGTTCCGCCGCCGACGCGGCCGAGCAGAAACGCCTTCTGGACGACCTGCTTCCCGAGGCCTTTGCGGCAGTTAAAAACACGGCGCGACGCCTCACGGACCGCAAGCACTCGTTTGTGGCCTGCGACCAGGAAGTCACCTGGGCGATGGTTCACTTCGACGTGCAGCTGATCGGGGGAATCTGTCTGCACCGCGGAATGATCGTTGAAATGGCCACAGGCGAAGGCAAGACGCTGGTTGCGACGCTTCCGCTCTTCTTGAACGCCCTCGCAGGAAACGGCGCCCACCTGGTGACGACCAATGACTATCTGGCCCGCCGCGATGCGGAATGGATGAGCCAGATCTACGGCTTCCTAGGCCTGACCACCGGCATCATCCAGCATGACCAGTCGCCGGATTTCCGCAGAGAGCAGTACTACTGCGACATCTCCTACGGGATGAACTCTGAGTTTGGGTTCGACTATCTCAGGGATAACGGGATGGCCACAACTCACGAGCAGCAGGTCCAGCGCGGACATGCGTTTGCCATCGTGGACGAGGTGGATTCTATTCTCATCGATGAAGCGCGCACCCCGCTGATCATTTCAGGACCTGCGACGGTTTCCACCCACCAGTTTGACAAGTACAAGCCGATGGTGGACGACCTTGTGCGCAAGCAGTCCATGCTTTGCAACCGCCTTGCGAGCGAGTCAGAACAACTCTGGAAGGACGGCAAGCAGGAGGAGTTCGGCAAAACACTCTTCAAGATCAAACTCGGCCAACCCCGCAACAAGGGCCTCATGCGGTCGATGGAAGACACGGAGAAACGCCGGGCCCTCGACAAGGCGGAGCTCCACTTCGCCACCGACACCCACAAGGAGGAGCTCTTCGAGATCAAGGAGGAGCTGTTCTTCACCATCGACGAACGCGCCCACGAAGCCGACCTCACGGACCAGGGGCGGCATTTCATGAGCCCCGAAGATCCGGACGCTTTCGTGCTGCCGGACCTCATCACGCAGTTCGCTGAAATCGACCAGAACCAGGCGCTTACAGCGCCGGAGCGTGCGGAGGAGAAAACCCGCCGTCAGGCTCACATGGACCACCAGTCCGAGCGGATCCACAACATCACCCAGCTACTGCGGGCCTACTGCATCTACGAGCGCGACGTAAACTACGTCGTTGAAGAGGGCAAAGTAGTCATCGTGGACGAATTTACCGGCCGGAAAATGCCCGGCCGCCGCTGGAGCGACGGACTGCACGGCGCCGTGGAGGCCAAGGAAGGCGTCACGGTCGACCGCGAGACCCAGACCCTGGCGACGATCACCATCCAGAACTACTTCCGACTGTACCGCAAACTCGCCGGCATGACCGGGACGGCGGAGACAGAAGCAAACGAATTCCACGATGTCTACAAGCTCGACGTCGCGGTCGCCCCCACCAACAAGCCTTGCATCCGGAAGGATCTCAACGATCTCATCTACAAGACGCGCAGGGAAAAGCTGAACGCGGTTGTAAACGAGATCCGTGACGCGAATACCAAGGGCCAACCGGTGCTTGTGGGAACGGTCAGCGTGGAGCAGAGCGAAGTGCTCTCACGCATGCTCAAGCGTGAGAAAATTCCCCACACGGTTCTCAACGCCAAGTACCACCAGCAGGAGGCGGAAATCGTTGCAAGCGCCGGACGCAAGGGCGCGGTCACCATCTCCACCAACATGGCCGGACGCGGTACCGACATCAAACTCGGCGAAGGCGTCCGGGAGCTGGGCGGGCTGTACGTCATCGGGACCGAGCGGCACGAGTCGCGCCGCATCGACCGCCAGTTGCGCGGACGCTGCGCCCGCCAGGGAGACCCCGGGCTTTCGCGCTTTTTCGTCTCCTTCGAGGACGACCTCATGCGCAACTTCGGCGCGGCCGACCGCATGACAAAGATGATGGAGCGCTTCGGTCTCCAGGAGGGAGAATCGCTGGAGCATCCCTGGCTGAACAAGTCGGTGGAAACCGCCCAGAAACGGGTGGAGCAGCGCAACTATTTGAGCCGCAAGCGTTCACTCGAATTCGACGACGTTATGAACAAGCAGCGCGAGGTGATCTACGGCTGGCGCAACGATGCCATCCTCACAGACGACCCGCGCCAGATGCTGGAGGAGGTCATCGACGAGGTGCTCCCGGCGAAGGCGCTGGAGTTCCTGCCGCCGGACGGGCCTCGCGAAACCGAGGCGCTGCTGCACTGGATCAACGTCACCTGCCCGCTTGCCCTCACAATCGAAGACGGGCCGTTTGAACACGGCTCGGCCGAGGAAGTTGCCGAGTTCCTTGCGGAAAAGGTGAGGTCGGCCTATGCCCTGAAGTGCGCCCACGAAGACCCGGATGGATTGAAACACACGGAACGGGCCATCCTCCTCAACGCCATCGACCGCCTCTGGCAGGAACACCTGTACGGCATGGATGCGCTCAGAGAGGGCGTCTATCTCAGAGCCTACGGACAGAAGGACCCGCTGGTTGAGTTCAAATCCGAGGCGTACGAAATGTTTGAGATCCTCATGACGAGGATCAACGCCGAGATCCTGCACAACCTCTTCCGCTCGGCATCCAATCTGATGGCGTTTGAACAGTTCATGGCAAGCCTGCCCCAGTTTTTGCAGGCTCCGGACGAATCCGGGGGTGTGATTGAGACCCGCCAGCCTGCAAGCCGTCCGGGACCGCCCGAACCCTCACTGGATTCGATTTTTGCAAACCAGCCGAGGAGCACTCCGGCGGCGCAGGTCGGGAGAAATGACCCGTGCCCGTGCGGCAGCGGAAGGAAGTTCAAGTCCTGCTGCGGCAAAACTGCGTGATTTTGGCCGCCGTCGCCCCCTGCAAGCGGGGTGCAGCCGGGGCGGGTCCCGCCAGAATTGCTCAGTAAAAGCCTGAATCAGGCTAATAATTCGACCTACCCGGGGTAGTCTCGTGCGTGAAGCGCTTCCCCAGAAACGTGCTCGCTCCCGTGAGCGTCCTAAGCCTGTTTGTCACAGGCTTCGGCTGTACCCGCAGTTTGTATGTCCAGCGCGCCGACAAGGACGCCTACTCCGCGATAGCAGGCAAAACGGAACTGCTTCCGGGCGAGTTTCCGTTGAGGGACGGCGCCAACATCACCCCCTACCCGGACTCCCGCCTCTTCGATGTTTTTGACCCCGTAAATCCGCCCATGCCGCCGGACGACCCGTCTTCGCACCAGCTCATGCTGCGCGTAGACGGTAGAAACGGCGCGGCGTCCTGGAACCAGCCGGGCGAACCGGCCTCCGTCGACTCCAATGCGTGGCGCAATTTTCTCAAAAAAAACACACAGGGTGTGATCGAGCTGGATCTCAAGGGTGCGGTCCGCCTCGCGCTGCACAACGCCCGCGATTTCCAGAAAGAGAAAGAGGACCTCTACCTCTCTGCGCTGGACGTCACCTTTGAGCGCTACCAGCACTCGCCGAAGTTTGCGCTGGGGGTTGCTGGCAAGGAACAAGCCGACGCCAAATACAAGTCGGGCGTCTCCAAAACATCACAGCCCCAGCAGACGACTAGTATCCTCACCGACGGCAGCGTGCGTTGGATCACGTCGACGGGCGGCGACCTGCTGGCCAGCTTTGCAAACTCGTTCGTCTGGGACTTCAAAGGACAGACGGTCACAGACACCGCGGGTTCGCTGATCAACCTGAGCCTCGTGCAGCCGCTGCTGCGTCTTGGGGGAAAGGACCGCGCGCTTGAGTCACTCACCCAAAGCGAACGCACGTTGCTGGCCAACATCCGTCAGATGCAACAGTTCCAGATGGGCTACTTTGTTCGCATCGCCGCCGGACGAAACTCCGGGGAGGGTCCGAGCCGTAATGGCATCGTTGGAGCCTCGGGACTTGGAGTGATCGCGGGAACCCCGAGCGGTCGCACGGGAGCACCTGCCGCCGGTGGATTCATGGGTCTGCTGGAAGAGACAAAGCGCATCGAAAATCTTGAATCGAACGTGGCCCGGCTGCGCCAGAGCTTGGACCAGCTCTCCGCCGCGTTTGACGCGGGCCGCCTCGGCAGCCGACTGCAAGTGGACCAGGCGCGTCTGGCGCTGTTCAACAGCCAGAGCAGCCTCCTCTCGGCCAAAGCCGGCTTCAAAACGCGCATCGACACGTACAAGGTCGACCTTGGCCTTCCTCCCGACGTTCCGGTCGTTGTGTCCGACCCCTTACTCGTGCGGTTCAGCGTGTCTGATCCGGGCTTCACAAGCATCGACCGCCGTCTGACCGCTATTCAGAACAAGATCAGAGACAAATCAACGGTCAAAGACTCCAAGGACCTGTTTCTCGTTCTGTCTGAACTGGCCAGTCTTGATGGATCGCTACGGAGTCTGCTGGATCGCTCCCGCCGGGACATGGAACTCCTGAAAAAAGAGGTCCCAGCGCGCAAACTGCACCTTGAGAACCTTGCCCGAAGCGAGGCAGCTTCCGAACTCGGAGTCGAACCATCCGTTCTTTCCTCGGAGGCTTTGGAAGGAAGGCTCCAGTCGTATTCCAAGCGCACGGACCAAAACGCCGAGGAGTTACAGCGCCTGCTGACACGCATTCAAAAGTTTCCTGAAACGGAGGCCTTTCAGGAATACGATGCGGGGCGCGCGGAAATCATGGACCTTGCGGCCGACTTTTCCGGACTGCTTTTGGCGGTCTCTTTGAATCAAACCGCGACCCGCCTTGAGACCGCCAGCCTGCCCGCGGTGAAAATCACCGAGAAGGAGGCATTGGATATCGCGAGGGAACACCGGCTGGACTGGATGAACGCGCGGGCGCGACTGGTCGATTCCTGGAGAAAGATCGGATACTATGCGAATGCCCTGCAAAGCGTCCTCGATTTCACAGCGGCAGGGGGAATCGGCACGCTCAGCAACAACGCGGCGAAATTCGACGGCCGCACGGGCTACCTCAAGGCGGGCCTGCGCTTTGACACCCCGCTTGCGCGTCTCGCGGAACGCAACACTTATAGGGAGGCCCTCATCGACTACCAGCAGGCGCGGCGCGACTACATGCTCTTCGAGGACAAGGTCAGCCAGAGCCTGCGCAACACCTTGAGGCTGATTGACCTTTCCCAGCTCAATTTCGAGCTTCGGAGGGCCGCGGTTCAGGTGGCGATTTCACAGGTCGACCTTGCGAGGCTCCGACTGGAAGAGCCGCCAAGGCCGGGAGTGATCGCCCAGATCGGCGCCACGACCGCCCGCGACCTGGTCACAGCGCTCAGCGACCTTCTAGACGCGCAGAACGACTTCCTGAGCATGCGCGTCGGATACGAAACGCTTCGCCTGGTGCTGGATTTCGAGTCCGGAACCATGCAACTCGACGAGGAAGGCATGTGGAATGATCCGGGTCCGGTTACCACGGCGCGCTTGAGCGCTAGGCTGAGCCGGTGGAATTCCCTGAGCCATTCGAAATCAGATTCTCCCACCCCGAACCTCCGCCTGAGTTTCCGCCAGGCGCCCCCCGCCGTCCGATGAAACTCTCACTCCCCTACCTTGGCCGTCGCAAAGCTCTCTTGATGATTGGAGGACTTATTTTGTGCGCGGCAGCCCTGCCCTTCTTCGGGAAAAAGACTCCAAAAAACTCAACGGCGGACCTTCCCAACATTCCGCTCACGGCACCAGCTGCCGCCGGTCCATTTTTGCAAGAGGTCGTGGAAAGGGGCGAAGTCGGCAGTTCGAGCAACGTTGAGATCCGCTGCCAGGTGCAGTCCAAGTCCCTGACCGGCTCGCAGATCATTCAAATCGTACCGGAGGGAAGTTACGTTCAAGAAGGGGATTTTCTAATCAAGATCGACGACTCAGGTATACAAGCGGACCTCGTGCAGCAGCAGATCGCCTGCAACACAAGCCGCGCACTGGAAGTCGAAGGCAAGGCGGACTACGAGGCCGCCAAACTGGCACTCGAAGAATACGAATCCGGAACCTTTCTACAGGAGAAGGGCATGGCAGAAGGCGAACAGTTCGTCGCTCAGGAAAACCTGCGCAGGGCCGAGGAGTATCTTCGCTACAGCCTGAAGCTTGTCGAACGCGGCTATGTGACAGAGGTGCAGCTGGAGGCTGACCGCTTCGCTGTGGAAAAAGCACGCAAGGAATACGACAACGCCTCCACAAAGCTGCAAACGCTCCACAGGTACACCAAGATCAAAAACGTCAACCGGCTCATGGCGAATGTGGAGACCGCTGAGGCTCGGATGCGGTCGCGCGAAAACAGCCATAACCTGGACGAAGAGCGCCTCAAGAATCTGGAGGATCAGCTCTCCAAGTGCATGATCTATGCCCCCACCTCCGGACAGGTTGTCTACGCAAATCTTGCGACGGGCGACCCCCTGATCGCAGAGGGGAAATTCGTGCGGGAACGGCAGATCATCATCCGCCTGCCAGACCCGAAGCGCATGCAGGTGACTGCGCGTATCAACGAATCCCGGATCGACAAGGTGAAGGTCGGCATGAAAAGCCGCATCCGCCTGGATGCGTTTCCGAACACCGTTCTCACCGGAACGGTCCGCTCGGTCAGCGAATACCCGCTGCCCGCGCTCACCGCTTACAGCACAATCAAAGAATACGGCGCGGAAGTCACCATTGATTCCGCCCCCGTAGGAGCGCGTTCAGGAATGACCGCCCAAGTTTCCATCGAGGTTGAGCGACTGGACAATGCTCTTCAAATCCCTGTGCAAGCGATCTTAGAGCGAAGCAAGCGCTTCTTCTGCATTGTCGAAAACCTGGGGGAGATCGCAGCACGAGAGGTGAAGGTGGGCTCAGCCAACGACCAGTCCGTGGTGGTATCCGACGGACTGGACGAGGGCGAACAAGTGATCCTCGCGCCACAAAGTTATGAAAACAAAGTCAGTCTGCCTGAGCCAACGGTGAAGACTGATCCGCTCAAGGGCCGGAAGGCGATGAAGGTCGCGGACAACACGAGCGTTAACCGCTGACCGGGTGGATTCCTCTCAGAAAGAACCGGTCGCAGCGATACGGCTCGTAGATCTTCGAAAAGACTACGATCTAGCCGGAGAGCCGTTGTCTGTGCTGAAGGGCATCGACCTCTTTGTTCCGGAAGGAGATTACATCGCCATCATGGGTCCCTCCGGTTCGGGGAAGAGCACCCTTCTCAACCTTCTGGGCTGCTTGGACAAACCAACCTCAGGCGGCTTTTTTTTGGGCGAGGACGACGTCGCCCAATTGAACGACGACCAGCTCGCCGCAATACGCGCTTCCCGAATCGGATTCGTCTTCCAGTCCTACAACCTCATTCCGCAGCTCACGGTTCTCGAAAACATCGAATCTCCACTTTCGTACCAAGGACCGATCACGGAGGAAGGACGGGAACGCTGCCTCGCGCTCGCACGACTGGTCGGCCTTGGCGAACGCCTCACCCACCGCCCGCCGCAGCTTTCCGGCGGGCAGCAGCAGAGGGCAGGCATCGCCCGCGGCCTGGTGAACCTTCCGAGATACGTTCTCGCAGACGAACCCACCGGCAATCTGGACACCGTCACCTCGGGTGAGATCCTCGAACTTCTCGAGAAGCTCAACAACGATGGCAAGACGATCATTCTTGTGACTCACGAGGAGGAGGTTGCAGCGCACGCGCGCCGGATCGTGCGCCTGCGCGACGGCGTCATTCAATCGGACACAAGGTTGCGCCCAGTGGACCAGTTCCCATCAGACCGTCCTGCGCAACCGCCCAAGGCGATCGAAGATGTCGGCACTGCAGGAGCGCTGAACTTGATACTGCGCACCGCGAAGCTTGGAGTTAAAAATCTGCTGCTGCACCCGCTCCGGTCTCTCCTGACCATCCTCGGGATATTCATAGGAGTGGCCAGCGTGATCTGGCTGCTGGCCATCGGAGAAGGCATCAGCGCCAAGGCCCAGCAGCAGATCGCGGAACTCGGGGCCAACAACATCATCCTGAACACCGTCGCCCCGCCCCCGCAAACCGGGGGCAAATGGCGCCCTTACGGGGTCACCAGAAACGACTACGAGCAGATGCTCGCGACGATTCCTGAAATCGAACGCGCGATTCCAATTAGGGAGAGCCCGAAACGCCTGTTCAGCTACGGTTCAAAACAGTTTTTCGGGCGCCTGATCGGCTCCACTCCCGACTTTATGTCCCTCTACAAGATGGAGGTCGAGCGGGGACATTTCATCACCGACACCGACGTCTTTCAGGGAAACAAAGTGTGTGTGCTCGCACCCGAGGTCGCCATTGCACTGCTCGGGTATCAGGACCCCATCGGCCGCTCCATCCACATCGGCGCCGACTTTTACACGATCGTCGGCGTGCTCAAACAAAAGGGCGGGATCGCAGAGATCCCCGGCGCGCGGGCGAAGCAGGAATTCTCGCGCGACGTGCACATCCCCATCTCCACCATGTGGTCCCGGTTGGCGGACATCTACTCCCAGACGGAGAGCGGCGTTCCGATTGCGACACAGGTGACGCTGTCTCTTAAAGACTCCAACCGCGTCGTGGAGGCTGCGGAGGTCGTGCGCCGCTCCCTGATGCGCACGCACCAGGCTGACGACTATACGATCACGGTCCCGCTCGAACTCCTTGAGCAGGCCCGGAACACGCGTCTGATGTTTATTGCGATGATGGGGCTCGTGGCGGCCATATCGCTTGTGGTTGGGGGGATCGGGATCATGAATATCATGCTCGCGACAGTCACGGAACGCACCCGCGAGATCGGCATCCGGCGCGCCATCGGCGCCCGGCGCACGGACATCACGCGCCAATTTTTGGTGGAAACCGTCGTTCTCTCCATCGGCGGCGGCCTCACCGGCGCCATCGGGGGCCTCGCGTGCTCGCCTGTATTCGCCCTTGCGATGAAATTCATGAACAAGGCCTTTCCGGCTGCCATGGCGGCACTTCCGGAGGTCGTCCGCTCCATGGTTCCGATTGTTGTCCCCTGGTCCCTGCCGCTGGCATTCGGGATTTCAGTGGCAATCGGAATCGTATTCGGCATCTATCCGGCCAAGCGCGCCGCCATGATGAACCCCATCGAGGCTCTGCGCCACGTCACTTAATCTGAAAACGGAAGTTCACGCGGAAGCGCAGAGCCGCGGAGGGAAGTAAATAATTTTGCTTCATTGGTTTATATGATTTCTCTACGCGCCCACCGCGGCTCCGCGTGAGATCCCCTTTTCTACAATGCTTGGTCACCATGCTCACGGCAGCAGTCCGACCCGGCCTACGGATCCCGGATCAACTCCGCTCCCGGAACATGTTCCAGATCGGAATGCCTGAAACGGAGCGTCCCGACTTCGGAGAGACCCACCACCGGCACCGCAGCCATCCGCTGTAAAAGCTCCGCCTCCGACCACCGGCAGGCCTGGCTCATCCCGATGAAAACCTTTGTTCCGGGATTGGGGACGTCGAGGATAAACACCGGATCAAACACATGCCGGTAGGTGGCCAGAATGCGGGAATACAACCGGTTGAGCGCGGGCCCCCAAACATTGGCCACCACCGCCCCGTGCGGATTCAGCGCGCCTTTCACGGCCTGTAAAAACTCCTCGGTCAGAAGATGCTGAGGAACCGAGTCCGCATCGAAGGCATCCAAAACGATCAGATCATAGGAAACGTCGCAGCCCTCGATGAAATCCCTTCCATCCTCCACAGAGACCCGCATTCGCCGGTCCTGGACGAATCCACAGAACTCGGAGGCCGTGCGAACCACGTCAGCATCCAGCTCCACGATATCAATTCCCGCCTCAGGCAGTATCGTGTGAAAAAAGACCGGAAGGGATCCCCCACCCAAACCGACCACCAGAATCTTTTTGGGGCAGTCGATAAACCCAAGACTCAGGGGCATCACCTTGGAATAGGCGAGACCGAGGTATGTCGGATCATTAACCTTTACCACACTTTGCCGCGTCCCACTGTCTCCGAAACGCAATGTTCTCACTCCGTCCCTGTCCTCGGTCACCCTGATCGGGGTGAACGCTGAATGACGGGCGAGCAAAACTTTTTCAGCGGGCAGCATTGCCGTACAATTTCAGACAGAATGGCCTGCTCCAAGCCCGCCGTAGCCTACATCTTGCCCAACACCGATGCCCGAAATCCCCAAACCATGCAACAGCCTCCTTCCAAAGACCCCCTGCACGGGATCACCCTCGAACACATACTCAAAGCGCTGGTGGAGCACTACGGCTGGGAGGAGCTTGGATTTCTGATCGACATCCGCTGCTTCAATTTCGATCCCAGCATCAAATCCAGCCTGACGTTTCTCAGGAAGACTCCATGGGCTCGAACCAAGGTGGAAAGCCTCTATCTGGATACCTTCCACTCCTAGCGTAAAACGCAGCCTCCCGGGATCGGATCGGCTGGCAGGCAGGAAACTCCCCGCCCGAAAGCGGGGACCAAACTACGCAGGCGCTCCAGAAAGTCCGGGAGGCAAGTCGGACACCGTCGGTGTCGATTCAGGCTCCGTACGGTTCCGCAGAGGCGGGGGCTGGTTCGGCGGACGCGGCGGCACCGGCGGGTTCTGGATGTTGCCGGTATCCATGATCTCCTTGATGTGCGCGCCATCGAGGGTCTCGTACTCCAGCAGAGCCTTGGCGATCGTCTCAAGGGTGGCCTTGTGTTCGATCAGCAGCTGCTTGGCCTTCTGGTATGCGTTGTCGCAGAGCGAATGCACCTCGTGGTCGATTTCCTGAGCCGTGGCCTCCGAGTAATTCCTGCTGCGCGAGATATCACGCCCCAGGAATACGTGCTCCTGGTGCTCTCCGTACTCGACCATTCCCATCTTGTCGCTCATCCCCCACTCGCAAACCATGCGCCTCGAAATGTCGGTGGCCTGGTTGATGTCTCCGCGAGCGCCGTTAGTAACGTCGCCGAATACGATCTCCTCGGCCACTCGCCCACCCATGATCATGACCAAACGATCGAGCAGTTCGTTTTTGCGCTGGGTGTACTTGTCCTCCACGGGAAGATACATCGTCGACCCAAGGGACGGCCCGCGGGGAATGATGGTCACCTTGTGGAGCGGATCGGTGTGCTCCAGCAACAGTCCGAGCAAAGCATGCCCGGCCTCGTGGTAAGCGGTGTTTTCCTTCTCCTTGTCGCTCATCGCAAGCGAGCGGCGCTCCTTGCCCCAGCGCACCTTGTCGCGGGCCTCCTCGAGTTCCGAGCGCGTGATCCCCTTCAGGCCACGGCGCGCGGCAAGCAGTGCGGCCTCGTTCATGACGTTCGCAAGCTCCGCTCCCGAGAACCCCGGAGTGCCCCGAGCGATGATGCCCAGATCCACCTCCTCGGCCAGCTTCACCTTCTTGGCGTGCACCCGCAAAATCTCCTCGCGCCCGTGCACGTCCGGCAGCGCCACGGTGATCTGGCGGTCGAAGCGCCCCGGCCTCAAAAGCGCGGGATCCAGAACGTCCGGCCGGTTGGTGGCGGCGATGATGATGACCCCCTCCTGGGTGTCGAAACCGTCCATCTCTACAAGCAGCGCGTTCAGCGTCTGTTCACGCTCGTCGTGCCCGCCGCCAAGACCATGTCCGCGATGGCGGCCCACAGCGTCAATTTCATCGATAAAAATAAGGCAGGGGGCGCTCTTTTTCCCCTGTTCAAACATGTCGCGGACCCGGCTTGCGCCGACGCCGACGAACATTTCCACAAAGTCGGAGCCGGAAATGGAAAAGAACGGGACGTCCGCCTCGCCCGCGATGGCCCTGGCAAGAAGCGTCTTGCCGGTGCCGGGCGATCCCACCATCAACACCCCCTTGGGAATGCGGCCGCCCAGCTTCTGAAAGCGCTTGGGATCACGCAAAAACTCCACGATCTCCGACACCTCCTCCTTGGCCTCCTCCACCCCGGCCACGTCCTTGAAAGTGACCTTGTTCTTGTCCCTGCTCATCACCCGGGCCTTGGACTTGCCAAAATTGAGGGCTCCGCGCCCGGCGCTCCGGATCTGCTGGCGGAACAGGAAGTACAGCACCAAGAGAAACATCGCCACCGGAAGGAAGCTCATGATGGTCGCCCCCATCACGTTAGTGTCGGCGCGCGGGTTAGCCTCGAGCCCGTGCTCCTTCAGGAATTCACGCAGGTCCGTGTTGTACTGGAGATTTACCTGAGCGCGAAAGTGCTCGGAGGGCCCCGCTTCAGAAAACTTCGAATAGCCCTGCAGGTGGTCGTTGATCGCGCCGGGCTCGCTCACCAGCTCCAAAGGCTTCGAAGTATCCACCCATTTGTTCTCCACGGCCGAATGAAATGCAGAGTACGGCACTTCGCGGATCGTCCCGCCCGGAGTACGGTAGAGGAAGGCTCCTCCAATCAAAGCGGCCGCCAGCGCCAGAAGCAGAAGGGCGCGCCAGTTGAACTGGGGTTCATTACCACCGCCACCGCCACCGCCACCACCTGCCGGGCGCTTCCCCTGAGGGCCGTTTCGAAATTCAGAGTCAGACATAAAACTTACTTTCCAAGTGTTAAAGATACGGCGCCGCTTGCCCCGGTTTGATTACTGTAGCACGTTTGGTTGTAGCGGCAACATTACGCCTTCAGACATCCTAACAAGCGTACGATCGGCTCCAAACAAAACATCGATTTCATCTTCCGCCACCCTGCGCACCGTCCGCCACAACATTCTCCAAGGTTCCCCACACTTCATTCCCCGTACTTTACTCGCCAGCTCCGTCTTTGCTGAACTTCCTTTGCGGCACCGCGCGCCTCCGCGTCCCCAGCCCGCCCTCTGAAACCCACCATGTCGCCCATCCTCAAAAGTCTCCTCCACGAAGCAAAGGGACGCCTGAGAGCCGCATGGACCCGCGTTCCCCTGCTGCCCCGCCTGTGGCACACCCTGCAGTTTCTCGCCCGCCGGGCCGCGCGCAAGCCGAGGACTGTGACGGAAAGTCCCAACCTTCTCCCCCTGCTCATCCAGGTGCTCGCCGCCTTCTCCAAAGGCGGGGCGGCCGTTTTGGAGGAGGAAATCGACTCCTCGCTGGGCTTCCTGCGCCACGACTTCCCCGCGGCGGTCTACTCTGAACTCCGCCAGCTGTTCAGACACGCCCTTCAGGAGCAGCATGACCTCGGCGCCATGGCGCAAAAGCTGGCCTCCCAGCTCAGCACCGACCAGAAAATCATGCTCGGGGTCCAGCTCTACGACCTCATCGCCCGGGCAGGGATGGACCGCCGCCAGCTAGTGGAGTTCTACTCGTTCATGACGCAGCTGGGCATGGCGGCGCAGGCCATCGACATCGTCTACCAACTCAGCTCCAGCGACACGCCAGACCCCTCCGTCTATCAAAGCGGCCACTCTCCGCTCGAATGCATCAGCTTCGGGGCCGCTGGAAAACCCGATGATGTCCCCCTCAAGAGCTTGCACGAATCGGAGCGCATGCTCGCCTTTCGTTATCACGAGCTTGTTTTGCTTAAAAACATCTCTGCGACTAACATCGCAGTGAGGGGCCGCCCCCTCAAACCGGGGGACTTCTGCCGGATCTACTCAGGACAGCGCATCCTTCTCGGCGAAGAGGTGCTCAGTCACCAGGAGCTGGTCTATTACTTTAACGCCAAGAAAAACGTCTCCCTGACCCAGATTTACCTCTCCCTGGACGACGACGGAGAGGTGGAACTTCAGAGGGAAAAGTCGCGCGACAGCCTCCTGGAGGTGCGATTCGGATTGAAAGTCCAGGTGCGCGCCCTCAAAAGCACCACGGTCAGCCTGAATGGCGTGAAGCTGGGCGCCAACACCGTGGTGGAGGCCTCCCTCGACGACCGGCTGATTTTTGACAAGGAATCCGAACTTCCCCTCAACGACCTCCGCCGCCGCGCGAGGGCGCTCGGGGGCCGCTTCCAGCTCAAAACTTACAAAACCAGCTATCTGGTTTCCAACAACCCGTCCCTTCTGGACGTGGACGACATCCTCCTGTCTCCGGGGACCGCCGGCGAGGTGCTCCTGCGCATCCTGTGCGACTACGACCACAGGGTCGGCACTCTGGAAATCCTGCACTCCGACCGCCCGCTCCAAGTCGGCACGGAGACCCTAGCGGTTGGCGGACGCTGCGCCCTGGAGGACGGGGCGACCATCCGACTGGACGCCTGGCAGGTGCTGCGCTGCGACTTTGCTGAGCGCATCATCGAGGAGGAGCGCAACGTTATTTCCACACTGGAAATCAGGGACCTGACCTGCCGCTTCCGCAAGGCAGCCATTGCGCTGAACTCGCTCTCCTTTAGCGTAAGCCGCGGGGAAATGGTGTGCGTCATGGGCGCCAGCGGCTCGGGAAAATCCACGCTGCTGCGCGCCATCGCCGGCCAGCTGCACCCCTCCGACGGCCAGGTTTTGCTCAACGGCCAGCAGCTTTACGCCGATCTGGACAACCTGAAGCGCTTCGTCACCTACATCCCTCAGGACGACGCCTTCGACGACTACCTCACCATCGAGGAGAACATGGAGTTCGCAGCGGCGATCCGCTCGCCCCACCTCTCCAAGAGAGACAGGGCGCGCCGGGTGGAAAGCAAGCTCATCGAGCTCGGTCTGGCCGAGCGCAGGGATTCGGTCGTCGGCAGCGCGACCAAAAAAATGCTCTCCGGTGGCGAACGCAAACGGCTGAACATCGGCCTGGACATGTTGTCCTCCGCGGACGTCTTCCTCTTCGACGAGCCGACGAGCGGACTTTCGTCCAAGGATTCCGAGCACGTCATGGAAATCCTGCGGTCGATGGCCCATAACAAGATCATCCTGGTTACCCTGCACCAGCCGACCTCCAAACTTTTCCAGATGTTCACGAAGGCGCTGCTGCTCGACAAGGGCGGACGGCTCGCCTTCTACGGAACGCCCCAGGAGATGCTGGCCTACTTCGCAGAGGCCGAGCATGAACAGCACTTCGGCACCGAACTCGGGGGCTGCCCGGCTTGCGGCACAACCCGGCCGGAGTTCATCTTCGACGTGCTAGAAACCCCGCTCAGAGACCTCAGCGGCGACATCATTTACGAGGAAAACAACCGCGCCCAGCTCGTGCCCGCACGGCGGTTCTCCGCGGACTACTGGCAGGACCGGTACGACCGCTTCCGCCTGCTGCAGGACATGAAGCAGGTCAACGTGCGCGACACCCCCCAGCCCGTGCCGGCCCCCGTGCTCCCGCCCGCAGAGCGCCGCCGCGTCAAGCTCAGGGAGGAATGGGCGCAGCTGCGCACGCTCTGGAAGAGGGCCTTCACCTCCAAACTCCGGAACGTGGGAAACCTGATCCTCACGCTCGTCGTGCCGCCGGCCCTCGCGGGGATCATCGGGTGGGCTCTGTATTTCACCAAGGAGGAGTCAGGGACCTACGACTTCGCCAGCGCCTTCCACATCCCGACCTACATCTTCATTTCCCTGCTCGTCGCCATGTTTCTGGCCCTCGTCAGCAGCGTCGATGATATCATCCGGGACCGCGTGCTTCTCAACCGGGAGCGCAACCTCACCGTCCGGCTGCCCTACTACATTCTCGCCAAGTTCGGCACCCTGAGCCTCTTCAGCGCGATCCAGTGCGCCCTCTTTGTCCTCGTCGGCAACTCCATCCTCGAGGTTAAAGGCATGTTCTTGCCCTACTGGTATTTCATGCTGATCACCGCCTTCAGCGGGCTCGCGCTTGGGCTGCTCATCTCCTCCCTCGCCACCTCCAGCAAGATGGCGGCAAACTTCGTTCCTCTGGTCCTAATCCCGCAGCTCATTTTCAGCGGAGCCCTCGTGAAGTACGAGGAAATGAACCGGGACCCCGACCTGCTTTACACCCTCCAGCGCTGGTTTGCCCAAAACCCGGATCCGAAAAAGCCTGATGCCAGCAAGCGGGAGGCCGACGACCGGAAGCTTCGCATTCCCGCAATCTCCCGGTTCGTGGCCACCCATTACAGCTACGAGGCCCTCATCGTGGCCCAGGCGAAACTCAACGCCCTGACGCGGCGGCAGGATGCCCTGCAGGAGAGCATCGACGCTCTCGCAAAGAAAAAGGACCGCAAACCCTCGGAAACCGAAAGGCTGGAGGACCTCAAACAGGCGCTCATCGACGTCAGCGTTCTCAGCTCGGACTCCGGCAAAGACCTGGACAAAAGAATGAGGGAGGTGGACAAGATCATTAACGGAGCGAAGTTGCCCGAAAACGGCCTTCCCTCCGGCGGGCCCAGGCTGAACGCGCAACGCCGCTACAACAACCAAAAGGTCGGGGAAATGGTCTACAAGGCGGAGACGGAACAAAACGACTACCGTCTGGGAAGCAAGGTTAACGTCTTCTTCGGTCCGGACAAATACATCTGGGGACTCAGGATCAGCGTCTACGTTTGGAACAGCGCGGTACTCCTGTTCTCGAGTACCGCCCTCATGTGCCTCCTCAATTTCATCCTCAACAGGCAGTTGCGTCCGGCCGGAAAATCCTCCTGACCCGCCCTGGAACGGATCCCGCGCGGCACTGATTGCGCCCGGCACCGTGGCAAACAAGGCCCCCTCTGCCCGCTCAGGTCCCGCGCCCGGAGGCTTCACAGGCCGACTTATCTACGGAGGAAGGCAAAAAAACCGCTGACAACCCACACTTCCTTTCCCAAGCTACATTCCTAACCCATGGCCAGACGCAGCCAACTATTCATGCTCCCTTTAACGGAGGCAAAGCCGCCCGGCGCCTTAAATGTGCTGCTGGTGGTGCTGCTCGGGCTGTACTCCCCTTTCGCCTGGATCGTGCTCCGGCCGGGGCCATGGGACGCAAAAAGGTTTCTCTGGCTGAAATCCTGGGCCGCCCTGCCCGGCTTCATCGTCCAATCTCTGGATTTGTTCGAAGGAAGGCCCCTGTGGCTGAGCTACGGATCGATGGGGCTGGTCACCCTTGTGGCCTTCGGAATCTTTTTCAAACTGGGCCGGACCAGCCGGGCCTGGCTTTTGTTCGCCTTTCTGCTGGCTGCAGCCTTCTCCGGCTGGAACTCGTGGCTGGCGTACCAAGTCTACTAGACGGGAGCACCAGCGTTTGACGGAAGTCAGGCCACAGACTCCCCCAGCTCCGCCCATCCGCCCTCTCCCACATGCACTTCCCTCCCTTGGATTTCTCGAAAATCCGGACGTTTCCGGTCGCCGAACGTACAAACAAGGTGGCCGTGGAGTCCTTCTCCTCCCCGCATCCCGCTGGCAGAAGCTTCCGCGCCTTTCTCGACTCGCTTCCCTCATTCCTCGCCGTGCAGGATCTGCGCGCCGTCGCCGGGGCCATCGCCACTGCGGTTCAAAACAAACGGCCGGTGGTTTTGATGATGGGCGCGCACCTCATCAAAGTGGGGCTGAATCCCGTGCTCATCGATGCAATGCGGCAAGGGGTCATCTCGGCGCTGGCCTTCAACGGCGCGGGCGCAATTCACGACTTCGAACTCTGCTACCAGGGAGAAACCAGCGAGGACGTTCAAAAAGGCCTCAATGACGGAAGCTTCGGGATGGCTGACGAAACCGGCCGTCTGATGAACTCGGCGATTGAATCGGGCGTCAAGCAGGGTCTGGGAGCGGGCGCCGCCCTCGGACTGGCCATGAAGGATTTTCAAAACCGCTCCCTTTCCCTTCTGGCGACGGCCCACGAACTTCAAATCCCGGTAACCGTCCATGTCGCGATCGGAACCGACATCATCCACCAGCACCCCAATTGCAACGGCGCCGCGCTCGGGGCGGCGAGCTACACCGACTTCAGAAACTTTGCTGCCGTCTGCGCGCAATTGGAGGGAGGAGTGGTGCTGAACGTCGGAAGCGCCGTCATTCTTCCCGAGGTTTTTTTAAAGGCGCTCACGGTCGCCCGGAACCTGGGACATCAGGTCGAGCACTTCACCACCGCCGTCATGGACATGACCCGGCACTACAGGCCTTCGGAAAACGTGCAGCGCCGCCCCACCGCTCTGGGCGGAAACGGCTACTACCTCGTCGGCCATCACGAAATCAACGTGCCGCTTCTGTTTGCCGCGGTCGCCGAAGCCCTCAAAAGCCCCCTTTGATCTGAATCCCCATGAACCGCTCCCAGGTTGACCAACTGCTCCTCCGTTCGTCCAAGGTCCTCGTCATCGGCGAGATGATTCTCGACGAGTTTATCTGGGGGAAAGTGTCCCGCATTTCACCGGAGGCACCAGTCCCGGTCGTGGAGGTGGTTAAGGAAAGCTTCAACGCGGGAGGCGCGGCCAACGTCGCGCGCAACCTGCGCGAGCTCGTCAACCATGTCCAGATGCTAGGCCCCACAGGCGACGGGCCGGATGCGGACCGCCTGCGAGCCCTCCTCACAGGACACGGCATCGAACTGCAGGAGGTTCTCCACGACCCCGAGTACCAGACCGTCCGCAAGACCCGCATCGTGGCACGAACGCAGCAGGTGGTGCGCGTCGACCGCGAAAAAAAGCGCAGGCTGGCCCCGGCCGACGCCTCGCGGGCAGTGGAACATTTCAAAAAACTGCTCCCCCATTTGAACGCGGTCATTTTGGAGGATTACGACAAGGGACTGTTCGACCAGCCGTTTGCAGACGCTTTGATTTCGAGCGCCAGAGAGGCAGGCGTTCCCGTTTTGGTAGATCCAAAGCCCTCGAATCCGGTTCGGTGGAAAGGTGTCACCGGCATCACCCCGAACCGTTCCGAGGCGTTCCGCGCCGCGGGAACCGCCTGGAGCGATCCCGTCGAACCACCCCAAGAGGACGCGGCGCTGATCCAGGTGGGGAACACACTTCTGCAGGAGCTGGAATGCAGTTTCGTGCTGGTCACTCTGAGCGAGCAGGGGATGATGCTTTTCCAGCACGACGCCCCTCCTTACCACATTCCAACCCGGGCCCAGGAGGTGTTCGATGTTTCGGGTGCCGGCGACACTTCCATCGCCGTGTTCACCGCCGCGCTGGCCGGGGGAGCCACTCCCGTGGAAGCCGCGGAAATCAGCAACCATGCCGCTGGAATCGTGGTGGGAAAACTGGGCACAGCCACCGTGTCGAGGGAGGAGATCCTCTCAAGCTTCCCGAGTCACGCTCATGCCTGAATTTGAAATGCATCCCGTCAGCCCAAAATTACCTGCCGTATTTCTGGACCGGGACGGCACCCTGATGGAGGAGGTGTGTTACTGCCGTGATCCGGAACTGGTCAGCGTTTTCGAAGGGGTAGGTGAGTCGCTGATGGCGATCAAAGCGGCGGGTTTCCTGACCATCTTGGTTACGAATCAAAGCGGCATCGCCAAGGGCGTCATTTCGCCAACCGACTATGCCAGTGTCCACGAACGGCTGCTGCAACTGCTGCCGGAGAACTGCCTAGACGACAGTTTTATGTGCCCGGACGCTTCCGAGGCGCCCTCCCCCAGGCGCAAACCCGCTCCCGGCATGCTTCTGGAAGCCGCAGAACAGTGGAACATTGATCTCCAACGGTCGTGGATTATTGGCGACAAGGACATCGACATCGCGTGCGGTGTCAATGCGGGAGTGCCCGGCATTCTTGTGAGAACCGGTCACGGCCGGCATGCGCTGGGAGAAGGGGCGCGGCACGTGGCGGAGAGCTTCAGGGAAGCCACGACCTGGCTCTTGAGTCACCACGTCGAGGTGCATTTTCAAACCGACATTGAACGGTCGACTCGAAGGTAAGCGACATCGGAGTGAGTCCGGAACGGTGGGCTCGTTGGGGTAAGGGCGTTTCTTGACGCTGCTGGGGAGCTGGGAGTAGATTGATCCAAATGTTTCGCCCCTCCTATCTCCCGGTGGCAATCACCACTGCTGCAATCCTGGCAGGCCCCCTCATTTCAAATGCGGACCTAGTATACCGTCCTAACGAGGGTTGGACGCGGGAGGGCGGCTTTTTTGGGAACTCCGCCTCGGTAGCGAAAACCGCCGACCTGCAAATGCAGTACGCCACTGATCTGGAAAAGAAAGGGGACGTTTCCGGCGCGAGAGAAGCTCTGAAGAAACTGATCAAAGCGTTCCCCCTCTCGCAGCAGGCCGCGGAGGCGCGTTTCAAGCTTGGCGCCTTGCTTGAAAAGCAGGGCCGTTACGAAGATGCGTTTGAGACGTACGACGAACTGGTTGTTAAGTCTCCAGAAAGCAAAGAGTTCACGGCCGCCCTGGACGCCATGTTCGGGATTGCCAAGCGCTACATGAACGGCGAGCGGCGCCGTCTCTTCGGAGTGAAGATGTTCGCCTCGAACGAGCGTGCAGAGCAGATGTTCGACACGATCATGAAGCGTGCACCGTATTCCCGAAGCGCCGCCCAGGTGATGCTTTTCCGCGGGATGATGATGGAACGCCAGGGCAAGGACGCCGAGGCCCTCGCGGCTTACCAGCAGATTGTCGACCGTTTCCCCACCGACCCGATTGCCGACGAAGCCCAGTATCAGATGGGCTACATCCGCGTTCACAGCGTCAAAGGAGGCTCCTACGACAACACAGACCGCGTACGCGCCCAGGAATCCTTCGAGGACTTCTTAAATCGCGCCCCCCAAAGCGGCCGCACCAGCCAGGCCCGCGAAAACATTCAGCTGGTCGAGGCAAAGAACCGCCAGGCGTCTCTGGACGTCGCCAAGTTCTACGATAAAACAGGCAAAACCAAGGCCGCCGTCCTCTCCTTCAAGGACGTCATCCGGGATTATCCCAACACACAGGAGGCGGACTACGCCAAGCGCAGAATCGACGCGATTCGAGCCGAGAAAGGTCCCGAGGCTGTCGAGGTCCCCAAGGAAAGCGGTGGTGCAGCTAAGAAGGCCGACACGTCGACACAGCAGGCGAAGGTCAATACCGCGTCGAGGTCCGACTATGTGGGCCCGAAACTGAAGAATCAAAAGACGGCACAACCAGCCGAAGAACGCGCCCCCAAAGGCCCCTCCCTGCGCCTCCAGGACGCAGACGCCTCGCCAGCCGGAGCGCCGTCGTTCGGCACGGGAACCGGATTGAGCCTCCCCGCCCCGCGGGTGACTCCGCCCACGCCCCAGAATCCCTAATGCGCCAGGAGCGAACCCGGAACGATCGGAAATCATCACACAGCTTCCCTCCCCGCCGCTCTAGACGGGTGTCTCCTTAACAAGCCCACTGCCCCATGCGTTTTCTCGGACTGATCGCAGCAGCGTCTCTGACCCTCTCAGGGTGCGCAGGCTACCATGTGGGGCCGGTCAAACCGACTCCGATGAAGGAGGTGACGACCATTGCCGTGCCCGCCTTCACAAATATGACGCTCGAACCGCGTCTTGAAGTCTTAATGGCAACCGCCCTCATCAAGCAGCTCCAGCAGGACGGCACCTACCGGATCACCTCTGAAAAAGACGCAGACGCGATTGCGGAATGTACGATCAACCGCATCGACCGAACTCCCGCCCGAGGCATCCGCAATGATGCGGCAAAGGGCACCTCGGCCGACTTCTACCAAACCACCGAGTTCACCCTCAACCTCAGCGTCGCCCTCAAAGTCTCCTCGCGTACCACGGGTGAAACTCTTGCCTCCCGACAGTTTGTCGGAAACTCAAGCTTCTTTGTGAGCGGCCCGAACCCCCGGACGGCCAATGTCAACAGGGACGAGCGCCAGGCCATCCCCCAGGCGGCCGAAGACGTCGCAACCCAGATCACCAGTTTCCTGAGCGAGGGCTGGTAGAATCAGCTGCCACGCAAACCGGCGGCAGCAGTCTCCGGATCCCGACACCGCAATCCAGTGCTTTACCTCGTCGCAACCCCTATCGGCAATCTGGGCGACATCTCCCACCGCGCGCTGGAAGTCCTGCGCAGCGTCGACCTGATCGCAGCCGAGGACACTCGCCACTCCGGAAACCTCCTCCGGCATTTCGAGATCCAGAAACGACTCGTCTCCTACCATGAGCACAACGAGGCCCGCCGGACCGCCGAGCTTCTGATTGAACTCAAGGCAGGGCGCGCGATAGCACTAATCTCCGACGCGGGCCTGCCCACCGTCTCCGATCCAGGACACAGACT
This sequence comes from Chthoniobacteraceae bacterium, assembly GCA_947449735.1. Classification (GTDB taxonomy): domain Bacteria; phylum Verrucomicrobiota; class Verrucomicrobiia; order Chthoniobacterales; family Chthoniobacteraceae; genus Chth-196. The sequence goes on along the minus strand of CANFTB010000004.1, from coordinate 63,584 downwards.
GCTTCGCGCCTGCATCGCGGAAGCCCTTCCCTACACCGTCATTCCCGGGCCGAGCGCCGTGCTCACTGCCCTCGTCGGCTCGGGATTTGACGCCACCCATTTCTTTTTTGGCGGCTTCCTTCCCGTCAAAAGCGGACAACGCGAACGCAAGCTCACCGAGGCCGCCAACCGCGACTGCACCAGCGTCTTTTTTGAATCGCCGCACCGCATCCTCAAAACCCTGGAAGCCTGCACCCGCCTTCTTCCCGAGCGACAAATCTGCGTGGCCCGAGAACTCACAAAACAGTTCGAGGAGTACCGGAAAGGACTCCCAGCAGAACTGTTCGCCCACTACTCCGCCCGCCCCGCGAAGGGCGAAATCGCCCTCGTCATCTCCGGCGAATAAACCGGCAGGGACGCCGCAGCAGCTGCGTCTAGACCTGAAAACGGAAGTTCACGCGGAGGCACGGAGCCGCGGAGGCGGATAAATGGTTTTGGCTCCTTGATTTATCTGATTTTTCTCCGCGACCTCCGCGGCTCCGCGTGAGATCCCCTTTTTCTATATTGCTTAGGCGTTCGGACTAAAGGTTGTGAAACTCCTGCAGCGTCTGCACCCCGATGCCGTGCTCGCGGATCGCCCGGATTCCCTCAAGGCTGGCCTCGGCGGCCCGAAGCGTCGTCACGACGGGGATACGGGCCGTGTTCGCAGTGGAACGGATGCGCACCTCGTCTTCACGCGCCGTCTTGCCGGTGGGCGTATTGATGATCAGCGCCAGCTCGCCATTCTTCACCATATCAAGGGCGTTCGGACGCCCCTCGCCTATCTTGTGCAGCCTCTTCACGGGAATCCCGGCAGAGGTCAATGCGGCAGCCGTCCCGTGGGTTGAAAACAGGGTGAAGCCCAGCTCCGAGAAACCACGCGCGATCTCCACCGCACGGCTCTTGTCCCTGTCCGGGATCGAAATGAACACGTTCCCCTTCTGCGGCAGCGGCGGCTGGGCCGCCATCTGCGCCTTCGCAAAGGCAAGCCCGACGCTCTTGTCGATACCCATGACCTCGCCCGTGCTCCGCATCTCGGGCCCCAGCACGATGTCCACGCCGGGAAACTTGATGAACGGAAACACCGCCTCCTTCACCGCGAAGTGGGGCGGCACAATCTCCTTGGTGAAGCCCAACTCCTTGAGCGTCATGCCGGCCATCACCTTGGCCGCCATCTTCGCCAGCGGCACGCCGATGGTCTTGGAAACAAACGGCACGGTGCGGGACGCGCGCGGATTCACCTCAAGCACGTACACCGTCTCATCTTTCACCGCGAACTGGACGTTCATCAAACCACGAACCTCCAGCGCAATGGCCATGCGCTTCGTCGAATCCGCAATCTCGGCCTTCACCTTTTCGCTCAAACTGAAGGGCGGAATCACGCAGGCCGAGTCACCAGAGTGAATCCCAGCCTCTTCAATGTGCTCCATGATCGCACCGATCACCACGGTTTCGCCGTCGCAGATGCAGTCCACGTCCACCTCGGTGGCGTCTTCCAAAAAGTGGTCCACCAACACCGGGTGGTCTGGACTGGCCTCCACCGCGGTCCGGATGTAGCGGCGCAAATCATCCTCGCTGTGAACGCGCTCCATTGCGCGCCCGCCCAGCACGAACGAAGGACGCACCAGCACCGGATACCCCACGCGTGCCGCCACCGCCAGCGCCTCGGCCTCGTTTGTGGCTGTACCACCGGGGGTCTGCTTGATCCCGAGTTCGTCCAGCATCGCCGAAAACAGCTTCCTGTCCTCCGCGCGTTCGATGCTTTTCGGCGAAGTCCCGATGATCGGAACGCCGGCGTCCGCAAGGCCCTTGGCGAGATTCAAAGGCGTCTGTCCTCCAAACTGTACAATCACGCCCCAAGGCTTCTCCTGCTCGCAAATGTTCAACGTGTCCTCAAGCGTGAGGGGTTCGAAGTACAACTTGTCGCTGGTGTCGTAATCAGTCGAAACGGTCTCCGGGTTCGAGTTCACCATGATCGTCTCGAAACCGAGTTCCTTCAAAGCAAACGCCGCGTGCACGCAGCAGTAGTCGAACTCTATCCCCTGCCCGATGCGGTTCGGCCCGCCGCCCAGAATCACCACCTTGCGCCTGCCGCTTTCCCGCACCTCGTTTTCATCCCCGTAGCCCGAGTAATAGTAAGGCGTATAGGCCTCGAACTCCGCAGCGCAGGTGTCCACCAAACGGTAGTTCGGCAGAACTCCTGCCGCCTTGCGCACAGCCCTCGCCTCCAGTTCCGTCTTGCCCCACGCCACCCCGAGCTGCCGGTCGGAGAATCCAAACTTCTTGGCGCGCCGGATTTTTTCAGGCGAACCCTCGGCATCCTTCAGCGTCTTCTGCTCCTCCACGATGGACTTCAGGTGCTCCAGGAACCACGGATCGATCTTGGTGAGATCAAAAATCTGCTCCACGGTCATCCCCGAGGCGAAAGCCTGGCCGAGGCAGAAAATACGGTCCACATTGGGAACGGCAAGCCGCTTGCGCAGGTCCGCGGCGGCCACAGGCTTGTCGGCGCCGTCGCCGATGAACCCGAACCGTTTAATTTCAAGTCCGCGAAGGGCCTTCTGCATCGCCTCCTTGAAGGTGCGGCCGATCGCCATCGTCTCCCCAACGCTCTTCATCTGCGTCGTGAGCGTCGCGTCCGCCAGCGGAAACTTCTCAAACGTAAACCGCGGCACCTTCACCACCACGTAGTCGATCGACGGCTCGAAGCTCGCCGGCGTTTCACGGGTGATATCGTTCTTCACCTCGTCCAGCGTGTAGCCCACTGCCAGCTTGGCCGCGATCTTGGCAATCGGAAAACCCGTCGCCTTGGAAGCCAGCGCCGAAGAACGCGATACGCGCGGGTTCATCTCGATCACGATCACCCTCCCGTTGTCCGGGTTCACGCAAAACTGAATGTTCGATCCGCCCGTCTCCACCCCGATCTCGCGGATCACCGCGAAGGACGCATCCCGCATGAACTGATACTCCTTGTCCGTGAGCGTCTGGATCGGGGCAACGGTGATGGAGTCGCCCGTGTGCACCCCCATCGGATCCAAGTTCTCAATGGAACACACGATCACGCAGTTGTCCGCGCGGTCCCGCATGACCTCCATCTCAAACTCTTTCCACCCCAGAAGACTCTCTTCGATGAGCACCTCGCTCACGGGCGAAAGATCCAGACCGCGGGCCACGATCTCCTCAAACTCCTCGCGGTTGTAGGCAATCCCGCCCCCCATCCCGCCCAGCGTAAACGCAGGCCGGATCACGAGGGGAAAACTGCCGATCTCGGCTGCCGCCTTGCGCGCATCCTCCATGGTGTGGGCCGTGCCGGAACGCGCCACTTCCAAGCCGATCTTCTGCATCGCCTCCTTGAACGCCTGCCGGTCCTCCCCCTTGTGGATCGCCTCGGCATTCGCACCAATCATCCGCACCCCGTGTTTCTCCAAAACACCTGAGGCCACCAGAGACATCGCGCAGTTGAGCGCCGTCTGCCCGCCCAGCGTCGGCAGGAGGGCATCGGGCTTCTCACGCTCGATGATACGCTCCACCACCTCGGGCGTGATCGGTTCGATGTAGGTCCGGTGCGCAAACTCCGGGTCCGTCATGATCGTCGCCGGGTTGGAATTCACCAGAACGACCTCGTATCCCTCCTCCTTCAGGGCCTTGCAGGCCTGGACGCCTGAATAGTCGAACTCGCACCCCTGTCCAATGATGATCGGACCGGAGCCTATGAGGAGAATCTTGTGAATGGAGTTATCGCGCGGCATGGGCAAAAGTGTGCGGAGCTTAAACAGACAGCCCCGTGCTGGGCAACGGTAGGCAAATGAAAAATAAGCTACAAGCCGCGGACACAGCTAAATTCCCGGTAAACACAGCGAATCCGGACCGGGGCCAACCCCTCCACAGCCCAATCTAGCGTTTCGCCAGCCGCTTCAGCTTGCCAGCCAGTCCCACCTTCGCCGCAGAGCTCATCCTGTCTATGAACAGAACGCCGTTCAAATGATCCACCTCGTGCTGCAGGGCCCTTGAAAGCAACCCTTCCGACTCAAAGTCCAAGGTCTCCCCGTCCAGAGTGAGCGCACGACAGCGCACTCTAGCGAAACGCACGATGTCGGCGTTCATTTTTGGAAAGGAAAGGCATCCCTCGACCCCCACCTCCTTCTCCTTACCCGGAGTCAATTCAGGATTTACCAAAACCATCGGCATGTGCGCGTCCGGGTTCACCTCCTCGCCGTTGACCCACATCTTGCTGGGCCGGTCCTCCACGCCGGCAACGTCCACCACCGCCATCTGCAACGCCTTGCCAACCTGCTGCGCCGCGAGGCCGACCCCGTCGGCGTCCCGCATGGTGTCGATCATGTCCGCGGCGAAACGCTTGATCTCGTCGTTGATCACCTCCACGCGCGCACCCACGGTGCGCAGGATGGGGTCGTTAAAGAATATAATTGGCAAAATCATTTGGAACGCTCCATGAATGCGGTGAGGCTGCCCTTCACGCCGGCTTCTTTCAACCCCTCAAGCACGCGCATCACCGTGCCAAACGGAGCGTCACGATCAGCGTTCAGGGCGAAAAAGGTGCCGGGATCCCGCTGGACCAACTGCCTGAGCAGCGGCGCCAGTCGCTCAAGGACGACGGGCTTGTCGTCCAAAAACAGTTCGGAATCCTTGGAAATGGTGAGCACCAAGGGCTCCCGCTTTGGCTGGGACACCGCCGCGGTCTTGGATTCAGGCAAACGAATCGTCACGGCCGGCTGCTCCTTGCGGAACGTCGTGGAGACGATCACGAAGATCAGCAGGATCGCGAAAATGTCGATGAGCGACACGATCATCACCTGCGGAACTCGCCGGCGCTTTGGATAAAAACTCATGCTCATAGGGCGCGTTCTGTTGTGGAGTTATTTAGTCGAATGCCTTGCCAGCCCGGCGCGCCCTTACTCGGCGGCCTCCTGCGCGCTGCGCTGAAGGGCGGTGTGCTGGTAGCACTTGGTGAGTAGCAGAGAGACGATCGATTCCATCTCGGAGGCGATGGTCTCCACCTTGCGCACAAAATACGAGTGCGCCACCAGGCACGGAATGGCAATCGCCAGCCCCACAACCGTCGTGCTCAGCGCCTCTGAAATCCCGCTCGCAATCAGGTGCGGATCACTCTGCCCCGCCGCTTCGCCGAACGCTCCGAAAACCTTCACCAACCCGGAAACGGCCCCCAGCAGCCCCAGCAAGGGCGTGATTCCCACCAGAATCTCCAAAATAAACAGCCCCTGCTCCAAACGCACAATCTCCCGCCGGGCCGCCACCTGCACCGCGTCCTGGTTTTCCGAGCGCGTCACGTCCAGATGCTTGAGCGCCACGCGCACAATGCGCCCCATCGGAGAGCGGTCCCCCATCAAAAAGGCCGCGAGCCGGCCGGTCAGGTTCTCACTTCCGGGCTGCATGCGCTCCACCTCCACTCGCAGCACCGGAGGCACCGCCAGATCCCGCCTCAGTCCCAGCAGCCTCAACAGAATCACAGCCACGCCGACCACAGAGCAGGCCGCCAGAAAATACATGAATAGACCGCCCTTGTTGAAAAATTGAACCAGGGAGTCGACTGCGTGAGTGTTCATTTGCATCAGATTAGTAGAGAGAAAAGGTGAACGGGATTTCCAAAAGTCCATTTTTAAGCAGCGGTTTGGCTTCCGGCGGGGGCGGATCCAGCTGGGCCTGTCGGACGATGTCCTGGCACAGATCCGAAAATTCCCGGTTCGCCGTGCTCTGCTCGAGCATCACCTCGCGCACGGACCCGTCCGGCGCAACCCGAAAACGCACCTTCGCCATCCCTGTTTCCAAAGAATCCATGCGCGACTTGATCAAAAGATTCCACCTCGCGCCAATCGCACGGCTCACAGATTTCATATAGGCCGCCATCGGGGTCTTCGATGCGTTGACCCCCTGCTTCCCGTTCTGCTCCAACCCGCCGTTCGTCTTGCTGGCCTGCTTCCCCTCCTCCGCCGTGTCCTCGCCGGAATCCTCCACGTCCTTCTGCTTCTTGCCCGACCCCACCTTCTCACTGACCTTCACCGGCGCCGCGACCCCCGCGGCCACCTTCCTGAATACCAGCTCCCCTCCCAAATCCTCGATGTCTTCGACGCGTTCGCTTTCCATCGCAGGCTCAGGCTGGTTCGCCTTCTTTTTGGCAAGCGATGCCACCTTTGAAGACGCGCTGCTCCCCCCCATGCGCGCCACATCGTTTGCCGATTTGGGCGGACGGGCCTCCACGCTGCCAGTGCGAGCCTCCCTCTGCACCATCGCCTTGTCAGGCAGCCGCTGCTGGGCGTTCACTTGCGGCCTCTGCGCCGTTCCCGTCGGACGCTCCTTGCTTCCCGCCTGAAGATTCTTGTCGGACTGAAACTTCGCGTCCTTCACCGGCTCTTTGCTCTCCTGCAACCCAGCCGAATCCACCCGCTCCTGGTCCTTGGTACCGTCCAGGGGCACCACCATGCGCTCCGGCAAAATAGAAGTGGTTTGAATCACAATCTCGATCGGCACCGTCTTGCGGGGAAGCGCCAGCATCATCCGGCCAAACCAGCCGTCCTGAAAAAACAGCCAAACCACCAGAAGCAGCAGGTGCACCGCCATCGAACCCAGAACGCCCGAAACAGCCTGGATCTCGTCCGGTTGATCGCTCAAATCCGGCGCGGAGTTGATGATTCTCCGCGCAAAACGCGGCAGTTCCCACTTCACGCCACGCCTCCTTCCCTAAACAGGCCCACGACGCCGTCCCGCATCATCCCCACCGCTTCAAACCGGTCGAGCGAGGCGCACCATTCGATATCCGCACCCCGGTCCTTCGCAAGCAGCGCACGGCCGTTGGAGGAACGTCTCAACGCCTCCCACGCGTCCGGCAAGGCACGCTTCAGCGCCTGCGCCGTCAGGGCGGCATCCGACCATTCAGCCTCCGGAAAATGCTCCACCAATGCGCCTGCTGCCCAGACATCCTCGAGGGCGACCCCGTCTCCGGTTCCAGAACACACGGCCAGAAGCGTCCCGGGGTTCAGGCTGCGCACCGCCGCGGCGACCGCCCTCAGATTCGAAAGCGCCCCCACCAGCAATGTGCCCACGCCGGCGCACGCCTGCAGTGCAACCGTGCCGTTGGTGGTGGTCATGATAATCGAGGCTCCCTCGCGGCCAACATAGTCGGCCGGAGAATTACCCAGATCAAACCCCTCAATCCGGTCGCCTCGCCTTTCCCCGCCTAGCAAAGCTCCCGGATGGCGTTTCTTCAACTCCATGGCCGCTTCAATCGTTGCGGCCGGAAAAATCTCCGACACCCCATACGCCAAACCCGTGACCATACTTGAAGTGGCCCTCAGGACGTCAAAAACAACGCAGACAACGCCGGCCCCCCCCCGTTTCGAGAGAAACGGAAGTTCAGAGGGCTGAAGGACGGCGTCTACTTTCATGCAGGGGTCGGGGCGTAAAAATGAGGGAGCGCTTGGAAAAGGCAGGCAAAAAAGAGGCGGGTGTCGCCCACCTACCCCTTTTTCCACGTCAATCGGGCGTGATGAAAGAGATATTGCTGGGCGTACCCACCGTAAGGCCCAAACGCCTTCCCGCAAAATCCTCTTATCATCGCCGCCGTAACTTTTCGTTTCTTTGAAAAATAACGCTCCCGAATGACCCGCTCAATCCACACATCCACCGGAAACGCCTTGAGACGCTCAAAACCAAACAGCAGCGCACAGTTCGCCACCTTTTCGCCCACGCCGGGCAGCCGCCGCAGCTCCATCTGCGCCTCCACGTCCGGAAGCCCGGCCACCACCCCCAAATCCACGCCCCCCTCCGCCACCAACCTCGCCGAAGCCTGCAAATTGGCCGCCCGGTAACCCAAAGCGCACGCCCGCAAATCCGCCTCCGCTAAAGCCGCCAGCGCCGCCGGCTCGGGATAGGCGTAAACTTCCCGTCCGCCCAAAATCAGGCGCCGTCCGTACCTCTTCCGCAGCGTATGCGAAATCTGCGCGATGTGGGCCACCTGCTTCATCGAGGACGTGATAAACGTCGCCAGCGCTTCCCAGCTCGGCTGCCGCAGAATCCGCATCCCCCTGCAAAATTCCAGCGCCTCCCGCGTCACGGGATCCTGCGGAAACGTCGCCTCGATCTCCTCCAGAGGATGGTCCAGCGCCAGATACCCCGCGGCGGCCTCTTCCGCGCCCGCGTTCACAAACAATTCGCCGTCTTTTTGCTCCAAATACACCGCCTCGCTTCCCACCGCCCCCAGCCACCCATCTCCCTCGCGCAGCCAGTGGAAGGCCTGCCCGCTGTTCAATGTCAATTCCAGCGCCAGAAGCGGCCTGCCCAGAGAAACCAGTTGCATCAGTCGTTTCGCCTGCCTCCCCGGACTAGCGGATGAAGTAACTCAAGTTTTCCAGCTCCGCCGCCAAGTTCACAGAGTTCACCACCGCATGCTCCGGAACCTGCAGCACCGCCGGCGCAAAATTCAGGATCGCCTGAATGCCAGCTTCAATCAGTTCGTTGGCCACCTCCTGCGCCACGTGACCGGGCACGCTCAAGATCGCAATCTTGATCCCACGCTCCCTCACAAAATCCGGCAGCGCGCTCATCGCCATCGTCTTGACCTTCACCTTCCCCGGCCGGCGACGCCCCTCGTCCAGGTCGAACGCCCCCACAATCTCGAAACCCTCTCTCTCGAACCCGTCGTATCCCAGCAAGGCGGACCCCAGCTGGCCCACGCCCACCAAAATGACCGGCTGCAAGCTCGCCGTGCCCATCACCTCCACCAGCTTCACACACAACCCCTCCACGCTGTATCCCAAACCCCGCGTCCCGAAATGCCCCAGATACGCCAGATCCTTGCGCAACTGCGTCGGCTTCACCCCCGAAACCTTCGCCAGCGAGGCCGAGGACACGGTTTCAATAAGATTGCCCCGGAGCCGCTGCAGGACTCGGTAGTAAAGGGACAGTCGATAAACAGTTTTGCGGGGGATGGGGCCTCGGCTCATGGCTGCACAATCCCGCAACTATCACTCGCTTGGCCACGGATGTAAACGAGAGGTTGCGCGTTCAAAGATGCAATAAGTTGCCCCCTTCCCCCGTTTGCCCGATGATCCCGCCCACTCTGGGCCCGCCCGGCACCTCATTTTACCATCCTCATGCGACTCAACCGTTATCTTGCCTCCTGCGGCCTCGGCTCCCGACGCAGCGTCGAAACGCTCATCAAAGAAGGCCGCGTCAAAATCAACGGCCGCATCATCGATGACCTCGGCACCCTCGTCGCTCCCGGCGACGTCGTCAAAGTGGGCAGCAAAATCGTGCAACCCGAAGAGATCATCCACGCCGTCCTCTTCAAACCGCGCGGATTTCTCTGCACCGCCTCCGACGAACGCGCCCGCCGCACCATCTTCGACCTCCTTCCCGAAGACTGGCCCCGCGTCTACCACGTCGGCCGCCTCGACATGGAAAGCGACGGCCTCCTCATCGTCACAAATGACGGCGACCTTTCCCTCTCCCTCACTCATCCGGGGTTTAAGATCGAAAAGGAATACGAGGTCGTCATCGACAAACCCTTCAATCCCGAGCACCGCGAAAAACTCCTCCGGGGTTTTCAAATCGAAGGCGGCAGGGCCAAGATGGAGGAAATTGAACTCCTCGCCCCCAACAAATTGCAGATCATCCTCACCCAGGGCATCAAGCGCCAGATCCGCCTGATGCTTTATGAATGCGGCTACGAAGTCGAAAGCCTCCGCCGCGTCCGGATCGGCACGCTCCGCATTGAAAAACTCCGCGCCGGAATGTGGCGCATGCTTTCCCCAAAGGACGTCGCCGACCTCAAAGCAGGACGCTCCCCGCGCAGGCGCGCCGCGGAAAACGGTCCAGAAACCGACGCCAGCACCCCGATCCGCTCCATACCGCCCGCCACCGGCCGAACGATGCGCCCCCGGCGCGCCTCGGATGCGCACGCTGAACCCAGGCAGACAAAAGCCGGTCCGGATCAGTCCCGCGCCCCCCGCCCGCGCAACGAAAGCGACCGCCCCCAGCGCCGGTTCAGACGCGACGCGTAACTGACGCGTCCCCCCCGGGTTCATTCGTTCCGCCGCAATCCGCGCTCAGGTTCAGCCTAGGCGCCAGCCACAGGGGTGGCTGCGCCCTGTGACACTCCAGCACTGAGCGCGCGTGGGCCATTCTTGCAAGCGTCACACACCGATAGTCCCGCGCCAGGACCACCGCCAGCAACGCCCCATCTGGCTCGCCGGCCATTGCTCTTGCTCCAATCTGCGAGACCGTTCGGCGGCGCGTTCAAATTCGAACACCGGACGAATGCCAGCTGCCTTTTTTTGAGCAACACCCCGAGGAGGTGTCGTTTTTTGAGCGCAACAAGATCCCGCCGTTGAAAAATTTCTGGTGAAATTTTAAAACCATCAAACTACTTTTCATCAATAGCTTACAAACAGTGCAGCTCCTTGAAAAGACCCGCTTTGGCACCGTGGCACGGCCGTTGCTTTAGGGAACTTGCCCGCAGATGCGGCGCACTTAGTTGAAATCAAAACACAGCACACCATGACAAAAATCCGCTCCAAATCCACGCTGGCCCTTGCCGCAATGGTGGCACTCCCCGTGCTCTCCTGGGCTGGCTCCGCTGAAAAAGCAGTCGCCGCCGAACCCGCCGCAGCCAAGCCGTCGATCACCGGAAACCTCAGCCTCAACCTCGACTCCCACTTCGTCTCCTTCGGTCAGGACATCTGGGGTTCCGGTCAGGGACTGCACACAGTTCTTTTTCATCCCACTCTTGAGCTGAGCAAGGCCATCAACAGTGACTTCAAGCTCATCCTCGGCACCTGGTGGGACGTGAATGACCGTGCTAAATCAAGCATAGGCAACCGGATCCAGGAAGTAGACGTTTGGGCTGGCGGCGCATATACCACAGGCATCCTCACCACCACAGCGCTGTACCAGCAGTGGATGTACCTCAACCAGAACGAGCAAGCCGTGGAGCTCAAATTTGCCGTGGACACCTTCCTCAAGCCCTCGTTGTTGATTCACGAGCGCATTGCCACAGGTTACGAATCCGGCACTGTCGTCGTTCTCAGCGCAGGTTACGATTTCAAAGCCGGTCCTGTGAGTTTCTCTGTTCCGGCCTCACTCGAGTATGAGACGAGCGGCTACCACCCGGGCGGAACCAAGGCTGGCATCGGCTACGGCTCCCTAGGCCTAACCGGATCGGTTCCGGTAGATTTCGTCTCCAAAGACGCAACGTTTTCGATGGGCGTTACCGGTTACATGACCAATAGCGATATGATTCCCACGAACCCTAAGAAGAACTTCCTGACGTTTACCACAGGCATCAGCATCCCGTTCTAGTCGTTACTCAGCAGCAATTTGGGTCATAGAGAGAGGGGGGCATTCGGGGGGGTGCCCCTCTCTTAACCCGGTTCCATAAATCGCACCGCCTGTCGCCGTGCGATTCCCCAAATGGCGGACCTACTCGCCGCCATTTTTGATCAAGTCCACACACGCAATCTGTCCATGAAAGTACTGAACAACTCCGCTAAAGCCCTGCTCGCGCTCACCGGCATGGTTTTCACTCACTCCGCATTTGCCGCCGACACCGTGAAGGTTGGCGTGCTCCATTCGCTCTCCGGAACGATGGCCATCTCGGAAACGTCCCTGCGCGACGTCCTCCTCTACACTTTTGACGAAATCAACGCCAAGGGCGGCGTGATGGGCAAGAAGATCGAACCCGTCGTAGTCGACGGCGCCTCCAACTGGCCCCTCTTCGCTGAAAAAGCGAAGCAACTCCTGGAGAAGGACAAGGCCGCAGTCGTCTTCGGCTGCTGGACTTCCGTCTCCCGCAAATCCGTCCTTCCCGTCTTTGAAAAAAACAACGGACTGCTGTTCTATCCCGTTCAGTACGAGGGTGAAGAAGAATCCAAGAACGTCTTCTACACCGCCGAGGCAGTCAACCAGCAGGCCACTCCCGCCGTTGACTACATGCTGGGCAAAAAGAAAGAGAAATTCTACCTCCTCGGCAGCGATTACGTCTACCCGCAGACCACCAACCTCGTGCTCCTCGAGTATCTCCTGAGCAAGGGTGTTCCGATTGAAAACATCGGAGGCGGCTTCAAGAAGGACGCCTCGGGCAAGATCATCTCCGCTGGCAAGTACACGCCCTTCGGCCACACCGACTACCAGCAGATCGTTGCTGAAATCAAGCAGTTCTCCGCCGGCGGAAAAGCCTGCGTCATCAACACGCTCAACGGCGACACCAATGTACCCTTCTTCAAGGAATACGCTGCCGCAGGCCTCACCGCCGAAAGCTGCCCGGTGGTCAGCTTCTCGATCTCAGAAGACGAGTTCCGCGCCCTTCCGGCAAAGCAGCTCGTCGGACAGCTCGGTTGCTGGACTTACTTCCAGTCCGTCAAATCCGACGCGAACAAGAAGTTCATCTCAAGCTTCCAGACTTGGTTGAAGGACACCAAAGTAGACGGCGTGAAGAAGGAAGGCCGCGTGACCTGCTCCCCAATGGTTCTCTCCTATGACGGAGTTTACCTGTGGAAGGCTGCGGTTGAGAAGGCCGGATCCTTCGATGTCGACAAAGTGCGTGAAGCCCTCAAGGGCGGGCTCTCCTTCGACGGCCCCGGCGGCAAAGTCACCACCCAGAAGAACATGCACCTGACCAAGAACGTGTTCATCGGCGAAACCAAGGCGGACGGACAGTTCAAGATCCTCAAGGAATACAAGGACGTCTTCGGTGAGCCCTGGCTCAAAGGAACGTTCAAGGCCAAGTAAGACAGCACCCGTCTAACGACACCTCTAAAGGGCGGGTCCTTTCAAAGGCCCGCCCTTTTCATTGGCTAGGCGCGCGACCAGACCGCAACATATCAAAAGACCGAGCGCACGCAATTTCACCTGGCGCTCCTTCTGCCGCCGCACACCTTCTTCCTTCTCCATGATCCGAGCCTGCCTATCACTCGTTTTTTTCCTCGCTCTTGAGCTCTCCGGGGCCGTTGCAGCGGGGCCCGCCGAGGTTGTGGCAAAGGCGGTGCTTCTTGAGGACAAGTCCGAGGAACAAATCGCGCTGATCAAAGAGCTTGATCCCACCCCGGAACTCATCTCCCTTCTCACCCTATGGAAAGAGGGCGGCATCTTTCTCCTTGAGGGGCCCTCGAACACCAAAATTCCAGTCGTCCTCGATCCGCTCAAAGGAACGGACGACAAACAGGCCGCCAAGCTCCTCGCCACGGGCCTTCCGCACACCGATTCAGACGGCAAGCCGGCGCGCTTGATTGCATCCGACCTGAATGCGGCCGAAACGGACTCCGATCTCCGCACGGCCATGAAATCGATCCTCGACCTTGCAGGCCTCGCCGCCGACGACCGATCAGCCCGTCTTCAGGCTGTTGAAACGCTTGGAATGGAACAGGATCCTTCGAGACTTCCGGCGCTCCGCGGACGCCTCGAAAAGGAGACTGACGAAGAAGTCAGACACACGATCCGCGAAGCAATCGCCCTGACCGAGTTGAAATCATCAGACCCCGCGGCCGTTGTAATCGCCTGCAGAACGCTGGGCGAGCTCGGCTCAATCCGGAGTCAGGACGCGTTGAAAGCCATCGCAAAAGATTCCGGTCCCACGGCAAAAGCGGCGCAGGAAGCCCTGCGCAAAATCGAGCTGCATCTGCAGGCTGCGAATACGTGGGGCACCATTTTCCGGGGGTTGTCATTGGGTTCGGTGCTCCTGGTGGCAGCCCTCGGATTAGCGGTCACATTCGGCCTGATGGGGGTCATCAACATGGCGCACGGGGAAATGATCGCCGTCGGCGCCTACACGACCTACGTGGTGCAGTGCATTTTCGGACCCGGACTGGAACTGTCTCCCTTCGGCATCCACATCACGCTCCCGAGCCTCAAAACCTCGGGATGGATTTACGACAGCTACTTTCTTGTCGCCATCCCGCTTTCATTTCTCACGGCTGCCTTGGCTGGGATCGCGCTGGAGCGGACCGTGATCCGCTTCCTTTACCGGCGTCCACTCGAATCCCTCCTGGCGACTTGGGGCGTTTCGCTCGTCGTTCAGCAGCTTTTCCGACTCACCTTTGGCGCAAACAATGTCCAGGTGGCGTCCCCCCGCTGGCTGAGCGGCCACTGGACCTTCAGCGACGTCAGCCTTGGCTGGAACCGCGTCTTCGTCATCTGTTTCGCTGCCGCGATTGTAGCCGGCGTGTTCCTACTGCTCGCCCGCACTCCGCTGGGCCTGCTCATCCGCGCCGTCATGCAAAACCGCTCCATGGCCGCCTGCATGGGGGTGCGCACGGAGCGTGTGAACCTCCTCACGTTCGGCCTTGGAAGCGGCCTTGCAGGCCTTGCAGGCGCCTTTCTGAGCCAGATTGGAAACGTCGGCCCCAGCCTCGGGCAAAGCTACATTGTCGACGCGTTTATGACCGTTGTAGTTGGCGGTGTGGGAAGCCTCTTCGGAACCATATTTTCCGCACTCGGGATCGGAATGGTGGACCAGTCGCTCCAGCAGATTCTGGGCAATCCCGTCCTCGGCAAGATCCTCGTACTCGCCGGGATCATCCTATTCCTCCAATGGCGCCCGGCAGGACTCTTTGTCAGCCGCAGCCGCAGCCTTGAAAACTGATGCAACCCCAACCGCGCCGTGAAATTTTAATAGCCGGGGCCCTCGCCCTGGTGCTCCTGGTGCTGATGCCCGCGCTCAACGCATGGGTGCCTCAGGACTCCCTCCTCCACGTCTCCAACTTCACCATCAATGTCTGGGGCAAGTATCTCGCGTACGGGATTCTCGCCATTTCAGTCGACCTGCTGTGGGGGTACACGGGACTGCTGAGTCTGGGACAGGCGCTCTTTTTCAGCCTGGGCGGTTACATGCTCGGCATGCACCTCATGCTCATGATCGGCAAGCTGGGCCAGTACAAGTCCGACCTCCCGGACTTCCTGGTCTTCCTCGGCCACACATTTCTTCCAGCGTTCTGGAAGCCCTTTTACAGCTTCGCATTTGCCATGCTGATGGTCTTTCTCCTGCCGATGCTGCTGGCGAAGGTCTTCGGGTTTCTTGCGTTCCGCTCACGTATCAAGGGCGTTTACTTCTCGATCCTGACCCAGGCCCTAACCTACGGCGCCTCCCTCATGTTTTTCCGCAACGACATGCTGCTCGGCGGGAACAACGGCTTTACGGACTTCAAATTCCTGCTCGGCGCAGACATCCGTTCCGCAGGCACCCAGCGCACGCTCTACATCTGCACGGGCATCGCACTGATGGCCGTTTATTTTGGCTGCCGCTGGCTCACACGCACCAAGTTCGGCCTCATCCAGCGGGCGATCCGCGACAGCGAAACCCGGGTCCTTTTCTCCGGCTACTCCGCGGCCAACTACAAGCTGTTTGTATTCGTCGTGGCCGCGGGAATCGCGTCTCTCGGAGGAGCCCTCTACGTGACCCAGGTCGGAATCATCAACCCGAGCGAAATGACCCCGGACAAGTCTCTCGAAGCAGTTGTCTGGGTGGCAGTCGGGGGCCGAGGGACTCTCGTCGGACCGATCCTGGGGGCGGTAGTCGTCAACGCCCTCAAGAGCTGGGCCACCAGGGCCATTCCCGACCTCTGGCTGATTCTGTTGGGAAGCCTGTTTCTGGGCGTCGTCCTCTTCCTTCCCGAAGGACTGATCAGCATCCCAGCCAAAATACGCTCACTGTTCACGCGCTCCAAGCCGCTGGACCCTCAGGAATCCGCAGTTTCCAAAGCCAACGCACCCGCCGCATGACCCAGAAATCCTTTCTTCTGTCAGCCGAGGGCGTGAACAAGTCTTTCGACGGTTTTAAGGCCATCAATGACCTTAACTTCTATCTGGAGTCCGGCGAACTGCGCACGGTGATCGGACCGAACGGAGCCGGCAAAACGACCTTCCTCGATCTCATCACAGGCCGGACCCAGGCTGACACCGGCACCATCGAATTCGAAGGCCGGCACAATCTTAAAGAGATGTCCGAGCACGAGATCTACCGCCTTGGCATCGGGCGGAAGTTTCAGACTCCCACCGTCTACACGGACCACTCCGTAACCGAAAACCTGATTCTAAGCCTCGCCGGCAGCCGGGGCGTTTTCTCCTCCCTTTTCTTCCGCCTTGGATCCGATCAAAAGGACCGCATCGACGAAATTCTCAAGACCATCAACCTCACCGAGCACCGCGACCGAAAGGCTGGCACCCTTGCCCACGGCCAGAAACAGTGGCTGGAGATCGGCATGCTGCTCGCGCAGGAAGCGAAGCTTCTGCTCGTCGACGAACCGGCGGCCGGAATGACGGACGAAGAAACCGCGCGCACCGGCGAACTCTTGCTGAGCCTGGCAGGCAAACACACCATCGTAGTCATCGAGCACGACATGGTTTTCGTGCGCCAAATTTCCCAGGGACGGAAGGTAACCGTTCTGCATCAGGGCTCTGTCCTCTGCGAGGGCCCGGTGGACTCGGTCCAGTCAGATCCCAAAGTCATCGAGGTTTATCTCGGACGCAAACACGCCCGCTGACCATGCTCTCGCTCGAAAACATCGAAGTGTCTATCGGCGGCTCCCAGATTCTCCGGGGTGTCCAGTTTCACGTTCCGGAGAAAAGCGTCACCTGCCTGATGGGCCGCAACGGCGTGGGCAAAACCACGACGCTCCGGACCATCACCGGGCTTCTGCGCCAGTCGCGCGGTCGAATCACCCTCAACGGCCGCGACATTTCCGCGATGCCTCCCGAGGAGCGCGCCAGAGCCGGCATCGGTTTTGTCCCCCAAGGCCGCGAAATCTTTCCACACCTCACCGTGGAGGAAAACCTCCACATCGGCTGTGTCGCCCGCGGAATGAAAATCGGCGCCGGACTCGACCGCATTTTTACGCTCTTTCCAATTCTCAAAGAGTTCCTGCCACGCAAGGGCGGGATGCTGTCCGGCGGGCAGCAGCAGCAGCTCGCCATCGGACGCGCGCTGCTCACCGAACCCAAGCTGCTGATCCTCGACGAACCCACGGAGGGCATCCAGCCCAACGTCATCGACCAGATCGGCGACACGATCCGACTGCTGCGGGAGGAGGGCAAGATGAGCATCCTTCTCGTCGAGCAGTACCTGGACTTCGCCCGCGAACTCGCGGACGAATTTGCGATCATGGACCGCGGCGCTGTCGTGGCCTCCGGCCCCATCGCCAACCTCACAGAGGAGGTCATCCAGGCCCATCTTGTCGTTTAACCCTTAATTTTTCCCGCAGGGACCCACCAACCCGCTTGCCCGAGCGCCCACTTCTCCTCAGTCTATCCCACGCATGAAACTGAATAAATTTGCCGCCACCATCGTGAGCCTGCTGCCCTGCGTTGCCTCCGCACATCCCGGACACGACACGAACGCGCTGCACCTCCACCTCGGCGCGCCCCTGCAGACAAACTCGATCGACCTCCGCCTCACCCTCGGCGCCCTGGTGCTCGCCCTGGCATGGCAGGGGTTCCGCGCCTTCCGAAGCCGCTAAGCCCCACCCTGCCGTGCACCTGTCGCCGCGTGAACAAGAGAAGCTGCTGGTGGTCGTCGCCGCAGACCTGGCCAGAAGAAGGCAGGCGCGCGGCCTGAAGTTGAACTACCCGGAGTCCGTCGCCATTCTCACTTTCGAGATCTTTGAGGGCGCGAGGGACGGCAAGTCGGTTCCCGAACTGATGAGCTACGGGACGACCATCCTCAAGAGAGAGGACGTCATGGAGGGCGTTCCCGAGATGATTCACGACGTCCAGGTGGAGGCGACTTTCCCGGACGGAACCAAACTCGTCACCGTTCACCATCCCATCCGATGATTCCCGGGGAATACCGTCTTGCTGAAAGTGATTCTGAAATCGTGGCCAATCAGGGCCTTGATCAAAGAGTACTGAGGGTTTCAAACGTTGGCGACCGACCCATTCAAGTAGGCAGCCACTTCCACTTTTTCGAAGTAAATACGTCGCTCCATTTCGATCGCCCCGCTGCCCGCGGTTTCCGGCTTAACATCCCTGCCGGCACTGCCATCCGCTTCGAGCCCGGCGACACTCGGGACGTGCAAATCGTAGCGCTCGCAGGAACGCGCCACGTGTACGGCCTTAACGGTCTGGTCAACGGCTCACTCGACTGACTCCACCACAGCCATGCCGCTCCATCTTTCCCGCAAACAATACGCCGACATGTTCGGCCCGACCGTCGGCGACCAGGTGCGCCTCGCCGACACCGACCTCTTCGTACAAGTCGAAAGGGACCTCATTGCGGAAGGCGGCGGCTACGGCAACGAGGTCAAGTTCGGCGGCGGCAAGGTGATCCGAGACGGCATGGGCCAGTGCTCTCTGGCCTTGGACGCCGACTGCCTCGACCTTGTTCTTACCAATGCGCTGATCATCGATCCCGTCCTCGGGATCATCAAGGCGGACATCGGCGTCAAGAACGGCCGCGTGGTGGGCGTCGGACACGCAGGCAATCCCGGCATCCAGTCCGGCCTCGGCTCGGCCTTCGCAGACCCGGCAACAGGCAAACGCCACTCCATGACCATCGGAGCGGCCACAGAGGTCATTGCGGCCGAGGGAAAAATCGTCACGACCGGTGGAATTGACACCCACATCCACTTCATTTGTCCGCAACAAATCGACCACGCCATCGCCAGCGGAATCACCACCATGATCGGCGGGGGAACGGGGCCTGCCACCGGAACAAACGCCACGACTTGCACACCGGGAAAATGGAACCTCGCGCGCATGCTGGAGGCTGCTGACGCCTATCCGGTCAACTTGGGTTTTTTAGGGAAGGGCAACTGCTCCACACCGGAGCCCCTGCGTGAACAGATCCTCGCGGGAGCGATCGGCCTGAAGCTTCACGAAGACTGGGGAACCACTCCAGCGGCCATTGACTGCTGCCTCGGCGTGGCCGACGAACTCGACGTCCAGGTGGCGATCCACACGGACACACTCAACGAGTCCGGCTACCTTGAAGATACCCTCAAAGCCTTCAAGGGACGCACCATACACACCTATCACTCCGAGGGCGCAGGCGGCGGCCACGCCCCGGACATCATCCGCGTTTGCGGCGAGGCGAACGTGCTCCCCTCTTCGACAAATCCGACGCGTCCCTACACGGTCAACACCATCGAGGAGCATCTCGACATGCTGATGGTCTGCCACCATCTCGACTCCAGAATACCAGAAGACGTAGCCTTCGCCGAGTCCCGCATCCGCCCGGAGACGATAGCCGCAGAAGACCTGCTGCACGACCTCGGGGCCTTCTCGATGATGTCCAGCGACTCCCAAGCCATGGGTCGTGTCGGAGAGGTGATCACCCGCACCTGGCAGACCGCCCACAAGATGCGCTCTCAATTCGGCAAGCTCGAAGCACCCTCCGGGGCGGCTCAGCACGGGCATGCCGACAACTTCCGGGCTCTACGGTACATCGCCAAATACACCATCAACCCAGCGCTTACGCACGGGATCGCACACGAGGTCGGCTCTTTGGAACCCGGCAAGCTTGCCGACATGGTGGTGTGGAGCCCCGCTTTTTTCGGAGTCAAACCCGAGCTCATTTTGAAAGGCGGCATGATCGCCTCGGCAAACATGGGAGATCCTAACGCCAGCATCCCCACGCCGCAGCCGACGTTCTACCGGCCGCAGTTTGCCTCCCACGGCAGGGCCCGCTACTCAACGTCCCTCACCTTTGTGAGCGAGGCTTCGCTGCGCAATGGAACGCTCACGGGACTGCACCTTGGCAAGAAGCTTTCCAGCGTTCGCAATACGCGGAATGTGACCAAACGCGACCTGCTCTGGAACGACGCGCTACCCTCCATCGAGGTCGATCCGGAAACGTATGTCGTCAAAGCAGACGGACGCGAACTCCGCTGTGATCCAGCGCTGACTCTGCCGATGACGCAGCGTTATTTCCTTTTCTAACGCAATCACCCGCAACCGCCCGCCGCCATGCGCCTCATCCATGGTTCCTTAGCAGCCCCGGCACGCGAGTCGGACCTGCTTATGAAGGTGGACCGCCTCCGCCTGGCGAAGCGACGCTGGCGCGGGTTCGCTGAGGACGGAACCGAGTTCGGCTTCGACCTCGAGATGCCGCTCAAACACGGAGCGGTGTTCTTCTCTTCCGCCGCGGGCAACTACCGCATTGAACAGCAGCCCGAGCCGGTGATCGACATTCCGTGCCCGTCCGCCCCCGCCGCCGCTGCTCGCCTCGGCTGGCTGCTCGGGAACCTGCATTTTCCGATCGAGATCCTCGCGAGCATCCTGCGGATCTGCGACGACACGGCAGTCCGTCAGATGCTCCAGAGGGAGGCCATTCCTCACACATTGTCCGAGGCTGTGTTTCAACCCATCGCCGGAGGCCATTCCCATGGAGCCTGAGCCGCCGGCGATTTCAGCCTGGCTGCCGCAGTTGCTTCAAACGGCCGATCCGCTCTTTCCTACCGGTGCCTACGCGCATTCCTTCGGTCTCGAGGAAATGGTAAGGCTGGGAGTGGTCAGAGACGAGGCGGGTTTGGCATCCTTCATGACAGACCACCTGCTGCCACAGCTTGCCGGATGGGATCTGCCAGCCCTCCGGTTTGCAATCGCAGTGGCCGCAGATACTACCGAACTGCTCGCGCTGGACCGCGAAGTCCACGCGTGGAAACTCCCAACGGAGACGCGCGGCGCGAGCATCCAGATCGGCGTGCGCCGCATCAGGACGCTGTGCCTCACAAGCGGGAACCCTGCACTTTCAGCCTACGATGAGCTCATCCGAAGCAGGCTTGCGCACGGTCATCACATCATTGCCACCGCGCTCCAAGCGCTTATCCATTCATGTCCTGTGGAAGCCGCTCTTTTTTCTTACGGATACCAATCCTGTGCGGGTGCTTGCACTGCCGCATTGAAGCTCATCCGGATAGGCCAGGAAGGCACCCAGCGCGCGCTCACAAGCGCTCTGCGTCAGCTCCCCCAGACGGTCAAAGATTCCCTGAAGGTCGAACGCGATTGCATGGGATCCTTTTCGCCGATCCTCGAGATCGCAAGCATGCGCCACGCAATGGCAGACGAGCGACTGTTCATATCGTGAAATAAAGAAGCCGTCGCTGCTTCATCGCCCCCCGCTCAGCGCGAAAATCGCACAAGCCACCGCCTGCCTGTGCGCCGCAGCGTGAAGCGCCTTCATCTCCGCCGTAACCTCCATAAAAGTTGATCCCGTCCCAGATTCAGATCAGCCATCCATCTTGGGATTGGATCCAACGGCTCGCTAATGCACTGTGATTAAAAGCGCTTCGCCGACGCCGGCTCACCTCGGCATTCTGGATTGCTCTTGACCTGAAAGAGAGGTGGCTGACATGGTCAAAGTCGCTCGTGAGATCCTCTCTGCATAAACTTCTGATCCTTTGCTGCGCGCTGTATCTCAGCGGTGCGCACTGGGTTGCTTTGCAGACAACAGCGTGGACTGGAATGCTCATCTCGCGCTCCATCGCAACCTCGATGGCTGGTGCCATTGAGACCACCTTCGATGGCCAGCATCCCTGTCCCATGTGCTCTGCCATCGCTGATGGCAAACAGACGGAACGGCAGTCCGAACAAAGCTTTGATCTTTTGAAGAAAGTTGGGGACTTGAAGTTTCTTGCGCTGGCTTCCGTGGAATTAGTTCACGAATGCTTCGCGAACCCAGGCGTCTGGCCTGTCTCTTTGTTCGATGTTTTGACCCGCTCTGAGGCTCCTCCGACGCCTCCGCCGCTCGCCTAAATTGGGGCGAACTCTACATTCACAGCACCGCATTCCCGGCGCTGTTTATTAAAACCACCCGCCTCCGGGTTTAGGTTTCCACAGGTTCGCTCCCCCTTCCCGCTGTTCGCCCGGTCGCACTGATTCCGGACGAGTCACACTTTCCGTGGAGGGTGGTTGTTTGACCGCCCCGCGCGCCTGGGAAGCGCCCACAACGGCTAATGTCGTTTGTGATGTTCATAGCCCGAGTCGGCTCCTTCCGCTCTCCACGGCCTCTCCTAAAGCCCGCTAAAAAGAAACCTGCTCTAGAACTGTCCAGAGAATGCGAAGGGATGCCGTCATCCTGTCCTTGGTGTGTGAAATCCCGAGTGGCGCGCGATCCCTCCGTTGAACTCCCGAACCGAGTACGTCCTCCTCTGAGTCCCCTCCCAAATCATGAAAAAGCATCTGTGTGCCCTCCTCTTTTTTGCCTGCATCCGGTTTCGCAATAACCGGGCTTCAAAGGGCGGCTCAAAGCCCTGATCAGGAGTTCCGTTAACCGCCGGCTTCTTCCTGTCCGCAGGCACGGACGAGGTGCTGCCCCACAGCGACAAGCTCGTTGTGGTGACCCTTGAGGGAGCTGTGCGCGGCTATTTTGACCGCACGCACCCGGAGCACTGGATGCAGTTCCAACGCTTCTGAAAGCACCTCATCGCGAACCTTTTCCTCACTCCAAACAAAAACACTTACTCCAGAAATCAAAATCAACCCATGAAACCGAGCCAAACCATCCTGCTTTCCGCCGCACTGGGCTGGAGTGCAATGTCCATCCAAGGCGCCCCCGTTGAGACTACAAACCAGTCAGTACAACAGTCTGCGAATGTCCAGGAACTGGGAGAAGTCGTCATCACAGCGACGCGTGAAGCGGAACCCCTGAAGGAAACCCCCGCTTCCATCGGAGTCATCAAACCAGAATCCATCAAGCTCACCGCGCCCGCTCACCCGCAACAGATCTTGGGACAGGTCCCCGGGGTGGCTATCTCAGTGACCAACGGCGAAGGCCATCAAACCGCGATACGGCAGCCTTTCACGACGAGCCCTCTCTACCTTTTCTTGGAGGACGGCATCGGCGTGCGGCCCACGGGTTTCTTCAATCACAATGCCCTTTATGAACTCAACATTCCCATGGCGGGAGGCATTGAGGTCACTAAGGGTCCAGGCTCCGCACTGTACGGCTCGGACGCCATAGGCGGGATTGTGAATGTGCTCACACGCGCGTCCGGACCAAGTCCCGAAGGCTCGCTTTCGAGCGAGGTCGGCAGTTACGGCTGGTGGCGCGAACTGGGTTCCATAAGCAGCGGCGAAACCCGGTTCGGCGCGTTCCACGGGGATTTGAACATCACGCACACAGACGGCTGGAGGGACCGTACGGGTTATGACCGGCAAGGCGGTAATTTGCGTTGGGACTGGCATTTGAACGAGGACACCAGGCTGAAGACCATTGTAGGGTACACGAACATCGACCAGCAAACGGGAGCAAACTCAGCGTTGCCGTGGGATTTGTACAGAAATGCCCCGAAGACGAACCTTTTCGAGCCCGCCTACCGTAAGGTGCAGGCACTGCGCGTTTCCTCCGAGTTCGAACGCAAGTTCGGGGAAGGCGCACTCTCGCTGACCCCCTACTTCAGGGACAACTCGATGGACCTGAATGGTTCCTACAATTTCAGCAGTGATCCGCGCATTGAAAAAACCAACAGCCAGTCCTACGGCTTGCTCGCCAAGTGGAGGCAGGACTTTCCGGAGTTCAAGCGAGCACGCCTCATCCTGGGCGTGGACATGGAAAACAGTCCCGGAACCCGGACCGAGGATGCGCTCAACCTCACAAAAACCGGAACGGGAGCGTATACGAACTATACCGGGTACACCGTTGGCAGCCGGATTTACGACTATGATGTCACTTTTAAAAGCCTTTCACCGTATCTGCACACTGAAATCTCCCCGCTGGAAAAACTGCGCCTGACCACGGGAGTTCGCTACGATTCCCTCGGGTACGACTTTCAAAACAACCTGCCGAGCGGAGCCAGTTCGAACGGCGCAACCAAGTTTGGTCAAAGCAACTCGACCTCCAAAAGCTTCGAGCGCTTCAGCCCCAAGATAGGTGCAACCTACGAGCTGGCCAAGAGCGCGAGCGTCTACGCCTCCTACAATCAAGGGTTCCGGGTGCCGGCAGAGTCCCAGCTTTTCCGCGGGGGCAGCAACGCGAACGCGGCTGTGGCGCAAAGCAGAGCCGCCAACGCGCTGCTCCTCAAGCCGATCAAGGCGGACCAGTTTGAGGTAGGAACCCGCGGGAGGTTGCTGGGTGTGGACTTCTCTCTGGGCGCCTATGAACTCATTAAACGGAATGATCTTGTTTCCCAAAGAGATCCCGCCACCAACGCCAGCATCAACCAGAATGCGGGGAAAACCCAAAGCCGCGGTGTTGAGCTCTCGCTCGGCCGTGAAATGGTCAAGGGACTTAGGTTGGAAACCGCCCTTTCCTACGCAAAACACGAGTACAAGGAGTGGACGGGCAAAGACTCTAGCGGGAACCCCTTCAACTACGCAGGCAATGAAATGGCAGCCGCGCCCCGGTTCATCGGCAACACACGCCTGACTTGGACGCCCACGGACAAGGCGTCCACGCAGTTCGAATGGGTTCGCATCGGGAGTTACTTCCTGCAGGATTCCAATCTGGGTACCACGACCGGAGTCGATCGGGGCGTCTCCAAGTACAACGGGTACGACTTATTCAACTTCCGCGCCAGTTACGAGGTATGCCGGAACGCGATCGTGTTTGGCCGTGTGATGAACATCGCGGACAAGCGGTATGCGGACAGCGCGTCGGTCTCCTCTAATACGGCGATGTACGCCCCGGGTTTGCCACGCACTTTCTACGCGGGCTTGGAGCTGAAATGGTAGCAATTAGCAGGAGCAGGAGAGCGAGGCGGCCGCGCAGCTCGCTTGCGTGTTTTCCACGATCCCGGGAATAGCCCTCAACAGCACAGAAGGGTGACAGGGGTTATGGGAGGAACTCGGCGCTTGTAGACAGGAGTTCCAACTGGAGAACACGCAGCTGGAGCCGGATGAAATCTTTGTCCAAGCTCACAAAATTCAGACCACCTGTGATAGCGAATGCCGCAAGATAAGCGTCCATCCAGTCCTTTGGCGACGGACTGCCAACAGCCGCGCACTGACTCCACTCACTCTCGACTCCAGCGGGTTCCGCCAGCCAAACAACCTGGGGCAGTGCCAGAAGTTCTTCATACTTCGCCCAGGCTTCACAATTGGTGATTGGGCCACAACCGTAGGCGCTGCAAATCGCCGGAGTGGTCAGCAAACGAAGAAAGCTGGTCTGTGTCGCCCTGCAAAATGCCGCTGGTCTGCCAGAATCCGCCTGTTCAAAAACTGCCCGTTCTTTTCGTGTGGAACGGGTGGGTTGAGAAGGATAGAGCCACCCAAACACCCGTGTCGTAGAGGCTAGCCACGGCAGGCATGGTCCTCCTCCATTTGGGCTGACTGTTCAAGGGCAATAAGTGCGTCGATGCTCATTTGAGATGCCGGCGCGTTAGGGGAACAGGGAAAGAAAGGAAACGCAATCTTGCCCTTCTGAGGGGCTGGAGCTTTAGGAAGAGCAGCGCCTTGCTCAAGGCCAAAGCGCAGCAATTCCGTCACGACCTCTTTCAGTTTGCGGCCTTCGTTGACAGCGCGGAGTTTAATTTCACGAACCAGATCGTTGGGCAGATCAACGGTTGTTTTCATAAGCCCATTTTACTGGTTTGCTGGTATTCCGTCAAAGTGGAGGCTCATTTCCCGTCCAATCCGGCGTTGGCTGGATTCCCCATCACAGCCATCGCGAACGGACCAGCGTCTCGTGCAGCGGACGGCAGGCCTGAAAACTTGGACCGGCAGCCCATCGCCTGATGCAGCGGCAGTCGATGTCGCAGCATCAGGCGTTTTGGTTTGAAAACGAACGGCTTACGGTCATATTTCAACCATGTTTGAGCGCAAAATCCAACGTGTCCTTTGCGGGGCCCGATGATCCCCACAGAGCGCTGCGCTCGATCTTGATCTTGGCGTCGCTTTCAAGGCTTCTTCACAAGGATGATGCGATCACAGAGCACCAGGTCTTCCTTTGCCGTGCCACCGTAGGTGGGTCCGTCGACTCTCAAAGAGACCCAGGCTTCCCATTGGTTCAAGGCCCCGGGCTCATAGGGGCGCTCGCCGAGTTGCTGATTTGTGGCCCAGCTCCTGGCTGAGAACCAAATCCAGCAATCGGGAGTCAGCGTGATGTCTCCCAGTTTGTGGAGGCGGTATTTGCCGGGCGTGATGTCTTTCTGCTCCAGACGAATCCTTGCGCCTTCTTTGCCTTTGGGCGGTTGCCGCGATTCCCATTGGTAGAAGCCGATTTGCAGCGGCAGGTCGGGCATGTGAATGGTCGTGGCGTAACCCCAGGCGGCTTCGGCATCCTTCACGGTCAGCGGTCCGGTTTGGGTGCCTGAGTTGGTGGGTACAAAGGTCTGGATGCGGGAACGGTCGATGCCATCGAACTGAGCCGGCAAGGGCTTCTCCACGCCACCACCCTCGATGATGGCCATGAAATCGGCTAGCGCTCCAGCAGCAAAAGGTCGCGGGCTGGCCGCCTGGATGCGGCTGGCGAAGACTTTGAAGTCCTGGAAATAATCTGGGTACGCTTTCCGCAGTTTAAACCACTTCCATAGGCTGGCGAAATCCAGCTCGCGTCGTAGCAAACGGACATTGGCCAACGCCTCGGGTGTGGCGGCAGATCGGGTTTCCATCTCGTCGAATCGACGCTGCCAGCGCTGGATGTTTTCCACGGTAAGGTAGGGAAAGATGCGGTCTTCAAAATGAGGTCCGGCCGTGAAGGTAACAGCGCGTGGCAGTTCGCGCATCGCCTCGCATCCTTGTTCCAGCTCATCCAGGTAAAGGCGTGCCACCTCGGCGGCTGGGCCGTATTGGTGATCGGTGAACTCGCGAATCAGCGCATCGGTGTCGCAGTTCACATCCTGCATGAGTTTGCGGATGAGAAAGCTCTGCAACTCGCTGAGACCGGAGCGGTCATTCGCACCGCGATGGTCTGTGAAGACGCCCTCGACGCCCGCTTTGTGCATGAGGCGCATCTGATTGATGTTGCGCCGCAGGTTGCCCACCGGCAGCACCGCGCCGCTGCCCCACGGATTCGGATACAGCCAAGCCCAGAGATGCGTGGTGATGCGGCCCCATGCCTGGATATCGCCATAGGTCTCTTGCACCCTGGCATCGGGATGATGCCAGTCGGCGAAAAAGCAGTCTTCGATCGGCGCAAAGGAGATGATCAGGTTTTCCGGCAGTTTGCCTCCGCCGGGCAGCGTGGGCGGCTTCTGGGTCTGGCTGCGGCGGTAGGCCAGTGTCTTGACGAACTTCTCCGGATACTGCTTTTGAATGAGACCACAGAGTTCGATGAGGTAATCGTAGATCGGTCCGCCTGGGCATTGATATTTCTTCTCCAGTGCCTTGCACTCCGGGCAGTAGCAGAAGGCGTCCGCATTGTCGGCCGCGTCCACCGTGATGATGTCGTTTCCGGGGACGATGGCGATGTGTTTGAGGATGTTGCGCGTCAGTTCCTGCCGCAGTGCGGGATTGCTGAAACACAATTGCAGACCGGCTGTGCGCTTGCCGTTGGCGTGCATGCTAAAGAACTCGGGATTCGTGGCGAAATAATCCATCCGCTCCATCCACGGAAATGACTTTGAGTAAACCGTGTCCGGCGTGGGCGGGATGTAGGCAAATGAGCTGTGCACGAATTTATCGTTGCGCAGATAAGGCACGAAGCTGGCCTCCGAGCGGCTCCCCCATCTCTCGGAGGCCATGTTCATCGCGTTCTGATAATAGAAGTTCGCATCACCGATCAGCCCCACCTCGCGGGAGCGGAACGAGAACCCGCGCTTTCGCTCGAACGGCTTCAGCGACACCGCCGGTGCAGTGGGAATGAGCGGCTTCTCAAACACCGAATACCAGCGCCAGCCCAGCGAGGTCTCCAGGAACTCCATCACCGCACTCAGGTTGCCGTGAACGCCTTTGCCATAGAGAAAAATGTCGCCACCCTTGCTCCGGGAAACATGTTCCTGGTCCTTCAACTCCTTCAACGGCTCAGCGCCCAACTTTTCACTCACTACCGCACTGACGCCGACATAAAGACAAGGGCTGTGACCAGTCACCTTGTCAGCCTCCACTATCGGGAACTCCGCACCAGTGATCTGCCTGAGGTATTCCGACAGCTTGGTCACCGCGTAGTCATCCACTGGCGAAGCCGGCTCGGGCTTGACGATGCGGAACTCGGTCTTGCCTGCGTTGGACAGAGCGATATCGGCACCATGCAGCGCATGAGTGAGCAGCAGCGTGGCGATCAGGAGGGAGCGGTTGAGTTTCATCAAATTGCGCAGTGTGGCTCGTGATTGAACGCACTGAAAGAATAAGCATAGATGTGTCAGGACTCGAAAAGGCGGCGCCAGTTTCCAGAGCCTGAGCCACGCCCTAGCGAGCCTTGACGATGGAGGCTCAAACCATCGAAGAAAGAGGTGAACGGCCCCGCTTTTTAGGAGCTATTTCCAGATTCCGGCAGCCCTGGACGACATCGACGGCGGCGCTTCAGGCTTTCTTTCGGAAGTGGCCGAGCACCTCAGTATCGCTGATGGCGCCCATCCACGAAGCAACGTTTTTTTCAGCACGCCCAATGCGCCCAGCGCGCATACAGCTCGCGTGAGACAAGCCAACGGGTCAAAAGCAAATCCTTATCAATTCAAAAGCAAAATCCTATCGTTTAAATATCCGCTACACCACCAACGGCTCCGTCGAATCCCCAAAGCTATCCAACGGCAGCCCCATGCGGTCGGCGAGGGTGAGTAGCAGGCTGGAAAACTTGCGGTTGTTGCTTTGTTCGAAGTCCAGGGTGCGGCCGGTCTTGAAGGTGCCGCCGAGGCCGCCGGCCATGAGGAGGGGGACTCGTTCGGCGTTGTGGGCGGTCCATTGTTCGTTGGCTAGGACGATGCAGCTGTTGTCCAGCACGCTGCCGTCGCCTTCTTGCGTGTTGGCCAGTTTGTTGAGCAGGTAGGCGTATTGCTCGACCCAGAAGCGGGTGATGGAGGCGAACTCCTTCTCTTTCCACTTGTGCGAGAAACTGTGGTGGTCGTCGCGCAGGCCTAGGAAGGGATAGACTTGGCCGGAGAGGTTGTTGGTCAGCAGCATGGTGGCGATGCGCGTGCGGTCGGTCTGAAAGGCTAGGGCGATGATGTCGCACATGAGACGGGCGTGGGCGTCGAGCTGCGTGGGCAGGCCGTCGGGTGGACGCTGCGATTTGATCGCTTGGCTTGAACTGCCGTCGGCTCCTGCTTGCAGGCGGGCGAGGCGGCTTTCGACTTCGCGTATGCTGGTGGCGTATTCGTCCAGTTTGGCTTTGTCGGCGTGGGAGACTTTGCGGCTGACGTCGCGCAATTGGCTGGCAACGTGATCGAGCACGCTGGCCTGGGCGCGGCTGCCTTTGCTTTGGAACAGGCTGTCAAAGGCGAGTGAGGGGTAAAGCTCGGCGGGCACGGGGGACACGGGCGAACTCCATGACACGTGCGAGGAATAGAGCATGGAGTAGCCGGACTCATGGAAGCCGCTGATCGGGCGTTCGCAGGCGAGCACAAGGCTGGACAGCGGAGTAGCGTCGCCCATGCGCTTGGCCAGCACTTGATCCAGGCTGGCGGCAGCGCGGATCTCGCGGCCAACATTGGGCTGAATGCCGCTGAGGATGCCGGCGGCACCTTTCGCATGTCCACTGCAGACGTTGCCGGCGTGCCGCAGGCCGTGGATGAAGTTGACCTTGTCCTTCACGCCTTCCAGCGAGGCGAAGGCGCCGCCGAGTTCGAGAGCGGAGCCGCTGCCCTTCGACCACCATTGCTCCGGGTGCACGCCATCGCCGAAGAACAGGAAGGCAAAGCGTTTCGGCGGTCCCTTCTGCGGGCTCTCGGCGGCGGCGCACAGGGATTCCAGCCATGGCAGCGCTAGCGTGGCTCCAAGGCTTTTTAGGACAACGCGGCGCGAGGTAGGATGAGCAGTCATGGGATGGGCGGCTGTTGGTTTCATTAAAATCGAGGGGCTTGGGAAATCGGGTTTCAAGGGGCGGCGGCGACAAAGTCTCGGCCGCGTTGCTGGCGGAATTGCGAGCTCAAAACAACGGCCTCAAACAATACGGAGAAGCCTTGGCCACCCTGTAGTATCTTCTCCATGTCTGCGAGCAAGGGCTGATCCGATAGCGTCACCGAACGTCCCAGCGCGTAGCCCAACAGCTTGCGGCTGAGGTTGTGTTGGAAGTCGGATGGGCGGCGGTGCTCGATGTAGTCGATCAAGCCCCCGATGCCTTCCGCCTGGCCACCTCCGGGCATGGGGCCAGTGGCTTGGATGGCGCGACCGGCGAGGTCTTTATTTCGCGAGCGTCCGATGGCATCAAAGCCTTCCATGGTCAAACCCAGGCCGTCGAAGTGCACATGGCACATGGCGCACTGACGGTTCGAGGTGTGGTCAGCGAGCAGTTCACGGATGGTCTTGCTGGCTTCTTTTTCGGTCTTGGGCAGCTCGGGCACATCGGCTGGCGGAGGCGGGAAGTGCTGACCTAACAGGTGATGCACGACCCAGAATCCGCGCTTTACCGGGCTGGTTCGGCTCCCCGCGGAGTTCTTTGCCAAAATGACCGGCATCCCCAGCAGGCCGCCACGGCCCATGCCATGCAGGCCCTCGACGCGACGCCAGTCCGAGGGCGATCCTTTGCCATCCGTGCTGTGGTATTGGCGCTCAATGTCGCCACCGTAAAACTCTGCGAGAGCCGCGTTCACGAAGGTGCTGTCACCATGCAACAACTCGCCTACCGGCTGGTCTTGCTGGAGCAGATGCGTGAGGAGCCGCGTGGGCTCCTCGAACATCGCCTGCCGCAGGGGCGCGTCATAGCCGTCGAAGGCACCGGACGGGATGGGATCCTTGGACAAGTAATCGCGATAACGCAGCCATTGGCCAAAAAACTCGCGGGCAAAGCACTCGATCCGTGGATCCTTCAACATGCGGCGTGTCTGCGCTCGCAGCACCCTCTCGTCTTGGAGCTTTCCCGCGCGCGCCGCTGCGAGCAGTTCCTCATCCGGCGGCGACGACCACAAAAAGTAGCTGAGTCGCCGCGCAAGGGCTGTTTGGGCCAGAGCCTGCACGCCGCCGCCCTCAGGTGCTTCGGGGCTGCGATAAAAGAAGTCCGGCGACATGAGCACCGCGCTAAACATGCCTCGCAGCGAGTCTTCGACGTCATCGCCTTGCTCGCGCAGTTGCCGGTAAAGCGCGCGCAGGGCCTTAAACTCATCCGCTCGCAAAGGCCGACAGTAAGCGCGTTCGGCGAGTCGCTCGACATCTCGCAGCGCGGGCGCTTCGGCTTGTTGCCGAGTGCGCTCGTAGTCCGTGAGGCCGGCACGGACCCGCTCAAAGAAGCCGTGGATCAAGTCGAACTGCGGACTCGGCTTCTCAGGTTGCATGACATTCGGCACCAGTGTGACGCCCAACTTTTCAAGGTAGTGGCGCTCGAACTTGGCCATCAAATCTGGCTTCACTAGCAGCGGATCCTCCGAGCGCAGGAAGTCGAATCTTGGATCTTGCAACACATTACGCTCGGCCCGCTCGAACCACACAAAGCCGCGGAACATCGTCTCCACGCTCTGGGTCACAAAATTCAGCGCCTTCCACAGCCGATCCAACTCGGCGCGCTCAGCATCGGTGAGCACCTTCTCCATCAGCGGCTGGTCATCGCGGAAGAAGCCCTCGACGAGATGGAAGCCTGCGGTCAGTCCGCGGTTCGCATCGGTAAAGAAAAAGCGATTCGGGAATGCCTTGCAAAACGGTCCAGCGGCTGTCGCCAGATCCTTTGCGAGTTGGCTCTCTGGGCGGAGCAAGATCTCCACGCCAGTGGAGGGAACCAGCGATTCCGAAATGGCTGCTAGTGCGTCCGGCTTCTTGCCCATCGCTTGCTGAAGAAATACGGCGGACTCTGCGCTGGCCCGTGCATCCAGCTCGCAGTCGAGGAGCAACTGCTTGCCCTGCAGGCCTGCCAACGCCTGCGGGCCAAGCGGTATCGTGAGAACGCATGGTGCCTGCAACGCCAGCGAATCGGGATCTAGCGCGTCACCACTCGGATGTTTGCCAAAAGCCAACTGACGCGCGAGTTCGGGTGACTCCCGCTCCAGCACAGCGCGCAGGGTTTCGACTTCATGCTCTTTAGCCTCTTTGTCATTGTTTGGCGGTCCATCCCGCTTGCTGAACAGGGGACGATGCAGAATCACCAGGCCCGGATTTGAATCAAAGGCCGGATCCAACCGAAGATAAAGCGTGGTCACCTCGTCTTGCGGAGCCTTAGCGACCTTCGATGGTGCTGGCAAGCGACCGATGCGAAGCTTGCTCCGCGCGCCAATGTTGGCCAAACCACCCTTGTCGCGGCTAGCGGCTGCTTTCACGCGCATGGCGAGGTGATCGATCGGCGCGCGGCCTGATCGGATGAGCGCTGGATCGTGCGAGCCGACGCCAGTTTGCATCAGCGCGATGAAGGCGGTCACCTCGCGCACGGCTTGCGGAACGTCTGTGGCATGCGTCGGCGCGGGCAATGCGTCCCACATGCCTCCGAGCTTGCGCATGAAGCTCTCGCCGGCCGTTGCTTCAGCCAGCGTCTTCACCACCAGCGCCAGATAGCTGCCACTGAGTCCCTGCCGCTGAGCCCAAGCCTCGGGGCTCAAAGCGCGGTCCGTTTCGTTGCGATGTTTGTATCGCCAGGCCGATACCACGTAGTTGTGAATGCTGACGTCATGCTGCCGGTAGAAGTTGATGATCGCCTCCTCGGTGAGCTTCTTGCGCTCGCTGTAGCTGGTGACCGGGAAGGGCGCAAAGCCAACGCCCTCGGGCCTGAGCACGAGATGCTCAGAAACAAACTGGGCCGCGCCGAGATACTTGTTCAACAAACTGGGCGTCATACCCAAGGCCTCGCCAGTGTTGTCAAAGCCCTCTCCACCAGCTGGATCGGCAGGAAACTCGGCCGTCGCACGAATGTCCACGCCCGTCAGCGCACGGATGGAAAGATCGTATTCAGTGCTCGACAGCCTCCGAGGCAACACCGCGCCAGGATCTCCTGCGTTGCGTTTTGCTTCCGTGAGCATGATCGCCTCGATCGCAGCGAGCACCCCTTGGCGTTCATCAAGGCTCGGCTGTGGCTCGTCCTCGGGCGGCATCTCGCCATTTCGGATGAAATCCGCGATGTTCTTCCAGCGCCGGAAATCTGCCGTGACATCGCGCTCCGTGGCGTAACGCGTGAGGTCCAGTTCGCCCTTGGTCTTGTCCTTGCGGTGGCAGCTCTGGCAGTGCTTGCTGACAAACGGCTCCACCTTATCGCGCATGAGATCACCCGCTGCGTGAGGCGGCAGCACGACCTGGCGAACCGAAGGGACCGGAGCGTCAGCCGCCACGCCGCCAGCCGTCGCGAAGATGAGTGCGAGCGCCGCGGTAAAGGCCGAGTGAAAGGGAGAGAGGGAAGCCATGACAGGGTGAAAGTATGGGTCAGAAATCGCTTTTCCCCTCCACTCCGCAGTTCGCGCGCGCGGTGTCCGCGGTATCGTCGCGGGAAGCGCTAAGGGGAGAATTGCATTCCACGGCACGGAACATGGGGCGAGTTACCCCATAACTGACCGTGGTCGGAGACAAATGTTAGCTAATTATTGGTAAGGAAATGCTTTTCGCCTCCACTTCGCAGTCCGCGCGCCCGATATCGTCGCGTGAGGCGCTAGAATTCAAAACAGGCAGTACGGTTCCCATTTCTAAAGTTCTGAAGTTCAAGTTTCTTAAGACGGGTTTTAATTTTTATTTACGGCGCCCGGCAGACAGTTTTCGACACCGTTCCCACATCTTCATGTCTGCACCACAAACCCACCCACCGGCAACCGCCGGCTTTATTTACGTAAAGTAAACCATCCGCTTCCTGCTACCGAAACAAACCGGCCCCTCAACTCTCAGCCGCGCATTGCTTCACGGCACTTTTCCCAACCCTCCAAACTCCCCCCTACCGCCAGCGAAGGTCATCGGGAAAAATCAGGCGGGGGTGGAAGGGC
Organism: Chthoniobacteraceae bacterium; assembly: GCA_947449735.1. Classification (GTDB taxonomy): domain Bacteria; phylum Verrucomicrobiota; class Verrucomicrobiia; order Chthoniobacterales; family Chthoniobacteraceae; genus Chth-196. The sequence continues at coordinate 29,697 of CANFTB010000004.1, read as the reverse complement.
GATCGGTGGCCTCGTCGCTGAGGTGTTTGGCCAAGCAGGCAGGAGAGTGGATCGTGACGCCTTCCAGATTCTTTCCGTAGAGCGGACCAAAATGCGTCTTGTCGCCGGTCAACAAAACATCACACCTGCGCTGGATGGCAGCGGCCAGTACGGGGCGGTCTTTTTCAGGCAGCTCAGGAGCGAGCCCGGGAGGAAGGAAACAACGGAGCGTTGCGGAAGATTCGAGTGGATGCAGCACCAACTCGAAATCCTTCAACGATGCGGGAAACTTCGCCTCCAGATTCCGGCGGGCCTCCTCGACTACATAGGCGTCGGCCACCAGGGTATGGCCACTGGACTGCAGGACCTCCAAAAAGCCCCGCATCGCGCCGGCGTTTTTTCCTGCGGAGAAAAGGATATTTGCATCGAGGAAAATTCGCATTCGCCTTTATTTTTTTGGGCGTTTGGCCAGTTCCAGGGCCTCTGCGAGTTCGGATTCCGCGGCATCAAATTCGGAGATCCGTTCAGGGGAATAGACTTCCACCGGCAGCGTGACGGCTGGCCGCAGAAGGATGCCCTCCGCGGTGGTCTCCGCGATGAGACTGTCTTGCGGGCGAATGCCAGCGGCTTTGCGCATGACTGCGGGAAGTGCGACCAAGCCACGGCCAGAAACGGAGAGGGTCATTTGCATGGGATCACTATACAGAAAAGCAGAAAATCTGCAAACGGCAGTTCGTTGGACGCTCAGCTGACGCGGATGGTCCCCCCTTGGTGCAAATAAGCACCTAATAAGAAGTGCCCCGGAGAACCTGCCCGCTACAGAGAGCGGTCCCCTCTGAGGCGGGGTCAACCGAGGCATGAACCGGGAGTATTCCTCCCTGCGCGGCAACTCGGTCCACACCCCCATTTTTGCACATAAGCACCCCATAAGAATTCCGGGCCGACTGCCACGGCCCTCAGAGAACATCCTCCTTCCGGGTGGCTTTTCCCGCTGAAAACCGGCCCATCCCGCCCGTCACGATGGCGCCGGAGGGCGAGCGCACCGGGTGCAGGTAGCCAGCGCGCAGGATCTCATCTTTGATGTCGGCCCGAGGCTTCTTCGTCTTGTCTGTGCAGAAATTGAGCACCTCGGCTCCGGCTGCGCTGAGCACCATGCCGTCGACGCCAGGGCGGAATCGTACGATTTCGATTACAACGGTATCGGCCTTGGTGGCTCGCGTGGGTCTGGCGGCGTCCTCGGCCACGGTGAACTCGGCGATCAGCGCGGCGCGGTCGACCTGTGCCGGAGCGATGTTGATCGTCTTGGCGTGCAAGCCGAGCGCGGGCAGCAGAATGGAGGCGAGGGGCGCGTGGGCCTTAGAATTCGGGAGGTCCGTTGAGATGTTCGCATTTCTCCGGTTTGCCCGGAATGAAATCGACGACTTGTCCTTGGGTGCGGAGTTTGGACTGGAGGGCAGGTACGTCCACCTGCTGGGCGGAGATGCCACGTCGGGCGACTTCCGCAGGCTTCAGAAATTTTCAAAACTACCGCCTGCGAGTGATCGCTGCTTGTGGTTAACCATTCCGTTCCCCCCCCCTGAATCAACAACCCAACTCAACCTTAAACTTACAAAACACCCCTCCCCAAACTTTGGCGGAGACCCGTCTTTTCTACTGTGTAAGCCGCTCTGCTTGAGGGACTTTAGAGTGGTGCGCGATACAGGTTTCGAACCTGTGACCCCTACCATGTCAAGGTAGTGCTCTACCGCTGAGCTAACCGCGCGTTCCCTATCACCGCCGCAATACGGCGAGAAGCCCAAGATACTGCAAACAGGCTCCCCTTCATTCAAGTAAAAAAGAATCCTCAAGGTTCAAACAGCTCCATTCCTCACCCGGACAACACCTACTTTCAGCTCACTTCGCAGACACAAAGCCCCCACCGGATCTTGAAAGGCTTCCGCCAGCCCTGGTCAGGAACTGGCGCTTGCATAACGACCCAAGCCGCGCAGCCAAAACCAGCGCGTAAATCCGAGAACCAGCAAACTCGTGCCCACAAGTTGTCCAATGGCGGCCCATGGCGTATAGGCAACCTCCGTCAAAATCCGAACCGGCACGTTCGCCACCAAAATCACCGGAAGCACCCAGGTGAACATGAATTTAAAAGCTCCCCGGTATACTGATTCCGGATACCTGCCGATGTTGAACAGGTTGAAATATCCGTACACCAAGCCCTGCGCCCGGATAATCCAAAAGCAAAACGTCGAAAGCGAACACATCACGCTGTAATGCACCGCAACCCCGAAAAGCACGCAGCAACAGTAGAGCAGAACCTGCAAAGCACCGGGAGTAACCCCCAGCCTCAAAAGCGCATAGCCTGTGATCGCCAACCCCAAGACGGTGTTCACAAAGTTGTCCAAACCAAACTGCTTGCTGGAAACCGCAAACTGCGAGTCCAAGGGTAGCGTCAAAAACACATCCAGCTTGCCGGTGCGCACCAGCTCGGGGATCTGCGTCAAATTCACATAAAAAAACGCCTGGAACAACTGGGCCACCACCTGGTGGGTTCCCACAAGCGCCACCACCTGCCACTTGGTCCAATCTCCCAGTTTGTCGACATGCCCGAAAAGCACCTCGATAAACAGCACCTGCCCCGAAAACCACAACACCTCCACCAAGGTCCAAAGCAAAAAGTTCGCCTTGAAACTCATCTCCCGGATCAGGGAGTTGCGCATCAATATCGCGTAAATTTTCAGGTAACGCAGCATGGCGGAAAAGCGTGACGTCCCTATCCCCCCGATGCCTGGTACCGCCGCACCCCAAGGTTCCACAAAAGGCGCGCGCTGGCTCCTGTCACGCACACCCAGAAAAACTGCATCATAAAACCCTTTTGAATGGATGCGACATCCAGGCGCTCCAGAAGGATCTGCACCGGAAAAAACAGCTCGTAGGGAAAGGGGGTCCACTCCAGCACAGACCGCACGGACGCCGGCAGAAGATCCAGGGGAAAAACGTGGCCACTCAAAAAATACTCAAACGAGTACAGGATGAAAATCAGTGTCGACACCTCCATGATCCAGAAGGCCAGCATCGCTAGGGAATAGGCTATGAAAAACTGGATGAGCGCCGAACCGGCCACCGACAGAAAAAAAAGGGGCCACGTCAAGATCTGCTGGGGAAGCTGAATGTGCCGGCTCAGCCCCCAAACCACCGCTCCCATGACCGGCAGCGTCACAAGGGTGTAAAGACACCGGTATGCGCCGAACAGGCTCAGCCTGTAGGCCAGATGATTCAGCGGTTTGGTCAGCAAGGAACTGATCTGCCCCTCGCGAATCTCCGAGGCAATCCTCCACTCGTCCTCCGTCGGGCTCGCCAGGTTGTCCACCATCAGCACGCCGATGAAGTAAAACACCATCGAGGAAAAATTGTATTCCGACAGCCCCGAGCCCTGCTCGCAGACCGCCCGCCAGATAAACACCGTGGCAATCAGCGGAATAATACTAAAAAGACTCCGGAGCACGAAGTTCCAGCGGTACACAAACGTGTCCTGGAGCCCGATTCCGAAGACTTTTTGGTACAACGCAATCATGGGCGCGAGAGGCGACGTTTCCGGACCAGTTCCGAGGCCAGATTCATCGCGGCAACCATGCTTCTGGCATCCGCACGCCCGCGCCCTGCGAGTTCGAAGGCCGTTCCGTGATCCGGACTCGTCCTCGGAAAGGGCAGGCCGAGGGTCACGTTCACACCTTCGTAAAACGCCAGAAGCTTCAGCGGAATCAAGCCTTGGTCGTGGTACATGCACACCACCCCGTCAAACTCCCCGGCCGCGGCCCGGTGAAACACGGTGTCAGGCGACCAGGGGCCGCTGAACTCCGCAACACCCTCCGCATTCAAAAGGCGCACGCCCGGCTCAACGATGTCGGCATCCTCTTTTCCCAAAAGCCCAGACTCCCCGGCGTGCGGATTGAGTCCCGCGACGGCGATCCTCGGCTTCCTGCCCCCCGCAAAGGTTCCGATGCGAAGGGAAAGGAAGGCTGCTAGCTGCATTCCAGTTCGGAGGATGCCTTCGGCCGTCAGCAATTGCGGCACTTCACACAGCGGAACGTGGGCCGTCACAAGGGCGACGGTGAGCGAAGGGCCCGTCAGGCACATGGTGTAATCGGACACGCCAAAACGCTCCGCAAAAAACTCGGTCTGGCCGGGATAATCAAACCCGACGGCGCGCATGCGCGCCTTGTGGATGGGCCCAGTGACGACTGCGGCAAAACGCCCCTCCAGGCACCCCCGGGCGGCCGTCTCCAAAGAGTCTAACGCTGCCTTGGCCCCCTGAATGGAGGGATGACCGGGTTCAAACCCGGGGCCGTCCCCTCCCCCAAGCACCTCGAAAGAAAACGTGTTGTCTAGGTGCGGCGACTCGAGCGCGGCACGCACCACCTCGGGGCCGACCCCGGCGGGATCCCCCACGGTGACCGCTATTCGCAGGGACTCCTCCACCCCTAGAAAATTTTAATGTAGGCCTTTTTCCGCAGCTTGGCGATCCACTCCTCCTGCGCCTTCTGGCGCTCCTGTCCGAGCATCACCTTTTCCACGATGTCGCGGGACTCATCAAAGGACTGAACCACGCGGGGCTTCTTCGCTTCGCAGTACAGCAGGTAAGAGGATCCCCCCAGCAGAACCGGCTTGCTCGTCTGCCCCGGCTTCAAGGTGGCCGCGACCTTGGCGAGGGCCTCGTTCAACGAAGTCGGCTGTACCCAGCCCCAGTCTCCGCCGCTCTCGGCCGTGCTGTCTTCGGAATACAACTTGGCAAGGTCTGCAAACTTCGACCCCTCCCCCACCTTGCGGCGGATCTCCTCGAGCAGCTTCTGCTTTTCCTCGGGAGTCCCCTTGTCGTTGGAACGCAGAATGATCATGTAAAGATGGATCTGCTCCTCCGTACTGAACTCTGCGATGTGGTCCCGGTAGAACACCTTCATCTTTTCCAGTGCCACCACCGGCGTGCTCTTCACCGCCTGCTGGCGCATGCTCTGGACAATCAGACGGTCCGTCTCCTCCTTCCGGAAACGCTCCACGGTCACCCCGAAAGCCGACAGTTTCCGGGCAAAAGCCGCCCTGTCACCGTTGTGCTCCTCCCGGATGATTGTGGCTATCCGGTCCTCGATCAAATACGACGGAAGCTGGAAGCCTTTTTCCTTGAAATACTGGAGGATCAGCTGGCGGTCCACCAGTTCGTTGATCGCCTCAACCCGGATCTGCTTCACCTTTTCAGCCAGTTCCTTGCCCTGAAATTGCTGGCTCGCAGCCCTCTCCCGCGCCGAAACCAACTCCCGAACCTGCGAAAACGTAATCGGCTGGCTGTTCACCACTGCCGCCAGACCGTCCAGAACCTCCTGCGCGCGCGCCGCCGGGGCAAGCCCCTCCAGCATCCCGCCCGCTGCAAAACAACCGGCACCTAGGGCGATTAATGAGAACTGGCGGGCTGAGAGGGTCATCGTTACTGGAGATCTAAGTTACCCCTGCTAACTTAAAGCAGGATGGTGCCAAGTCAAGGGAGCCTCAAACCGTAAAGGATGCCCGCACGGCTCAAAGTCCAAGCGGCCTCCACCCCTTCACGGAAACCCCTGGCAAATTCCCCGCTCCCGATTCTCCCCTAGCCCTCCAAACGGATGCTCGCCGAGCGCCCGTGCGCATCCAATCCCTCCAGCCTACTGAAGGCCTCGATCACCCCCACCGACTTGCGCAGCGCGCCGGCGTCCATTTTCACCCAGCTCGTCCTGCGCTGAAACATGTCCGCCATCAGCCCCGGGAATGACTTCCCCCCGCCCCCAGTGGGCAGGGTGTGGCTGGGTCCCGCCAGAAAATCCCCCGCCGCCACCGGCGAATACGCTCCCAAAAAAAGCGCCCCCGCAGTGTGAATTTCCGAAGCAACCGCCTCCGGATCCGCCGTCAGAATCGCACAATGCTCGGGAGCGTAGGCGTTACAAAGCTCGACGGCATCCTTCAATTTGCGCACCAGCACCAGATGGGCCCCCTGCTCCAGCACCCCGGCCAGATGCTCCCTCCGGCTCAACAGGGCGCACTGGCGCTCCAGCTCAAAATGCACCTTCTTCAGCAGCCTCTCCGAAGTCGTCACAAATACGATCCCGCTCCCCTTTCCATGCTCCGCCTGCGCCAAAAGCTCGGCAGCCGCCCACTCCGCGTTGGCAGAGGCGTCCGCCAACACCAAAACTTCGCTCGGCCCCGGCAGCAGATCGATGGATACCTCGCCAAATACCTGTCTCTTGGCCTCCACCACATAGGCGTTTCCAGGACCCGCTATCTTCTGAACCCCGCGGATGGTCCGGGTTCCGAACGCCAGCGCGGCGACCGCCTGGGCCCCCCCGATTTTGTAAACCTCGGTAGCTCCCGCGTAATCCAGCGCGTAAAGAAGCCCGTCGTTGACCTTGCCGTCCGCCCCGGCGGGCGTGGTCACCACGATCTCAGGCACACCGGCCGCCGCAGCCAGCGTCACAGTCATCAGCGCCGTCGAAATGAGGGGCGCCGTGCCTCCGGGCACGTAAATTCCAACCCTCTGAAAAGGCGTGAACCGCTCCCCCACCCAGGCCCCCTGCGCATTGCGCATCTTCCAGTCCTTGCGCAGCGATTTCTGCGCAAAACGGTCTATGTTTTCGTGCGCCGCCCGGACCGCCTGCTCGGTCGCCTCGTCCACCCGGACCTCCCGGGTCTCCCGCATCTGGGCAGCCTTCATCCTGGGACCGCCAAATCGCTCCGTAAACTCCAGAACAGCGGCGTCCCCCCGGCTGCGCACCGCCTCCAAAATCTCCCGCACAGTCTGCGCCACTCCAGCCTGCGGCGTGGCCTTGCGTAGAAGCTTCGAAAGCGAAACCTCGAAGCCCTTGTCTGTATAACGCAGTATTTCCATGGAACGTTTGGATGTCGGTGAACCCGAAAACAGACTCTCTGCCTAGCGCTTTGATCCGGACTTGGCCTTCTTGGCTCCGGATTTAGCCCCAGACTTGGCTCCGGACTTGGCCTTAGCGTCCCGGGCGGTGCCGGTCACAGAGCGGCCCGAGCGGCCCTTTTTGGGAGCCTCCAGATCCGTGCGATGCCCGATCTTCTCGACGGTTCCGTGTTTGAGATACTGCGCCCGAATCGCCTCCAGCATCGCATCGCGGCGGGCATACAAGCGCTTCGGCGTCCGGGGCGCCACCCGGTCGAGCGCATATGCGGTGAGAAGCGGCAGGGTGATGGTCGAGTCGGCGTAGCACACCACACAGTCGGGAAGGCTGTCCGGATCGATTTTGCCCCAGCTGACCGCCTCGGCGGGGGTGGCTCCGGAGAGGCCGCCGGTGTCCGGGCGGGCGTCGGTGCACTGCAGAAAATAATCGTGTCCGCGCTCCTCGATTCCCATGACCTCCTGGATCTGGGGCTCGGTCTGCAGCATGAAGTTCTTGGGGGAACCTCCCCCCAGAATGAAGACGCTGGAGGTTCTGCCGGAGGACTTGGCGTCGTAGACGATGGCGGCGGTCTGGTTCACGTCGCGATTGACGTCAAACTGGAGCTTGGAACTGCGCAGGGCCATGGCCGCGACGTTCATACCGATGGAGCTGTCGCCCGGTGAACTGGTGAAAACAGGCACCCCGTACTGGTAGGCGGCGCTGAGGACGCTGGTTTCCTGTATGCCGAGGGCGGACTCCCGCTCGTGCACATACTTGCCAAGGCGGTAGTGAAACTCGTCCGTGCCCATGGTCTTTTGAAACTCCTTGCCCTGAATCACCTGGCGCACAAAGGCGTCCGTGTCGAGGAGGACGTCGTAATCAAACAACACGTCATAGATGCGGATGACGCCGGCCTTGCGGAGGGCAACGTCGTCCAGGAAGGGGGACCCGGCGTACAGTTCCATTCCGAGACCGTAGTGGAGGTCGTGGTACAGGTTGGCGCCTGTGGAAATGATCCAATCGACGAACCCGGCTTTCAGAAGGGGAACGAGGGCGGCGCGGCCGAGGCCGGCCGGGGTGAGGGCGCCGGTGAGGGAGAGTCCGACGGTGCCGTCGTTTGGAAGCATTCTGTCGACGAGGAGTTTGCAGGCCTCGGCAAGGCGGCCGCCGTTGTAGGCTTTGAAGGCGCCGTCGATGAGGTCGGACGCCTTGATTCCGGGGGTGATGGGGGTGGGAAGGAGGCGTGGGAATTTTTTGTTGAGCGAGCTCATAAGGATGATGGCGGTTGGCAGAGGTTAGCGATTGGAACGAAGCGGTCAATGCCCGCCCCCAGAGGCCGTCGGGGGTTCTCTCCTAGCCGTTTTAAAGCCTCAAGATTCGTAGGAACTTGTATGGAAATTCTATCGGTGGTGTCGGCGGTGTCGGCGGTGTCGGCGGTGTCGGCGAGCCGGGGGGAATGTGCGGCGCGGCGGGGGAACGCCATGGAGCACGTGGGAACAGGGGGTGATGGGGAGCGGCGCAGCCGGAGTGAGCGGGCGCCAGGGTATGGGGATTTTTTCGAGAAGGAACGAGGGCTAGGCGGGGCGGAGAGGAACGGCGCGGGCGCCTCACAGGGCGAGGGAAACGGGGCTGACCATGTGGACACAGAGGAGTCCGGAGGAGGGGTTGAAGGGGCGGATGAAGACAAGGAAGTGCTTGCGCGCATGCAGGCCGGGGAGGGGGCGGCGCTTGAGGAGTTGTGGCGAAGGTATGCGGGGCTGCTGTACACGCAGGCGCTGAGGGTGCTGCACAACCCCTCGGAAGCGGAGGATGTGGTGGTGGAGGTGTTTTCAGAGGCGTGGAAGCGGTCGTCCTCCTACCATCCGGAGCGTGCGCGGCCGGTGGCGTGGCTGGTGACACTGGTGCGGCGGCGTGCGATCGACCACCTGCGGGAGCGCCGCAGCCACGAGCGGGCGGAGGCGCGGTTGGCGCTGGACGGGGCGGGTATCCCGCAGGGGGTGGCGGACGGGGACCAGTCCGAGGAAATGGTCAGGCTGGCGGAGCTACGCTGGCTGCTGGATCAGGCGCTGCGGCGCCTGCCGCAAAGCCAGAGGGAGACGGTCTGCATGGTGTACTTTGACGGGCTCACGCAGAAGGAGATCGCGGCGCGGACGAAGACGCCGCTTGGGACGGTGAAAACGCGGCTGGAACTGGGGATGCGGAAGCTCCGGGACAGGATCCGCTGCACCCGGTTGCATTCGGCGGAGTTGTCACTCGGGGAGTAACGGGCGCTTGGAGGGCGGAGGCCCCCGCAGGTAGGACCACCGTGGGGTCGCGGGGTCGCCTCAGATGCGGAGAGGTCTTTTCGGTGGGTGTGCTATAATGGGGGTTCGCCCCCGAGGGCACCGCCATGCTTTTTCATTCCGAAACCCCAGACGCCCTCCTTGAATCCATGAGCCGCGAGCTTGCCCGGATCCGGGATCCGCGGGCGCGCCACTGGCTGATCCTGCCCGGAAAGGGGCGGGCGGAAGCACTGCTGCGCCTGTGGACCCGGCGGGCGGGCATCGCCAGCCACAGCCAGGAGGTGGAACTGCGTGAACTGGTCGAGCAGGCAGCGGCGGGAAGCGGAACCCGGTTCAACTTCGAGCGGCTGCGCCTGGCCGTTGCGGCGGAGTTGCCGGCGCTTTGCGAGTCGCAGGCGGCGGCGGATTGTCCGGTGCCGAAAGGGGCCGTGCTTTCGCCCGTTTCGGCGGCGGTTTTGGACTGGTCGGGGTTGCTGGCCCGGGCGGTGGATGACGCATATCTGTGCAGGGTGTCGGGGGAGCGGTGGGCTGCGGGATCCTTCCTGGAGGCGCTTTGCAAAGTACCGTCGATTGTGGAGATTTTGCAGTCGCACATCGGCTCGCAGGAACCCGCGGAGTTCGGGCGGGCAGTGCAGCACTGGATCGCCTCTTGGGAACAGCGCGGCGGGGTGCCCCACCTCTGGGTGTGCCTGGACGCGGGACTTCCCCGGTTGCAATACGAACGGTTCGTTCAGATGACGGCGGTTCTGGCGGAACAAGCCCCGGGGCGATTGCATCTCTTTGCCCTGTCTCCGAGCGAGGAATACTGGGCGGACTGCACCACCCGCGGACGCGGGCGCAAGAGCCGCATGCCCGAGGTAAGCGAGGAAGGCTCCGAGGAGGATTCCGAAAACAGGGACCCCAGCTTTTATCCCGGCGGAATGCTTTGGGCCTTCGGCCGCTGTTCCCAGGATTTGCACCGCCAGCTCAGCGATTCCTTCCTGAGCGAGGGAGACGGCGGCAGTTTTTGTGAAAGCCCGCCCCCCGCAGATTCGCTTCTCGGCAGACTCCAGCTTTCCTGCAGACGCTCGGCCCCCCTCGGGTTCGACGAACGGCTCGCGCTCGCCAGCGACGACGCCTCCCTCACCGTGCACTCCTGCCACAGCACCCTGCGGGAACTGGAAGTTTGCCGGGACCGGATCCTGCAAGCCCGCGACGAGCTGCAGGACCTCCGTTACGAGGACATCCTGCTGCTGCTAGCGGACCCCAAGCGCCAGGCACCCTTCGTTGAAGCGGCCCTCCGCACAAACGACCCGGCCCATGGCGGCCTTCCCTTCCGCCTGCAAGGCTCGGGGCAGGCTGTGCCGTCCGCCCTTGCGGAGGGCGTTTCGCTGCTCTTGGAAAAAATACGCGGCCGTCTCGGTCTCGAAGATCTCCAGGTGCTGATTGAGCATCCGCTCATCGGCGCAAAGTTCGGTTTTCGTGAAACGCTTGAAGACGGCCAGGACCTCGTCAGTTGGCTGGCTGACGCGAATTTCAGATGGGGAATCGACCCGGCGCACCGGTCCTCTTTTCAGGAGATCACGGAAAACAGGTGGAACCTCTGCTGGGCCCTGCAACGCCTCGGCCTGGGCTCGCTGGTGGAGCAAGAGCAAGTGGGATCCGTTATTCCCCTACCCCACGGAGCGGACCCGACGGTTCCTCTGGAGCGCGCGGCCGGGCTTTCGCTCAAAGGACTCGCCCAGCTGGCCCGCTTTGCAAACGCCCTGCAGGCTTCGCGCAACCTCTGGAACCGGAACGAACCCCTCCCCATGTCGGAGTGGAACACCCGGCTGAGCGCCCTTGTCGACACGTTCATGGACTGCTCAGATCCGGGAGCGGCACAGCACTTCATCAAACTCAGCAATTCCATCCTGCCGGCACTGGAAAAAAGCGTCCCCGAATCCAATCCGCCGCTGACTCCCGATGCCTATCTCAGACTGCTGGGTGAAAAACTGGTTTCCATCGGAGAATCCGGAGCGCGGGGTCCCGGGGGGATTTGCGTAGCTGACATCAAACACTATGCCGGGGTTCCGGCCCGGATGATCCTGATTGCGGGACTCGATGACGGCACCTTTCCCGGCAACGACGACCGGCCCGCGTGGAACCCACTGTCTCAATCGCGCAAAACTGGCGACCCCTCGAAACGGGACAGCGACCGGCACGCCCTTCTTCTCGCGGTTCTCGGATGCCGGGAGCGGCTCGTCCTCAGCTACCAGGGCCGCTCCGACGAGGACTCCAAGGAACGCCCCCCGTCCACGGCCCTTGCGGACCTGCTGCAGGCGGTGGACCAAACGCTGCATCCGGCCGCAAATTCAAAACAAGGCACAAAGCCTCACAAGCAGATCACCTTCGAGCACCCGCTGAATGGATTCAGCCCGAGAGCCTTTTCCGCGGCTCAAAACTCCAGCTCAAGAAGCCGCCTTTCGAGTGACGCCGGAGCCGCGCAGGTCCTCAACCAGATGTCCGGACTTCCTCCCTACGCAGGCTTGTGGACCCACCTGCTACCCTCCGAAACGGAGTCCGAAGCCTGCCGGATCAGCCTGAACGCACTTCAACAACTCATCAAGGAGCCGGCCCGGCTCTTTTTGGAGCGCCTCGGCGTGCGGCTCCCCGAAACACCCGAGGAACTCGAAAGCGGAGACCTGCTGAAACTCAACGGTCTCAAAAAGTGGAACCTTCGCGACCGCCTCCTCTCAGCCCGCGTTGAGGGCGGCCCGGAGCAGGAACTAATCACACATTTTTGCGCAGCCGGCGACATCCCTAGGGAGACCATCGGGCAGGCCGTGGCAACGGATCTGCTCGACGAACTGCCCAAACTCGCTGGAGAGCCTTTTCGGCCCTCCGACAGAATCAACCGGACGATTCAGCTCGCACTGAAGTCTCCTGGCCCGAACCTCACAACGTGGACTATGGAGGGCCAGCTTCGAAATGGATGGTATCTTCGGGAAGGCGCCAAAACCGCGCATTTTTACTCGGCCTCCAAGCGTGGGTTCAAAAACGAGCTGCTGCTGTGCCTGGACGCGCTGGTGCTTTCGGCCAGTTATGAGACATGCCCGGACCAGACTCCGGACCAGGTTCAGTTTTTCTTCCAAAACGTAAAAAAGCCGACCTCCATCAGGCTGCCCCAGCCCGAAGCGGCGCGAGCCCTGCTCGAGTCCCTGTTGCCCCTCTACCAAACGGCGCGCCGCCTTCCCCTGCCCTTCTGGCCGGCAACAACGGAGGCCATCCTGAAGAGCGTCGCCAAACTCACGACACTCACTCAGGACGACATTCAAACCGCACTTGATACGGGTTACTTAAAATGGACCCATGACCAAAATGATTCGCCCGCGGACGCCGAACTTGAATCCACCCGCTACGCTTTCCGCGGATGCGCGAACCCGCTCCTGTGGACTCCGTCGCTGCCGGCTGGCTCAGGCCTTCCAGAAAGCCGGCACCCCCTGGCCTGGCGCCTCGCAGAGTTTTTCAACGACTGGAAAAAACAAGCAGGCCTCTCGTAATCCCATGCCTTTTGATCCACACACCCAACGGCTCACCGGCGCCCATTCCATCGAGGCCAGCGCCGGCACGGGCAAAACGTATTCCATCACACTCCTGTGGCTGCGCCTCCTGATAGAGCACGGACTGAAAGTGGAGGAGATTCTGGTGAGCACCTTCACCAAGGCGGCGACTGCCGAACTAAAAGAGCGCCTGCTCGTCGCCCTCAGGAACGCGCTGGAAACGGTCCGGCTTCTCCAAAACGACGCGTCCCCGGAGGACGGGCCGGAGGCGAGGATTGTGGCGCGGCACCTTGAGTTCAGTAGCGAAACCGAACGGCCGGCATCCCAGCTGCTGAGCGAACTTTCGCTGCATTTGACCGAGGCCCTCAGCGGGTTCGATCTCGCGCCCATCTCCACCATCCACGGCTTCTGCCAGACCCTGATCGCGCGGCACTCGATCGAACTGGGATGCGACTCGGGGCTCCGCCTCGTCGAGGACACCACCAGCCTCCTCCAGCCCTTGGTGGACGACCAAGCCATGCGGATGTCGGCGACCGGCGTGCCCAAGTACGACAGCCTCTTGAAAATTGCGCAGGCGAGCGCCTCGCAGCCAGCCGACGAACGCTGCTTCGGGGACAACCAGGAGGGCACTCTAGCAAAAGCCATCGCGGATCGTTTTCCAAAAGCCAAATTGGACGCCGGAGTGCGAGGCTACGACGACATCGTCAAAACGGTCCACAACGCGCTCAGCGTGCAAGGCGAGAACGGCGCCCTTGCCTTGGCGGTACGAAAACGCCTCAGAGCGGCCATCATCGACGAGTGTCAGGACAGTGACGGCGCTCAAATCGGCGTCTTCGAAGCCCTCTTTCTGAACGACCATACGCTCTCCTTCATCGTCATCGGCGATCCCAAGCAGAGCATCTACCGCTTCCGCGGAGCCGACCTCGCAAGCTACAAGCGGCTGGCAGCCCGCGCCCAACCGACGAGCCCGATGCAAACAAACCACCGCTCGGACGGCCCGCTCATCGAAGCGCTCAACGCCCTCTACACAGGGACATTCACCTTCCCGGACAACCTCAACCCGGACGCCCCCACCCAGTACACGGTTGTCGAAGCTGCGGAGCCTGGCTCACGCATCGCGGATCCCGACAATCTGGGGGCGCTGGTCTTCCAGTGGAATGGCACCACGAAACGCGAATTCGCCAAGTCGCGCCTTGCCGAACAGGTGGCCGCCGAATGCCACCGTCTTCTGAGTGCCGGAGTCCAGATCGCCGACCGGCACTCCAAGCAGATGCGCCCGCTCACCCCGGGGGACATCGCCGTGCTGGCCGGGGGACACAAGGACCTGCAATTGGTGCGTCAAAAGCTCACGCAAGTCGGCATCCCGAGCCAGGCATCCGGCAAGGGGCTGGGCAGTGTGTTCGGAAGCGATGAGGCCCGGGACATCCTCGCATGGCTGCACCTCTACGCTGCCCTGGAAAGGCGCGGGAACGTCCTCGGCATGTTGCTTGCGTTCCTCGGCACCCCCCTCGGCGGCGAAGCGCCTGAGGAGCTTTATGCGATCCAAACCTCCGCGGAAGCTCAGGCAAAACGCTGTGAAGCCTTCAGGTCCGAACTTGCGCAACTTTCCCGCTCAGGCCCCCTGCCGTTGCTCCTAAAGCGACTCGGCCAACAAACCATCGTCGAGGCCAACCTGAACTCGGCGGAAGGCGAACGCCGGATGACCAACTGGCGACAGATCGGCTCCCTGCTGCAGCATGAACACGGACGCGGGCGCCGCGGTGCCGCAGCCCTTGCCCTCTGGCTGGGACGCCTCACCGCAAGCGCCCCCGAGTCGACCAACGACGATCCGGACTCCAACGAATCCGCGTTGATGAAGCTGGAAACGGACAGCCCGACCGTCCAACTCGTCACCATCCACAGCTCCAAGGGGCTGGAATATCCCATCGTATTTTGCCCCTTCCTCTGGGATGTGCGCAGCGTTCAAAAACGCAAATCCAGCCCGTTCGCCCTGCGCCGCACACACAACGGCTGGCTTCTGGACGTGGGCTCCCAAGACCTCAAGGAGAACCTCGGCGTCGCGATGACACAGGAGGACGAGGAGGAACATCGCAAGATCTACGTCGCGCTCACAAGGGCGCGCCACAGGCTGTACCTGGGCCTGGCGCCGGTTAAGGAAGGAAGTGCCAGCCACAAAAACGGGGCGGATCAAAGCGGCCTCACCCATCTCGCCGGACTGGGCCTGAGCGAGAGCAACGCCCCCTCCGCCTGGGAGGAAGCACTTTCCCGTTTCCCTCTCGGGAAAGTCCAGCAACCGGAAGCCGCGCCAGACCCAGCGTCAGCCCGCCGCTCCCTGCTGCTCCCCCCGCCTCTGGACCTTCGACAACCGACCGCGCTGCCCGCCTACGCCTTTCCCCTGCAGCGCACCAACAGTTTCTCCAGCCTCGCCCGGACGGATCAGGAAGACCACGCCTCCGCCGACCGCGACTCAGACCAATCCCGGGCCCCGCATACCCCCGAGGACGGGGTTCCCAACATGCTCGCGGAGCTGGGAGACGCCGGTCCGGTTTTGGGAGATCAACTGCACAGCGCGCTGGAGGACTTTCTGGGAAACCGAAAGGACCTCGCGGAGGCCGTCGGCTACTTCAAGAACGCGGAACTCTGGGAACAAGCCCTCGACGGGATCCTGGACACCTCCCTGCAGCTTGGAGCGCATACACCGGTCTGCCTGCGGGCGCTGCGTGAGAGCTGCATCACCGAAATGCAGTTTCACCTGCCGGTCGACCGGCTCGAGCCGCAGGCCCTTTCGGCGGCCATTTTAAAAGACCCCGGCATCGACGGAGAAACCGAACTGAAGCACTGGGCGGCAGGCATCGCCAACTGGGGGTTCGGCGATTTTTCCGGCTACTTTCAGGGTTTCATCGACCTGATCTTCGAGCACGAAGGCCGCTGGTTTGTCGCCGACTACAAAAGCAATCTCCTGAAAGACTACGCCCCCGGCGCTCTGCGGCAGGCCATGCTGGAACACCACTATTTGTTGCAGGCCCGTTTTTACGCGCTGGCTTTGCACCGCCACCTCCAGTGCCACCTTGAAGACTACGATTTCGAGAGGCACTTCGGCGGCGTCGCCTACCTCTTCGTCCGCGGCTTTCCCAAACAAGGCCTCTGGTTCGAGCGTCCCTCACTGGAAGCGATCGAGCACCTTGGCGCCCCGTTCCAATCCACCCGTCCATGAACCACGAAGACTTTCTGGACCTCGCGAGGGTCACCTGCCTCACAAACCTTCCACCGGATGCCACCCCGCCCGGGGATGCCATCGTCGAGCTGCTGGCCAAACTGCTCTGCGCCGCCGCCGCCGGTCAGGGTGCGCTCGAACTCTCCAAACTCCGCCTCACCCAGCAGGACCTCGCCGCGGTCCGGTCCCACCCCCACCTCTTTGCCTTGGAACACGGCCTCGTCCTGCTGCCGCGCTACGCCGGCCACGCGGCGCGGGTCCGCAGCTTTTTCGAAACACGCCTCGACCAGGCCTCCGCGACCTTTGACGCCGCACTGGTGGAGCCCGCGATCAACTCCGTACTCCCGCACCAGGTCATTCCAGACGCCTCGGGCGCCGTCATCTTCGACAACGCCCACCAGCGCCTCGCCATCGCCGCCCTGTTGGACGTTCCCGTTGGCGTCCTCACAGGCGGTCCGGGCACTGGAAAGACCGCCACGGCCGCCGCCCTGCTAGCGGTCCGCAAACGCCTCCAGCCCGATCTGCTCCCGGAACAAATCCTGGTCACCGCGCCTACGGGAAAGGCCGCCTGCCGCATCGGCGAGTCCATTCTCAATGCGATTGAACACCTGCAAAACCTGAGCCCGGAGGAGACCGCTTTCCTCAAGCAAATCCGCTCCCGAACCCTGCACAAGGCGCTCGAATGGGGGCCCATTCCGCCGGAACGCGGGGGACCATTCCGCAGAAACGCCAACCGTCCCCTTGAAGCCCGGCTGGTGCTCGTGGACGAAGCGAGCATGGTGGACCTCTCCTTGATGCGGGCCCTCGTGAGCGCTCTGCCCGAGAACGCCTCGCTCCTGCTACTAGGAGACAGCGACCAGCTGGAAAGCGTCGAAGTCGGCGGCATCCTCGCGGAACTGGTCCAGCGCGGACGCCGTGCGCTGCTCCCGGACGATACCGCAACCCGCATCGCCAGACGGCTGGGGCTTTCGCCCGAGACGGTGAGCGAGCATTACCGCTCTGGACTGCCCGCCGACAAGGGGCCTGACTCAGGCGCTGCTCCCGCGACAGAGGCACCGGGCGCGCGCGGCCCCCTCCCCGGTCTCGTCTTCGGACTGCAATTCAGCCGCCGCGCCATGAAAGCTCGCTGGGTGCTGGATCTCGCAGCGCTTGTGCGGCCCGGAACCCAGGCGACTTTTGAACAAATCCAGAGATGCTTCGAGACGCACTCCGGCAAACTCCGCTGGCATCACGACGCGACCAACCAACTCCGCTCCCAAGTGCTGCACGCGAAGTGGACCGAATGGTCCGACGCCGCCCGGAGTTGGGCCAGATTCTCACCCGCCACCCCCGAGGCGCTGACGAGGGAAGCGCTCGAAATGCTCTCTCGGTTCCAACTGCTCTGCAGCACCAACGCGCAAGTCGACCGGGCCAACGCAGAGGGAATCCGTCTGCTCACCCCGGAGCGCGCCCTCAAAACCGGAAACCTTCCGCACGGCTGCCCCGTCATCATCCAAAGCAACAGCCACGCGCTGGGTTTGACCAACGGCGACGTGGGGATCGCCATCGGTGAAACACACGGATCCGCCGCCGCAATGGCGGTATTTCCCTCGGCAGAGGGCGCCCCCAGGTTCATCCCGCTCGCGCAACTGCCCGACTATAAACCCGCCTTCGGACTGACCATTCATAAAAGCCAGGGTTCGGAATGGGGACACATTGCAATCGAGCTTCCGAGACAGGCCGAGGCGGCGCTTCTGACAAAGAACCTGCTGTACACGGCGATCACCCGGTCCAGCGGCAGGATCGACCTTTCGGGCTCGGAAGACGCACTGCGGCAGATCGCGGCGCCGGCATAAGGGACGCATCAGCCTGAATACCGCAGCACTAGAGAAAAGAGGATCTCACGCGGGGCCGCGGAGGGCGCGGAGAGAAACCATATAAACCACTGAAACAAAAACTTTTAATCCCCTCCGCGACTCGCCTCCTCCGCGTGAACTTCCGTTTTCGGGATCAGGGATGATTGCGTGCTGGCCTCGGGGGCGCAAATCTGAGAGGGAGACAGGTGTCATCCACCCCGGACCCACCATGCGCACTCTCCTCCTTCTTCCCAGCCTGGCCGCCGCCCTTCTTTCCCCCGCAGTCCAGGCCCAGCAGTCTCCGCAGACGCCGCCGCCCCAGCCAAAGCAGGTCAACTACGACGAGGCCGCCATTCCCCCCTATGCATTGCCCGAACTGCTGAGGACCCCGGCGGGTGTCGAAATCAAGACAGCCACCGACTGGATCCAGAAAAGACGGCCCGCGGTGCTCTCGCTGTACGAACAGCATGTGTTCGGCAAGACCCCGACCCAATGGGGCAAGGTCGTCTTCGAAACGCTGGCGGTCAAAAAGGACGCCCTGGAAGGCAAGGCCACGCGCAAGCTGGTCCGTATTTCACTGGCCGACTACCCAAAATGGCAGGGGTTGGAGCTCATGCTGCACATCCCAAACGAAGCCAAGGGGCCGGTGCCCTGCTTCGTCGGGCCGAACTTCGGAGGAAACCACGCCGTCTCCCCGGAGCCGGACGTTCCCCTTTCCACGCGCTGGATGCGGCAGGGTAAAGACGACGCGGTCGCCAACAACCGGGCCACGGAAAAAGGCCGGGGTACGGAGGCAAAACGCTGGCCCTTGGACTTGGCGATGGCGGAGGGCTTCGCAGTAGCCACCTATTACTACGGCGATGTCGAACCCGACCACACCGACGGCTGGAAAGACGGTCTACGCGGAACCATGAGCAAGAATGGAAGCCAGACGGAGTGGAAGGAAGGCGACTGGGGTGCCATCGGCGCCTGGGCCTGGGGACTGAGCAGGATTGCAGACTATCTGGCGACCGAGCCCGCCGTAGACGCCAAGAAACTGGCCGTCATCGGACATTCTCGTCTAGGTAAGACGTCGCTCTGGGCGGGAGCCCAAGACCGCCGTTTCAAGGTGGTGGTTTCCAACAACTCGGGCGAGGGAGGCGCCGCGCTCATGCGCCGCAACATCGGCGAGACAACGGCCGTCATCACGAAGGCATTCCCCCACTGGTTCACCAAGACCTACAGCTCCTACGCGAACAATGAATCCGCCTGCCCGGTCGACAGTCACATGCTGATCGCGCTTGCCGCCCCCCGCGCCGTGTACATCGCCAGCGCGGTTGAAGACCGCTGGGCGGATCCCAAGGGCGAGTTCCTTTCCGGCCTCCATGCCGAACCGGCTTTCAACCTTTTTGGCAAAAAAGGCTACGGCGTCGCCGAACAACCGGCCATCGACACTCCCGTGGGCGACACCGTCGCCTACCACATCCGCACCGGCATTCATGATGTGACGCGCTACGACTGGGAACAGTACCTGCGCTTCGCCCGCCGCCATTTGAACCAGCCGGAATAACGCCAGAGTGGCAGTCTACTGAAGCTCGGAGCCCCAAGCCAGGCAACTTCCGAGCCGCCAAAACGATTCTTTAAACGAACCCACCGCGGGGAGGTCTCGCCGGTGTACATTGCCAAGCTCTCAGACATGAATTTTGCCACCGACCTCCTACCCCAACTCGACCGCATAGGCTGGAGCCTGCCGCTGTTTCTTGTGGCTTTCGCCTCCCTGTGGCTCGCAAAGGCGCTCTATCAGAAGACGGAGCACTTCAACTTCCACAAGGAGTTGATGGAAAAAGACAATCCTGCGTTCGGGCTGGCGCTCACCGGCTACCTTCTGGGCGTTACGCTGGCACTCACCGGCGCCTACCCGAGGGACCCGGCCGTGGGATGGGAGCCACTTCTGAGCGCGCTCGGCTGGCTCGCCGCTCAGGGAGTTCTCGTGGCGTGCCTCATGCGGGCCAGCGCGTGGATTCTCTCCAACGTGGTAGTTTCCAAGTTTGGGGTCACCCGGGAAATGGTGGAGGACCGGAACACGGGCGCGGGCGCCGTCCTCGCTGGCGGCTGCATCGCCGCCGGGCTGATTCTGCGCGGCGCCCTTTCCGGTGAAAGCGCCTCCCGGTTGCTGGCCCTTCGCGATCTGCTGGTGTTCTGGGCGCTCGGACAATGCGTCCTCATCGTCGGCACCAAGCTTTACAACCGAACCATCCGCTACGACGTTCAGGGCACCATCGCAAACCACGACAACCTCGCCGCCGGCTGCAGCCTCGCCGGTTTCTTAATCGCTCTCGGCATCCTAATCGACGCCGCCCTGACTGGGGCCTCGGGTGAGCTCCTGAAAGAAAGCCTCCTGACTCTGATGATCGCCGCGGCAGGCTTGGTGCTGCTGTTCTGCACTTCAGTGATTGCGGGACGCCTTTTCCTACCCGGCACTTCGCTCGCCAAAGAGGTGGCCGGCGACAAGAACCCAGCGGCCGGCCTGCTTTCGGCCGGATGCTTCATCGCGGTCTCTCTGCTTCTGGCCCGGGTGATCACCCACTAGCGCTCGAATCGGTTCAGCCGCAGTCCCCCACTCGCCCACCATTTCGTCCACACCCCGTCCACAGACTGCCCTTCATGATGAAACCCGTCATCCGACTGCTCTGCATCCTCGCCCTTCTCGCGGCGCTGCCCGATGCCGTCTGGGCGAGAAGCACCTCCGGAGGAGGAGGTGGTGGTGGCCGCAGTAGTTTCGGCGGCGGCAGCCGCGGTTCCTCGGGCGGAGGCAGCTCCTGGGGGGGGAGCCGCCCTTCCAGTTCTCCGACGCCCTCAAACCCGGGGTCGCGCCCTGCTGGCAGCTCGTCCTGGGGGTCCGGAGGCTCCAACAGCTCTGGAAACAACTCGGGAAACAGCGGAGGCTCCAACGGCGGGGGAGCCTCTCGAAATGGCTCTTCGTGGGGCGCGGGAGGAGGCTCCTCCTCCAGCAACTCGGGCAACTCCAGTTCCTCCTCCAGCGATTCCAGCAACTCGTCCTCCTCGGGACGCTCCAACTGGGGCAGTTCCTCCCGCTTCAGCGGAACCTCTGAAAGCTCCTCCAGCGCGCGGAGCGGTTCCGCGTCCAACGAACGCTCTTCCGCCGCCTCCAGCCGCACCGACGCTGCGCTTGGCCGGAAGGCTGGCGAAAGCGGCGCCAAGTTTTCGAGCCGCGGCGAGGCAGTCCGCGACTTCGAATCCAAACACGCTCAAAACTACCCCTCGACCTTTTCCAAGGAGCCCGCCTCACGCCCGGCTCACATTCCGCAGACAGTCATGGTCGACAACCGCCCCTATCCCGTGCAATACGACGTCGGCCGCGGCGGCTACGGGTACTGGGACGGCGGAGGCTGGCGCGCATACGAAGTCGTCAGGGACGCCGTCATGCTGGGGGCCCTGATGCGGAACCACAATTACGACTACGGTTATTACGGAGGCAGCGGAATGTATCCATACGGTCCGCTAGGCGCCCAAGGTTCGGGAACCGGATCCTTTCTCGGAGTCGCCTGCATCGTTGTTCTGGCCGCAGGGGCGTTCCTGCTCATCCGCAGCTTTCGCTGAGATTTCCAACAGCACTCAGAACCAGCGTCCTTCCCTTCCCCCCCCCCAGAACACCCCAGCCCCCCAGCCCCCCCAGAACCTCATGGACAAAAACAATCCCGCCGACTGGCAGTCCATCAAACCGCAGAGCATTATCACCATCAGCGACGCCCAGGGGATTCAGGACTCGATGCGCAGGGGACTCGGCGTGCGCGGCATCGACTACACCGTTCAGAGCATTGCCCGCTGTCAACAGCTCAACGGTCTTTCCTGCCACCTGCTCTTCACTCTGGGGGACTCCGAACAAACGACTTTTCTGATGGCCAAAATCGTCGACGGCCTCGTGGACCTGTACCTCTACTTCGAGCCGTCCGACCTCCAGGCGGGGACCCGTCCCGAGTTTTTAGATCGCGGAATGCACTGGTTGTTTCAAGCACCGGCGAACCCCGATTCCTTCCAGCCGTCAGATTTGCGCTACACCCAAACCATCCGGCAGGAGGTTCCAGTTGCCTCCGGAGGGGCGCCGGTGGAACTCATTTACACCCTGAAGACTCAGGGCGAATTGCAGTGCAACTACTCCGAGACCCCTGCCCGCGCCGGTCTGGAGAAGCCCCTGCTCGCGACGGTCGTCGAATACCGGACGTCCCAGGCCACCGAAAACCCCGAGTTTCTCATTCTAGAAACCGGCGAACAGCGCAGCCAAAACAGTTTTGTAAGGTTTTTCCTCGGCTGCCCCGTCCGTTCGACCGAAGTCGATGTGCTAGGATTGTAACTTTCCATTCGTCCTCGTTTCCGCTCCCCTTCTCTGAAAGCCTCCCGTATTCATCCTTTTTTATGACCATCAACACCCCTTCGCTGCTCGCCTCCCTTCTGGAATCCCGGGGCCACGCCACCGAGGTCTCCGCCGACTCCGTTTTCATTTCCCTGGGCGTTGAAAAGACCCCCTTCACCGCCGGGTTCACCTTTCACGGCAATCTCCTGCAGATCACCTGCCAGGTGGCGCAACTGGGAGAACTGCCCAAGGACGCCGTAGCCCAGATCAGTCTGGCCGCGCTGGACGCCAACATGCAGATCAGCCCCTATGCCTTCGCCGTGATCGGCGCCTCCGAAGGCGACACCGAGATAGAACACTGCCCCCTGGTACTCACCGACACCCTGCTCACGTCCGACCTGCACGAGGCGGAAATCAGCTTCGCAGTGGACAAGCTTCTGGAGGCGCTCGCCTTCAGCCAGGAACTGCTCACCCTCGGCGGCTCTTCGCACTAATCCCCCGTCCGTCTCCAGTCCATCCACCTTCAGCTCTCAAAACCTTATGGCCGACAACGTTTTTCAAGCCCTCTTCAACTGGTTCCGCGCTAAAAACAAGGAAGCCGCCGAGGCCATGTCCGATCCCGTGCGCGACGGCAAGCTGGCCATCTCGGACAGCGAAAAACAGATCGAGGAGTTCACATCCAAGATCGCCACGCTGATCGCCGAGACCAAAAACCTCGAAAAACAAGCGGCCGACAGCGCTGCTGATGTCGCCAAATATCAGGCCGTCGCCGCCGCCGCCCTGCGCGCAGGCAACGAATCGGACGCCCGCGACGCGATCACCCTCAAACAGAAGGCCGAGCAGGTCGCCCAGAACCACGCCGCACAAGTCGCCTCCAACAAGGATCTGGTGACCAAGCTGCGGGAACAGCTTAACGCCGCCCGCCTCAAAGTCGCCACCGCCAAGGGCAACATCACCCAGCTGCAGGCGCGCGCCTCCGCCGCCAAGATCCGCACCGACCTCGCAAAGGCGGCCTCCGCCTTCCAGTCCAACAAGGGCGGACTCGCAGCGCTGGACGATCTTGAAAAGTCGGTCAAAAAACAGGAAAGCGTCGCCGAAGCGTACGAGGAACTCTCCTCCTCAACCGCGCCCGCTGGGCAGGCGCTGATGGAGAAATACGCCGTCGCCAACGATTCCATCCAGGCCGAGCTCGAGCAGATGCGCGCTGGATTGCTCCCGGCCGGATCTCCAAACCTCTCCCTGCCCCAGCAGAGCGGCCAGACACACTCCCGATAGTTCAAAAAACCTCCCCCCTTTTCTCAAAACACCCGGCCCCTCCCGAGTAACGGAGGTTCACGCGGAGCCGCGGAACCGCGGAGGAAAATAAATGGTTTTGCTTCATTTATTTATATAATTTTCCTTCGCACCCTCCGCGGCCCCGCGTGAGATCCCCTTTTCTCTACTGCTTCGGCTCACGAGCTAAGAAATCAGGGGGGTGCCGAGTTGCTTCTAGGAGTCTACGCCGGCCGACCGGTTTATCCGACCCCAAAGCCCCCTGATTCTCCTCTTTTCCGCCCCCCGTCCAACGTTCTCCCTTCCATTAACCATGCCCGCCACACGTTTCCTCCGCGCCCGTTCCTTCGCCCTGATTTTTACCGCCTGCCTCAGCGTGGCGGGATTTGCCGCACAACCGAAGCTGGTCATCCAGGATGAGGACCGCGTGCTGCTGATCGGCGACGTGCTCATCGAACGCGAAAACAACTACGGCTATCTCGAAGCCAAGATGCGGCGTGAGTTCGCCGGCAAAAAGTTCAGCGTCCGCAATCTGGGATACAGCGGCGACAGCCCGCTCGGCGCTTCCCGAGCGAGCTTTGACCCGGTGGCCAAGGGAGTCGACAGCCTCAAGGAACAGCTGGAGGTGGTCAAACCCACCGTGGCGATTCTCGGCTACGGCATGGCCGCCAGTCTGGACAGCCTCACCTACAGCAAAAACGACCCGACGCTCAACCCGGACCCCGCCCGCTACGGAAACGACCACAGCCCCGAGAAATTCAAAAACGACCTCGTCCAGTTGATGGAGCTGATCACCCAGTCCAGCCCCAACGGCAAGGTGCGCTTTGTCTTCCTCGGACCGGTCAAACACGAGGACCTGCGCGCCTCCCGCCCGGGGCTGCCCGACCCGAGCGAACACAACGCCGTCCTCACGGCCTTTGAAAAGGCGATGTCCGACCTGGCGGCCGAAAAACAGGTGCCCTTCATCCGTGCCGACTGGAAACAAAGCGCCGGGATCGCCCTCGAACAGGCCACCGACAACGGCATCCACCTCACCGCCCAAGGCTACCGCGCCCTCGCCGAAGGGGTGGCCGCCCAGCTCGGCTGGAAGGTCGACGCCCAAAACTGGGACAAAGAGTCAGAATCCCAACTGGCCCTGCGCGAAGCCATCCTGCGCAAGAACTCCCTTTTCTTCCACCGCAGCCGGCCGGCGAACTACACCTACATTTTCGGATTTAGAAAGCGCGAGCAGGGCCAGAACGCCGTGGAAATCCCCAAGTTCGACCCGCTCATCGAAAAAGCCGAAGCCAACGTCATCGGCATTTCGGCCGGCAAGCCAAGCGCGCTTCCCAAGGTGCCGAAGACTTCGCCGAAACTGGCCACGCTTCCCTCCCTTCCCCGCCCCGACTTCACTCTAGGTGAGGGCCTGGAAATGACCCTGTTCGCGGAAAATCCTCTTCTGGAAAAGCCCGTGCACATGAACTGGGACACGGCGGGCAAGCTCTGGCTCGCCACCTCCAACACCTATCCCCAGGTCAACCCCGAGGACCTCGGCGCCCAGATGAAGGACGAACCGGCCGAGTTCGGCCCCTCGACCGGCAACGACAAAATCATCCTTCTCGAAGACACCAACCATGACGGTGTCGCCGACAGTTCCCGCATCGTCGCCGACCAATTGCTCATCCCCGCAGGCGTCGCGCCCGACAACAAAGGCGGCTGCTTCGTGGGCGCAAGCACCGAACTGCTCCACCTCACCAAGCCCGGCTCCGACGGGTTGATGTCGGAAAGACGCATCGTCCTGAGCGGCTTCGGCACCGAGGACACCCACCACATCATCCACAGCCTCCACTGGGGCATCGACGGCCGCCTGTATTTCCACCAGACGATCTACATCCACTCGCACCTCGAAACGCCCTGGGGGTTGGTGCGCGCCAACTCGGGCGTGGCCTTCGCCTATGACCCGTCAACCGAACGCCTCGAAGTCCACTCCAAGGGGCTCGTCAACGCTTGGGGCCAGCAGGAGGACGTGAACGGCCAGACCTTCCTGACCTCCGGGGCCGACGGCAACGGCGTCAGCTGGTCCTTTCCCGGCGCCGTGCTTCCTCCCTCCGAAGGCGCCCGCCGTTTCATCAGCAGCATCAGCCCGGGCTCCTATCCGAAGTTCTGCGGACTCGAACTGCTCAACAGCCCCCTGTTTGCCCCCGACTGGCAGGGTAACGCCATCACCTGCGACTTCCGCGCGCACCGCATCGTGCGTTTTGCCTTCAACGACTTCACCGCCGAGGAAAAGCCGAAGTCAGGCTACGTCACCAAGGTGATGCCCGACATCGTCCGCACGAGCGACGCCAGCTTCCGTCCCATCGGCCTCTCGATGGGCCCCGACGGCGGCCTTTACGTCGCAGACTGGTCCAACCCCATCATCAACCACGGCGAGGTCGACTTCCGCGACCCGCGCCGCGACAAGCAGCGCGGCCGCATCTGGCGCATCGCCCCCGCCGGCAGCAAACCCTTGAAATGGGAGTCCCCCGCCGGCAACTCCACGGAGGCGCTCCTCGCCAAGCTGGTTTCCCCGAACCGCTGGGAGTTTGAACAGGCCCGCCGCGAGCTCGCCAAGGTCCCAGTCGCCGATCTTCAGAAGGCCCTTGCCGAGTGGGCAAAGGACGAGGTCACCCGCCGCCACGCCGCCTGGTTGCTGAGCGGACGCACCGCCGACACCGCGCACCTCTCCACACTGCTCAACAGCAGCGACCCCGTCAGCGTCCAGGTCGGACTGCGTGAAATCGGCAAATCCTACGGAGCGCGCGGCGTCACGGACCTGAAGGCGATCGCCCCGCTGCTCAAGCATTCCAACCCCCGGGTCCGCCTCGAAGCCTACCGGACCCTCGCCAGAATCCCGACCGCCGAAAGCGCCGATCTGGTGCTCAAAAACCGCCCTTCCGATCCCGAGGACTCGTTTCTCGATTTCGCAGCATGGACCAGCCTGAACGAGCTGGCGCGTCCCTGGCTCGAGGACCTCGCCACGCATCCTGCGAAAGTCGCCGACAACGAGGCATCCCTCGCCCTTCTGGCAAAAACCGTGGACCCGGTCGTCAGCACGCCGTTCATCCAGCGTCTTTTCAAAGGACGTTCCATCGACAAGGCGGGATCCGGCCCTTGGATCGAGCTGCTAGGGCAGGCCGGAGGAGTCGGTGAACTCACCCATCTGTACCAGACGCTGATCAAGGAGGGCGCGCTCTCCAAGGAAGCCAGCCTCCGCGTAGCCAACGCCCTCGTGGACGCCGCCCGCGCCCGCAACCTTCGCCCCGAAGGCGACCTGAGCGCCGTCGGTTCCTTCCTGAACTCCGGCGAACGCGCCGTCAAAATCTCCGCCATCAATCTGGTGGGTGAATGGAAACTGGTGCGGTTCGTTCCGCAACTCGCCGAATTCGCGGGCTCTGAAAAGGACGGCCAGCTGCGCGGAGAGGCGTTCAAAGCGCTGCGCTCCATCGGCCAGCAGCCGACGGTCGACGCGCTCCGCACACTGCTCGCCGAAACTAAATTTCCTGCGGTCCGCCGCGGCGCACTGGTCCCGCTCTCCGTGCACGCTCCCGGCGATGCAGTCAAGGCGCTGCCGGCCATTCTAGGCGAGGCCGGTTCGCCCGACGTGACCAAGCAGATCTGGAAGGACATGTTCCAAAACGCGGGCTTCGCAGGGCGTCTTGCCAAGGAGTTCCCCAAAGGCCTCGCTCCGGAGGCCTACGCCGCCGCGCTTGAAACCGCACGCGGCATGGGACGCGGCGGCCAGGCGCTGGTCGCGGCCATCTCCCCTCTCGCGGGCGCCACAAACGCACCGCGCAACTACGCCGCGGAGGTCGCCGCGATCACGAACCAGATCAAGCTCGGCGCGGATCCCGCCGATGGCGAGTTGGTTTACCGCAAAAACGGATGCGCCCTCTGCCACGCCATCGGCGGCGCCGGCGGCAAGCTGGGCCCCGACCTTTCGAGCATCGGCGCCAGCGCGCCGCTGGACTACATCATCGAAAGCGTCCTCAATCCCGCGGCTAAGGTGAAGGAAGGCTACCACGCCTTCGCCTTCACGATGAAGGACGGCACGGTGGAGAACGGGATTCCCGCCGGCGAGACCGCCACGGAAATCATCATCCGCCCCGGCCCCGGCTTTGAGAAGCCCCTCATCAAGGCGAACATTCTCAAACGCGAAAACATCGGCAGCATCATGCCCGCTGGCCTGGCAGACGGCCTCGAGGGCGTGCCCCGCCGCAACCTCTTCGCGTTCCTGGGCGAGATCGGCCGCCCCGGCCCCTTCGATGCGAGCAAAGGCAACGTGGCGCGCCTCTGGTGGTTTTACGCGGATCAAGGCTCTGCGCTCAGCAAGGACGCCGCGGTCCAGCGCGCCTCCATGCCCACCTACACGCTGGTCAACGGACAGCTGGCCAATGAGTTCTTTCTGGGCCGCACCTTCGCCACGGCCAAGTTCACGGCAGCCGCACCGACCGCCAAGCCCCTGGTCCTCACCGGAGTCAAGGCGGCCTGGCTGGATGGAACCTCTGTCCCGCTCAAGGACGGCCAGCTAACCGCCTCCATCCCCGCGGGCAACCACTCGCTGACCGTCGAAATCGACCCGTCCACGCGTTTCCTCAGAGCGCAGTGCGACGACGTCAGCTTCCTCGGGGACTAAGCGCTGCATCCGTCACCGTGCGGAGTTCTCCTGCCCCCCCAGAACCGCCCCCCAGAACCGCCCTCCAATGCCGCTCCAGTCCATCGTGAAATGGCGCCAATGGCCGGCCGTCGCGCGGAATCTCTGCACCGCGGCGGCTCTTGTGCTTTCCGGGCCAACAGGCGCGAGCGCGCTTGAGCCTGTCCCCGACCGCCTCGTGGTGCTGACTTTTGACGACTCCGTCGCAAGCCACGCCACGTTCGTCGCCCCTCTGCTTAAAAAGCTCGGGTTCGGCGCGACGTTTTTCGTCACCGAAGGCTTCGAATTCCTCACGGACAAGGAGCATTACATGACCTGGGAGCAGATCCAGGGCCTGCACTCCGCAGGCTTTGAGGTCGGCAACCACACGCGCAGCCACGCAGGCGTCGCCAAGCTCACGCCCGAGCGGCTCGCCATGGAGGTCACCCACATTGAGGAACAGTGCGCAAAGCACGGCATTCCCCATCCCACGAGCTTCTGCTACCCGGGCTATCAGACCAGCGAGGCGGCCGCCGAGTTCCTGCGAAGCCGCGGCTACCGTTTCGCGCGGGCAGGCGGGGCACGCGCCTTCGACCCCACCAAAGACGACCCGCTAACGATGCCGCAAGCCTTCGACGGCAAACCCAACAGCACGCTGGAGCAGTTCAAGGAAGCCGTGCAGCAGGCGCGCGAGGGCAAAATCGCGGTCCTTACTTTTCACGGCGTTCCCGACATCAAACATCCGTGGGTGAACAGCGAGCCCAGCATGTTCGAAAGCTACATGGCCCACCTCAAGGAGGCGGGCTGCACGGTGATTTCAGTGAAGGAGATGGCGAAGTACGTCGCCGCCAAACAGCCCTGACGGAAAGCAGAGGCGCCAGATCACTCCTGCCCGGACGTTTTTGACGCTTGTCCCCTCGCGGGTTCTCATTGACCGGATGCATCTATTTGATGCATATTAATGCATATGAGAACGACACTCAACATCGACGAGCCCCTACTCGCGCTTGCCGTTGAGTATACCGGAGAGAAGGAAAAAACAGCACTCGTCCGAATGGGGCTGGAAGCACTCGTCGAACGAGAGGCTGCCCGTCGGCTCGCTTCATTGGGGGGACAGATGCCTGAGCTCCTTATTCCAAAACGACACCGCTCCGAAAGATCCGCCGAGGAATGATCATCGCTGACACCTCCGTTTGGATGTACCACTTCCGTCACGGCCTACCAGATTTCGCTCAAGCCCTCCAAAAGGGACTGATTTCCACCCATCCAGTTGTCCTTGGCGAGCTGGCCACTGGCAATCTCCTCAATAGAACCAAGACTCTGGCCGCCCTAAGTTGTCTTCCCAGGACAAAAACAGGAACGATCGACGAGTGTATGCGTTTCATTGAGCTGCATCAGCTTTTTGGAAAAGGGATCGGTTGGAACGATATTCAAATCTTGGTCGCAGCCCGTCTTTCGGGAACCGTTCTATGGACGCGCGACCGTCGGCTGGAGGAAGCTGCGAAAGATTTAAACGTCGCCTACTTGCATTGAACCCGAAAACAGAAGTTCACGCGGAGCAACTGTGTCATGTGGCAAGGGTAAAGTTGGGGTTGTTGAGTAAGCGGTTAAAAAGGACCACGAGCTTTCGCATGGTGGCAGTGATGGCGACCATCGGTTTTTTTCCATTGGCGCGCAATCG